>JBJMVW010000167.1:0-2272 GCA_045810465.1 Massilia sp. | reverse complement strand
CTTTGATGGTTATAGATAAGATTACGCAGTGTGCTGTTTGTTGAAACAGATGACTACCTAAAAACTACTTCTTCCAGATTCAAGGTACTGCTGCCCAACCGGGAGCATCTACCTGTACAAGTTATGCCTGATGACCATAGCAAGTCGGTCCCACCCCTTCCCATCCCGAACAGGACCGTGAAACGACTTTGCGCCGATGATAGTGCTGCAACCAGTGTGAAAGTAGGTTATCGTCAGGCTAGTTATAAGAGAAACCCCACCAGTGAACCTGGTGGGGTTTTTTGTTTTTGGCGCTACCCTTCGAAGAATTCAACGTGTCCCTCCTTCAAGTCGTAGCGGGCGCCGACCGGGTTAGACAGCCGAAACGCTGGGCGGTGCAGGACGCTTTGCGCTTCCCGTCGCGTTCCGCTCAGTTGCTCGACAGCTCGACTGCGAACGCGGCGGCCAAACGGGCGAATTTCAGCGCGTGTGCCGCCTGGTTTCCTGAATTGGCATACGTGTCTTTCGCCGTGTGGATGTACGGGTTGTCCCCTGCGAAGGAAGACTCGAATGGCATCGACGCGGGATAGCCAGCAGCCTGCCAGCTCGCATGATCGGAGCAGGCGTATCCGCACTTGTCCTGGCCGACCTTGAGGTTGGGGAGGTAGCTACTGATCAGTTGCCGGATGAATACGTTCAATTGACTGTCGGTGTAGTCCGTCAACAGATAAATGTCGTTGGCCGCGCCTTTATAGTTTGTCATGTCCAGCTGCAACACCCCGACGACCTTGCGGTCGCTCTGCTTGAACGCGCGGGCGATCTCCTGCGAACCGCGCAGGCCGACTTCTTCCGCGGCATACGCGATCATATGAATCGTCCGCCGCGGCCTATATTCCTGCTCGACAATCACCCGTAGCGCTTCAGTGAGGCTCGCCACTCCCGACGCGTCGTCGTCCGCACCTGGCGCCGACGCCTTTTCGCTCGTCCCGGTAACCAGAATCGAGTCCAGATGCGCGCCCAGCACGACGGCTTCCGCCGGCTTGTCGCTTCCGGTGATGGTCAGGATCACGGATTGTTGCGGGTAGCTGGCATGGGCAAACTGCTTCACAGTGATATCCGCGCGGCCGGCACTCATCCCGGTCCATTTGGACGTTAGCCAATTCGAAGCGTCGACCCCGGACTGGTTCTTGTAATAGCGGTTGGGAAAGCCCGACAGGGCGTTGATCGTGTCCGTAATGTTCTTCTCCTGCATCTCGGCGAGCATCGGCACGACCACATCACGATGATCGACCAGATAAGCAGGAACCGGCCGGGCGACGCGCTGGCGCCGCAGCGCTTGCCGCGCGGCCGCCTCGGTCGGGTGCTGGATGAAGCCTGCGCAACGCTTCAGCCGTTGGTGGATTACTTGGGCGACGAGATCAAGTTCTGCCTCGCTGATGGCGACCGCATGGACCTTCTCGGTGGCGTTCGCCGTGGCAACCTCGCTCGCCTCGACAGAAACGATACCTGGGATTAGCTCCCTGACCTCACGGAAGGCGGCGTCCCCGATCGTTATCCAGGCTTTTCCACCCCCCGTGGGAGCGGCCTCGATACGCGGGCCGAACGCGAGGATGGCCGCTGCGCAAAGACGTGCGATGCAAATCTTCATGGCATTTTCTCCTGAGCAGGACGCCAAGGCCCGCGCGCGCGCGCCAAGGGCTTGCACTCGACGCTGGGGTTTGCTATAGTTCGCCTCCGCTTCAGGAATGCCGCGAAAAAGCTAAACGAAATCAAGTGGTTAAGCGGGCAATGGCGTTCAGGAAACTGTAGCAAAGCGGAAAAAAAAGAGTTTGACGAGCATCGCAAAACAGCGCATAATCTCATCTCTCTGCTGCTGACGAACAAAACGATTCGCAAGCGCAGCAAGGCAGCACACCAAACAAAGTTCTTTAAAAATTAACAGTCGATAAGTGTGGGCGTTTGATGAAGGTGCCAATGTCGCGTAAGCGATGTTGATTACTTAAATTATCAAATGTTCACAAGAAATAAACGTAATCTTCGAAAGAAGATTCGTCAGTATTTTGAGTGAGCGACCCGTGAGAAATCACGGTGGCAGCAATGCCAACAAACAGAGATTGAACTGAAGAGTTTGATCCTGGCTCAGATTGAACGCTGGCGGCATGCTTTACACATGCAAGTCGAACGGCAGCGCGGGCTTCGGCCTGGCGGCGAGTGGCGAACGGGTGAGTAATATATCGGAACGTACCCAGGAGTGGGGGATAACGTAGCGAAAGTTACGCTAATACCGCATACG
>JBJMVW010000166.1:0-6938 GCA_045810465.1 Massilia sp. | reverse complement strand
CTTTGATGGTTATAGATAAGATTACGCAGTGTGCTGTTTGTTGAAACAGATGACTACCTAAAAACTACTTCTTCCAGATTCAAGGTACTGCTGCCCAACCGGGAGCATCTACCTGTACAAGTTATGCCTGATGACCATAGCAAGTCGGTCCCACCCCTTCCCATCCCGAACAGGACCGTGAAACGACTTTGCGCCGATGATAGTGCTGCAACCAGTGTGAAAGTAGGTTATCGTCAGGCTAGTTATAAGAGAAACTCCCATCAGCCTAAGCGCGCTCAAGATCGCGCTTAGTGCAGATGGGGGTTTTTTGCTTTTTGCTCGCCGTTTTCGCAGGCCGATGCCGACGTTCATCCTTCTCGGAAAGTAAGCCGCTTCCTACAAGCCTTCGGCCGCTTTTCCGATAGAACCCGCCCGGCCCCGCGCTCATGATCGTTCTGTTGGCGCCCAAAGAGGCGCCGTCTTGGGAGATCCAACATGAGCACGAAGCAGAAAGGTCAGGCGGACAACAAACCGCGGAATGTTTCAAAAGAGAAGACAATTCCAGTGGCGCCGGGGAGCCTGGCGGCAAAGCGGGCGAACGCGGCGATCGCTGGCGATAACCGGCAATCGGGTGCCGCTGGAGCCGCCTCCGGTGTTGGCGGCGGTTCGCAGCAGGGTGGGCAGGCCGGTTCCGGCGATGGAGTCTGGACGCCAGGCAGCCAGCAAGGTGGCTGGAGTTCCCGCCAGAAGGCGCAGCGTATGATCGCCCGGGCCGAGGAGGACCGGCTGGGCGAGCCGCAACAATCCGGCTATGGCGGGCTGGAACAAAAACAGCACGCTGGCTCGCAGGAGTCGGTTATAGGACCGCCAGGTTCGGAGCAGTCCGGCGCTGCGGACGCACGGCAGCGGCAAGGCGCGCCAGATCAGCCGCCATCGGACTCTGGGAGCAGGCGAACGAAGCGCAATAGCAGCGGATCCGGCCAATAAGCTACTGTGTCCGGCGACGCCGGCGCTGGCCGGCATTAAGAAAACCCCGCAATGATCGGCGGGGTTTTTTTACGTCAGTCAGCTATGTGCTGTATCACGCCCCAAACTGAGGCACAATTGACCCGCAAGTGTTGTCCATCCATCAAAAACAGGAACAGCATGAACGAGCAGGTGGCGCGAAACGTGGTGTTGGTGCGGGCGATTGAGACCGCCGACGCGAAGCACGAGATTCTGTCCGATGACGACCGGCTGTACGCCAGCCGCAGTGCGCGCGAACTGGCGCAGTGGCAGGCTGCCGAGACGAAGTCCGCAGCGACACTCGACCATTTCCTGCAGCAGCGCTCAGAACAGATCCTCAAGCGCCTCGCTGAGCGCACCCCGGCCTTCGCCGCCTTCCTGCGGCGCCGTCCGCTGATGCGTGGCCTTTCCGTGCTGCTGCCGGTACTGGGCCTGGTCGCGGGCGCCGGCCTGGACCGGATCGCCGACCCGCATCGTGTCGACCTGCTGTCGGCTCCGCTTCTGCTGATCATCGGCTGGAACTTGCTTGTGTACCTGATCCTGCTGGTCTGGGCGTTTGTTCCGTCGCGCCAGACCGGCTGGGCCGGACCGGACCTGCTGCGCCGTCTCTCAGTCGGCAAGACGGCGCTGCCCCGGAAACTCCCGGCGCCGATGGCAGCCGGGCTGGCGCATTTCATTGCCGAATGGGCGCAGCTGAGTGCCCCGATGGCGCGGGCGCGCCTGAGCCGCGCGGTGCACCTTGCCGCTGCCGCGTTTGCGCTAGGCGCTATTCTTTCACTGTATGCGCGCGGCTTGCTGAACCAGTATGCGGCGGGCTGGGAAAGCACCTTCCTCGACGCGCGGCAGGTGCACGCCATGTTGTCGGCCCTGTTTGCGCCGGCATTGTTCCTATTCCCGTTGCAGGGTTTTTCGATCGCCGATATCGAGGCGCTGCGCTTCGGGCAGGTGCCGTCGCCTGCGGGTGGCGAGCGCTGGGTGCACCTGTACGCGGCAACCTTGTTGCTGCTGGTCGTGGTGCCGCGGCTGGTGCTCGCCGCGGTCGCCGGCTGGCGCGCCGGCCGCCTGCAACGCGCCTTTCCACTCGACCTCGAGCAGCCTTACTTCCGCAAACTTGCAGACCGGATCGGCGCCGGCGGCCCCTCGGTCCTGCGCGTTCTTCCCTACAGCTTCACGGTGGATGAGGCGCGGCACAAGGGGCTGGCTGCGATCGCCACGATGGCGCTGGGCGAGCAGGCGCAGGTGATGCTGCGCCCCTCGACCCCGTATGGCGAGGAGCCGAAGGACGCCTTGCCTGATGTCCGGCTGGATGACCCCGCAGTCGCGGTCACCGCCGCGCTGTTCAACCTGGCCGCGACGCCCGAGAAAGAGAACCACGGCGCCTTCCTCGACTATCTGGTCCGCCATGCGCCGCGCGGCATTGCGGTGCTCGTGGACGAATCAGGCCTGGTCGAACGGGGCGCGGGCCAGCCCGGCTTCGAAGCGCGCATCGACGAACGAATTGCCCTGTGGCGACAATTCTGCGGCTTCCATCGCACGACCGTGACCCTCGTCAATCTGCTGCATCCAGAAAAATATCCACTTGACCTCGGTGCGGGCCTTACCTTGTCGGCCGCGCCATGAGCGAGCAGGCGGTGAAGCTGCAGTTTGCCCTGGTCTCGCACACCAATAACGGCAAGACGACGCTGGCCCGTACGCTAGTCGGGGTGGACGTCGGCGAAGTGCGCGACGCGGCGCACGTGACCGTGTTCGCGGAGGCTCACACTCTGGTGCGCACGGCTGCCGGCGACGAGTTGCTGCTGTGGGACACGCCCGGCTTCGGCGACTCGGTGCGCCTGCTCAAGCGCTTGTCGATGGCGGGCAATCCGATCGGCTGGTTCCTGCGCGAAGTGTTCGACCGCTACCGCGACCGGTCCTTCTGGCTCAGCCAGCAGGCGCTGCGCGCGGCGAAGGACGAGGCCGACATTGTCCTTTACCTCGTGAACTCGTCGGAGGACCCGCGTGACGCCGGCTACCTGCCCGCCGAAATGAAGATCCTCGATTGGCTGGGCAAGCCGGTCGTCGTGCTGCTCAACCAGCTCGGCCCGCCACGTCCCGGGGACCAGGAACACGCCGAACAGTCGCGCTGGCGGCAGCACCTGGCCCAGCACAACATCGTGCGCGACGTGCTGGCCCTGGACGCGTTCGCGCGTTGCTGGGTGCACGAGCACGTGTTCTACGAACGCGTGGGTAAACTGGTCGACGAAGCCCGGCAAGCCGGCTACGCGCGCCTGCGCGCGACATGGGAAGCGAACAACCTGCGGCGCTACCGTTCATCGCTGCGCCTGATCGCGCAGCAGGTCGCCGTCGCCGCCCGCGACAGCGAGCCGCTCGACACCGAAGGCAAGGGCCTGTTGAAGACTGCGCTGAAAGCGGTCGGCCTCGGCAAGGACGAGCAGCGGCGCCAGGAGGCCGCGATGGCGAAGCTGGTCGAGCGTCTCAACCAGCAAATCGGCAAGGCGACGGCCCAACTGCTTGTGCTCCACAAGCTTGACCCGGGCGACGCGGTGAAGATAAACGCCCGCGTGCGCGAGAACTTCGCGATCCGTGCGCCGCTCGACAAGGTACAGGCTGGCCTGCTGGGCGCGGTCGTTTCCGGCGCCGCAACGGGGCTTTCGGCCGACCTGATGGCTGGCGGCCTGACCCTGGGCGGCGGCGCGCTGCTGGGCGCGATCGTGGGCGCACTGACGGTCGCTGGCGCCGCGTGGGGCTTCAATGTCGGCACCGACCGCAACCATCCGACGGTACAGTTCGCCGATCCCTTCCTGCAGACTCTGCTCGTCGGCAGCATCCTGCGCTATCTCGCCGTCGCCCATTTCGGGCGCGGGCGCGGCAATTTCAAGGAAGGTGAAGCGCCCGCGTTCTGGCAGGCGGAGGTCGAGCAGGCGCTCGCCAGCCAGGCCGGTGATCTTGCCGCGCTGTGGGGATCGGTACGCGGCGCCGCCGATCCCGAGGCGGCCGCCGCACTGGTCGAGCCGGTCGTGGTCCGGGTCGCGAATGCCACGCTGGCGCGCTTGTATCCCGATGCGCCGCCGCCTAGCGAAACTGATATTGGGCGCTGAACCCGAGCGCCCAATTGCGTCCGGGGGCGGGCTCGTAGTAGCGCCGGTTGCTGTCGCCGACAATCACCGAGCCGACATACGTGCGGTCGAGCAGATTGTTGAGGCGGACAAACTCCTTCAGGCGCCATTGGCCCAGTTGCTGTTTTGCCTGCATCCTGGCATTCAGCAGGGCGTGGCCAGGCGCCGGAGTGGCAGCGTTGGCGTCGTCCGGGTAGACCTTGCCGCTGGCGACCGATTCCAGCGCGCCGCCGATGTGGTCGGCTGCATCCTTCCATGCCAGTTCCGCGTACAGGCCGGTGCGCGGCACGCCGGGCAGGCGGCTTCCGCGCGGGACGCCGGCAAAGCCCTCGTCGTAGATCGCGCGCAGGATCGTCGCGGCGACGCGCGCGCTCCAGCCCTTGTCCAGATCGGCGTCCAGCGACAGTTCCATGCCCTGGCGCAGGGTTTTGCCAGCGTTGCGATAGCTTGTCCGTCCACCGCTCGCGCTGTCGACCACCAGTTCGTCACGCGTGCGCGCCTGGAACAGGGCGGCGTCGATGCGCGTTCCGCGACCGAGCTGTGCCTTCGCGCCGACCTCGACGTGCAGGCTGGTGGCCGGCCGTAACGCAAAATTGAATCCGCCCCCTGTTCCCGAATAAAACAATTCGTTCAGCGTCGGCGTTTCGAACCCGCGCGCCGCGCTGGCGTACACGTTCAGGCGCGGTGTCAGCTTGTAGAGCGCACCTAGCAGGGAGGTGGTGCGGCGGTAGTCGACGCGGCCGCTGTCGTTGCCATTGCCCAGGTAGCGGTCCTGCACCTCGACCTTCAGCCGGTTGTGGCGCACGCCGCCGGTAAGCACCCATTTGTCGCGCTGCCACTCCGCTTGCAGGTAGGGATCGATGCTGGCCAGGTCGTCCTGTTCGTCGCGGCGCAGCCTGCCCTTGACGCCGGGTTGATCGCCCACGAAGTTTTCAAACCCCTGCCGCGCATCGCCCGAGGCGCCGTACTCCACGCCAATTGTTGTGCGCAGGTTTCCACCTGCCATGCTCCGTACATCTAACCAGTTGAGGTCGGCGCCGCGGAAGTCGCGGTCGAAGTCGACCACACCGCCTGAATGGCTGGACGGCTGCTGGAAGGCCTTCGAGAAAGCCTGGTACTGGATGACCCGCCGGTTGCCGCCGTACACGGTCAGGTGCAGCCGGTCCTCGCCAAACCGGCGTTCGTAGGTGGCGCCGATTTGCTGGTGGTCGATACTCTTGCGCGTGTTGTAGCGCTCGGCGAAGCTGCGTGGCGGCGATTGCGGGTCGGACGGATCGATCTCGCCGGCGCGCGGATCGCGTTGGAAAGTGGACCAGCTTACGCCGAGCGGGTCCTCGGTATCGTGTTGGCGCAGCGTATTGGCCACAATCGAGAGTTTGCTCGACGCGGAAGGCGATAGCGTCATCTTCGCGTAGCCCTGGTCGCGGCTCGCTGCGCTGTGATCGCGATAGCCGTCCGTTTCAAAGTGCGACGCATCGAGGACATAGCCGACGGCGCCGGCCTTGCCCTCGGCATTCAGGTCCGTCTTGCGCACCCCGTCGCTGCCAGCCTCCGTGTTCAGCTCGATAACCGGCCGGCCTTTGCCTTCCCGCGTGAACAGCTGGATCACGCCGCCAGAGTGGTTGCCATACAACGCCGAAAAAGGCCCGCGCAGCACCTCGATTCGCTCGGCCATGTCGAGGTTGAAAGTTGCGGCCTGGCCCTGCCCATCAGGCATTGTTGCGGGAATCCCGTCCGTGACCAGCCTGACCCCGCGCACACCGAACGCCGAACGCGCGCCGAAGCCGCGCGACGAGATCTGCAGGTCCTGGGCGTAATTCTGGCGGTTCTGGACCACCAGCCCCGGTACCGCGGCAAGCGCTTCCGATGCATTCACGCGTAACTGGGCCGCCCCGATGCGCTCGGCATCGACCACATCGACCGCAGCGGGCAGCTGGAAGCTGCTGTGCTCCGAGCGGCTGCCACTGACCACCACCACAGTCGCCGGGCCCTCGATGGGCGCATCCGACGCGCCCAGGGCGAGCCCCGGCGCCAGCGCCAGCAGGGCGCCCATTACCCTCGTGCGGCAACAGTCTTGGGTCATCTCTTCTCCCGATTCATTAGCTCTTCAGCACGGGAATCTTACCTGTCCCCGAGAAGAAAGATGCGTACGGCTGAACATCAAAGCTTTAACCTGTTTCCACCGTGCGTGATGGACGGCGGCTGACAAACCCTTTGGATCGGTCGCATCTTTTCGAATTGGGCTTGCACTCGGCGCTGTGGTTTGATATAGTTCGCCTCCGCTTCGGGATGCCACTAAAAGCTGAACGAAATCAAGTAGTTAAGCCGGCAATGGCGCCCAGGAAACTGTAGCGAAGCGGAAAAAAATGAAGTTGACGAGCATCGCGAAACACTGCATAATCTCATCTCTCTGCTGCTGACGAACAAAACGATTCGCAAGCGCAGCAAGGCAGCACCAACCCTCGGCGGGAGCCGCGTTCTTTAAAAATTAACAGTCGATAAGTGTGGGCGTTTGATGAAGGTGCCAACGTCGCGTAAGCGATGTTGATTACTTAAATTATCAAATGTTCACAAGAAATAAACGTAATCTTCGAAAGAAGATTCGTCAGTATTTTGAGTGAGCGACCCGCTAGCAATAGCGGTGGCAGCAATGCCAACAAACAGAGATTGAACTGAAGAGTTTGATCCTGGCTCAGATTGAACGCTGGCGGCATGCCTTACACATGCAAGTCGAACGGCAGCGCGGGGCAACCTGGCGGCGAGTGGCGAACGGGTGAGTAATATATCGGAACGTACCCTGGAGTGGGGGATAACGTAGCGAAAGTTACGCTAATACCG
>JBJMVW010000165.1:0-80993 GCA_045810465.1 Massilia sp. | reverse complement strand
TGACCGACAACGTGAACTTCATGGCGTCGAACCTGACCGGCCAGGTGCGTAACATCGCGGCGGTGACGACCGCGGTGGCGCGCGGCGACCTGTCCAAGAAGATTACCGTGGACGTCAAGGGCGAGATCCTGGAACTGAAGGACACCATCAACGTGATGGTGGACCAGCTGTCCTCGTTCGCGTCGGAGGTGACCCGCGTGGCGCGTGAGGTCGGTACCGAGGGTAAGCTCGGCGGCCAGGCGAACGTGTCGGGCGTCGGCGGAACCTGGAAGGACCTGACCGAGAACGTGAACCAGCTGGCGGCGAACCTGACCAACCAGATGCGCGCGATCGGCGAGGTGGCGACCGCGGTGACGCGTGGCGACTTGTCGCGTTCGATCCAGGTGGAAGCGCGCGGCGAGGTGTCCTACCTGAAGGACAACATCAACGAGATGATCCGCAACCTGAAGGAAACCACGCAGAAGAACGCGCAGCAGGACTGGCTGAAGACCAACCTGGCGCGCTTTACGCGCCTGCTGCAGGGCCAGCGCGACCTGCAGGCGGTGACCAAGCTGATCCTGTCCGAGCTGGCGCCGCTGGTGTCGGCGCATCACGGCGTGTTCTACATGATGGACTCGCAGGAGGCCGATGCGCGCCTGCGCATGATCGCCAGCTACGGCTACCGTTCCAGCCGCAAGCTGCCGACCTCGTTCCTGCCGGGTGAAGGCCTGGTCGGCCAGTGCGCGCTCGAGAAGACCCGTATCTGGCTGACCGACGTCCCGCGCGACTACATCGTGGTGTCGTCGGGCCTGGGCGCGGCGCCGCCGAACAACATCGTGGTGCTGCCGATCCTGTTCGAACAGCAGGTCAAGGCGGTGATCGAGATCGCCTCGCTCGACCGCTTCACCGAAACCCACCTGTCGTTCCTCGACCAGCTGATGGAATCGATCGGCGTGGTGCTCAACACGATCGAGGCGAACAGCCGTACCGAATCGCTGCTGACCCAGTCGCAATCGCTGGCGCAGGAGCTCCAGCAGACCAACCAGGAACTGGCCGAAAAGGCGCGCCTGCTGTCGGAGCAGAACATCGAGGTGGAGCGCAAGAACCGCGAGGTCGAACAGGCCAAGCTGGCGCTGGAAGAAAAGGCGACCCAGCTGGCGCTGTCGTCCAAGTACAAGTCCGAGTTCCTGGCGAATATGTCGCACGAACTGCGCACGCCGCTTAACTCGCTGCTGATCCTGGCGCAGCAGCTGTCGGACAACCCGGAAGGCAACCTGTCGGGCAAGCAGGTGGAGTTCGCGAAGACCATCCACGGCTCGGGCTCCGACCTGCTGACCCTGATTAACGACATCCTCGACCTGTCGAAGATCGAATCCGGTACCGTCACGCTGGACGTGTCGGAGTACCGCTTCTCGAACCTGCGCAACTACGTCGACCGCACGTTCCGCCACATGGCCGAAGCGAAGCACCTCGGCTTCGGGGTGGAATTGGCCGAAGACCTGCCGACCGCGGTGATGACCGACACCACGCGCCTGCAGCAGGTGCTCAAGAACCTGCTGTCGAACGCGTTCAAGTTCACCAGCCACGGCAACGTGTCGCTGTCGATCAGCCTGGTCACCAGCGGCTGGACCGCCGACCACCCGAACCTGCTGCATGCGGACGCGGTGCTCGCGTTCTCGGTGCGCGACACCGGCGTCGGCATCCCGTCCGACAAGCTGCAGCTGATCTTCGAAGCGTTCCAGCAGGCCGACGGCTCGACCGCGCGTAAATATGGCGGCACCGGCCTTGGCCTGTCGATCTCGCGCGAACTGGCGCGCCTGCTGGGCGGCGAGATCCGGGTCGAATCGACCGTCAACGTCGGCTCGACCTTCACGCTGTACCTGCCGTACAACCGCGCCGGCTTCGTCAACTACGAGCTGGCGCGCCAGCCGCAGCCGCCGCGCCTGGCGCCGCCGACCGCTGCTCCTGTGCTGCTCGCGCCGGCGCCGCAGCTCGAAACCGACATTGCGACGATCGAAGTGTCGAGCCAAACGCCGCTGGTCGACTACGCGTCGATGCTGGACGACCGCGGCCTGATCGCCCCGGGCGACCCGTCGGTGCTGATTGTCGAGGACGACGACCGCTTCGCCAAGGTGGTGCTCGAATTCGCGCGCGAGAAGAACTTCAAGGGCATCGTCACCCACCGCGGCGACTCGGCCCTGTCGCTGGCGCGCGACTACCTGCCGTCGGCGATCCTGCTCGACATCGACCTGCCCGACATCGACGGCTTCACCGTCCTCGACCGCCTCAAGCGTGATCCGAGCACCCGCCACATCCCGGTGCACGTGGTCTCGGCGCTGCAGGAGCGCGAGCGCGCGTTGCGCCAGGGCGCCCTCTCGTTCGTCAACAAGCCACTCGACCGCGAACAGCTGCAGGACGAGTTCAGCCGCATCCAGAAGTTCCTGGTGAGCGGCAAGCGCAGCCTGCTGGTGGTCGAGGACGACGCCACCCAGCGCGACGCGATCGTGTCGCTGATCGGCGACTCCGACCTGCGTATCGTGACCGCCGAAGACGGCAAGTCGGCGCTCGAGGCGCTGCAGCAGTCGCACTTCGACTGCATGGTGCTCGACCTGACGCTGCCGGACATCTCGGGCTTCGACCTGCTCGACCAGATCGGCAAGGAGGAGAAGCTGCGCGACCTGCCGATCGTGATCTACACCGCGCAAGAATTGTCGCGCAAGGAAGTCACGAAGCTCAAGCGCTATGCCAAGACCATCGTGATCAAGGACGCGCGCTCGCCTGAGCGCCTGTTGGACGAGACCGCGCTGTTCCTGCACCGCTCGCACGCCAGCCTGCCTGAAATGCAGCGCCGGATGCTCGAGGAGATTCACGCCGCCGACGGCGGCCTGGCCGGACGCAAAGTGCTGATCGTCGACGACGACCTGCGTAACATCTTTGCGCTGTCCTCGCTGCTCGAGCGCCAGCAGATGCAGGTGCTGTTCGCCGAGAACGGCCGCGACGGCATCGAGGTGCTCGAGAAGGACCCCGGCATCGAGATCGTCCTGATGGACATCATGATGCCGGAGATGGACGGCTACGACACGATGCGCGCGATCCGGCGCATCCCGAAGTTCAAGTCGCTGCCGATCATCACCCTGACCGCGAAAGCGATGAAGGGTGACCGCGACAAGTGCATCGCCGCCGGCGCTTCGGACTACATCACCAAGCCGGTCGATGTGGCGCAGCTGCTGTCGCTGATGCGGGTGTGGCTGCATTGAACGCCTGGACCGGACTGGCGACCGAGCTGGCGATCGAGGAGCTGGAGATCGAGCTGCTGCTCGAGGCGCTGTTCCAGCGCCACGGCTTCGACTTCCGCGAATACGACCGCCCCACCCTGCGCGGCAAGCTGCGCGCAGTGATGGAGCAGCGCTCGCTGGCGACCGTCTCGGCGCTGCAGGAACGTGTGCTGCACGAACCGGGCGCCGCTTCCGGCTTGCTGCGTGCGCTGGCGCTGGCGCCGGCGGGACTGTTCGACGACCCGGAGCATGCGCGCCAGATGCGCATCGTGCTCGGATCCTCCCTGCGCGGCTCGCCGCTGCCGAAGGTGTGGCTGGCCGAATGCGCCGGGGTTGGCGAAGCATGGTCGATGGCGATCCTGCTGGCCGAGGAGCGCCTGTACGCGCGCACCGAAATCTACGCCACGGTCGCCAACGAGGAACTGCTGGCCGAGATTCGCGAAGCGAGCCTGCCGGCTGGGCAGCTGGCTGGCTTCCAGGAGAACTACCTGAAGAGCGGGGGCAGCGGCAACGTGGCCGATTATTTCGAGATCAGCAATGGCGAGGCCAGGCTGCTGCCGCGGCTGCGCAGCCGCATCACCTGGTCCCAGTACAACCTGGTGACGGACGCTTCGTTCAACGAATTCCAGGCGATCGTCTGCCGCCGGGCACTGGCCGATTTCGGGCCGATGCTGCGCCAGCGCGTACTCAGGCTGTTCCACGAGAGCCTGGCCTTGTTCGGCGCGCTCGGGATCGACCGCGAGCTGTCGCCCACCGATTCGCTGGCGTCGAGCTACCAGCCGGTGTTTCCGAACCAGGCGTGGTACAAGCGGATCGCCTGATTCCCACCCTCGCCTTCCCAATAATCGGATGTGCTAGCCGATGAAGGGCGTGTAGCTAAAGCCGTGACCGATTACGCCGATTAATCCTGCCTGGTTTTCGGGACTCTCGCTGAAACCGACCAGCACTTGGGCAAGGGTTGCGGCCTTGGTATCGAGTACCTTGGTCCAGTAGGCCGCACCGCCGGCGTCGGGCGCCCGGTGAAGCACGTTCGTGTAGAGTTTGTCGACCACCTCGGCATTGGTCGGGCTGGCGCCGTAAATAGTAGCCCACTCATCTGAATTGACGAAGCCTGTTGCGACCGACTCCAGGCTGGCCCCATGGTCAAGCATGCTGATCCAATAGCCGACACCGCCACTGTCCGGCGTACGGTTGAATGCCGCCTGATAGATGCGATAGGCCTCGCCGCCATTGCCAGCGATATCGAGCGCGACGGTGGCGTCGGCAAAGCGGACGCGTTCGACGTTGACCAATGTGTCGCTGCCGGCGGCACCGGCATTGTCGGTGACGGTATAGCTCGACCCATCCTGTCCAATTGCAAAGTTGGCGCGGTTGCCGGCATAGATGACCGTGTCGATGCCATTTCCGCCATCGATCTTGCAGTACCCATGATCAGTCGC
Source organism: Massilia sp. (assembly GCA_045810465.1). Classification (GTDB taxonomy): domain Bacteria; phylum Pseudomonadota; class Gammaproteobacteria; order Burkholderiales; family Burkholderiaceae_D; genus Telluria. The sequence continues at coordinate 76,300 of JBJMVW010000165.1, read as the reverse complement.
CCCATTGATTAGGTCATTGCCGGCGAATGTCCGGATCAGGTGGCTGCCGTTTCGGTCATTGATCGTGACCGCATCCGTATAATCGGTGGTTGGATTATAGTGAAGCGGTACATTCACCAGCAGGGTTTCAACGCCCCAGATTCCGGGGGAGACCCAGCGCCCGACAGAGACCTCCGCGACAAAGTTCAGTGCCCCGTCCACTGTCTGGAAGCCGACGAACTTCGGAACGCCCGCCGATGCCAGGTCAGCGCCAATATAAAAATTTTGACTGCCGTCCGGGCTTTTACCGGCCAACTTGTTCAAATACGTAATGACCTGGGCGCCGAGATCCAGAAACTGTTCATGCAGTCCAACGTGGAGCTGTCCGGTACCATCGTTTAAAAAGAGATAATTTGGCGCGCGCGAATTGTCAAAAGTCAGCTTTCCGTTGACGAGGGCGCCAGCAGGGACGCCCGCCATCAGGTAGCTGTTGATTCCGCTCTGGTCGATATCAATGAGCTGGGTTTGGTAATCCAGCTCCTGTGCGTCCTGGTCAAACCCGGAACCCAGTTGGTCGGTCTTGTCGACAAAATGCCAGTTGCCGTCGTTTTGCAGCATCTGCAGGACCGACGGGAAATTAGCTCCTGACACCCACATTGATTCCTCGGCTAGCAAGTCAGACTTTCCGTCGTGGTTGAAATCGTCAACCAAAATACGATAAGTGTGGGTGATCCCCTTGCCATAGAGCGATGTGAAGTCCGGGTGCTTGACCGACAAATACGGAGTGATGGTCGCCATTGGCGTGATGGACGAGACATCGCCGCCGGCATATCCGTAAATCTTGATTTTCGCGTTATCCGCGGGATCGCTGGCGTACACGTCTCCCATTGCAACCGCCAACTGCCCGTTCGCGCCAAAATTACCAACTGCTATGCTCTGGTGGAAGACCTGGGACAGGTTGGTGGGAATTGTCGTACTCAGCTTTCCGTTCGCGAAGGTATAAACGGGATTCGTATCGCCTGGGGTAAAGGTCGCTGAAAATACAGTCGGGACGCCCTTGATCATCGCCAGCTGGGCGTCATGCGCCATCACGCTGTCGTCGACCGAGGTCTTGTCGAAGCCCCCCGCCCCATTGGACAGGTAGAGCGTGCTCGGCATTGCCTTGAACGGACTTTCGTTATGGGCAGGCAGGAAAATGTCGGACTTCCCGTCACCGTTAAAGTCAGCCACGATCACGGAGTTCGCGCCGCTGATAACATCGGATGAAACATACTGTGCCGTTGCCAGCTTGAGCGTTCCATCGGCCTGCTGCTCCAAAATCTCGATATGCACAGGCTCGGGGCTGGCGAGCGACGAATTCGTGCCGAATCCCCCGCCCCAGCCCCAGCCAGAAATCACAATCGAGCTGAGCCCATTGAGCTGAATATGTCCGTATGTTGTCTGGGCCAGGCCGCCCGTGTTATTTGCCGACAACAAATCCTGGCTAACTGGAATCCAGGTGGCAGCCAATGACAGGGTAGGAGCGAAGTTAGCCACGATTTCAATGACCCTTTTCAATGCAAGATAATGTCCGCGGGCGGTTGCACCGCGCGCTGCGCCACGACGAATGCGTACCCGATCGCGCAGGTCCACAACTGCTACAAAACTTATAGCAGTTTAGCCGAAGAATTGCATTTGAGCAACTATCGAACATAGGGGTGCCTGAAAACCGTCATTTTCCGCGAACGCGGGAATCCATGCTGAACCTGGTAGCCTGCTCAGTATGGGTTCCCGCCTCCGCGGGAACGACGGGAACAGGCAGTTGGCCAGTACCAGCGGCCCCCACTGTGCCTTCCCGCCGACAGCCGCAGCGCGATAACCAGCTTTGGCAAAAGCGGAGTGCGTAGTTTCAAACTGAATCGCGTGCGCACAGGTGCGCACCCGACAACCTGAAAACCGCCATTCCCGCGAACGCGGGAATCCATGCTGAACCTGCCAGCCTGCTCAGTATGGGTTCCCGCCTCCGCGGCAACAACGGCGACCTTACGGCTTCGCCTCCGCCGACGGCCGCGCCGCAATCTTGTCACGCCACGCCTGCAGGTGTTCCATCCCCTCCTCGCCCGGCTTGAACTTCATCAGGCCGCGCGCGAACTCCAGCCCGCAGAACGCGGTGATGTCGGCGACGGTGAAGCGCGCCCCGGCCACATACGGGTGCCTGGCCAGCACCCGGTCGAGCCAGCGTGCGGTCTCGCGCATCTTCTCTCCCTGCGAAACGCCAAACTCCGTGAACTGCGGCTGCTCGAGCACGGCCAGGGCCGGGTGCGTGTGGCGGACACTGTTGGCGATCTGCTGGAACAGCATCAGCTCTACGCGCCGGTCGTCCATCTCGATGAAGGCCCGCTCTTCGAAGTCTCCACCCATCAGGTTCGGCTCGGGATACAGGCCTTCGAGATAGGTGCAGATGGCACGCGTTTCGCACAACACCCGCCCGTCGTCCAGCTCGAGCGCCGGCACGCGCGCGAACGGATTCTTGGCGAGGTAGCCTTCGCTGCGGTGTTCGCCCTTCATCAGGTCGATGTGGATGGTCTCGATCCCGCTGATGCCTTTTTCGGCCACGAACATGGTCACGCGGCGCGGGTTCGGCGCGAAGCTGCTGACGTACAGTTTCATGTGTCTCCTCCAGGTTGTTGGTGTTATTTGGTGAGGCTATCCCTTGCGCGACTGGCCAGTCTCCAGCATGCCGCGCACGTCGGCTGCGAGCCGCTCGGCGTCCTGCTCGATGTCGACCGACAGGTCGCGCTCCGACGGCGGCATCGCGAGTCCGCGCTGCACCGCCGGCCGCTGCCGGATCGCCTCGAGCCAGCGCTGCAGGTGCGGCAAACCGTCGACCGAAACGCCCGACCACCGGTGGATGCGCACCCAGGCCCAGTTCGCGATGTCGGCGATCGAATAGTCGCCGGCCAGGTATTCGTGCTCCTTGAGCTGGTTGTCGAGCACCTCGAACAGGCGCCGGCTCTCGCCCTGGTAGCGGTCGATCGCGGGCTGGATCTTTTCGGGGAAGTAGCGGTAGAACACGTTGGCCTGCCCCATCATCGGCCCGATGCCGCCCATCTGGAACATCAGCCACTGGATTACTTTCGAGCGCCCTTTAACGTCCTGCGGCATCAGCTGGCCGGTTTTTTCGGCCAGGTAGACCAGGATCGCGCCCGATTCGAATACCGCGAAGTTGTCCTCCGCCCGGTCGACGATGGCCGGAATCCGGCCGTTCGGGTTAATCGCCAGGAACCACGGTTCCTTCTGCTGCTTCTGTTTCAGGTCGATCGGATGCAGCGTGTATGGCAGCGCGAGCTCCTCGAGCGCGATCGACACCTTGTGGCCATTCGGCGTGGCCGATGAGTACAAGTCAATCATGTCGGTTCCTTTCTCGGATAGTCAATTGAACATGATCCCGATGATAGTCCGATTCCCATGGCGCTGCTGGCGAAGGCTTGGCAGGTTGACATGCCCGCGCCTTCGTTTTAGATTGAACGATCCGTCGCGCCCGGCGCCCACGCACTCCCGTACATACAGCGAAAGTATCCCATGCATCGCAGCCTGATCTCCGCAGCAGCACTCATCCTGGTCGCAAACCTGTCCCCCATCCCGGCTGTCGCCGCGCCCGCCGCCAAACCGGTGGCGCCGGCCACCACCCAGCTGCCGCGCGGCGTCACTCCGACGCATTACGACATCGCCATCGCGCCCGATGCCACGGCCGGCAGCTTTGCCGCGAAGGTCACGATCACGCTCGACGTGCTGGCGCCGGCTACCAGCATCACGCTCAACGCCACCGACCTCAGCTTCATCGACGCGACCCTCACACCGCTCGCCGCCAGCGGCGCTGCGGCAAAGGCGAAGATCGTGGTCGATCCGGGCGCGCAGACCGCGACCTTCCATTTCGACCAGCCGGTCGCGAAGGGCTCGTACAAGCTCGCGCTCGATTACACCGGCGTGATCGGGACCCAGGCGGTCGGCTTGTTCTCGCTCGACTACGACAGCGCCGACGGCAAGAAGCGCGCGCTGTTCACGCAGTTCGAAAACTCGGATGCGCGGCGCATGATCCCGTCGTGGGACGAGCCGGGGTACAAGGCCACTTTCGCGCTCGAAGCGGTGGTGCCGACCGGGCAGCTGGCAGTCAGTAACATGCCGATAACGAAAGCCGAGGACATCGCCGGCGGGCGCAGCCGGATCACCTTCGCACCGACGCCAAAGATGTCGACCTACCTGCTGTTCTTCGGCCTTGGCGAGTTCGAACGCGCGCGCGTCACGGCCGAAGGCACCGAGCTGGGCGTGGTCACGCGCAAGGGCGGCGCGGCCCAGGCCCAGTTCGCGCTCGACGAGTCGAAAGCGATCCTGCGCGAGTACAACAACTACTTCGGCGTGCGCTATCCGCTGCCAAAGCTCGACAACATCGCCGGTCCCGGCCGCAGCCAGTTCTTCGGTGCGATGGAAAACTGGGGCGCCATCTTCACGTTCGAATACGCCATGCTGCTCGACCCGGCGATTTCGACGCAGGCCGACAAGCAGGCCATCTTCGCCGTCGCCGCGCACGAGATGGCGCACCAGTGGTTCGGCGACCTGGTCACGATGGCGTGGTGGGACGACCTTTGGCTCAACGAGGGTTTCGCATCGTGGATGGAAAGCCGCATGAGCGAGCGCCTGCACCCTGAATGGAACACCCGGCTGAACGCGGTCGGCGTGCGCGACCACGCGATGCTGCGCGACTCGGTCGCAACCACGCACCCGGTGGTCCAGCACGTGCAGACCGTCGAACAGGCCAACCAGGCGTTCGACGACATCACCTACCAGAAGGGCGAATCGGTGATCCGCATGCTCGAAGATTACGTCGGCGAGAAGGCATGGCGCAACGGCGTGCGCGCCTATATGCAGGCTCACGCCTACGGCAATACCGTGTCCGACGACCTGTGGGCCAGCATCGAAAAGGCAGCGCACAAACCGATCACCGCGATCGCGCACGACTTCACGCTGCAGCCGGGCGTGCCGCTGATCCGCGTTGGCGCGGCGGTGTGCAGGAACGGCAGTACCACGGCCACGCTGACCCAGGGCGAGTTCTCGCGCGACCAGCCGAACAAGAAGGCGCTCAGCTGGCGGGTGCCGGTGATCGCGCAGGTCGGGGCCTCGGGCAAGCAGGGCCGCGCCCTCGTCACCAACGGCAAGGGCTCGGTCAGCGTGGCGGGCTGCGGCCCGCTGGTGGTCAACGCCGGCCAGAGCGGCTACTACCGCACCCTGTACGCGCCAAAGGAATTCGGCGCACTCGCCGCCAGTTTCGACAAGCTGGCCCCGATCGACCAGATCGGCCTGCTGTCGGACAGCTGGTCGCTTGGAATGGCCGGGCTGCAGCCGGCATCGAGCTTCCTCGACCTGGCCAAGGCCACGCCGCTGTCGGCGGACCCGAAGGTGTGGACCCGTCTCGCGCGGCTGTTCGCCAGCGTGAACGGCCACTTCGATGGCGACCCGGCGCGCCGCAAACGCTTCGCCGCGTTCGCCACGGCGCGCCTGGCGCCGGTGATGGCGCAGGTGGGCTGGGTTCCGCGTGCCGGCGAAGCGGACCCCATCGCCAACCTGCGCGCGCAGCTGATCGACACCCTGGGCGACCTTGGCGACCCGGCTACCGTCGCCGAAGCGCGGCGCCGCTACGCCGCCATGGCCAACGATCCGTCCGCGGTACCGGGGCCGCTGCGCAAGACCATCATGTCGGTGGTCGCGCAGCACGCCGACGCCGCCACCTGGGATGCGCTGCACGCCGCCGCCATCGCCGAGAAGTCGCCGATGATCAAGGACCACCTGTACGACCTGCTGGCGTCCGCCAACGACCCGGCCCTGGCCCAGCGCGCGCTCCAGCTCGCACTGACCGACGAGCCGGGCGTCACCAACAGCGCGGCGATGGTGTCGCGCGTGGCCCAGAACCATCCGGACATGGCGTTCGACTTCGCACTCGCGAACATCGGCAAGATCAACGAGCGGGTCGACGCGTCGTCCCGCAGCCGGTACTTTCCGCGCCTCGCCAGCGGCTCCGCCGACCCGGCCATGATCGCCAAGATCAAGGCCTACGCCGGCGCCAACCTTGCGCCGACCTCGCGCCGCGATGCCGACACCGCGATCGCCAGCATCGCCGACCGCATCAGGGTGCGTGCCGAACGGCTGCCGGAAATCGACGCCTGGCTTTTGAAAAACGCCGACTGACGGTGCACGGGCACAGGCCGGGCAGCCCCGATGAAGCCTTACCTGCCATTGCTGCTGCTCGCTGCCTGCACCGTCGTTGCGCCGCCGGCGCGGCAAGGCGCGGACAGCAGCGATTGGTACCGCCAGTCGTTCGCGGCCGGCGCGCCGGTGTACGCGGTCAGCCCGGCGGACTCGGTGATCGCCGTAACGGTGCGGCGCGCCGGGCTGCTGGCACGGCTCGGCCATGACCACGTCGTTGCCAGCCGCGCCATCCATGGATTTGCGGCGCCCGATGCGGCCCGCGCCGACATCGCGTTTCGCGCGGACGAACTGACGGTGGACGAACCCGGCCTGCTGCGCGAGGCGGGCGTGCCGACGCGGCCGTCGGCGCAGGACATCGAGGGCACGCGCACCAACATGCTCACGCACGTGCTCGATGCGAAACGCTATACCGAGATCCGGCTGCAGGCCACCAGGGTTGCGCCTGGCCGGCTAAGCGTCGCCATCACTTTGCATGGCGTGAGCCGCAGCGTCGACCTGCCCTGCGCGATCGAGACGGGGCCAGGCCAGGTCAGCGCCAGCGGCGCGCTCACCTTGCGCCAGACCGATTTTGGCATCACGCCGTTTGCGGTCGGCGGCGGCCTGCTAGCGGTCGAGGATGAGGTGGAAGTACGCTTCCGGATCGTTGCGCGCCGCTGGGACGGCCGGCCGTGAATCGCCGTAGCGTGCGCTCACGAGCGCAACCTACCACGCCGGCAGCGCCTCGCGCGCGCCGATCCACGCGTCGAGCTGCGCGACGCAGCCGGGCGGCAGGTGCAAGCCCAGCCTGGAACGGCGCCACAGGATATCGTCGGCGCTCGCGGCCCACTCTTTGTCCATCAGGTAGTGCGCTTCGACGGCGTACAGCCCGGGAACCAGTTCCGCCCCAAGGTCGTCCATGGCGCGGCAATCGGCCAGCATGGCCTCGATGCGCGTGCCGTACGCGCGCGCGTAGCGCACCAGCAGCGCCGGCTCCAGCCACGGATAGCGCCGCTGCTGGGCCGCGGTCCAGCGGTCGAATTCGAGCACGCCGCGGCGCGACGGCCGCTCGCCAAACAGGTCGCCGCCCGGCAGGCAGGCCTGCGCGGTCCACGCCGCCGCCGGCTTGCCCAGTTGCGGACCGATCCAGTCGACCGCCTGCTCGGCCAGCAGGCGCGAGGTGGTGATTTTGCCGCCCAGGACCGACAGCAGCGGCGCGCCGGCGCTATCGGTGGCGAGCCGGAAGTCGCGCGAGGTGGCAGCCGCGCCGCGCGATGGATCGGCAACCAGCGGCCGCACGCCCGAGAAGCTCCAGACCACATCCGCGGGCGTCACCTGGCGCCGGAAGTAGCGGTTCACCAGCTGGCACAGGTATGCCGTTTCCTCGGGACTGATCGCGAGCGCGTCGAGATCGCCGCGGTAGTCGACCTCGGTGGTGCCGATCAGCGTGAACGCTTCCTCGAACGGCAGCGCGAATACGACGCGTCCGTCGGGATGCTGGAACAGGTAGCCGTACGAATGCTTGAACAGGCGCGGCACCACGATATGGCTGCCTTTGCTGAGCCGCAGCGGCGGCGGCGTCGGCGCACCCGGCACATCGCGCAGGAAGCGCGCCGCCCATGGCCCGGCCGCGTTGACCAGGCATCGCGCCTCGACCAGCATGTGCCGCCCCGCGTGCATCAGCGTCGCCGACCAGTGCCCCGCATGCCGTTGCACCGCGCTGCACAGCGTATGGGTCAGGATCGTGGCCCCGCGCTCGCGCGCGTCCATTGCATTGAGCACGACCAGGCGCGCGTCCTCGACCCAGCCGTCCGAATACGCGAACCCGTGGGTGTACGCCGGTTTGAGCGGCGCGCCGGCCGCGTGGCCAAGCAGCTCGATGCGTTCGGAACCCGGCAAAAAATCGCGGCGCGCCAGGTGGTCATACAAGAACAGGCCGGCCTGGATCATCCACGCCGGCCGTTGCCCGGCGTCATGCGGCATCACGAAGCGCAGCGGCCGCGTGATGTGCGGCGCGCTTTGCAGCAGCACTTCGCGCTCGGCCAGCGCCTTGCGCACCATTGCCAGTTCGAGATGTTCGAGGTAGCGCAGGCCGCCGTGAACAAGCTTGCTCGACGCCGACGACGTGTGCTGCCCGAGGTCGTCCTTCTCGCACAGCACGACCCGCAAGCCGCGTCCGGCCGCATCGCGCGCGATCGCAGCGCCATTGATGCCGCCGCCGACCACCAGCACGTCGCACTCCAGTTGTTCGATCATGGTTCCCATCTGCCGCCCCCTACAAATCGCTGTCGCCCGCGATCGCCGCAGGGTAGCCGCTGAGCGCGCGCGACGCCTGCATGCCGCCCATGACCGCTGCTTCGACACAGCCGGAATCGAGTCCGGTGCGCAGCCAGTCGCCCGCCAGGACCATGTTCGAAAAACCGCTGCCGGCGCTGGCCGGGCGCGCCGCACTGCTGCCCGGCACCGACAGCACATAGCGTTCGGACGGATCGACGTTGGCGCGCCAGTACTGGCGGTCGAAGCGCGCTACGCCGTTCGCGCCAAGCGGATCGACCAGCGACTGCCAGGGGAACCCGCCCTGCACCGCAGGCCACAAGCCGCCGATGCGCTCGCGCAGCTGTTCGACGGCGTCGGCCTTTGCACGTGCCGCTACGCGCCCGGGAAAGCCCGTGTCCCGCTGCGGCGGATAGCCAGCGAGCGCCATCGCACCGCAAAAGTACGACACCTGGCGCGGCGCGTAGGCGGACGGCCAGTCTTCGCGCGGCAGCACCTGGTCCATTGGCGCCCAGGTGTCGTATGGGGCGGAGAAGCCGGTCACGATCGGCTCCTGGCCGGCCGGTTCGCCGGTCCAGCCCAACTGCGCCAGGTCGCGGTCCAGCCACACCTGGTAGGCCTGCGTCGCGACGGTGCGCACCTTGTCCACCGCCGTACGCAGCGCGGCGCTCGACTCGAGCAGGCGCGGCGCAACTACTGGCAGTGAACCGATCGACAGGCCGCACACGACCTGGTCGAAATCGACCCCGCGGCGCAGCGTTACCGAGGGAAGCTGCGTGCCGAAGGCCTGCTGGTAGCGCCCAGGCCAGTCGCTCCAGTACGATTCGAGGTCAATGGCGTGCTCCTGCAGCAGGGCCGCCTGCGCCGGGTCGAGCTGGCCGTAATCCGGCGCGCTCGGCCAGCACGGCAGGCCTTTCACGCTCACCAGCGGATCGTAATCATCGCCCTTCAAGGCCGCCTGCACCGTCATGCGAATGCTGCCGACGCCATCGCCATCGGGTTCCAGCTCCTCGATGCGGTGGAAGAACGCAAAGCGCACCCCGCGCGCTTCGAGCAGCTGGTACAGCGGCGCGACGACGGCGTCGCCCATGCCCGCCTCCATCCGGTACATCACGCTGCCGCGGTAGGCGAACGACATGCGCATCATCCAGCGCAGCGCCGTCCCCGCTTCCAGGCTCGGGCGGGCCGGATCGCCATCCTCGTAGGCGAACAGCTGGTGATACATCGCCAGCACCGGTGTCGAGTCGACGCACAATTGCGGGTCGCCGCCGTGGCGCGCGAGCCACGCACGCAGGTCCTCGCCGTTGATCACGTCGAAGCCACGCGTGAATACGCCATCGGCCAGCATCCCTTTTATTACCGTGACGCCGATGTTGAGCGCCACCAGTGCACGCCGGGCCTGGTCGCTAGCGCTGGCCAGGCCAGGTTCGCGCAGCACGCGCTGCACGCGCACCAGCGCACGCGTGAGCAGCTCGTGATCGCTGGCCCGATGCTGGCGCGCGTCCGGGGCCAGCGCGTGCGCCAGCGCCAGCAACGCGTCGAACGGCGCACCGGCCGACGGCGCTGCCGCCGCCTGCGGTGAAGCCATGCGCAGGTCGCTGTGCCAGCGGCGCAGCCAGGCGATAGCCTCGAGCGCCATCTGCCATGGGGTGACGGGATCGTTGCCGATGCCCGGTTCGCCCGGACGCCGCGGCAGCACGAGGTTCCACGGATGCCACGTGTCACCGACCTGTTCGGCCAGGGCGATGTAATCCTGTTCCCGGAACGCGTCGGCCAGCGTGGCGAGCGGCGCCCCCGGCGGCCGCGCAAGGCCCTCGTACACGGATCGCATCAGCGCGAACGCGTTGGCATAAAAGCCGAACCAGATGTGCAAGCCGTGTTCCTCGACGCGCTGCCCGAACTGGGCGTTGCGCCCGCTCGCGCCTTTCCCGCCCAGGCGCCAGCCCTGCTGGTAAACGGTGACCTGGTAGCGTTCGCGCCAGCCCGGCTGGTCGGTCAGGAAAAAGGCCGCCGCCAGGGAACCGACGCCGCCGCCGAGCACGGCGATTTTCTGTAGCTGGGCCATCCTGGACCTCCCCGAAAGGAATGCAACCAATCCAGTGTATTGATGAAAACCTAGAGCAGTGTTCGCCTAAATCAATGATGCGTGTAGGCAGCGTTTCCGCTGTGTAGAATCGCGGCATGATCACAACGAATGGAGTGCCTGCGCGACCTGCTCGACCTCGAGGACCGTTGCGGCAAAGTTCAGATTCTGTCTTTCGCGGGAAACGGCGTTGCCAAATGCTTCAACTGTTCAAAACGCTCAAGGAATAATGCGTAGGCGCGCTCAGGGCCGACGGGGACAATCTTGACGGGCTGTGGTGCCGGAAGATGTCCCCACTCCATCCAGGCAGGCGGCAGTAAATCGCGTAGCTCGGTAGCCATGCATACAAGATCGGCGTGCTTTATTGACGGGTTGTCATCTTGAAAGCCAAATCTGCGGCGTAGCGCATCCTTCACCGGGCGCATGTGTTGCTTGACATAGTCCCTGCCCAACATGACTTTCACCGGCGATGGCCAGTCACCAAGGAACTCCTCGCAGTCGTGCAAGAGAGCCGCATACGCCAGAGACTCCGGCACGAGGCGCGAAACCATAACCGAATGCTCGGCAACAGAATACCAGGGTCGGGCAGCGCCACCCCAGCGAGGTTGCGATGCCAGGCAAAGAGCAATGTCGGCAACTGGCAGCCCAGTCGCGTCCGGAGCCAGTAAGTCCAGCACGAATCCCGACGGGAGCAAGATTGAAGTACGCCCATCGGGCTTGTTTAACAAGTCGAGTTGCATCGCCTGGATGATACCAGCATGACCTTACATACGGGTAGGTTGACGGAACGCCCGGCCGCGAGCGCAACAACGCCCGCGGCACCTGCAAAGCCTCAGAAGATGTGCCGCAAGCCCGTCATCACGCCGTTCTGGGCCTGGCCGATTCCGACCGTGCCGGCCGCATCCAAGGCATTCGCCGCCCGTCCCCGATTATCCATCCGGCCGATCGCGCCGTACACGGAGCTACGCTTCGACAGCGCATAGGTCAGGCGCGCCACGAACAAATTGCTGTCGTCTGGCGAATCCTTGACGCTCTTGCGGGCGACCTGTGCATCCAGGGTTAGCTGGCCCGTCACCGGATAACTGACGCCCAAGTAGTACAGGTCCGACTCGGTTACGCCGGTCGCCGCGTCGATCTTGCGGTCCATGACCCCGGCGCCGATCTTCGTGCGGCCTAGCATCGCGTAGCCGTTGACGGTGATGCGGCGGTCGAACCGGCCGCTGCTGGTCAAGCCATTGGCAGCGCCGGCGTTCCCGTACAGCTTGTCGACGCTGGCGTTGATGCCGTACGCCTGCCCTTCGTAACCGAGCAGCCCCGTGTACTGGCGGCAGGCCTTGGCATTGCCCGGCACCTCGCCCGCGCAATTGGTTGCGGCAGGGCCGCCGGCTGCCGAGGCGTCCCGACCCAGGCTGTAGGTGGCGCCGGCGACAACCGCGCCGAACTTGCCAATGTAGGCGACGGCGTTGTCGCTGCGCGCATTCGGGATGTACAGGTCAATGCTGCTGATCGAGAACAGGTTAGGCCCCAAGACGTCGCTCTTGAGCAGTGCGTAATAGGTCATGTTGAGGACCCGGCCGAGCTGCAGCGTGCCCCACTGTCCCTTGAGTCCTACCCAGGCCTGGCGCCCAAATATGCGGCCGCCTTGTCCCAGCGTGCCGACATCCGGGTTGTAGCCGCTCTCGAGCGTGACCAGCGCGGACAGTCCTCCGCCCAAGTCTTCCTCGCCGCGGAATCCGATGCGCGACGGCACGCTGCCGGTCAAGCTTGGCTCCTTGGTCATGGAATGTCCCGCCGCGTCGGCGTTAGTGGTGCGAGCAACCGCGACATCGACGATGCCATACGGGGTGATGTTGTTCTGGGCGAATGCCGGTGCTGCCGCCAGCCCAGCCGCCAGAACCGCGGCCGTGACGACGCCCTGCCGCTTGTTTGCAGCATTGATCATGTTTGTCTCCAATTTTTTATAGTGATTTGTTACCGCTGTCTTAGTCGTGCTGCCCGACGTGGGAACGCAGCGGCCACGTCCCACGCCATTGCCCGTCAGGCGATATAGTCCGGCTGGTTCTGGGGCGAAGCCTGGATGAAGGCCGCATGGGTCATGCAATGGGCGTAGATCGCCCGGATGCGCTCGAAGCGCGACAGGTCGCAGCCCATGCGCACAGCATTTGCCACCTGCGGCACCAGGCAGCAGTCCGCCAGGGTCGGCGTCTCGCCGAGGCAGAAGTTGCTCTTCGGCCCCGCAGCCAGCAAGCTCTCCACCGCGAGCAGGCCCTCGTCGACCCAGTGCTTGTACCAGGCCGACTTGTCTGCCTCGCTCACGCCCAGGGTGCCGGTCAGGTACTTCAGGACCCGGATGTTGTTGACCGGGTGGATCTCGCAGGCGATGGTCTGCGCGATCTCCAGCACGCGCGCCCGCTCCAGCGGGTCGACCGGAATCAGGCGCGGCTCGGGCTGGCGCTGGTCGAGGTAGTCGATGATGGCAATCGACTGTGTCAGCTTGACGTCGCCATCGACCAGGGTCGGCACAATGGCGGCCGGGCTCAGGGCGCGGTATTCCTCCCTGCCCTGCTCCCCACTGCGCAGGTTGACGCCGATGTACTCGTAGGAGAGACCTTTCAGCGTCAGTGCAATGCGCACGCGGAAGGAAGTGGAACTGTTGAAGAAGCTGTAGAGTTTCATGTGAAGTGGGCAATGACTGGAAATCAGGTGGACGACCGAACCTGCGCAGGCGCTGCCGCCGCTCGATTCGCCGAGGATGCCGGCATGCTACTGCCCTGGGGATAGCGGCGGAACATGGCGAAGATTGCGATCGAGGCCAGCAGCGCCGGGATCGCCAGCAGCAGGATGATGGCCGAGAAGCCTATGCCCGCGCCCAGAAGCGCGCCCCCCATCAGCGAGCCGAGGATGGCGCCGCAGCGGCCGATGCCGAGCGCCCAGCTCACGCCGGTGGCGCGGTTGCTGGTCGGGTAGAAGGCCGCCGCCAGCGCATTGGCGCCGATCTGGGAGCCGCTGACGCAAAAACCCACGCCGGCGACGGCCAGGTTCAGGATAACCAGGTCGGTATACATGAAGCCGATCAGCCCAATGAACACGATGCTGGCCAGGTAGGCGATACCCAGTACCTTGTACGGGTTGGTCTTGTCCATCGCCCGGCCCAGCACGATCGCGCCGACGGTTCCGCCCACCTGGTACATGGCCGATACCAGGGCCGCCTTCGCGATCGGGAAGCCGGCGTCTTTGAACAGGGTCGGCAGCCAGTTGGTCAGCAGGTACACGATCAGCAAGCTCATGAAGAAAGCCGCCCACAGCGCGATGGTGCCGAAACTCAGGGGCGCGGCGAACAGCTGCGCAACCGGAGAGCGCTTCGCCGCCACCGGCGGCTCGGGGATGAAGAACGTCGCACCGGCCAGCTTCGCCTGCGGCGCGATACGCCCGATGATGGCGCCGATACGCGCGCTCCCGGGCCTGCGCAGGACGAGGAAGCGCACCGATTCGGGCAGCAGGAACAGCAGCAGTGCTGCAAAGGCGATCGGGACATAGCCGCCGAACAGCAGCACGCTGCGCCAGCCGTAGGCCGGAATCATGTGGGCGGCCAGCACGCCACCGAGGCCGGAACCCAGGGTGAAGCCGCAGAACATGATCGTCACCACCGTCGATTTCGTGCGCTGGGGTGAATATTCGGAGGTCAGGGTAATCGCGTTCGGCATCGCCCCGCCCAGCCCAAGGCCGGTCAGGAAGCGGAACGCCGCCAGGGTTATCAGCGAATCGGTGTGGGCCGACGCCAGGCTCCAGATACCGAAGAACAGCACCGAGAGCACCAGCACCATCTTTCTGCCGATGCGGTCGGCGAGTGGGCCGGCAATGAACGAACCGACTGCCAAGCCAACCAGGCCGGCCGACAGCAAGGGCCCGAGCTGCTGGGGCGCGAGCTGCCATTCGCCCTTCAGGGACGGGGCGATGAAGCCGATGATCGCTGTATCGAAACCGTCGAGGGCGATCACGATGAAACAGAGGAAGGCGATCAGGAACTGGTAGCGGCTAAAACGACCGGAATCGATCAGCTGCTGAACATCGAGCTTGACCTTACTTGTACTTGTACTGCTGCTGGTGCTGGACATGGATGTCTCCTGATGTTGTTATGTTGGCGAGGCAGTCTTGCGCTGCCTGTCGCTAAATGTGCCGGTACCTGCGGTGTCAGCCCAGGTCTACGAATACCCTCCCGCCTTCGATCTTCACCGGATAGGTGCGTACCGCATCGGTGACCGGCTCGCACATCGGGCGGCCGTCGCGGATGTCGAATTTCCCCTGGTGCAGCGGGCATTCGATCTCGAAGCCCTCCAGGAAGCCGTCGCACAGGCGTGCGTGCCCGTGGGTGCAGGTATTGTCGGTCGCATAGACCTGGCCCTCGACGCTATAGAGGGCCAGATCCTTGCCTGCCGTCTGGATGCCCATCACATCCTCTTCAGGCACGTCGTCCAGTGCGCTGACATCGGTCCAGTTGTTTGCCATGGTTTGCCTCGGTTACTTAAATCGGGTAAATCAGTGAATTCGGAATCATCTCGGTGTCATAGATGCACACCCGGGATTCGAGCTTCAGGCCGTTCGGCGTGATGCGCACGCGGTCCAGGTAGCGGCCCACGTTGAACACCGTGGTTTCCTGGCTCAGCTTGGTGCGAAAGACGGCGTAATTGGCCTCCGCTTCAATCACATCGCCTTCGCGGCGCAGGATGTGCGGCAGCCCGACCACATGCCGCTGGTAGTACGGGTCGTGGAACAGGGTCTCCGTGATGCCGTAGACGCGGTCCTTGAGCATGCCGCGGCTCAGCAGCGCCAGCGTCGACAGCGGCAAGCCGCGCTCATGGTTCTCGCGTGGCTGCACTTTGTATTCGCAGTCCTCGGTGAAGAAGTCGACCCAGCGGCTCCAGTCCTGGGCATCGACCGCCGCCGCATAGGCGGCGTTCAGCTGGGCCAGCTGCAGGTAGAGCTGCAAGTCGTCGGCCGCATTCATCAATCCATTCGTCGCATTCATCGCTCGTCCTCCATCACCTTGCGCCAGTAGCTGTACATCCCGCGGATCAGGGTCTCGGTCACCATGTGGTCGGTGTTCTCGGTGCCGTAGCCGCCAAGTTCCGCCACCGCGCGGTGGAACGGCTTCTGCTCGAAGCCGCACTGCGACAGCTCGATCACCTCGCCGTCATCGGCGGAGACGAAGCCGGCCGGGCCGAACAGGTTGGCCTGCACCAGGCGGCGCTGCGTCATTTCCTCGGTGTCGTCTTCGAAGCCGAAGTGGGTCCAGACGAAATCGAAGGAATCCTTGCCGTGCGGCTGGATGTGGCGCGTCGAGACGCTGTTGACCTGCTGCTGGAAGATCACGCTCGGGAAGATCGTCATCATCACCGCCGTCGGGCCGCCCCACCACTCCTCGGGCACGATGTCGAGCAGGCGCTTGTCGTTGATCTCCATGCTCTCTTTGAAGGAGGTGAAGCCGGACGTCACTTCGGACTTGGCGCCGCCGGTGCCGCGCGTGGAAATCATCGCCGCATGGCGGAACTGTTCATCCATCACCAGCTGCGACTTGTTGTCGGCGCGCCAGAGGCCGTAGGTGATGAACCAGGTGTGCAGCAGGCCCGGGTGGTAAGGGTCCTTGATGTTTTCCTGCATCAGCTTCCAGTTGCCCGGAATACGCTGGCGGTTGTAGCCGAGGATTTTCAGCTTGCGGCCGTTGAACAGGCGGTCGAAGTAGCCCAGGATCTGCGGCCCCAGGAAGTCCTCCAGCGACTCCACCGACTGGTCGAACGAGGCGAACACGACGCCGCCGCGGGTCGCGACCTTCAGCTTGGTAAGCCCGTGTTCCTCGGGCTTGAAGTCGGTTGGCATGCCGCCCTGGACCTTGCCGTCCTGCTTGACGCCGCGGCGGAAGGGCACGCCCTGCAGGTCGCCGTTCAGCTTGTAGTTCCACTGGTGGTAGGGGCAGACGAACTCCTTCTTGTTGCCGTGCCGCTCGCGGCAGAACTGCATGCCGCGGTGCGCACAAACGTTCTCGACCACGTTGAGCTGGCCGTCGCTGCCGCGCACCATGATCACCGAGCGCTCGCCGATCACCGTGCGCTTGAAGTCGCCCGGATTCGGCACCTCGGCTTCAAGGCCGACATAGCACCAGTGGCCGTGGTAGAACAGGCGCTCGAGTTCGCGCTTGTAGAGCGCATCGTCGGTATAGACCGAAAACGGGATCCGGCTGCTGTTTTCTTTTGATTCCCACTCCGGACGGATGGGAAATACGACAGGAATGTCTCCCATGTCTGTCTCCTTTTGTCGTTCGCTTAGCCTGCGACGCGCACGCGGATCTCGCCCAGCCCCGCCACGCTGCCGACCATCAGGTCGCCGCGCTGGACGGCGTTCACGCCTTCCGGGGTGCCGGTCATGATGATGTCGCCCGGTTCCAGCGTTTCGTACTCGGAAAGGTAGGCGATCGATTCCGCCACCGACCAGATCAGCTTGCTGACATCGGAATGCTGGCGCGGCTCACCGTTCACGCTCAGCGCGATCGCGCCCTCGACCACGTGGCCGATGTCGGCCGCGCGGTGGATCGGCCCGATCGGCGCCGACTGCGCGAAGGATTTGCCGAATTCCCAAGGGCGGCCCTTGTCGCGCGCTTCCAGCTGGATGTCGCGGCGGGTCATGTCCAGCCCGACGGCGTAGCCATACACGAGGTCCAGCGCCTGCTCGAACGGGACGTTCGCGCCGCCCTTGCCAAGCGCGACCACGAGCTCGATCTCGTGGTGGAAGTTCGCGGTCTTCGGCGGATACGGGATCGTCACCTCATCGCTGCCTGCCACGACCGCGGCATTGGCCGGCTTCATGAAGAAGAACGGCGGCTCGCGGTCCGGATCCTTGCCCATTTCGCGTGCGTGGGCGGCGTAGTTGCGGCCGACGCAAAAGATGCGGTTGACGGGAAACTGCTGCCCGCTGCCGACGATCGGCAGGCTGTACACCGGTGCCGGCGATACTGCGTATTCCATGAGGTTCTCCATTTGGGGTTACTGCATTTTTTCTTCACGCCACAGGCCGAGTGCCTGCTGCATGGGGCGGTCCGAGAAGCTGAACAGGATGGTCCTGTCCCCGGCCTGCAGGCGCAGCGTGTGCCAGGACGGGACCACGAAGATGTCGTTCGGGCCGAAGATATAGGTCTGGCCGTCGATCTCGGCGCTGCCCTCGCCTTCCAGGCAGACATAGACCGTCGCATCGGTGCTGCGGTACGGGGCCGTGGCAAAACCGGCCGGCAGCAGCTGGGCAAAGGCGCCGATGGTCGGCATTGGCGAGGCGCCGGTGGCCGGATTCACGTAGCGCAGCTTGTGCCCGAAGTGCGGGTCGGCCTCGGTACGCGCTATCCCTTCCAGCGCCTCCCTGGTCTGGGCAAAGGGATAGACGAAGACCTTGGTCGGATCGGACTTCTCCTGCTTCAGGTCGATCGGCAGCATGTTGTGGCCGTAGCGTGCAAGCGCATCGCCTTCGGGGCGCGCCGTCGGCTGCGAGGCCGCGCTGCCATGCTCGGCGAAGCCGGCGTCGAAGAAGCGCAGCGTCGGGATGTCCAGGCCGTCGAGCCAGACGACCGGTTCGGTGCCCAGGTTGCCGTGGTCGTGCCATGTCCACGACGGGGTGATGATGAAGTCGCCGCGGCGCATGGTGGTACGCTCGCCATCGACCGCGGTATAGGCGCCCTCGCCGTCCAGCACCAGGCGCAGCGCGGACTGGGTATGGCGGTGCGCCGGCGCCACCTCGCCCGGCAGGATCAGCTGCAGGCCGGCGTACAGCGACTGGGTGATCGACGAGTTGCCGGGCATCGCCGGGTTCTCCAGCACCAGCACGCGGCGCTCGGCTTCTTCGGCGGTAATCAGGCGGCCGGCTTCCATCACGTGCTCGCGCACTTCGTTATAGCGCCACAGGGCTGGCGCCACCGGCGATTTCGGCTGCTTCGGCACCAAGGCGCCCAGCACTTCCCACAGCGGGGTGAGATGCTGGCCGCTGATGCGTTGATAAAATTGGGCGCGCTTTTCCTTCACGCTGGCGGGTGCCCCGTCCTGCCCGGACAGCGGCCCGCTTGCTTGCCTATCCATTTCATTCTCCTCAGGGTCAAGCCGCTTTCGCGTAAAACGCGTCGGCGTAGATGTGATCTGGCGCGATCCCACGCTCGCGCGC
Organism: Massilia sp.; assembly: GCA_045810465.1. Taxonomy (GTDB): domain Bacteria; phylum Pseudomonadota; class Gammaproteobacteria; order Burkholderiales; family Burkholderiaceae_D; genus Telluria. The sequence goes on along the minus strand of JBJMVW010000165.1, from coordinate 57,555 downwards.
CACCAGCGTCGCCGCGTCAACCATGGGCGGCGCGCCGCACAGGTAGGCGCGCCATGTGGCCAGCGATGCCCAGTCCCGGGCCACCGCCTCGGTGACGATCCCGCTGCGCAGCGCGGGGTCGCCGCTGCCTTCGGCGACGACCACGTGGACCGTCAGGTTCGGGTAGCGCTCGGCCAACCCGGACAGCGTGTCCATGCAATAGATGTCGCGCTGACTGCGCACGCCGACGTAAACGTGGATGTCGTTGCGCATGCCCGAGGCGAGCGCCGCGCGCACGATCGACAGGACCGGCGCCAGGCCGGTGCCGCCGGCCACGCACAGCATCGGCCCTTCGTGGCGGGTCCGCAGATAGGAGGTTCCGAGCGGCCCGCTGACACGAACCGAGTCGCCGATCTTCAGCTCACGGTCGATATAGCCGCTCACCAGGCCATCCTTGACGATGCGGACATGGAACTCGAGCTCGTCATCGCCGGGCAGGCCGGCCATTGAATACGGACGGACGTGCTGTGGGGTGAACTGCAACGTTGCGTACTGGCCCGGGGAGTATTCGAGTGGCTTCGCCGTGCGCAGGCGCAGGCGCACGATGTCGTGCGTCATGCGGTCGGCGGCGGTCACCGTGGCCTTCAGGATCTTCGCCGGATGGTTGATGACTTCGTCGGGCTCCGGGATCTCGATGGTGCAGTCGCCGCTCAGGACGCTGGTGCAGGCCAGGACATATTGGCCGCTGCCCGCGTCGATGGTGTTGCCGGGGCTGAGCGCCGCCGCAACGGTCCCCTCGACGACCTTGCAGCGGCAGGTGCCACAGCGGCCGGCGGTGCAGCTGTACGAAATCGCTACTTCATGCTCGCGCAGGGTCGCCAGCAGATTGGCGCCAGGGGTGGCGGTGATCAGCCGATCGAACGGTTCGATGCGCAACTTCATGATGTCTCCAAAACTTATATCTCGTTGTTGGAGTTGATTATAAGAAGCACAGTAAAATAAAAATATATAATCCCGTGAATCCATAAAATAGATTTCATGAATGTCAGATGCTAAACCTACGTGATATCGACCTCAACCTGCTGGTCGTCTTCCAGCAGCTATACAAGGACAAACGGGTATCGATCGTGGCGCAGAGCCTCGGCCTGACCCAGCCGGCTGTCAGCAACGCGCTAAGCCGGCTGCGCAAGATGCTGGGGGACGAGCTGTTCCTGCGCACTGCGCGCGGCATGGAGCCGACGCCGTATGCCAGCCAGTTGGCGGAGCCGATCGACCGCGCGCTCGCAACCATCCGCGATACGCTGGAACGGCAGTTGGAATTCGATCCGAAGGCCAGCGTGCGCCGGTTCACAATCGCCATGACGGACCTGGGGGAGATCCACTTCCTGCCGAGGCTGATGAGCTGCCTGGCCGAGCTTGCGCCCGGCGTGACGATCAGCACCGTGCGCAATACCGCCGTCAACCTGAGCGACGAGCTGGAGGCCGGCCGGGTGGACATCGCCATCGGCCTGCTGCCGCAACTGAAGGCGGGCTTCTTCCAGCGCCTCCTGTTCCGGCAGCGCTATGTGTGTATCTTCCGCGAAGGCCACATGCTGGATAAGGAATCGATGACACTGCAGGAGTTCGAACAGGCCCAGCACATTGTCGTGGTGGCGGGAGGGACGGGGCACGCGATCGTCGACGACATCATCCAGCGCCGCAACGTTCGCCGCAACGTGCGGCTCAGTGTTCCGCACTTCGTCGCGCTCGGCCATATTCTCGCGACGACGGACCTGATCGCAACCGTACCCGAACGTTATGTGAGCGAGAGCATGGCGCCGTTCAGGCTAACTTACCTGCCCCATCCGGTACCCATACCGGAATTCGACGTCAACCTGTTCTGGCATGCGAAGTTCCACAAGGAGCCGGGCAACCAATGGCTGAGGTCCGTGATTGGCGGCCTGGAGCGCAACCAAGGTAGCGGCCCATGAAAGGATCGCGCAGCGATGGCCGCGTGGGGTGGTCGCGCGAAAAGGTTCCAGCCCGCGGGCGCGGTTCACGCGCAGTTTTTCAATGCAATCGATAAAACCAGAACAACAAAGGAGAAGAATGTCATTGCGCGATGTAGTCGTTGGGGTTCTAGGTACCATGGTTGCGATCTCAGGTACCAACGCACATGAGGTGTGTACGGCGATCGCCGATGCCGCCACGGGCCAAGTGCTGGTTCAGCGAGGCGATTGTCAGCGCCGGGTGACTCCGGCCTCCACTTTTAAGATCGCAATCAGCCTGATGGGATACGACTCCGGGTTCTTGAAAGATGAACACATACCGAAATTGCCATTTCGCGAGGGCTATGTGGATTGGCGAGCCAATTGGCGGGAACCGACAGATCCGGCGAAGTGGATGAAGGATTCGGTGGTGTGGTATTCGCAGCAGGTAACACGCTCGCTGGGCAAAGACCGCTTCGCTGAATACACCCGGAAATTTCAATATGGTAATGCCAATGTCTCGGGGGACGCGGAGAACGACGGATTAACCATGTCATGGATTAGCTCCTCGCTCCGGATTTCCCCACTTGAGCAGCTTTCGTTTCTTACCAAGGTCGTGAACCGCCGACTTGGCGTCAACGAGCACGCATACGACATGACCGCCAGCCTGACGAAATTCGGGCAGCTTCCCGGAGGATGGAACATCAACGGCAAAACCGGGGCGGCGTCGGGTTTTGGCTGGTACGTTGGATGGGCCACGAAAGGTCCGCGAACCTTCGTCTTCGCTCGCTTGATCCAGAAAGACGATACGCAACCCAAAGACGCGCCGGCAGGCGTGCTCGCGCGCGATGGTTTTATCGAGGAACTCCCAGCCTTGCTTGCTCCATTGGCGCCGTGAGTCCACGCGGCGCTTGTGAAAGCTAGAGACTAATCAGTAGCGGGGGTGAAGGTATAAATCCGATACCTGTGCCACGCCTCCCGCAGCTGGAACCCCTGCAGGTTATCGAGCAGCTGGCGGTCTTCCAGGTACAGATAAACGATGATCACTTTTCTCGGCATCGCCTCGAGCGAGGCGGCGAGCCTGGAAAGCACTTTGTCGAGTACTTCCGCTTTGAACGGATTGAAAAAGTACAAAACCAGATTCTCGGGCGGCAGTTCGAATTCGGTGGCATCGCAATGCAGCGCGGCGACGCTTTCCGCTTGCCCGCGGCGCCGCAGGGATATGTTGCGCACCGCGCACTCGTTGAGATCCGCGCTGAACTCGACACCGATCACCCGCTTGAACGGTAATTCACCCGCAAGCAGGAGTGTCCTGCCCTTCCCCGAGCCGAAGTCGACAAACGCGAAGTCCGGGTAATCGATATCGAGCCGCCGCAACAAGCGCCGCAAGGAAAAGACCGGTGAAGCCTGGTAGCGTTGGCCGAACCGTTTGTTCGGGCTGCCGATCTGCATCTCGGACAGCTCCGCGAACATCCGGGTGTCGACGCCATGGATCCGGTCGAACGTCCGATCCGCCAGTTTCTCGTACAGCTGCCATGGCGAATAACGCCACCCTTCCGTCCTGAGCCAGGACGCAAACAGCTTCCATGCCCGGGCGAAGGCGAGGGTCTGTACCGCGTCGAGGATTTCCTTGCGAGCTCTCTTGTCTTCTTGTGAAAAGATCGGGAACCTCAGCATTCTTGTTGTCCTCGCGACAGTAAGATGTTGTACTGGCGACAACTTAGCACACGGATATTTCTCCTGCAACAGAATTCCAAGGAGGCAAAACTGAACGCGACTTCCAAGCGTCCGAAATCCAGCTAAGCCGTTGAAATCAATCAGGATTTACCGATATCCACAAGAAATGTGGATAACTGTGTGGAAAAGCCCCACTTGACAAGCCGAAAGGCCAGTATTGATGCGGGTTTCAACAAAATGCCCAATCTGGAGGCAAATTTTTAGCCCTTTAAAATCAACGGGTTAAAACGCGGCGAGTTTCGAACCGGATGCCGCAATGCGGCAAATTCCTACAAATTCCTACAACGGGGGATAAGTCGCCAAAATCGTTCAAAAACCGCCCTTCACTTCCAGGCGTTGCGCGCCCGGTCGCGCACCATCATCCGTACGCTGTCGGGCATGGGTTTGCGGCTGCGTACGGTATCGGCCGTGATCCACACCGACTCCTCGAAATGCTTGAGCATGGCCGGCCCGATGAAGCGGGTGCGCTGGGCGTACACGTGGCGGTCGCCCATCTGCGATTGCTGCTTGATGAAGAAACGGTTCGGCACCACCAGGTGCAGGTGCTCCTTGGCGCGCGTCATCGCTACATATAACAGGCGCCGCTCTTCCTCGATGTCCTCGAGGTTGCCAGTACTCATGTCGGACGGGATGCAGCCGTCCACCACGTTCAGCACGTGCACCGATTTCCATTCCTGCCCCTTGGACGAGTGGATGGTCGACAGGATCACGTAGTCCTCGTCCAGCAGCGGCGGGCCGGCGCGGTCGCTGGTCGCCTCCGGCGGGTCGAGCGTGATCTCGGCCAGGAAACTCTCGCGGCTGCCGTAGCCGCCCGCCAGCGCGGCCAGCTGCTCGACGTCGGCCGCGCGCACCTGGGCGTCGTCATGCATGCGCTCGAGGTGCGGCAGGTACCAGCCCTTCACCAGCTCGATGTCGGCCGGCCAGCGCAGCCCGGGTGTGCGCAGCTTGCGGTACAGGTCCACAAACTCCCGCCAGTCGCCGGCGCTTTTCGAAGGGGCGTCGAACTGTTCGACGGCCAGCACCGGTTCGGGCGCCTCGCCGACCGCGTCCAACAAGCGGGTGGCGGTCGCCGGCCCGATCCCGGGGATCAGCTGCGCCACGCGGAAGCCGGCCATGCGTCCGCTCGGATTCTGGGCGAAGCGCAGCACCGCCAGCACGTCCTTGATGTGCGACGCTTCGAGGAACTTGAGGCCGCCGAATTTCACGAACGGGATGTTCCGGCGCATCAGCTCGAGTTCCAGCGCCGCGCTGTGGCTGGCGGCGCGGAACAGCACCGCCTGCGCGGTCAGCTTGACGCCTGCCTCGCGCTGCTCGAGGATGCGGTTGCAGACCCAGCGCGCCTGCTCGGCTTCGTCCGGGATCAGCACCAGTTGCGGCTTGACCGTCGAGACCTTGTCGGTCCACAGGTTCTTGGCGTGGCGTTCGACCGCGGCGCCGATCACCGCATTCGAAGCGTCGAGGATCGGCTGGGTCGAACGATAGTTGCGGTCGAGCGTGATCACCTCGGCCGGCTGCGAGAACTGCTTCGGGAAGTCGAGGATATTGCGCACGGTTGCGCCGCGGAACGAGTAGATCGACTGGGCGTCGTCGCCCACCACCATCACGCCCTTCCCGTCCGGCTTCATGCCGGTGATGATCGCGGCCTGCAAGCGGTTGGTGTCCTGGTATTCGTCCACCAGCACGTGGTCGAACAGCGCGCCGATCTCGGGGCCAAGCTCGGGGTCGGAGGCCATCTCGGCCCAGAACAGCAGCAGGTCGTCGTAGTCGAGCACGTTCTGCTCCTGCTTGGCGTCGACGTAGGCGCCGAACAGGGTCTTGAGCTCGGCTTCCCATTCGCTGCACCACGGGAAGGTGCTTTGCAAGACGAGGTCCAGCGGTTCGCGGCTGTTGACGACGCGCGAATAGATCGACAGGCAGGTGCCCTTCAGCGGGAAGCGCTTCTGGGTCTGGGTCAGGCCGATCTCGTGGCGAACCATGCCCATCAGGTCTTCCGAGTCGCCCCGGTCATGGATGGTGAACGAGTCGTCCAGGCCGATGCGCCCGGCGTATTCGCGCAGCAGGCGCGCCCCGATGCTGTGGAAGGTGCCGGCCCACGGCAAGGTGGTCGGCGCCTGGCTGGCGGTCTTGCCCATGATCCGGTGCAGCACGTTGCCCGCGCGCTGGGTCATTTCGGTGGCGGCGCGCCGCGAAAAGGTCAGCAGCAGGATGCGCTGCGGATCCGCGCCGCTCATGATCAGCCGCGCCACCCGGTGTGCAAGCGTATTGGTTTTGCCTGAACCGGCGCCGGCGACAACCAGCAACGGCCGGGCTGCGGGCTGGCCGACATCGTGGTCGACGGCGGCCCGTTGCTCGGCATTGAGGCTGGCGAACGGGTCGTCGGTGGCGGAACTGGCTTGGGCGGCAGGCATTGGCTGGAATTGAAATGTACTTGGCGTAACTGTACATTTATCCAGTAAGGCTGCGCAAGCTTATTTGCCTTGCCAGGACGACATGCCGACGCCTCAACCGTCTGGTTAACGCGACAATGAGCGTTCCGGCTTGGCAACGAGCCCGCGCTAAGTCACCGGATTTAAAGCACTTTTCCAGATATCCACAAACTTTGTGAATAACATTGTGGAAAAGCGGGCTCTTGACAGGCCAGAACCCGGTACCGATGCGGGTTTCAACAGACTGCCTGTTGCGCGAGCAAATCCAGCACGCCGTAAAATCAAGGACTTAGCGACGATCGCGATGCCGGTGTCACAAAAATTACAATGATAAAAAAAGGCAATCTTTGTGCATAACCGGGCCTTGCCGCAGCTGCAAGCCGCAGGCCAAAGGTGCTTTTTTAATATCGTTTTTTGCCGTGCGAATGCAACATTCGCCGTTCAGTTGCGAGCACGGCGGCGGGCCGGCTCAAGCAGCACGCGCTCGATCACCCGCGAGTCGATGTCGCGCGACCTGAGGTATTCGAAGGCCGTCATGGTATTGCTGGTTTGCTGCATGAGGATGCCATGGTCGACGATGTCGCGCCGGTGCACATCCAGCCGGGCATCGGCGCTGGCAATCGCGAGATCGCCGGGAAACTGAAAGCAGTGTTGAGTCATCGCGATTCCTAACCTGGAGAAATATGGCAGAAGCTGCTCCTAACGAGTATTCATCAAGAAACGCCAAAGTCAATGTCACGTTTTCATCGAAACCAGCAAAAACTTTGTGCTCGCTCATGGTGCGCCGCCGCTGCTGACATGGCGGCCAGCGTTGCGCCACCCGTTTTATGGCAGGCCTAGAATGGGACGCGTTCCATATTTACAAGCGAGGATTCCATGAGTACGACGCCTGAGCCGGACCTGAATCCCGGCGACGAAGCAGCCCCCGGCACGCCTGGCGCGGGCGAAGACATCTGCCCGGCCTGCGCCGGAACCGGCAAGCTTGCCAATGGTAACCAGTGCCCCCAATGCGGCGGCACCGGACGCATCATGGAGGGCATCGGCGGCGGCTAGCCGCATGGACAGGAATGCGGGGTGGCGGCGATAATGCACGGATGACTGCGCCAACCACCCTGCCCCCTCGTCCCCAATCGCTCGCCGACCTGTTCGTCTCCTTCACGCTGCTGGCCCTGCAAGGCTTTGGCGGCGTGCTGGCGGTCGTCCAGCGCGAGCTCGTCGAGCGCAAGCGCTGGCTGACGCAGGACGAGTTTCTCGAAGACTGGGCGGTCGCGCAGATCATGCCGGGGCCGAACGTGGTCAACCTGGCGATGATGATCGGCGGCCGCTACTTTGGTTTGCCCGGGGCGATGACCGCGCTGGCCGGCCTGCTGGCGGTGCCGCTGGTCGTCGTGCTGCTGCTCGTGATGCTGCATGACCGCTTTGCCGACAACCCGGCGGTCGCGGGCGCGCTGCGCGGGATGGCCGCGGTGTCGGCGGGCCTGATCGGCGCGGCCGGGCTCAAGCTGTCGACCTCGCTGGCGCGCAACCCGATGCCGCTGGCCTGGTGCGCCGGCATCGCCGTGCTCGGCTTCGTGCTGGTGGCGCTGCTGCAGGCGCCGCTGTTATACGTGCTGCTTGGACTGGGCGGGTTTGGTTGCGCCGCGACTTACACCAGGCTGAAAGCATGAGCGCGGCGCCGTTGCAACTCGCGCTCGGCTGGGACGACTGGCTGGCCCTGTTCGGGCATTTCCTGATGCTGTCGCTGATGTCGCTGGGCGGCGCGATCTCGACCTCGTCCGAAATGCACCGCTTCCTGGTCGAGCAGCACCACTGGCTGACCCAGGCCCAGTTCAACGAATCGATTGCGCTGGCCCAGGCCGCGCCGGGACCGAACGTGCTGTTCGTCGCGCTGATGGGCTGGCATGTCGGCATGAACGCCGGCAGCATGCCACTGGCCCTGCTGGGCGTGGCGACGACGATGTTCGGCATTATGATTCCCTCGACCATCGTGACCTATACCGCCGCCCAATGGGGGCATCGCAACCGCGAGCTGCGGGCGGTACGGGCTTTCAAACAGGGGATGGCGCCGGTGGTGGTCGCGCTGCTGCTGTCGACCGCGTGGATCCTTGGCCGCTCCGGCGGCCAGGGCTCGGGCGACTGGCGCCTGTGGCTGCTGGCCGTGGTGAGCGGGCTGGTGATCTGGCGAACCAAATTGCACCTGTTGTGGGTGCTTGCGGCCGGAGCGGTGCTGGGGGCCTTGCAGCTAGTTTGAGCGCACCGTACGCCTGCTGCGCGCGAGGCCTCTGCAGGCCTGGCTTCAAACGGGCATACTTGCGGCCTTGATCACACCTCGGATAGCCGCATGCTTGAACTCCTCAACGACCACGCCTGCTTCGGCGGTTCCCAACGCTTCTACCGCCACGATTCCACCGCGATCGGCCTGCCGATGCGCTTTTCGGTCTACCTTCCGCCGGGCGCCGAGGGCCGGCAGAAGTTGCCAGTGCTGTTTTACCTCGCCGGCCTGACCTGCACCGAAGAAACCTTCATGACCAAGGCCGGCGCGCAGCGGGTGGCCGCGCAGGAAGGCTTGATCCTGGTCGCGCCCGACACCAGCCCGCGCGACGCCAACCTGCCCGGCGAAACCGACAGCTGGGATTTCGGCGCCGGCGCCGGCTTCTACGTCGACGCCACCCAACAGCCGTGGTCGCGCCACTACCGGATGTACAGCTATATCCTGGAGCTGCGCGAACTGGTGCTGGCCAATTTTCCAGCCGACCCGGCGCGCACCGGCATCTTCGGCCATTCGATGGGCGGGCATGGGGCCTTGGTGCTGGCGCTGCGCAATCCCGGGTTGTTCCGCTCGGTCTCGGCCTTTGCGCCGATCGCCGCGCCCTCGCGCAGTCCGTGGGGCGAGAAAGCCTTTGCCGGCTACCTGGGCGATGATGCCGCCGCCTGGCGCGGCTACGACGCGACCGAGCTGATGGCGGCCATGCACGCGCCCTTCCCCCAAGGAATCCTGATCGACCAGGGCCTGGCCGACAAATTCCTGGCCGACCAGTTGCATCCGGAGGCGTTCGAACAGGCCTGCCGCAAGGCCGGCCAGCCGCTCGAACTGCGCCGCCATCCAGGCTACGACCATGGCTATTACTTCATCTCGACCCTGGTCGAAGACCACCTGCGTTTCCACAAGCAGCGCCTCGGCTAGCTGAGAACGAACCGGGGACCGGCCAGTCCAATACGTTTTTCGGTGACTGGAACGGCCATGAAAGTACGCGATCCGACGATCTGGATGTGGGGCGAGGCGCTGGAAATGCTGGAACGGGCAGACCGCCTGCAGCGCCAGTTCTTCCAGCTCGGCGCTACCAACTACGCCAGCCCCTCCTGGGAGCCCCCGGTCGACATTTTCGAGACCGACAAGCAGCTGGTCCTGGTGGTGGCCCTGCCCGGGGTCACGCCCGACCACCTGGCAATCGAGCTCGAGGGACGTACGATCGTCGTGCGCGGACAGCGCGGCCTGCCTTCGGTCTGCCAGGACTGCCGCATCCACCGGCTCGAATTGCCGTACGGCCGCTTCGAACGCCGCATCGAACTGCCCCCGGGCGAGCTTCAATTAGGCGAGCGCAGCCTGGCCGACGGCTGCCTGACGCTGACGGTGAACAAGCTGGGGGCGCCATGAGCGACGACCAGGCCCGCCAGGCCTCGCCAGCTGCGCCGTCGGGCGCCCCCGGCCAGGCCCACTTCATCCTGCCGCCGGATGGCCTGATCGTGCTCCCGGTGCGCAACGTCGTGCTGTTTCCCGGCATGGTCGCGCCGCTCAACATCGGGCGGGCGCGCTCGATTGCCGCAGCCCAGGAAGCGGCGCGCAGCGAACGGCCGATCGGCGTGCTGCTGCAGCGCGACCCTGGCGCGGACGTGCCCGGGCCCGACCAGATGTTCCAGGTCGGCACCTCCGGCAACATCGTGCGCTACGTGACGGCGCAGGACAACACGCACCATATCGTGTGCCAGGGCCAGCAGCGTTTCCATGTCGTCGAATTCCTGGCCGGCTACCCGTTCCTGGCGGCGCGCGTGCAGATGCTGCCCGAGGAAGACGAGAACCGGCCCACGATCCAGGCACTGCTGATCCAGCTCAAGCAGCGCGCCAATGAAATCATGGGCCTGCTGCCGCAGGTGCCGGCCGAACTGTCGCGGGCCGTGCAAGGCATCACCACTGCCGCCGGGTACGCCGACTTCGTGGCCGGCCTGATGGACATCAGCGCCGAGGAGAAGCAGGACATCCTCGAAACCATCGACCTCGAGAAACGCCTTGAAAAAGTGCTCGGCCTGCTGGTGAACCGGATCGAGGTGCTGCGCCTGTCGCGGCAGATCAACCAGCAGACGCGCCAGCGGATGGACGAACGCCAGCGCGAATTCATGCTGCGCGAACAGCTCAAGACCATCCAGACCGAACTGGGCGACACCGACAACGACGACGCCGAACTGGCCGACCTGCGCGAGAAGATTGCGCGCGCCGGCATGCCGGAGGACATCCAGACCCATGCGCTGAAGGAGATGCGGCGCCTGGAAAAGATGTCCGACGCGTCGGTCGAATATTCGATGCTGCGCACCTACCTCGAATGGATGACCGAGCTGCCGTGGGCCCGCGCGCCCGAAGAACCGATCGACCTGGCGCAGGCGCGCGCGATCCTCGACGAGGACCACTTCGGCCTCGACCGCATCAAGCGCCGGATCCTCGAATACCTGGCGGTGCGCAAGCTGAACCCGAACGGCAAGAGCCCGATCCTGTGCTTCGTCGGGCCGCCGGGCGTCGGCAAGACCTCGCTCGGACAAAGCATCGCGCGCGCGACCGGGCGCAAATTCGTGCGCGTATCGCTGGGCGGGGTGCACGACGAGGCCGAGATCCGGGGCCACCGCCGCACCTATGTGGGCGCCCTGCCCGGCAACATCATCCAGGCGATCCGCAAGGCCGGCACCCGCAGTTGCGTGATGATGCTCGACGAGGTCGACAAGATGGGTGCGAGTTTCCATGGCGACCCGTCGGCGGCCCTGCTCGAGGTGCTCGACCCCGAACAGAACTCGACTTTCCGCGACAATTACCTGGCGGTGCCGTTCGACCTGTCGCAGGTGCTGTTCATCTGCACCGCGAACATGCTCGACACCATGCCCGGCCCGCTGCGCGACCGCCTCGAGATCATCTCGCTGCCCGGCTACACCGGCGAGGAAAAGGAACAGATCGCGCGCCGCTACCTGGTGCCGCGCCAGCTCGCCGCCAACGGGCTCAAGCCCGGCCAGGTGACACTGACGGACGAGTCGGTCCGGCACGTGATCCACGATTACACGCGCGAGGCCGGCGTGCGCAACCTCGAGCGCGAAATTGGCTCGGTGTTCCGCCACGCGGCGGTGCGTATCGCGGAGGGCCAGGCGACCGAGATCACGATCGACGCGCCGGACCTGGCGGCGATCCTCGGCCCGAAAAAGTTCGAGAGCGAAATCGCGATGCGCACCAGCCTGCCCGGGGTGGCGACGGGGCTTGCGTGGACGCCGGTCGGGGGCGACATCCTGTTCGTCGAGGCGAGCCGGGTGGCCGGCAGCGGGCGCCTGATCCTGACCGGCCAGCTGGGCGACGTGATGAAGGAAAGCGCGCAGGCCGCGCTGACGCTGGTGAAGGCGCAGGGCGCGTCGCTCGGCCTCGGCCCGGACGTGTTCCGCCGCAACGACGTGCACATCCACGTGCCGGCCGGCGCGACCCCGAAAGATGGTCCGAGCGCGGGAGTGGCCATGTTCGTCGCGCTGGCCTCGCTGGCGAGGGGAACCCCGGTGCGCAGCGATTGCGCGATGACCGGCGAGATCAGCCTGCGCGGGCTGGTGCTGCCGGTTGGCGGCATCAAGGAAAAGGTGCTGGCCGCGCTGCGCGCCGGGATCACGACCGTGCTGCTGCCCGCGCGCAATGAAAAGGACCTCGACGAGCTCCCCGACGATGCGCGCAAGCAGTTGCAGTTCGTGTTGCTCCATACAGTGGACGAGGCGGTGGCGCAGGCGCTCGGGCTACCCGTGCGCAGCCGGGTTGCAGCGGCGGAGGCGGCCTGAAAACGACCAGCAAATGGCGTGCCGAACCCCTTGAAATCAGCTTTGCGCTGCCCTATAAAGAGGATGACGGCACGTCATGGGCCGCCGAAACCATCGTCAACCAACGCGCATGGAGGCCAATCATGAATCTCGTCAGGAGAGGTAGTTCACCACTGTCGGTCTATCGCCCGGGCTCGGTCGAAGACCAGTTCGGCCGCATGGTCGAAAGCATGTTCGGGGATTTCCTGCCGCAGCTTGCGCGCGGCGTGCAAGGCCTGGCCGATCCGGGCATCGAAACTCCGCGGCTGGACGTCAGCGAGACCGAGAAAACCTACGAAATCAAGGCCGAGATGCCGGGCGTCCAGAAGGACGACGTCAAGGTATCGATCGACCATGACCGCATCACGATCGAGGCCGAATGCCGCACGGCAAACGAACAGCGCGAGGGCGAAAACGTGGTGTATTCTGAGCGCTCGGCACGCAAGTTCGTTCGCAGCTTCCAGCTGCCGTCCGAAGTCGATGAGGCGGCGGCCGAGGCCAAGCTCGACAACGGCATCCTGTCGTTGACGCTGCCCAAAAAACAGGGCGGCGCAGCACGCCGGCTGACCATCCAGTAAACAGCCGGCGGCCCCGCGGCGGGCGTACCTGCGTTGCAGGTCGTCCGCTTGCGCGCGCCCGCCAGTTTCGTGCCACTGTCGTGCAACCCGCGCGGCGCGCGCCGGTCAAACCCGTGATCGACGAGGAGCACATCCCATGTTTGAGGGTCACCGTTTCAAGAATCGTGCGCAGGCCGGCAAGCTGCTGGCCAAGCAGCTCGGCGCGTACGCGCACCGTCCGGACGTGGTCGTGCTGGCCCTGCCGCGCGGCGGCGTGCCGGTCGCCTTCGAAGTGGCGAAGGGGCTCGGCGCCGAACTCGACATCCTGATCGTGCGCAAGCTCGGCATGCCGCACCAGGAAGAATATGCGATTGGCGCGGTCGGCAGCGGCGGCGTGCGGCTGCTGCAGCCCGGCGTGCCCGGACTGATGGGAGTAACGCAGGAACAGGTCGAAGCGATCACCGCGCGCGAGCTGGCCGAGATCGGGCGCCGCGACCGGCTCTACCGAGGCGCGCGCGCCCCGGTTCAAGTGCAGGCTCGCACCGTGATCCTGGTCGACGACGGCATCGCGACCGGCTCCACCATGCAGGCTGCGGTGCAACTGGCGCGCAAGCAAGGCGCGGCCGTGATCGTGGTGGCGGTGCCGGTGGCGCCGCCGGAAACGCTGGACGTGATCGCGCCCCAGGTCGACCAGCTGGTGTGCCTCGAAGCGCCGCCGTTTTTCCGTTCGGTGAGCCAGTGGTACCGCGAGTTCGACCAGACCAGCGACGAGGAAGTACAGGACCTGCTGGCGGCTGCCTGGCGCGACCAGGGCGGACGCCAGGCCGAGATCATGACCCAACCAATGGAGAGGACACAACATGGACCAGCAACGGATGACCGACACCGGACTTGACCTTGGCAAACTGCTGGCCGGCGCTGCCGCCGGCGCAGTCCTGATGTACATGCTCGACCCCGACCGCGGCCGCGCGCGCCGCAGCCAGACCAGCGAAAAAATCATGGGCATGGGCCGGCAGACCGGGGCCACGTTGTCGAACGCATTGGAACGGGTCGGCAGCCGCTTTTCCGGCGCGGCCGGCAGCACCGCCGGCGAAGCAATGGACACCGCCAGCCGCGTCGCCTCGTCGGTCAAGCCCAACGGCGCCGCCGATCGCCCGATGAGCGAGACAGTCTCGCGCATCGCCAGCGACGCCGGCAGCGCCCTCAGCGGCTCGATGAACCAGGTGACTGAGGCCGCGAGCAATGTCGCCGGCCGTGTACGGCAGGCGGTGCAGGGCATGCGCGGCAGGTCCGGCAAGCGCGGCATGGCCGGCGCCACCGACATGCAAGGCGGCTGGGCGCCGGCGATGCGCAGCTCGGCGATGTTCGGTGGCGGCATGCTCGGCCTGTACGGCCTGATGCGCCGGTCGCCGATCGGGATGGCGCTTGGCCTGGCGGGCATCGCGCTGCTCGCGCGCGGCATCACCAACCAGCCATTACGCAGCATGATGCGCGGCCAGGGGCTGGGCCAGACGATCGACCTCGAAAAGACCATCCACATCGACGCCGCGCCCGAAGAAGTGTACGACCTGTGGACCAACTATGAAAACTTCCCACGCTTCATGTCGCATGTGGTCGAGGTGCGCGACCTCGGGAAGCGCCGCTCGCACTGGGTGGTGAAAGGACCGGCCGGGTCCGAGTTCGAATGGAATTCGGTGCTCACCGAGCAGTCGCGCCCAAGCCGCCTGGCATGGCGTACCGAACCGGGGGCCGAGATCGGCCAGACCGGCTCGGTCCAGTTCGAGCCGTACCGCGGCGGCACGCTGGTCACCGTGCGCATGTCGTACAGCCCGCCTGCCGGGGCGCTCGGCCATGGACTGGCAACGCTGCTCGGCGCCGACCCGAAACGCCAGATGGACGACGACCTGTCGCGCATGAAGGCCTTTGTCGAACGTGGCGCAATTCCGCGCGACATGGCGCAACGTGGCGGCGCGACCAGCCGTTTCCTGCACTGACGCGCCATGGCTACGGTAACGCATCCGCACCTGGCCGCCATCGCGGCGGCCGCCCGCCCGCTCACCGGCGCGGCGGGCGATTATGACCCCTTGCTCGAGCTGGTCGGCGACGCCCGCTTTGTCCTGCTGGGCGAAGCGACGCACGGCACCCACGAGTTCTACGAGGAACGCGCCAGGATCACGCAGCGCCTGATTCGCGACAAGGGCTTCACCGCGGTGGCGGTCGAGGCTGACTGGCCCGACGCCTACCGCGTCAACCGCTATGTGCGCGGCGAAGGCGGCGACGGCGACGCCCAGGCCGCCCTGTCCGGCTTCGAACGCTTTCCGGCCTGGATGTGGCGCAACACCGACGTGGCGGACTTCGTCGATTGGCTGCGCGGCCACAACGACGCCACGGCCGGCCGCAAGGTCGGGTTCTACGGGCTTGACCTGTACAGCATGTTCACCTCGATGCAGGAAGTGCTGAGCTACCTCGATCAGGTCGATCCGACCGCGGCGGCCGAAGCACGCAAGCGCTATGGCTGCTTCGACCACTACTCGGAAGACAGCCAGCACTATGGCTACGCGACCGCGATCGGCATGTCGGAGCCGTGCGAACAGGGTGTGATCGACCAGCTGAAGCACCTGCAGGAACGCGCCTTCGACTACATGCGGGCCGACGGCGTGAACGCCGAGGATGCGTTCTTCTACGCGCAGCAGAACGCGCGGCTGGTCAAGAACGCCGAGGAATATTACCGCTCCATGTTCAGGGGCCGGGTGTCGTCGTGGAACCTGCGCGACAGCCACATGGCCGAAACCCTCGATGCACTGGCGCGCCACCTGTCGAAGGACGGCAAGCCCGCCAAGATCGTGGTGTGGGAGCACAACTCGCACATTGGCGACGCGCGCGCGACCGAAGTGGGCGGGCTGGGCGAATGGAATGTCGGCGAACTGGCGCGCAAGGCCTACGACGGCGACACGCGGCTGATCGGCTTTTCGACCTTCGACGGCTGGGTCACCGCCGCCTCGGAGTGGGACGGGCCGGCCGAGCGCAAGCGGGTACGCCCCGGGCTGCCGGGCAGCTACGAACAGTTCCTGCACGAGACGCAGATCCCGCGCTTTTTCCTGCCGCTACGCAACGACAGTCCGGCCCGGGAGGCGCTGATGGACCGTCGGCTCGAGCGGGCGATCGGCGTGCTGTACCTGCCGCGCAGCGAGCGCCAGAGCCACTACTTCATGGCGCAACTGCCGCGCCAGTTCGACGCCGTGATCCACATCGACCGCACCACCGCCGTGCAGCCGCTCGACGCGACCAGTGGCTGGCACTCGGGCGAACCGCCGGAGACGTATCCGGAGGGCTTGTAGCGGCAAGGCGGCGGCGCGCATTGTCGGAACGCCTGCTGAACGCGTGGGCGGGAGACCCGCCCACCCTACACCGCGGTTCCCTACGCGGCACGTTTGCGAAACAAAAAAAGTAGGGTGGGCGGCTCGCCGCCCACGCGTTCAACAGGCGCGCAGGCAGCCGATCACCCGCCGCTACCCGATACATTCGTTGAACGCGTGGGCGGGAGACCCGCCCACCTTACCTGATGCGTCCGTACGGGCACACTTCCGATACAAAAAAAGCATGGCCCTGCCGCCACGATTTCGCTACGATGAGTACGTTATCGTCCGGCAAGGTTAGCCATGAGTAAATACACACTGAACATCAACGGCAAGAAACAAACGGTCGACGTCGAATCCGACACGCCCCTGCTGTGGGCCCTGCGCGACACGCTCGGCCTGGTCGGCACCAAGTACGGCTGTGGGGCCGGCCAGTGTGGGGCCTGCACCGTCCACATCGATGGTGCCCCTGCCCGCTCCTGCCTGACCCCGGTCGCCAGCGTCGGCAGCAAAAAAGTCACGACCATCGAAGGCCTTGACGCGCGCGCGATGCATCCGTTGCAGCAGGCGTGGCAGGAACTCGACGTGCCGCAGTGCGGCTATTGCCAGGCCGGACAGATCATGACCGCCTGCTCGCTGCTCAAGGAGCATCCGCACCCGACCGACGCCCAGATCGACAGCGCAATGGCCGGCAACCTGTGCCGCTGCGCAACCTATACCCGGATCCGCGCCGGCATCCACCGCGCCGCCGACATCGCTGCCAACGGAAAGGGCAACAAATGACGCGCGCTCCCGTCTCCCCTTCCCGCCGCCATTTCCTGCGCCAGTCCGCGGTTGGCGGCGGCGCGCTCGTGCTGGGCCTGCATGGCGAAGGCCTGCTGGCTGCCGTGACCAGGCCGGTCGACGGCGCCACGTTCGCGCCGAACGCCTTCATCCGCATCGACGCCAGGGGCCTGGTAACGCTGGTGTCCAAGCAGCCGGAAATCGGCCAGGGCATCAAGACCTCGCTGCCGATGGTGATCGCCGAGGAACTCGAAGTCGACTGGAAAGACGTGCGCATCGTCCAGGGCGACCTCGACCCGGTCTACGGCGGCCAGGGCGCCGGCGGCTCGACCTCGACCCCGAACAACTACAACGACTTCCACCGGCTCGGCGCGACCGCGCGCACGATCCTGGTCCAGGCCGCCGCGCAGGGCTGGGGCGTGCCCGCGTCGGAATGCACGGCCGCCCACGGCGCCGTCGTCCACGCGGCCAGCAAGCGCAAGCTCGGCTATGGCGCGCTGGTGGCTGCGGCCGCCAGACTCCCGGTGCCGGATGTCAAGGAAGTGACGCTGAAAGACCCGTCCGCCTTCAGGCTGCTCGGCACGCGCGTTGGCGGCGTCGACAACCCGGCGGTGGTCAGCGGCAAGCCGCTGTTCGGCATCGATGTGCAGCTGCCCGGCATGCTGTACGCGGTCTACGCGAAGTGCCCCGTGTTCGGCGGCAAGCCGGTGTCGTTCAACGCCGCCGAGATCAAGGCCATGCCGGGTGTGCAAGACGCCTTCATCGTCGACGGCACAAGCAACCTGAACGGACTGCGTCCGGGTGTCGCGATCGTCGCGAACTCGACCTGGGCCGCCTTCCGCGCGCGCAAGCAACTGAAGGTCGAGTGGGATGAAGGCGCCGGCGCCGGCGACAGCTGGGCCGGCTTTGCCGCGCAGGCCCAGGCGGCGGCGCGCAAGCCGGGCGCGAGCGTGATGCGCAAGGACGGCGATCCCGGCGCGGCCTTCGCCGGCGCAGCCAAGACGGTCGAGGCCGCCTACAGCTACCCGTTCATCTCGCACGCGAGCATGGAACCGCAGAACTGCACCGCGTGGTTCAAGCCGGCCGAGGGCACGCTCGAACTGTGGGCGCCGACCCAGAACCCGGGAGCGGGCCAGGCGCTGGTCGCGTCGACCTTCGGCATCACCAAGGAAAAGATCAAGCTGCACATCCTGCGCAGCGGCGGCGGCTTCGGGCGGCGCCTGTCGTCCGACTTCATCGTCGAGGCAAGCGCGATCGCGCAAAAAGTGGCGGCGCCAGTCAAGCTGACCTGGATGCGCGAAGATGACTTGCAGCACGACCATTTCCGCGCCGGCGGCTTCCACTTCCTGCGCGGCGGCGTCGACGCGTCAGGCAAGGTGGTGGCCTGGCATAACCATTTCCTGACCTTCGGCAACCGGGTCGAGCGCGATGGCAAGAGCATCGTGCAGCCTGGCAGCGGCGGCAACCTGTCGGGCGACGAGTTCCCTGGGCGCTGGGTCGACAATTGCCTGCTCGAGCAGACCGTGCTCGAGTGCCGTGTTCCGATGGGCCCGTGGCGCGCGCCGGGGAGCAATGTGTTCGCGTGGGTGTTCCACAGCTTCATCGACGAGCTCGCGCATGCAGCCGGGCGCGATCCGCTCGAGATGCGCCTTGAGCTGCTGGGCAACAAGGACATGATGGCCGGTAGCGGCGAGCGCGGCGTCCCCTACGATGTGAAGCGGATGCGCAACGTGCTGCGCGAAGTCGCGGCCAGGTCGGACTGGGGCAAGCGCAAGTTCGCGCGTGGCCAGGGCCAGGGCATTGCCTTCCACTTCAGCCACCGCGGCTATATTGCCGAGGTGGCGGAAGTGACGGTGTCGCGCGAAGGCAAGCTGAAGGTCGACCGGGTGGTGGTGGTGTCCGATATCGGCGCGCAGATCGTCAATCTCTCGGGCGCCGAGAACCAGGTGCAAGGTTCGGTGATCGACGGCCTGTCGACGCTGATGTATCCGGAGCTCGACATCGACAAAGGGCGCGTGGTGCAAAGCAATTTCCACGAGTACCCGCTGTTGCGCATGCCCGATACCCCGCCAAAGATCGAGGTGCACTTCCTCAAGAGCGACAATCCGGTCACGGGCCTGGGCGAGCCGGCCTTGCCGCCGCTGGCGCCGGCTGTGTGCAACGCGATTTTTGCGGCGACCGGCAAGCGTGTGCGGCAGCTGCCGCTCAGCAAGACGGACCTGAGCTGGTCGTAAGGCAAGTTGGGCGGGCACCCGAACTGGGATTCCCGCCTGCGCGGGAATGACGGCGCTCCCCGTGCCCACGCGAACGCTGGCACCCGCGCGCACTTCCGCGTGGGCAGGGGCTGCCCACCCTACCGGCTTGAGGTACCCGAACCGGAATTCCCGCCCGCGCGGGAATGACGGCGCCTCACGGTGCCGCGAGTCAGGTAGGGTGGGCACCCCGTGCCCACGCGAACGCTGGCACTGCCCATACTTCCGCGTGGGCAGGGGCTGCCCACCCTACTGGCTTGAGGTACCCGAACCGGGATTCCCGCCAGCGCGGGAATGACGGCGCCTCACGGTGCCTCGAGTCAGGTAGGGTGGGCACCCCGTGCCCACGCGAACGCTGGCACCGTGCACACTTCCGCGTGGGCAGGGGCTGCCCACCCTACCGGTTATGCGGTGGCTTCAGCGATGCAGCGGCTGCGCTGGCGGCTTGGGATGGCCGGGCACGGTCGCGTCGATGACGCCGTAGCGCGCCAGCAGCGCGATCGCGTACCGGGTCTGGCTCGGGTCGACCGGCGTGATCGTCAAAATGCAGGTGCCACGCTGCACCGGGTTGGCGAACGCGTCCTTGTATTCGTCGCTGCCGGCGGCCGCGGGCGCATCGCCGACCTGGAAGTTGCCCTGCACCGGGCCGGCTTCGTCATCGCGCACCGACAATTGCACCGCCGCCGGATCGAACCCGTAGGACACGAACTCGGCGCGCGCCCGCTCGGCGGCATTGAAGTCGTCGAAGACGTAAATGAGGGTTTTCTCCATGGTTGCTCCATTCATACTGTTGGAACAACCCTAACAGATTCAGCGGAGCGACGGCGCTCGCCCTGGCCGTTCAGGCAACGCCGCCAACGCCGGCCGGGTCGGCCCGGTCGAGAATCGCCGATGCGCGCGCGGCCCAGTCGGCGTCCGGCGCGCTGACCACGACGATGCAGCGACTGGGGTCGCGGCCACGTGGTTTGAAGGTGCCTTTGTAGTCGGAGGTGCCGGTCACGCTGGGGTCATCGCCAACGGTGAAGTTGGCTTGCGGCGGGCCGGCCTCGTCGTCGCGCACCTGCAATTCGACGCGATCGCGCGGGAACCCTGCCGCGAGCAGTTCTTCCCGCGCCCGCTCGGCGGCCTCGAGGCTGCTGCACAGGCGTACGATCTGGTTGTCCATGGCCGCTCCATCAACACGCTCACGGCCACCGTATCAGAAAGCGCGCGCCGGTGGCGCTCACTCCGGGACGACGGCGGTCGCCTCGATCTCGACCCGCGCGCGGTCCTCCATCAGCCCGGCGACCTGCAGTGCGCTCATCGCCGGGTAGTGGGCGCCGATCACGTCGCGGTAGGCGGCGCCGAGTTCGCGCGCGGCCGCGAGGTACTCGCGCTTGTCGAGCACGTACCAGGTCATGCGCACGATGTGCTCGGGGCGTGCGCCGCCCTCGGCCAGCACCGCCACGATGTTTTCCAGCGCCTGGCGCGCCTGGCCGACAAAGTCGTCGGTAAAGAAACGGCCGTCCGCCGCCCAGCCGACCATGCCGCTGACACTGACGATCCGGCCGCGCGCCGCGACGCCGTTCGAGTAGCCCCTGGCGCGCGGCCAGCCGGGTGGGTGAAGGAAGTCCATGGTTGCCTGTCGAGTGGTTTCAGGATTGCGGCTTGAGGCCGCGTTCGCCCAGCAGTTCGCGCGCGATGATCAGCTGCTGCACTTCGCTCGCGCCCTCGTAGATGCGTAGCGCGCGGATCTCGCGGTACAGCACTTCCACCGGCTGGCCGCTGACCACGCCCAGGCCGCCGAACATCTGCAGCGCCGCGTCGATGACCTGCTGCGCGGTTTCGGTGGCGGTCAGCTTTGCCATCGCCGCTTCTTTCGTCACGCGCCGCCCCTGGTCGCGCTGCCACGCCGCGCGGTAGGCCAGCAGTGCGGCGGCGTCGATCCCGGTCGCCATCTGCGCCAGCCTGGCCTGGGTCAGCTGGAAGTCGGCCAGGGTTTTGCCGAACATCCGGCGCGACGCCGCCCGGGCCAGCGCCTCGTCCAGCGCCCGCCGCGCAAAGCCCAGCGCCGCCGCCGCCACCGAGGTGCGGAAAACGTCGAGCGTAGCCATCGCCACCTTGAAGCCCTGCCCCGCGTCGCCGATGCGGTTCGATGCCGGCAAGCGGCAGTCGGTAAAGTGCAGCCGCGCCAGCGGGTGCGGTGCGATCACCTCGATGCGCTCGGCAATCTCGAAGCCGGGCCTGCCCGCCTCGACGATGAATGCCGAGATGCCGCGCGCTCCGCCGCCTTCGCCGGTACGGGCAAAGACCACGTAAAAATCGGCGATGCCGCCGTTCGAGATCCAGGTCTTTTCGCCGTTCAGCAGGTAGCCATCGCCATCCGGCTTTGCCGCGCACTGCAGCGCGGCCACGTCCGATCCCGCATCCGGCTCCGACAGCGCAAACGCCGCGATGGCCTGGCCGGCGGCCACGCGCGGCAGCCAGGCGCGCTTCTGCTGCTCGCTGCCGAACAGCGAGATCGCGCCGCTGCCCAGTCCTTGCATGGCGAACGCGAAGTCGGCCAGGCCCGAGTGGCGCGCCAGCGTTTCGCGGATCAGGCAAATCGCACGGGTGTCGATCGCGGCGCCCGCGCCGCCGAACTCCGTCCCGCCGATGGCATGGCGCAGCCAGCCGGCCTGTCCAAGCTTCGCGACCAGGGCGCGGCAGGCCGCGTCGACGTCATCCTCGTGCGGCCCGGCGACGTGGTGCGCGGCCCACTCGTCGACCGAACGGGCCAGTTCGCCGTGGCGCGGTTCGAAGAATGGCCAGTCCAGGTAATCGGTATCGGCCATGCTCAGTCGCCCTCGAACTGCGGCCGCTGCCTGGCCACGAAGGCATGGTAGGCACGGTGGAAGTCGTTGGTCGCCATGCAGATCGCCTGCGCCTGCGCTTCCGCCTCGATCGCCTCGTCCACGCCCATGTTCCACTCCTGCTGGAGCATCTTCTTGGTCATCCCGTGCGCGAAGGTCGGTCCCTGCGCCAGCTGCGCGGCGAACGACTGCGCCTCGGCCAGCACCGCGTCCGGTCCGCACAGGCGGTTGAAGAAGCCCCAGCGCTCGCCCTCCTCGCCCGACATGCTGCGCCCGGTGTAGAGCAGCTCGGCGGCGCGGCCCTGCCCGATCACGCGCGGCAGCAGCGCACAGGCGCCCATGTCGCAGCCGGCCAGGCCGACGCGGGTGAACAGGAAGGCCGTCTTGCTGCGCGCGGTGCCGTAGCGGATGTCCGACGCCAGCGCCAGCATCGCGCCGGCGCCCGCGCACGCGCCGTCGATGCTGGCAATGACCGGCTGCGGGCAGGCCCGGATCGCCTTGACCACCTCGCCGGTCATGCGGGTGAACGCCAGCAGGCCGGGCATGTCGAGCCGCGTCAGCGGGCCGATGATGTCGTGCACATCGCCGCCGGAACAGAAGTTCTCGCCGGCGCCCGACAGCACCACTGCCTTGACATCCCCGGCATGCGCCAGCGCGCGGAACAGGTCGCGCAGTTCGGCGTACGAATCGAAGGTCAGCGGGTTCTTGCGCTCGGGACGGTCCAGGGTCAGCGTAGCCACGCCATCCTGCACATCGAACAGGAAATGCCGCGCCGCGTAGACGGCCAGGTTGTTCCGGTTACCCGGCAACTGGTGCGCTTCACCAGGAAGATGTCGCATTCATGTCTCCTTAAATCCGCTGCTGGCGGCGGCGAGCTGGCGCTCGCGCTCGAGGTTGCGTTCGAATTGCAGCTTGGCCGCGCGGTACTGCTTTGGCCACGGCAGTTCGTTGAAACCGATCCGTGCGGCTTCCGTCAGCGTCCAGGCCGGGTTGGCCAGGTGTGGACGCGCCACCGCGCACAGGTCGGCCCGTCCCGACGCGATGATGCCGTTGGCGTGGTCGGCCTCGTAGATCGCACCAACCGCGATGGCCGGGATGCCCGCTTCGTTGCGGACGCGGTCGGCGAACGGGGTCTGGAACATGCGCCCGTAGACCGGCTGCTCGCGTTTCGACACCTGGCCCGACGAGCAGTCGATCATGTCGGCCCCGGCTTCCTTGAACAGGCGCGCGACCTGCACCGCGTCGTCGGGCGTGATGCCGCCTTCGACCCAGTCGTGCGCCGACACCCGTACGCTGAGCGGAAGGTGCGCCGGCCACACGGCGCGCACCGCCGCGAACACCTCGAGCGGATAGCGGCAGCGGTTTTCGAGCGAGCCGCCATAAGCGTCGCTGCGGTGGTTGGTCAGCGGCGAGATAAAGCTCGACAGCAGGTAGCCGTGCGCGCAGTGCAGTTCGAGCCAGTCGAAGCCGGCCTGCCCGGCCGCCAGCGCGGCCAGCACGAAGCCGTCCAGGATTCGTTCCATGTCCGCGCGCGTCGCTTCGCGCGCCAGCTGCGACACGCCCTCGATGTACTGCTGCGGCGAGGCCGAGACCAGCGGCCAGTTGCCGTCCTCGAGCGGCAGGTCGATGCCGTCCCACGCGCGCCGCGTCGATCCCTTGGCGCCGGCGTGGCCCAGCTGGATGCCGATCTTCGCATCGCTGTTCGCATGCACGAAGTCGACGATGCGGCGCCACGCGGCCGTGTGCGCGGGCGCGTACAGGCCCGGGCAGCCGGGCGTGATGCGGGCGTCGGCCGAGACACAGGTCATCTCGGCCATCACCAGCGCCGCGCCGCCCATCGCGCGCGCGCCCAGGTGCATCAGGTGGTAGTCGCCGACCGCTCCGTCCTCGGCCGAATACTGGGCCATCGGCGAGACGACGATGCGGTTCTTGAGCACGATGCCGCGCACCTTGTAGGGGGTGAGCATGGGCGGGATGCTGCGGGTGGTTGGCGGCAGCGGCAGGCCGGCCTGTGCGAAGGCGCGTTCGGCGATCCAGGTTTCGAGGCGTCCGACGTAGGCCGGGTCGCGCAGGCGCAGGTTCTCGTGCGACAGGCGCTGGCTGCGCGTCAGCAGCGAATAGGCAAACTGCTCCGCCTCCATCGCCGTGTAGCGCTTGACGTTTTCGAACCACTCCATCGAGTTGCGGGCCGCATTCTGGAGTTTGAGGACTTCGATGGTTCGGGATTGCTGGTAGGTCGCCAGCACCGTCTCGAGCTCATCGCCACGTCCTTCCCGTGAAAACGGGAACCCATGCTGATCCGGCCCAGTTCGCGGCGTCCCGCCCTCAGTATGGGTTCCCGCCTTCGCGGGAACGACGTGCCGGGGGAGCGGGTCATTCGGTTGGGCCGCGAAGCAGCGCGCCAGTTCGATCGCATCTTCCAGCGCCAGCTTGGTCCCCGAGCCGATCGAGAAGTGGGCGCTGTGCGCGGCGTCGCCCATCAGCACCACCGGCACCTTGCGCCCGCCGATGCTGTTCCAGTGCACCCAGTCCCGGCACACGATGCGCGCAAATCGGATCCACATCGCCGAGCCGCGCTGGTGCGCGCTGTTCGCCATCAGGGCGTGCCCGTCCAGGTAGCGCGCGAACAGGCGCTCGCAGAAACCGACCGCCTGCTGCTGGTCCATCTGTTCCAGCCCGGCGGCGCGCCACACCGCTTCCGGCGTTTCGACGATGAAGGTCGAGGTGTCGCCGTCATACTGATAGGCGTGCGCCTGGAACCAGCCGTATTCGGTTTCCTCGAAGGCGAAAGTGAAGGCGTCGAACTTCTTGCGGGTGCCGAGCCAGGCGAAACGGCAGTGGCGGGTGTCGACCTCCGGCGCGAAGGCGCTGGCGTAGCGCGCGCGGAGGCGGCTGTTGATGCCGTCGCTGGCGACCACCAGGTCGGCGCCGTACGCGCTGGCCAGCGCCTGGTCGTCGTCGACCGCGGTCTCGAACACCAGCCGCACGCCCAGTTCCCGGCAGCGCTGCTGCAGAATGTCGAGCAGGCGCCTGCGCGCGATGCCGCAGAAGCCATGCCCGCTGGACGTCACCGTGCGCCCCTTGAAATGGACATCGATGTCGTCCCAGTGATTGAACGACTGCAGGATCGCGCGCGCGGTCGGCTCGTCGGCGGCGGCCAGGTTGCCGAGCGTCTGGTCCGAGAACACCACGCCCCAGCCGAACGTGTCGCCCGGCCGGTTGCGTTCGACCACCGTGAGCGCGTGCGCCGGATCGTGCTTTTTCATCAGCAGCGCGAAGTACAAACCAGCCGGTCCTCCCCCCACGCACACGATGTTCATTGCCGCTCCGTTTTGAGTCCTTGCATATATTACATGCATGAATACTTTAGATGTCAACTAACCGCTTGGCGCAGCACGCCAGAAACCGTTTGGAACAAGCCCCCGCCGCTTTATTTAGTACAATCGGGAAACATGCAGGGGCGGCATTGCCAAGGGCAAAAAAGCCCGCTTGATCAACAACTTACGCATAACAAGAGATGAAAGTATCTGCCCGGATTGCCTCTTCCCGCCCGCTCGCCACCACCGCCATGCACGGGCGCGTCGAGACCCTGCGGAACGAGGGGCACGAAGTGATCGACTTCTCGATCGCCATTTCGCATTTTCCGGCGCCGGCGCCGGTGCTCGACGCAGTTAACAGGGAGATCGAACGGCAGCGCACCATGCCTTACACCAGCGTGGTCGGGGCCTTGCCGGTGCGCGAACGCCTGCGTGCCAAGCTGCGCATCGAAAACCGCATCGAGGCCACAGCCGACGAGATCATCCTCACCAACGGCGCCAAGCAGGCACTGTACGAAGCCTTGTACGCGCTGACCGACCCGGGTGACGCGGTCGTCGTATTCAAGCCGCACTGGCCGGCCTATGTCGCCACCGCGCAGCTGCTTGGCCTCGACACTGTCCTGGTCGACCTGCCCGCCCAGGTCACCCCCGGCTTCCTCGACGCCATCGCACCGGCCAAAGTCGTCATCATCAATAACCCGCACAACCCGAACGGCAAGGTATTCAGCCGCCAGGAACTGGAACACATCCGCGACTGGGTGGAACGCACCGGCGCCCACGTCATCGCCGACGAAAGCTACGAACACCTGATCTTCGAGGGCGAGCACACCAGCTTTGCCGCCCTGTGCGACTGGCGCAGCGTCGGCGTGGTCACCATCTTCTCGGCCTCGCAGAGCTACGCGATGATGGGCTGGCGGGCCGGCTTCGCGCTGGCCCCGGCTGCCGTCGTCGATGCGATGCAGACGCTGCAGGGTCCGATCACCGCCGCCGCGCCGCACCTGTCGCAGGTCGCGCTCGACGCCGCCTTTGCCTGCGGCGCCCCGGCCGCCATGATGGCCGACTACCGCGCACGGCGCGCGCTGGCGCTGGAGATGTTCGCCGAGGCGCCGTGGATCGTCATGCACAGCCCTGCTTCCGGCCCCTACCTGTGGGGCGACATCCGCGCGCTGACGATCGATTCGATCGGCTTTTCGGAAGCCCTGCTCGACGCCCACCAGGTTGCCGTGATGCCGGGCGATGCGCTCGGCGTGCCCGGCTTCATCCGGCTCGGCTACATCTCCGACGACGTCGCCACCCTGCGCGAGGGCATCCGCCGCATTCTCGCGTTCGGCGACAGCTGCCTCGCCAAAGGCAGCCGATGAAAGCCGGTTTGGGCAGGTTGCGGCTGAACAGCCTGCGCAGCCGACTGATGCTGCTGGTCGCGCTCGCGATCGCGCCGATCGCCGTGATGACGATCGTGAACGGCGTGCGCGAACGCGAGCAGGCCATCCAGGCGTCCGACGAGAACCTGCGGCGCCTGACCGGCCTGGCCGCGGCCAACGAGGCACAGTCGATCGAGGGCGCGCGCCAGATCCTGGTCGACCTGGCCAGCGTGCCCGACCTGCTGGGCGAGACCTCCAGATGCAATGCGCTGCTCGCCGACGTCCTGGACCGCAATGAAGGTTACGTCAACTTCGGCCTGATCCAGCTCAATGGCGAGGTCACCTGCAGCGCCGTGCCGATGCTGCACCCGGTGAACCTGGGCGACCGCAGCCACTTTCGGCGCGCGATCTCGGAGCGGCGCTTCATCGCCGGCGATTACGTGTTCGGGCGCGTGATCCGCAAGCACACGATCAACCTGACCTACCCGGTGATCGACCGCTCCGGCCGCGTGGTCGCAGTGGTATTCGCTGCGATGGACCTGGCGGGGCTGGACACCTTCATCAACGACATCAGCCTGCCGCCGGGCGCGGTGCTGGCCACCGCCGATGCGCGCGGCACGATCATCTCGCGCCGGCCCGACCCCGAGCGCTGGTTCGGCACCAGGCTTTCGCGCGCGACGCTCGACGCCATGGCCCAGGGCAGCCAGCGCGGGGTGGTGGTGCGCGGCGACGACGGCGTCGAACGGCTGCACAGCTTTGCCAGGATCGGCCCGCCGTC
Organism: Massilia sp.; assembly: GCA_045810465.1. Lineage (GTDB taxonomy): Bacteria > Pseudomonadota > Gammaproteobacteria > Burkholderiales > Burkholderiaceae_D > Telluria. Next base: position 30,127 of record JBJMVW010000165.1, on the reverse strand, counting down.
GCTGTCGGACTACACGATCACGATCGGCATCCCGACCGAGACCATCATCTCGTCCGCGCGCCACGACCAGATGATGTCGCTGCTCGGCCTCGCCGCGACCACCATGCTGGCCTTGCTGGCGGCGTGGCTGGCGGGCGACATCCTGATCGTGCAGCGCGTGCGCAAGTTGCGCGACACGGCCGGGAGCATCGCCGCCGGTAACCTCGACGCCCGCACCGGCATCGAATACGGCCGCGAGGAAATCGGCAACCTGGCCGAGGCGCTCGACGAGATGGCCGCCACGCTGCAGAAGAAGGAGGCGGCGCGCAGCCTGGCCGAACGCGAACTGCGCGCGGCCGACCAGCGCAAGGACGAATTCCTGGCGATGCTCGCGCACGAGCTGCGCAACCCGCTGGCGCCGATCAGCACCGGGGCGCACCTGCTCAAGCTGCTCCACTCGGACAACGCGCAGATCACCCAGACCTGCGCGATCATCGCGCGCCAGGTCGAGCACATGACCGGCCTGGTGGACGACCTGCTGGACGTCTCGCGCGTGACGCGCGGGCTGGTCTCGCTGTCGACCCAGGTGCTGGACCTGAAAGACGTGATCGACGACGCGGCCGAGCAGATCCGCCCGCTGCTGGCGGCGCGCCGGCACCAGGTCGTGATCGAGGTGCCGCCGCAGCCCGCGCATGTGATGGGCGACCATAAACGGCTGGTGCAGGTGGTCGCCAACCTGCTCAACAACGCCAACAAGTACACGCCCGAAGGCGGCCACGTGGCGCTGCGGCTGGCGGCCGACGGCGGCGAGTATGTGCTGACCGTGTCGGACGATGGCATCGGCATGGAGCCGGCGCTGGTGGCGCGCGTGTTCGACCTGTTCACGCAGGCCGAACGCACGCCGGACCGCTCGCAAGGCGGGCTGGGGCTCGGCCTGGCGCTGGCCAAGAGCCTGGTCGAACTGCACGGCGGCAGCGTCAGCGCGCACAGCGACGGTCTCGGCACGGGCAGCAGCTTCAGCGTGCGCCTGCCGCGCTACACCGAGGAGCTGGCGCCGCAGGACGCGCCGCGCCAGGACAAAGCGGCGCCGGCCAGCGCGCCGCTGCGCGTGCTGCTGGTGGACGACAACGTCGATGCGGTGCATACGCTGCAACTGTTCCTGCGCGCGGCAGGGCACCAGGTCGAAATCGCGTACTGCTCGCTGGACGCGCTCGAACTGGCCAAGGTGTTCGTGCCGGACGTGTGCCTGCTCGACATCGGCCTGCCCGACTTCGACGGCAACGAATTGGCGCGCCGCCTGCGCCGCCTGCCGCAGGCAACCGGCGCGACGCTGGTGGCGATGACCGGCTACGGCCGCCAGCAGGACCGCGACGCGTCGCTGGCGGCCGGGTTCGACCATTACCTGGTCAAGCCGGTCAATACCGTGCAGCTGTCGGAGCTGCTGGCGGGGATCGGAACGGCGCAGCCGCGGCGCTGAACCTGGCGCGGGAGCCGGACGCCGCCTGGACCGGCCTTGTTTTATGATCATGTCCATTTGCAGGAGGATGAATGGACTCGGTCGAAGTGGTGCTGGCGATGCTCCTCGCGGTGGTCGCCAGCGGCTACCTGGTGCGCATGCTGCCGTTCCCGCTGCCGCTGCCGCTGGCCCAGATCGCGCTCGGCGCGCTGATCGCCGGCGTGTTCGGGCACGGCGTCACGCTCGAGCCGGACATCTTCTTCGTGCTGTTTCTGCCGCCGCTGCTGTTCCTCGACGGCTGGCGCATCCCCAAGATCGGCCTGTTCCGCGACAAGGGCGTGATCCTCGAACTGGCGCTCGGCCTGGTGGTGTTCACGGTGGTCGGGGCCGGCTTCCTGATCCATTGGCTGATCCCGGCGCTGCCGCTGGCGGTCGCCTTCGCGCTGGCCGCGATCCTGGCGCCGACCGACCCGGTCGCGGTGTCGGCGATCACCGCGCGGGTGCCGGCGCCGGCCCGGATGATGCACATCCTCGAAGGCGAGGCGCTGCTCAACGACGCCACCGGCCTGGTGTGCTTCCGGTTCGCGGTGACGGCCGCGCTGACCGGCCAGTTCTCGCTGGCGTCGGCCTCGCTGACTTTCCTGTGGGTGGCCGCGGCCGGGATCGGCGTCGGCGTGCTGGTCACGTTCGGCGTCGCGCTGGCGCAGCGCTCGCTGGGGCGCCGCGTCGGCGAGGAGCCCGGCTCGCCGATCCTGGTCAGCCTGCTGACCCCGTTCGGCGCCTACCTGGTGGCCGAGCACCTGCAAGCGTCGGGCATCCTGGCCGCGGTGGCGGCCGGCATCACGATGAGCTACGTCGAGCTCTCCGGCCGGGCGCGCGCCACCACCCGGGTGCGGCGCGCGTTCGTATGGGACACCGTCCAGTTGACGCTGAACGGGGTCATGTTCGTGCTGCTCGGCGAGCAATTGCCTGATATTTTCCAGGGCGCGCTGCGAGTGAGCGGCCCGCACGGCCAGCTCGACCCGTGGTGGTTGGCCGGCAATGCGCTCGCGATCGCGCTGGGGCTGGTACTGCTGCGCTTTACCTGGGTCTGGGTGTCGCTGCGCCTGACGCTGCTGAAAACCCGGCTGCAGGGGCGGCCGGTCTACACGCCCAACATCCGGCTGGTGATCGCGACCTCGCTGGCCGGCGTGCGCGGGGCGATCACGATGGCCGGCATCATGACCTTGCCGCTGGCAATGCCGGGCGGCGCACCCTTCCCCGGCCGCCACCTGGCGATCTTTTTGGCGACGGCGGTGATCATCGTGTCGCTGATACTGGCCAGCGTGGCGCTGCCGCGCGTGCTGCGCGGGCTCGAGCTACCGGAGGAACCGGGCGCCGATGCCGAGGAGGCCCTCGCGCGGCACGACGCGACGGTGGCCGCCATCGCCGCCATCGACAAAGCGAACCGCGAGCGCGCGACCGACGAGGAGCGCGCGGCGATCGGCGCCAGCGCGGCAGACCAGGTGATGGGACTGTACCAGCACCGGCTCGGCGGCATTTCGGACACCATCAGCGATCCGTCCAAGGCGCGCGTGGCCGACCAGGCCGAACGCGAGTTCCGCCTGGCCGCGCTGAAGGCCGAGCGCGATGCGATCCTGAAGCTGGCGCGCAACGCCAGGATTTCGGACCAGACCGCGCGCAAGCTGCTGCGCGAAATCGATCTGGTCGAAACGCGTTACCGCTGATTTAGGTTATCTCGCGAACGGTCGGCGCGCATCGCGCCGGCGTACCATCGATGCGGGCGCTGCCCGTCGCGGGCGGGCGCCACTCCTTGTGGAACGGCACAGACGATGAAAAGCGAAATGCTTGCGCCGGCAAGTCCGGTACCGAACAGCGATCCTCCCGCAGCGGCCAAGGCCGCCGGGTTGCGCTACGTGAACGACAACAAGCCCGGCATCCGGCGCGAACGCGAGGGAGAGACCAACGTATTCCGCTACTTCGATGCGGACGGCGACCGGGTTACCGATGAAGCGACCCTGGCCCGCATCAAGTCGCTGGCGATTCCGCCGGCCTGGACCGAGGTCTGGATCTGTCCGCGGCCCAACGGCCACCTGCAGGCGACCGGGCGCGACGCCAGGGGCCGCAAGCAATACCGCTACCACCCCAAGTGGCGCAACGTGCGCGACGAGGTCAAGTACGAACGGATGATCAAGTTCGGCCAGGCGCTGCCGGCTATCCGGCGCGAGGTCGACCGTGCGCTCAAGCTGCCGGGCTTGCCGCGAGAAAAGGTGTTGGCGACCATCGTCTACTTGCTGGAGGCGACGATGATGCGAGTCGGCAACGAGGAATATGCGCGCACCAACAAGTCGTTCGGGCTGACCACGCTGCGCACGCGCCACGTCAGGATCGACGGCAGCGACGTCGAATTCCGCTTCCGCGGCAAGAGCGGCGTGTACCACGACGTCAAGGTGCACGACCGCCGGCTGGCGCGCATCATCCAGCGCAGCCGCGACCTGCCCGGGCAGGAACTGTTCCATTACGTGGACGATGCGGGCGAGACGCACTCGGTCGATTCGGCCGACGTCAACGACTACCTGCGCACCATCACCGGCGAGGATTACACCGCCAAGGATTTTCGCACCTGGTCGGGCACGGTGCTGGCCGCGCTGGCCCTGCAGGAATTCGAAAAGTTCGACTCCGAGGCCCAGGCCAAGAAAAACATCGTGCGCGCGATCGAATCGGTCGCCGAAAAGCTCGGCAACACGCCGTCGATCTGCCGCAAGTGCTACGTGCACCCGGCCGTCATCGAGTCCTACCTCGACGGCGCGGTGCTCGAAGTGCTGCGCGAACGCACCGAGCAGGAACTGGTCGAGGACCTGCACGCGCTGCAGCCGGAAGAAGCGGCGGTGCTGGCCTTGCTGCAGCAGCGGCTGGCGCATGTGAAACCGGCGGAACCGAAACCGGCCCGGCCGCGCGCGCGGACTACGCCGGCGGCGCCCCGCACGAACAGCTCGAGCCGTTCGGCGTGAACGGCGCCCTCCCCCGCTGTGTGAACGCGTGGGCAGCGAGCTGCCCACCCTACGGCTGCGTATCCTGTAGGGTGGGCGGCTGGTCCGCCCACGCGTTCAAGCGCCGCACGAACGCTCACCCGTGGTGGTTGAACACCTGCCGCAGATACGCGATGAAGGTCCCGTCGGTGCATTGCGACTTGCCGGGCGTGTCGGACAGCTTGGCGACCGCCTGGCCGTTGCAGCGCACCAGCTTCATGACGATGTTGAGCGCCGGGATGCCGGTGTCGTTGGTCAGCTTGGTGCCAATGCCGAAACCGGTCATCACGCGGTCGGCGAAGTGGCGGTACAGCGACAGCGCCTTGGGCACCGTCAGCGCGTCGGAGAACACCAGCCGCTTGGTGCGCGGGTCGATGCGCAGCTTCGCGTAGTGCGCCAGCGCCTTTTCGCCCCACTCGACCGGGTCGCCCGAGTCGTGGCGCAGGCCGTCGAACAGCTTGGCGAAGTACAGGTCGAAGTCGGACAGGAAGGCATTCATGCCGACCACGTCGGTCAGCGCGGTGCCGAGGTCGCCGCGGTACTCCTGCACCCAGTCCTCCAGCGCGGCCTTCTGGAAGTCGCGCAGGCGCACCCCGAACGACTGGAACGCCTGCATGTATTCGTGGGCCATGGTCCCGATCGGCACCAGGTTGTACTTGCGCGCCAGGTAGACGTTCGACGTGCCCTTGAAATACTGCGGCAGTTCGCGCGCCAGCGTGGACACCACTTCGTCATGCCACTCGCCCGAGAAGCGGCGGCGCACGCCGAAATCGAAGAACTCGAACGGGTTCAGGCGCGCCGGCTCGTGCTCGAAGGCGCGCAGGTCCTCGATCTTGGCGGCCAGCCGCTTGCGCGCTTCGGCCAGCGCGCTGGCCTGGTCGAAGCGGCGGAAGTACAGCTCGTTGACGATGTAGAGCACGTAGATCTCGAAGCCCATCACGTGCACCACCGGCCCGACGGCGCGGATGCGCAGGTGCGGACCGTCGGTTTCAACCGTGATTAACTTGCGCTGGAACCGGAACACCGTGAGGAAGTCGGCGAAGTCGCTCTTGATGAAGCGCAGGTTACGCAGGTACTCGACTTCCCCGTCCGTGAACAGCAGCGAACATAGGTGGTCCAGCTCGCGCTCGACCTCGGCCTTCAGCTCGGCCAGCGGATAAGCTGGCTCGTTGCGGCACCAGAACTCGTATTCGCCGGTCGCCCCCGGATGCCCGTGCAGCAGCGCCTGCCACATCGTGAACTTGTAAAGGTCGGTTTCGAGCAGGCTGCGGACGATCGGTTTCATGGGCTCCGTCATGCGTTGGGTTGGTCGGGAGCCGCCTTCGCCTTTCGCTGCCTGCGCTTGGGCGCGAGCATGGTGCCGGTGCAGCCGGGCGTCCCGCAGCGGCAGGCGAACAGGCGCTTGAGCGCCGGCGTATGCCGCTCGTCGTAGATCAACGCGTAATTGTAGTTCAGTTCTTCGCCAGGCGTGATGTCGCGCAATGCGTGGATGTAGACCCGGCCGTCCTCCTCGTACGCCTCGCAGTTCGGCGAACAGGCATGGTTGATCCAGCGCGCCTCGTTGCCGTGGCTGCCGCCATCGATCACGCGCCCATCGGCCAGCGTGAAGTAAAAAGTGTGGTTGACCGGGCCGCCTTTTTCGGCCGCGCGCCGGATCGCCTCGTCCCACGTAATGCGCTCGCCGCGGTATTCGACGATGCGCTCGCCGGCGCCAATCGCGCGCGTCGCGAACACGCCATTGCCGTGGATCGGCGAACGGTGGACCTCATACGCTTTCGGGCGCCGGGGCGCTGCTTTTTTTGTGGATGTCGTCATTAAATGAAGCGAAGTAGTTGGCCTTGAAACTGCGCTCATTATCGTCCGAATCCGCTTCGTCACGCCGCACACTATCGCGACTGTGGCGCGCCCGGGCTTCAGGCGCGCAGTACCTTGCGCGCGCAGCGCATGCCGGTGGCGTCGCGGTACACGCACCAGACCTGCGCGTCTTCGAGCTTTGCCGCGAGGTCGAGCGCCGCGCCGTAAGCCAGGCAGTAACGGCGCTGCAGCAGCGAGATCGGTCCCACCAGCAGTTCGCCCTGCTGCCCGAACTGCGTGTCGACGAAGGCTGCGGCCTGGGCCAGCAGCAGCTCGTCGCGCGAGCGGCGCGCACTGGCGCCGCCGGCCTTGGCCTGGGCTTCGCGCGCACCGCTCGCTGCCATCCCGAGCAGCGTCAGCGCGCCGCGCAACAGGGTCCGACGAACTTCGATCACCGATGCGATTGCCATGATGGTTTCCTTTTCGTTTAGTTGATGAGCTCATGGTATAGTCGGATCACGACAATATGTGACGCGAAGAATGACAAAAGGAAAACAGGCAAGCGAGCAGACTTTGGCGCGCCGGGTCGCCCTGCTCGACCGGCTGCCGGTCGGCCATACGCCGGCCCAGGGGCGCACGGTGACCGAACTGACCGACTACCTGAACGCCAGCGCTTTCGACTGCGGGCGGCGGACCGTCGAGCGCGACCTCGAGGCGATCGATGAGATCGGTTCGGTGTGGCGCTCCATCGGCGTCGACCTGCAGCAGGGCCGCGACGAGGACGATTCGCGGCTGGTACGCTGGAGCCATACGGCCAACAGCAAGGCGCTGCTGTTCCGGACCCTGTCGAACGAGGAAGCGCTATTGCTCAGCCTGGTCGAGCAGGAGCTGAAGTTCTTCATGCCGGCCTCCGCCTACGAGTCGCTGATGCAATACCTGAAGGTGTCGAACCGGGTGCTGTCGCTGCAGGGTAACCAGCGCGAGGCGCAGTTCCGCCAGCGGGTGCGGGTGATCGCGGACGGGCCGGCGCTGCGCCCGCCCGAGCTGAACATGCCGCACCTGCACGAGATTAACGAGGCGCTGCTGCACGAGGAGCAGGTCGACCTGGGCTACCGCAGCGCGCGCAGCAGCGAGGAGCTCGACTACCGGCTGCACCCGGTCGGGCTGGTCAAGCAGGGCCTGTTCTTTTACCTGCTGGCGGTAAAGGACAGTAACGTGCATGGCAAGGCGGTGCCGGGCCCGGTGCAGACCTTCCGGGTCGACCGCATCCGGCGCGTCGCGCGGCGGCGGCAGGAGGTGGTGGCGCGCAGGCTGCCGTCGCTCGATCACGCGCTGGGCAATGGGCAGTTGCAGTTTTTCGACAAGGGGGCGATAGCGCTGAGGCTCCGCTTTGCCGCGAATGCGGAAGGCGAAGCACTCTGCGACCGCTATCGGGAAACGCCGATGGCCGCCGACCAGCGGATCACGGCGCTGGCGCACGGCCAGCAGGAACTGCAGGCGACGGTGATGTATTCGTTGCAGCTGATGCGCATGCTGCAGGCCGACGCGCATTGCTCGTATGTGGTCGAGCCGGCGGAGTTGAAACAGGAGCTGGCGCGCTTCGTGAAGGCGGCGGCGAAATTGCAGTCACAGATGGCGAAGGCGTGACAGCGAATCGCCAGGGTGCGCTCTCGAGCGCACGCGGTGTACAGCGTTATCCATCAAGCCGCGTAGGGTGGGCACCCCGTGCCCACGCGAACGTTCGCGTCGCATTGAGCATCCGCGTGGGCAGGGGCTGCCCACCCTACCCGCATCGGACGCGGCTAGCCTTGCGCGGCGCGCTGCAGCGCCGCGATGTCGAGCTTTTTCATCGGCATCAGCGCGCTGAGCACGCGATCCGCGCGCCCGGGATCGGCCGGGTCGAGCAGTTCGGCCAACATGCTCGGCACCACCTGCCATGACAGGCCGTATTTATCCTGCAGCCAGCCACATTGGCGCGCCGCTTCATCACCACCCTCGCCCAGGCGTTCCCAGTAGAAGTCGAGCTCCTGCTGGGTGTCGCAACTGACCTGGAACGAGATCGCCGGACTGAACGGGTATGCCGGGGTGCCGTTCAGGATCGTGAACTGCTGCCCCGCCAGTTCGAAGCCGACAGTGAGCACGTCCCCGGGCTCCTTGCCGTGGATCTCGCGCCCGGCCTCGCCATAACGCGAGGTCATGGTGATGCGCGAGTCCGGGAACACGCTAACGTAGAAATTCGCCGCTTCCTCGGCGCGCTCGTTGAACCATAAACACGGGGTGATCTTTGCTAGGGGCTGCATGGCTTTCCTCCGGTTGTGGACTGCATCAGTCAAGCTGGTTCCCGACATCGTCCTCGCGGAATTCAACCCCGCTGGCCTGGCCGGTCTGGCCGCGCGCGGCTTCCTGCTTGCGCAGTTCGACCCGCCGGATCTTGCCGGAGATCGTTTTGGGCAGCTCGCGGAATTCGATGCGGCGAATGCGCTTGTACGGCGACAGCCGCTCGCGCGCGAACGCAAAAATCCGTTGGGCCAGTTCGCGGCTCGGTTCGACGCCCTGGCGCAGGGTGATGAAGGCTTTCGGCACCGACAGGCGCAGCGGGTCGGGGCTGGGCACGATGGCGGCTTCGAGCACGTCGTCGTGTTCGACCAGCACGCTTTCGAGCTCGAACGGGCTGATCCGGTAGTCGGACGACTTGAACACGTCGTCGTTGCGGCCGACGTAGAAGTAGTAGCCGTCGGCGTCGACGGTGGCGGTGTCGCCGGTGTGGTAGCGGCCGCCCCGCATGGCTTCGTCAGTCTTGGCGTCGTCGCCTTCATAGGCCAGCATCAGGCCGAGCGGCGGCGGGTCGAGCACGACCGAAATTTCGCCCTCGGTGGCGACCTGGTCGTCGGCGTCGAGCAGTTCGATGCGGTAGCCGGGCAGCGGCCGCCCCATCGAGCCCGGTTTGAGCAACTGGCCCGGCGAGTTGCCGACCTGGCAGGTGGTCTCGGACTGGCCGAAGCCGTCGCGGATGCGGATGCCCCAGGCGCGCTCGACCTGCTCGATCACTTCCGGGTTCAGCGGCTCGCCGGCGCCAACCAGTTCGCGCAGCGGCGGTTTCCAGGCCGTCAGGTCTGCCTGGATCATCATGCGCCATACGGTGGGCGGCGCGCACAGCGAGGTGACGCCGCAGCGCGTGATGGTGTCGAGGCAGGCGCGCGCCGAGAAGCGCTCGTAGTTGTAGACGAAGACGGTGGCGCCGGCGTTCCATGGGGCGAAGAAGCAGCTCCAGGCGTGCTTGGCCCAGCCCGGCGAGCTGATGTTCCAGTGCACGTCGCCGGGCTGCAGGCCGATCCAGTACATGGTCGACAGGTGGCCGACCGGATAGCTCTGGTGGCTGTGCAGCACCAGCTTGGGCTGGGCCGTGGTGCCGGAGGTGAAGTACAGCAGCAATGGGTCGGTGGCGCGCGTTGCGCCGGTGGGGGTGAAGACACTGAGCACCTCGCGGCTGTCCTCGAAGTCGCGCCAGCCATCAGGCTTTCCGCCCACGGCGATGCGCGTGTAGCTGCCGCCGAGGGTGGCGAACTTGTGCGCTTCGGACGACTGGGCGATCACATGCCTGATCCTGCCGCGCTGCATGCGGTCGGCCAGGTCGGCGGTGGAGACCAGCATCGTGGTCGGCACCAGCACCGCGCCGAGCTTGATCCCGGCGAGCATGATCTCCCATAGCTCGACCCGGTTGGGCAGCATCAGCAACACGCGGTCGCCGCGCGCGACGCCGCACTGGTGCAGGTATTCGGCAACCTGGCTGGACCTGGCCGCCATGTCGGCAAACGAGATCTTTTGCTCGCTGCCGTCCTCGGCCACCACCCACAGCGCCGGGTTGTGGTTGCCCTTGGCTTCCTCGTCGAACCAGTCGAGCGCCCAGTTGAAATCGTCGAGCTCGGGCGGCTGGTAGTCGCGGTACGCGGTGGCGTAGTCGGTGCGGTGCTGTTGCAGGAAGTCGCGCGCGGTTTTAAAGCGCTGGTATGGCGTCATCGTTGTCTCCTGTGCGCTGTGCGGGTTGGGCTCTGCGGCCTTTTGTACTCTGCAGTACATTGTGCCACGGCCCGCCAACGATGTGCGCGCTACTTCAAACCCTGCGCAACTGGACGACCTTGTCTTCTTCCTGCGGTTGCATCATGTCGATCACGCGGCAATCGCCGCACATCCGGATGCGGTCGAGATTGCCGGCGAAAGCGGCGTGCTGCGACAATTTCCCGAGCATGTTTTCGATCATCTGCAAGGTGCCGAAGGGCTTGTTGCAGCGGATGCAGTGGAAGGGCTCGGATTTGTGCAGCACCACCGGCTGGTTGCGGGTTTCGGCGAACGACATCTGCGGCGCAAGCGCGATCGCGTTTTCCGGACAGGTGTTGGCGCACAGGCCGCACTGGACGCAGTTCTTCTCGACAAAGCGCAGTTGAGGCAGGTCCTGACCGTCCATCAGCGCCGAGCTCGGGCAGACCCCGACGCAGGCCATGCACAGGCTGCAGGCGTCGCGGTTGACGACCACCGCGCCAAACGGGGCGCCGGCCGGCAGCGCGATCGACTGCGGCTGCTGGGGCGCGTGGCGGTGCAAGTGGTCGAGCGCGTAATCGAGGGTATTGCGCTTGTCGGCCGCGAGGTTGAAGGTCGCGCCCTGGGCCGGCGCTTCGCCGCGTGGCGCGTGCTGGAGGGCGACGGCAAGTTCTTCGGGAGCGGCGACGCGCAACAGCTGCAAGTGCGGGCCGGCGTAGCCGAGGCCATCGACAATGGCCTGTGCAATCGCCATCTGGCGGTCGATGGCGGCAAGGTACTGCGGGGCTTCGGCGCCGGTCATCAGCACCGTGATACCGCTCGCGCCGTAGGCCAGCGCGGACAGCCAGAGCTCGATGCCGGTGGAGGCGGTGTGGTGGACGGCGAAGGGGATGACGCGGGAAGGTATGCCGTCGCTGATGAGGGTTGGCGTGGCGTCAACTGGGGTTCCCCGCGGCGGCGCCGCGCCCGGCGCGGGAACGGTGGGATCAAGGCTCTGGAGCAATGCGGCGCCCTCGCCGGCGCTGTGGAACAGGATCACCGGATCGCGGCCGCCGGCATCGAAATAGGCGTGCAAGGCGCTCTTCAGGCGGCGCCCGGTGTGGCTGGCGGTCGGGAAGGCGTAGCCCAGCGCGCCGGTCGGGCAGACCGTGGTGCAGGCGCCGCAGCCGGCGCACAGGTAAGGGTTGACCTTGATGCGGTCGCCGTCGCCGGCGATCGCGCCGGCCGAGCAGATCTCGACGCAGGCGTTGCAGCCGACGCGCGTGTTGCGGCTGTGCGCGCACAGCCGTTCCTTGTAGGCGAAGTACTTCGGCTTTTCGAAGTCGCCGGTCATCTCGAGCATTTCGTCGGCGGCGCCGCGCCGGGCGGCGTCGTCAGGCCCGGGCGCGTAGTAGCCGTGCGGGTGCTGGTGGGTGCCGATCAGCGGACTCGGACACAGGTCGAGCACGAGGTCGAATTTGCCCTGCTGCGGCGCCTGGCCGGCGGCCTGCCAGCGCACGTCGAAGGCGCCAAGCCAGCCGGCCAGCGCCACGGCGCGCGCGGCGAATACGGGATAGGTACGCAAGCCGGGCGCGGCGTCGGCGTCAAGCAGCAGCACGGTGACCGGCAGTGCGTGGGCCAGGCGGTCGGCGAGCGGCAGCGCGTGCGCGGCTGGCCCCACCACCAGGGTGCTGCCGTGGGAGCGGTAGGCAACCGAGTCGGGCGCTTCGGCGTCCGGAATGGCCTGGGCGGCCGCGATGGCGGCGGTTTTGGCGAGCGCGTCGCGGCGCTCCTGCAGTGGATCGGAGGGTTGGCCTTCGATAAATCGTACGTTCATGCGTCGCCTTGCGAAGATTGCGGTGGAGGATCGTCGTCCGGCTGGCCGGGCGGGCGCGGGCCAGGCTTGCCGTCCGCGCCCTCCTCGTCCTTGGCCAGGCCTGCGAACAGGTTGCGCGCGTGCTCCAGCGAGGCGAGCAGCGCAGCCGGGATGGGATCGGATTTGTTGTAGTCGTCGATGTAGATATCGAGCCCGTCCATCAGGTTGAAGTGCGGGTCGGAAAACAACTTTTTCATGGCCAGGCGCTGCACGGTCTTGTCGACGCCTTGGGTGACGAAGGCGGAAAAGTCGGAATCGGCGCCCAGCTGCGCGACGTCGTCGAGCGTGGGCAGCGGCCGCTCGGGTGCCGCTCCGGCGGGGGCGGCTGGCGGCGCCACCGGTGGGTGCTGGCTCGTTTGCGCAAGCGGGGCCAGCGCTTCCGGCGCGGCCGGGCGCGCCTTCGCCGGCAGGGCCGCCTCGTCCGGAGCGCCTTGCGCCTTCAGCCGCGACCAGCGGCGGAGAAACCTTTCGTCTGGCATGGCGGCCCCTTCAGCCGTGTTGCCGGCCGCGGCGCGGCTTGGGCTGGTAATGCTCGCGCAGGTAGCCGGCCACCCAGGCGTAGATTTCGGCCGGCATCGCCACGCCGTCGGCCGACTCGCCCGAATCGAACATGCGGGTGCCCTCGACGTAGCTGACCGAGGCGCGCACCGGCATCGCGCGGCCGTCCTGCATGCGCCACAGCACGAACACCTTCGATTCCGGCGCCATGCAGTTCTCGTAGTAGCCTTCGTTCTCGTCCGGGTACAGTTCGAGTTCGAGACCGGAAACCAGGTAGTAGTCGCGCTCCGGGCTGTGGCTCAGCACCTGTATCGGCGGCAGGTTGCCGCGGTTGGGCACGACCCCGACCGCTTCCCATGCCTCGTCGGCCCAGCGGTGCTGCAGCGTGCGGCGCTGCATGATCACCGCGATTGGCATGCTTCCCATTTTCATCGTTTGATCACCGTTGGCGGCGTGCCCGCCGGTTGCGGCTTGGTTGGGGCTTTCTTGACGTCCTCGCTCGGCGGCGCCGTGCCGAGCTTCTCGCTGCGGATCGGCGCGGCCTGCGCGGTTGCCGTCATCTTGCCGTCCGGCTGGCCGGCGGGTGCGGCGCCGGTCAGCGGCGTGGCGGTGGCGGCCGGCTGCGCGGCCACCGCCACCGGCGGATTGACCTTCAGGCCCTGGGCCGCGGCGCGCGAACGCCAGCGCGCGTTGACGCTGTCCATCGTGTCCAGCAATTCCTGTTTGTCTTTTTGCGCCTGGGCGTCGGCCTTCGCCTTCTTGGCCGCTGCCGCCTGCGCCTGGGCCGGCGACGGTGGCGGCAACACCGCGAGCGCGGCGCCGTGCAGGCAGGCGCAGCCCATCAGGATGCCGGCCGAAATCGCGAATCGGGTTTGGTTCATGGCTCCCTCTCAGCGTCCTGGCGCGGCCGGCGCCGGATTGTCGCGATTGTTCGCGGCGCCGCCAGCCGGGCCGACATTTGGCCCCGTTGGCTTGCCGTGGTCGCCCGGCGGCAGCTCCGCGCCGGGGCGGCCCACGCTCGCGGGCTGGGTCGTGCCTTGCGACGGGCCCTGGCCGGATTCCTGCACGGTTCCGCCAGTGCCTGCACCGCCGGTATTGCCGCCCGAACCGCCGGCGATGCCAGGCGTGCCGCCGGCATAGGTGCCATCGGTGGTGGGCGGCGCGTTGCGCGTGAGGATTTCGCCGCTGGTGCCGCCACCGGAGGTGACCTCGCCGGGGAACCTGGTCTGCATGACGCCATTTTGCGCGGTCCGGGTGCCGCCGCGGTCACAGCCGCTTGCCATCGCGGCGAGCGCGGCAGCGCCGGCGCAAGTAAGCAAAATTGATAGTCTCATTGGGGTTCCTCAGTGTGCGGTTCCGGGACGCGTGACCGGTGGAACCGGCGGGACCGGACCAGGCCGCGGACCAGTCGGCGCCGCGCCCGACTTGACCTCCTCGTACCAGATCTCGTGGTGGGCACGCGCCCATTCTTCGTCGACGCTGCCGTGGCGCATCGCCTGGTAGGCGCCGGGCGTGCCCAGCGTGCCGATGTAGATGTGCCCCATCGCCGCGACCATGTAAAAGGTGGCGCCGGCGATATGGAAGATGTTCGACACCTGCAGGATATAGCGCGTCTGGCCGAAGGTAACGAAGTCCAGGATCAGGCCGCTGATCGACATCACCAGGCCCAGCAGCGTGACGCCGAGCCAGAACCACGCCTTTTCGCCGGCATTGAAGAATCCGGCCGGCACATGCTTGTGCGAGACCAGTCCGCCGCCCGCCTTGACCCATTGCCAGTCCCACTTGCGGAGGAAATTGCGATGCAGGAAGGTGATGAACAACAGCACCGAGCACAGGATGAACAGCGGCCCGAAGAAGTTATGCACGTACTTGGACAGGAAAGCCAGCGCGGAGAACACGTCATGCCCCATCCACGGCATCAGGATGTTCTTGCCGAACATAATGAAAATGCCGGTGATGGCGAGCGCCAGGAAACTGATCGCTGTTGCCCAGTGCACCGAGCGCTCCCAGCCATTGAAGCGCTGGATCAGCCTGCCGGAGGCCGGGGCATCCACGCGTGCCGGGCCGACCAGGCGCCAGAACACGAAGATCGCCACCAGCGCCAGCGTCAGGAGGGTGCCGGCCATGGTCGCCAGCGGGCCGTCGCGCCACACGCGCCAGGCGTTGCCGCCGCGCTGGATGATGACGTTGCCTTCCTTCTCACCGTACTGGCCGAGGTAGTGGCGGTCGATGTGCACGCGGCCCGACTCGGCGTCGGTCCGGCCCGGCTGGGGACGGCGCGCATCGGCTTCCGCCTGCAGGATGGTCTGCTCCTCGGCGTAGGCCGGGGGTGCACTCTTGTTGGGGACGCCCGCCCAGGCCGCCGGCAATAGCAGCGCCAGCAGCAAGGCCAGCATGGCGCGTACGGCTAGATAATGTCGCATGGCGTCTCCTTCCTACGGGTTGGCCCGGTTGTATTCGTTTTGCTTCTGGTTGCGGTTCTGGATCGTCGCCGACCACGCCAGCCTGTCGTTATGGAACATGGTCTGGAAGTGGCGGCTATCCTGTTTGCCCGCGTATTGCCCCTTCAGCCAGGCGGGATGCTGGTCGACCTCGAGGCAGCCGCACAACAGCAGCGGCAGCAACAACGCCGCGCACGCTCTCAGTTGCGTCATGACGGGAACCTCCCGGCGTCGTTCTGCGAATCCTTCAGGTTCTGGTTCTCGCGCGGCAGGTCGCCCTTGGCGCGGATCTCGCCGCCGCGCTTGGGCTTGCCGTAGGCGATCTTCCAGCCCCACAGTTCGGGTCCGTAGCCGCGCGTTTCGACCCGTTGGCGGTAGATGTCGGCCACGATTTCGGCATCGCCGCCCAGCAGCGCCTTGGTGCCGCACATTTCGGCACAGGCCGGGAGCTTGCCTTCGGCGATGCGGTTGCGGCCGTACTTCTTGAATTCGGCCTCCGACGTGTCCGGCTCGGGACCGCCGGCGCAGAAGGTGCATTTGTCCATCTTGCCGCGGTGGTTGAACAGGCCGGTCGACGGGAACTGCGGCGCGCCGAACGGGCAGGCGTAGTAGCAGTAGCCGCAGCCGATGCACTGGTCCTTGCTGTGCAGGACGATGCCGTCCTCGGTGTGGTAGATGCAGTTGACCGGGCACACCGCCAGGCACGGCGCATCGGTGCAGTGCATGCAGGCGACCGAGATCGAGCGTTCGCCCGGCACGCCATCGTTGATCGTCACCACGCGCCGGCGGTTGATGCCCCACGCCAGTTCGTGTTCGTTCTTGCAGGCGGTCACGCAGCCGTTGCAGTCGATGCAGCGCTCCGTGTCGCAAATAAATTTCATCCTCGCGGCCATGTCGTCCTCCTGTGCTAGCTCGCCGCCGTCATGCCCGCGCAAGGCGGCACAGCGATACCTTGGTTTCCTGCATCATCGTCACGGCGTCATAGCCGTACGTCCACGCGGTGTTGACCGCCTCGCCGCGCACTTCGGGCGCGCCGCCTTCGGGATAGTGCTTCTCGAGGTCGTCGCCCATCCACCAGCCACCGAAGTGGAATGGCATCCAGACGAGGCCGATCGGCACCCGCGGCGTGACCATCGCCATCACCTTGATGCGCGCCCCGGTCGGGGTCTCGACCCAGATGTAGTCGCCCAGCTTGGCGCCGATCTGGGCCGCGTCGGCCGGGTTGACCTCGCAGAACATGTTCTGCTGCAGCTCGGCCAGCCAGGGATTCGAGCGGGTTTCTTCGCCGCCACCTTCGAACTCGACCAGCCGGCCCGAGGTCATGATCAGCGGGAAGTCCTTCGAGAAGTCGACCGCCTGCACCGACTTGTACAAGGTCGGCAGGCGCCAGAAGTTGGCCTTGTCGTCGTAGGTCGGGTACTTGGCGACCAGGTCGCGGCGCGGCGAAACCAGCGGCTCGCGGTGTACCGGCACCGGGTCCGGGAAGTTCCAGACGTTGCAGCGGGCCCGCGCGTTGCCGTAGGGCGCGCAGCCATGCGCGATCACGACCCGGATGATGCCGCCCGACAGGTCGGTCTTCCAGTTCTTGCCTTCGGCCTGGGCCTGCTCTTGCGGGGTGAGATCGTTCCACCAGCCGAGTTTTTTCAGGAACACGTGGTCGAACTCCGGGTAGCCGGTGTCGATCTCGCTGTTGCGGTTGGTCGAGCCGTCGGCCGCCAGCAGGGTTTCGCCACCGTGCTCGACGCCCCAGTTGGCGCGGAACGGCAGCCCGCCCTCGGCCACCGTCTTCGACAGGTCGTACAGGATCGGCGTGCCCGGGTGCTTCATTTCCGGCGTGCCCCAGCACGGCCAGGGCAAGCCGTAGTAGTCGCCCTTGCACGGGCCGTAGTCGGCGCGCAGCGTGGTCGGGTTGAAGGTGTGCTTGTTCTCCATGTGCAGCTTGAGCCGTTCGGGCGAACAGCCGGTGTAGCCGATGGTCCAGCACGAACGGTTGATCTCGCGCAGGATGTCCTCGATCACCGGTTCGTTGTTGACCACCTTGATGTTCTTGACCAGCTCGTTCCCAAAGCCGAGCTTGCGGGCGAACAGGTACATGATCTCGTGGTCGGTCTTGCATTCGAACAGCGGCTGGATCACGCGTTCGCGCCACTGGATGCTGCGGTTCGAGGCGGTCACCGAACCTTGCGTCTCGAACTGGGAGGCGGCCGGCAGCAGGTAGACGCCATCGGTGCGGCCGTGCATGGCCGCGGTCATGCTCGGGTACGGGTCGACCACGACCAGCATGTCGAGCTTTTGCATGGCCGCCTTCATGTCGGGCAGGCGCGTCTGGCTGTTTGGCGCGTGGCCCCAGTAGAACACCGCGCGCAGGTTGCTCGGCTGGTCGATGTACTTGTTCTGTTCGTTGACGGCGTCATACCAGCGCGACACGGTGATGCCGGGCTTTTCCATCAGCTCCTTCGAGCCGTAGCGCGACAGCAGCCAGTTGTAGTCGACGCCCCAGACCGAGGCGAAGTGTTTCCATGCGCCCTCGGCCAGGCCGTAGTAGCCGGGCAGCGAATCGGAATTCGGGCCGATGTCGGTCGCGCCCTGCACATTGTCGTGGCCGCGGTAGATGTTGGCGCCGCCGCCGGGCACGCCGATATTGCCCAGCGCCAGCTGCAGGATCGACAGCGCGCGCACGTTGGCTGTGCCCACGTGGTGCTGGGTGATGCCCATGCACCAGACCACCGACGACGGGCGGTTGGTGGCCAGCACCTCGGCAGCCATGCGCACCGTCGCCTCCGGCACCCCGGTGACGTCCGATACCTTGTCCGGCGTCCACTTGGACACTTCCTTGCGCACGTCTTCCATGCCGTAGGTGCGCTCGGCGATGAATTTCTTGTCTTCCCAGCCGTTATTGAAGATGTGCCAGAGTATGCCCCAGACCAGCGCGATGTCGGTGCCCGGCCGCACCCGCACGTAATGGTCGGCAAAGCGCGCGGTGCGCGTGAAGCGCGGGTCGATGACGATCATCTTCGCGCCCAGTTCCTTGGCGTGCAGGAAGTGCAGCATCGAGATCGGGTGCGCTTCGGCCGGGTTGGAGCCGATGAACAGCACCGCCTTGCTATGGTGCAGGTCGTTGAACGAGTTGGTCATCGCCCCGTAGCCGAAGGTCTGGGCCACGCCCGCCACCGTGGTCGAGTGGCAGATGCGCGCCTGGTGGTCGCAGTTGTTCGAGCCCCACAACGAGACCCACTTGCGCAGCAGGTAGGACTGCTCGTTGTTGTGCTTGCTGCTGCCGATGATCATCAGCGCGTCCGGACCGGCCTTCTCGCGCAGGTTGATCAGCTTGTCGCCGATTTCGTTGATCGCCTGGTCCCACGAGATGCGCTGGTACTTGCCGCTCACCAGCTTCATCGGGTAGCGCAGGCGGTGCTCGCCGAAGCCGTGTTCGCGCACCGAGGCGCCCTTGGCGCAGTGCGCGCCCATGTTGAGCGGCGAATCGAAGGCCGGCTCCTGGCGCACCCAGACACCATTGCTGACCACCGCTTCCACCGAGCAGCCGACCGAGCAGTGGCTGCAGACGGTGTGCTTGATTTCGGTCGGGACCTTGGCGCCCGGCGCCGGATCGGCCGCTTGCGCCGGCTGCATCACCTTGAGCGGCAGGTGGCGCGCCAGCGCGCCCGCGCCGGCCGTGATGCCGGCGCCGACCAGGAACTTGCGCCGCCTCAGGCCGCCATCGCGCGTAACTTTCACTAGGGACATTGGACTACTCCTTCGACTCCGCTCACCAGTAGGCGGCGGTGCGGTAATAAGTACGGATGTGTTCGGTCTCGTGATAGCCTCGCGGCCCGGCGGCCGGCGCGGGCGCGGCAACGGGAGCGGCCTCGGCGGCGCCGGCGCGGCCGGCGACCACCGCCAGCGCGCCGAGCGGCGCCGCCTTCAGGAAGTTGCGGCGCGCCGGGTCAGGGCTGGCCTCGCTGGAAGGCGCAGCCTGTCCCGCGCCCACCCCGTGCTGTCGATCTTGTTCCATGGCTGGTCCTTCACAAAACTGCTGGTTCTTCAGGCCCTTCCACCGCGAACGCCTCCGCCTCGATCGCCAGGAAGGCCGCGGCGAACGCGGCCACCAGGCGGTAGAAGTTGGCGCCGTCGGCGCGCGCGATGTCGGCAAGGCACGCGCTGTACCAGGGCTTGATGTGGGTTTCGAAAAACTGGGTTTGGCGCGCCAGCGGCTGGCGCGCGATGCCCGGGCCGCCGGCCACCAGCACGCGCATGGTCTCGCACAGCGCGCCGAGGTGGTCCTCGAACTCGCCGACCCCGGGCGCGCGTCCCAGGCCCAGGCGCGCGAGGTCGGCGCGCAGCGCGGCCAGCGGCGCGTCGTTCATGAAGCCGCTCAGGTAGAGCGAGCCGTACGGGTTGAGTTGCGGCGTGCCGGTGCTGATGAACAACTCGTCGAACTCGTCCGACACGGCGTCGGCGCTGACGACCGAGGCGGCCAGCACCAATTTTTCCCACGCATCTTCGAGCGGGCGCTCGTCGCGGCTGCCGAGGATCGGGTCGGCGCCGGCCAGGCTGGCCAGCAGCGCCGCGTCGGGCGGCGCCAGCAACAGGCGTGCGCTCAGCGCGTACAGGTCGGCGCGGGCCTGGTCTTCCGCGGACAATGGAAGCGCGGCTGCAACGGCCGCCGGAACGGTCTCGAACGAGGGTGCGGACTGGGTCTGCACAGGCAAGTCTCCTGTTAACAAAGGATATCGAAAGTGTATGCGCTCAGTCGCCGGAGGCGCGCACGGTTGAACTTTTCAGCGCATCCCGGCCGCATGCATCAGCAAGCGCAAGGCGAACGCGACGATGCCGAGCGCGGCCACGCCGGCGGCCCACAGCGCGGCCAGCCAGCCGAGCCGGCGCAGCCAGGTGCGCGCCGGCCGCATCAGTGGTAGCCCTCCCCGACCCGCACCTTGCCGCGGAAAACGTAGTATGACCACACCGTGTACATCAGGATGAAGGGCAGGATGAACAGCGTGCCGACCAGCGCAAACCCCTGGCTGGGCGGCGCCGACGCCGCTTCCCAGATCGTGATGGTGGGCGGCACGATGTGCGGCCAGATGCTGATCGCCATCCCGGTATAGCCGAGGAACACGAGCGCCAGCGCCATCAGGAACGGAATCCGGAACGGCGCATTCCTGAGCGACCACAGCAGCAAGAGGATGGCCAGCACCACCAGCAGCGGCACCGGCGCCAGCAACACGATGTTGGGGAAGCTGAACCAGCGCTCGGCCACCTCGGCATGGCGCAGCGGGGTCCAGATGCTGACGGCGACGATGGCGGCGAGCATCAGTGCGGCGAACGGGCGCGCGACCTCGACCATGCGGCGCTGCAGCGCGCCCTCGGTCTTCATGATCAGCCAGGTGCTGCCCAGCAGCGTGTAGGCGATCATGACGCCGAACCCGGCCAGCAGCGGAAACGGCGCGATCCAGTCGATCGGGCCGCCGGCGTAGCTGCGGCCGGACACCGGGATCCCATTCAGGAAGGCGCCCAGCGAAACGCCCTGGAAGTAGGCCGCCACGATCGAGCCGCCAATGAAGGCCTTGTCCCAGATGTGGCGTTCGTGCTCGCGCGCCTTGAAGCGGAACTCGAAGGCGACGCCCCGGAACAGCAGCCCGAGCAGCATGAAGATCAGCGGCAGGTACAGGCCCGACAGGATGATCGAATAGGCGACCGGGAACGCGGCCAGCATGCCGGCCCCGCCCAGCACCAGCCAGGTCTCGTTGCCATCCCAGACCGGCGCCACCGTGTTCATCATGACGTCGCGGTCGTGGCGGTCCGGGACGAACGGGTACAGCATGCCGATGCCGAGGTCGAAGCCGTCCATGACCACGTACATGAACACGCCGAAAAAGATGATCCCGGCCCAAATGATCGAAGTGTCGACGCCCATCGCTCAGCTCCTTGTGGTTCCCGCATCGGGCCCGACGGGCAGGCCCTCGTCGGGACCCTCCTCGGCCGCCGACAGCGGCCGCATCGGCGTGCGCTCGCTGCCTGGGCCGCCATGCTCGGGCTTTTGCAGGTCGAACGCCACCGGTCCCTTGCGCACCAGCCGCAGCACGTAGGCGATGCCGACGCCGAACACGAACAGGTAGCTCACCACGAACAGCGCCAGCGTCAGCGCCAGCGGCGCGGCGCCGTGCGGCGACACCGCGTCGGCGGTGCGCAGCAGCCCGTACACCAACCACGGCTGGCGCCCGACCTCGGTGGTGATCCAGCCGGCCAGGATCGCCGCCAGCCCGGCCGGCCCCATCACGACCGCGGCGCGCAGGAATGGCCGGTTCGCGTACAGCCGCTGGCGGCGCCGCAGCAGCAGGCCCCACAGGCCGAGCCCGATCATCGCCAGCCCCAGCCCGACCATGGCGCGGAAGCTCCAGAACACGATCAGCGAATTGGGCCGCTGGTCGCGCGGGAACGCTTTCAGGCCCTTGATCTGGCCGTTCCAGCTGTGGGTCAGGATCACCGCGCCCAGGTGCGGCACCTCGACCGCGTAGCGGGTGCGCTCTTGCTCCATGTCGGGAATGCCGAACAGGATCAGCGGCAGCGGCTCGGCGCCGCGGTTTTCCCAGTGTCCTTCGAGCGCGGCGATCTTGGCCGGCTGGTGCTCGAGCGTGTTGAGGCCATGGAAGTCGCCGATCACGGCCTGGATCGGCGCGACGACCAGGATCATCCACATCGCCATCGAGGTCATCTTGCGCACCGCCTTGGTGTCGTGGCCCTTGAGCAAGTGCCAGGCCCCGGCGGCGCCGACGAACAGCGCGGTCGCCAGGTAGGCGGCGGTGCCCATGTGCAGCAAGCGGAACGGGAACGACGGGTTCAGGATCACCGCCAGCCAGTCGACCGGCACCGCCTTGCCGTTGATGACCTCGTAGCCCTGCGGGGTCTGCATCCAGCTGTTCGACGCGAGGATCCAGGTGGCCGAGATCAGGGTGCCGAGCCCGACCATGCAGGTGGCGAGGAAATGCAGGCCGGGGCCGACGCGGGTCCAGCCGAACAGCATCACGCCGAGGAAGCCGGCCTCGAGGAAGAACGCGGTCAGCACCTCGTAGGCCAGCAGCGGCCCGGTAATGCCTCCGGCGAACTCGGAGAAGAAACTCCAGTTGGTGCCGAACTCGTAGGCCATCACGATCCCCGACACCACCCCCATGCCGAAGGTAACCGCGAAAATGCGCAGCCAATACTGGTACAGGTCGACATAGACCGGGCGCCTGGTCACCAGCCAGCACAGTTCGAGCACGACGAGATAGCTCGCCATGCCGATGGTGAGCGCGGGAAACAGGATGTGGAAAGACATCGTGAACCCGAACTGAATCCGCGCCAGCTCGAGTGCCGTCAAACCCAACATGGGCCTCCCCTTATCGCTCTCCGAAGCTGTGCAAAATCTAACACGAGTTTGGGTGCGCACAATTGGACAACCTACCGGCAGAATCACTCGGCCGGGAGGAACCGGTGCCCGCCGCGTCTGTCTATTCCCGATTTACCAACCAAATCGTCGAGGCCATGGACACGGAACTGGCCGACGTCCCCGAACTGGCCGATGCGGCCCGTACAAGGCGGGTGAAATAACCAGAAAACAACTAACCGATCAAGTTGGGCCGGCCCGCAGGCCAGCGCGTCTATAATCGCTAGGTTTACGCGCACATTACAGGCCTGCCATGACCCACCCAGTGAACTTGCCGTCCGGCCCGGCCCTGACGCTCGGCGTCCTCAAAGCCAGTTGCTCGGCCTGCAGCATGCACCAGCTCTGCTTGCCGATGGGACTGGAGGACGCCGACATCAGCCGCCTTGACCAGATCATCGGCCGGCGCCGGCGCCTCAAGCGCGACGAGCGCCTGTACCAGATGGGCGAGCCGTTCCACAACCTGTACGCGGTGCGCTTCGGGCATTTCAAGACCAGCCAGGTCGACGCCGCGGGCGCGCAGCAGATCACCGGCTTCCAGATGGCCGGCGAACTGCTCGGCATGGACGCGATCAGCGGCGACCGCCACCACTGCGACGCGGTGGCGCTCGAGGACAGCGAGGTGTGCGAGATTCCGTTCTTCCGGCTTGAAGAGCTGTTCGGCCACGTGCCGGCGCTGCTGCGCCACTTCCACCGGATCATGAGCCAGGAGATCACGCGCGAACAAAACGTCATGCTCCTGCTTGGCAATATGCGTGCCGAGCAGCGCTTTGCGGTCTTCCTGGTCAACCTGTCGGCGCGCTATGCCGCGCGCGGCTATTCCCCGACCACCTTCCAGCTGCGCATGTCGCGCGAGGACATCGGCAATTACCTGGGACTGACGATCGAAAGCATCAGCCGGCTGCTGTCGCGCTTCAGGAAGCAGGGCTGGCTGCAGGTCGACAAGCGCGAAGTGACGCTGCTCGACCCGGCGCGGCTGAAGGCGCTGGCCGCCGGCACCGAGCAGTGCAGCCCGATGGCGTAAGCGCGCCTTCGCACGTCGCGTAGGGTGGGCAGCCCCTGCCCACGCGAACCTTCGCGCTTTGCCAGCGTTCGCGTGGGCACCGGGTGCCCACCCTACCCGCGGACCGTGGTCCGCAGGCTTACGCCTTCTTCTGGCTGGCGATCCACTGGTCGACCAGGTCGCCCAGCACGTCCAGCGGCACCGAACCGGCACGCAGCACGACGTCGTGGAACGCCGGCAGCGAGAACTTCGGCCCCAGCGCCGCGCGCGCCTTTTCGCGCAGCTCGACGATGCGCAGCATGCCGATCATGTAGGCGTTGGCCTGCCCCGGCCACGCCACGTAGCGCTCGACCTCCTGCGCGCCGATGCCGTAGTCGATCGCCTGCTCGCGCGTCCAGCCTTTCGAATGCAGCCCGGTGTCGACCACCAGCCGGCGCGCACGGAACAGCTCCGATCCCAGCGCGCCCAGCAGCCCCGGCACGTCGCCGTCGTACCAGCCCTGCTCGACCGCCAGCCGCTCGGCGTACAGTCCCCAGCCTTCGCTGTGCGCGCTGCCGCCGCCGAAGATGCGGTTGGCGCGGTATTTCGGCAGGTCCTTCTGCTCCTGCTGGATCGCGAGCTGGAAGTGGTGCCCCGGCACCGCCTCGTGGTACGACAGGCTGCGCATCCGGATCATGTCGAACTTCGGCCCGCGCATCGGCACCCAGAAGACGCCCGGCCGGCTGCCGTCCGGCGCCGGCAGCGTGTAGTGCGCCGATGCCGACGCTTCGGTCAGCGGCGGTTCGCGCCGCACCTCGACCGGCGCTTTCGGCTTCAGGTTGAACAGCGCATCGCTGCGCCGCTCGGCGTCGCGCACCATGTCGGCGTAGCGCGCCAGCAGTTGCGGGCGCAGGTCGCCCTCGCCCTTCGGCTGCCAGGTCGCGTCGAGCTGCGCCATGCGCGCTTCGATGCTGCCCTCGTTATAGCCGAGCGAACGCAGGTGGCGGTCCATTTCGCCTTCGATACGCGCCACTTCGCGCAGGCCGATCGCATGGATCTGCCCCGCGGTGAGCGTGGTGCTGGTGAAGCTGGCCAGCGCCTGCTGGTAGGCCGCGGCGCCGTTGGGCAGGCGCGAGATACCAGCCACGTTGGTCGTCGCCGGGTGCAGCTCCGTCATGAATGCCTGCACGCGGGCATAGGCCGGGCGGATCTTGTCGTCGACGATCCGCGTCGCCTTCGCGAGCGCGTCCTGGCGCGCCTGCGGGGCGAGGTCGCCCAGCGTTTCGGTGCGCTTTTCGAGCGAGGTCACGAACACGTTCTGTGCAGCGGCAGGCTTCAGGAAGATATCGACCTGGGCCTGTGCGCGCTCGAGGATGAAGCGCGGCGGGACCAGGCCGCGCGCTTTGGCCGCCCTGGCGCGGGCCAGCGCTTCATCGATGCGCGCCGCGACCTGGTCCAGGCGCGCAAGGTAGCTGCCGACATCGGAGGCGCGCCGCAGCGGGTGGGTTTGGGTCATGAAGTTGACCAGGCCGATGTGCGCGCCGTTAAATTGCGAGAACACGAAGTTGTAGTCTTCAAACGGCTCGCTGGCGATGGTGTTGGCCAGCGACCAGCGCATGGTGGCCGCCGAAATGCGCTGGTTGGCGTCGAGCGGGCCGGCGAGCCACTGGTCGAGCCGGGCGACGCCGGTACGCGCCAGCGCGATCACCTGCTTGCGCTGGCCGGGCGTCTGCGGGGTCAGCCGGCGGTCCAGCGCATCCTGTTCGGCGCCGGTAAAGTACTGGGTCGTGGTGGCCAGCTGCGGATTCAGGCGCACCCAGTCATCGGCAAACCTGTCGGCCCAGGCGTCGAAGGTGGCGCCCGGTTTGACAGCGGCCGCGTGCGCGGTGGGCGCCGCCTGCGCGGCCTGCGGCAGCGACGCCGCGGCAAATGCGAGGGGGACGAAAAGTGTTGCGGCTACGGTGCGCAAGCTGCGCTGACGGATCGTGGACATCAGGCTCTCTTCCAGGTTAGTGATCGGGCGGCAAGACCAGACTTGCCGCTGGGGAATCTACCATGGAAGTGATCAGGAGAACAACAGCCGGGAAACCCAGGGTGCGGGTGGCGGGCGTGCGCTCGGGTGCGCACCCTAGGTTGCGGGGTCGCGGTCGGCGTCGGCGTCGACTTCGAGCGTTGCCTGCCATGGCCAGTCCCAGCTGCGCGCCATCCGCCAGTCACGGCGCGCGCCTTCCAGCACCACCTGCCAGTGCGCGTGCTCCAGCGCCCCAAGCGCGAGCGAGAAACGTCCATCCGGGCCGGGCATCGCGAGCAGCGTGCGGTCCTTCTCCGGCAGCGTCGGATGCGCCAGCAGGATACGGAACGGTGCGCTGACGGCCCGGCCGCCACTGGTGAGCCGCCCTTCCAGCCGGCCGGACGCGGGGTCGAGCCGGGCGCGCAGCGACAGCTGCATGGCGCTCGCCACGCGGTCGCGCCGCAGGTCCTGGTTGATCGCCTTGCCCTGTTTATAGTAGTCGCCCACCACCAGCGCATCGGGGCGGCTGACTGCCAGCCATGTGCTGACGGCGCCGGCCACCAGCACCGTCGCGGGGCCGAGCATCAGCAGCCATGGCCACCGATATGTGTACCAGGGGGCCTGGGGCTGGCCGGGGGCCGCTGCGGTTCGCTTCATGGTGTTCTCGCTTCCTGTCATTTTTTGCTCGGGTTTTCACTTCGGGACGATGAAGACGGCGCTCTCGCTCACTTTCGCCGCGGGTTGGTTCAATGCGCTGACGGTGAACGCGATCTTGTTCGAGCCCTGCTTCGCGGCGCCCGGCGCGACGCGAACCCGCACCGGCACGGCGCGCGAACTGGCTCCGTCCAGCTCGATCACGTCTTCATCGACGATGGCGGCCGACCTGATGCCGTCCACCGAGAT
The DNA here is from genome assembly GCA_045810465.1 of Massilia sp. Classification (GTDB taxonomy): domain Bacteria; phylum Pseudomonadota; class Gammaproteobacteria; order Burkholderiales; family Burkholderiaceae_D; genus Telluria. Next base: position 3,724 of record JBJMVW010000165.1, on the reverse strand, counting down.
CCTGAGCAGGCGGTGCGCCTCGCTGGTGTTCATCACCTGCAGCCGGTAGACGTTCTCGATCATCCCGCCCTCCACTTCGCGACCCATCGCGCCACGGTCGCGGATCACATCGAGCTTGAGCGGGTTGCGCAGCGCGAGCGCGGTGAACATGCCACCCGCCAGCAGGGCCAGCACCGCCGCGTAGCCAAGCACGCGCGGACGCAGGATCCGTTTTCGCGCCTGTGCCGGCGCCAGGCCGCCCGCCAGCGCGGCCTCGGTTGCGTAGCGGACCAGGCCAGCCGGCTTGGCTATCTTCGCCATCACGCCGTCACAGGCGTCGATGCAGGCGGCGCAGCCGATGCATTCGTACTGCAGGCCGTTCCTGATGTCGATCCCGGTGGGGCACACCTGCACGCACATGCTGCAGTCGATGCAGTCGCCCCCCGCACGGCCGGCGGCGGTGCGCGGCTCGCCGCGCCGGGCGTCGTAACTGACCACCAGCGTGTCGCGGTCGAACATCGCGCCCTGGAAGCGCGCGTAGGGACACATGTACTTGCATACCTGCTCGCGCATCCAGCCGGCGTTGCCGTAGGTGGCGAACGAATAGAACAGGATCCAGAACAGCTGCCATGGGCCGAGCGTGAAGCCGGCCGCTTCGCGCGCCAGCGAATGCAACGGCGTGAAGTAGCCGACGAAGGTGAAGCCGGTCCACAAGGCGACCAGTCCCCAGCCTGCGTGCTTCGCGCTTTTCTTGACGATCTTCTCGAGCGTCCAGCGCTGGCGGTCGAGGCGGATGCGGGCGCTGCGCGCGCCTTCTATCTTGCGCTCGATCCAGAGGAAGATCTCGGTGTAGACCGTCTGCGGGCAGGCGTAGCCGCACCACACGCGGCCGGCTACCGCCGTCACCAGGAACAGTCCATAGGCGCAGATCACCAGCAGCGCGGCCAGGTAGATGAAGTCCTGCGGCCACAGGACCAGGCCGAACAGGTAGAACTTGCGGCTGGCCAGGTCGAACAGTACCGCCTGGCGGCCGTGCACCTGCAGCCACGGAAGACCGTAGAACACGGCCTGCGTAAGCCACACGCAGGCCCACCGCAAGCTCGCGAACCGGCCCTTGATTTCGCGCGGGTAGATCTCCTCGCGCGCGGCGTACATTCGGACCACAGCCTCCCTTGGTGCGTTCATTTTGGCGCCGCCGTGGCCAGCGCCTGGGGCGGGTTCGACAAGCTCCACACGTACGCCGCCAGCACGTGGGCTTTCGGCTCGCCGAGGAAGTCGCTCCACGCCGGCATTGTGTTGTCGCGGCCTTTGCGGATGGTTTCCATCACCGTTTCGGGGCTGCCGCCGTACAGCCAGGCCTTGTCCGCCAGGTTAGGCGCGCCCAGCGCCTGGTTGCCCTGCCCGTCCGCCCCATGGCAGGCCGCGCAGGCGCCGAACTTCGGCTTGCCGAAGGCGACCTTGACCGGGTCGGCGGCCAGGCCCGACAGGCTGCGCACGTAATGCGCGACGTTCTCGACGTCCTTGTCCGAGCCGAGCGCCGCCGCCATCGGCGGCATCTGTCCATGGCGGCCTTTCATGATGGTCTCCTTGATGACCTCGGGCGTGCCGCCGTACAGCCAGTCGTTGTCGGTCAGGTTCGGGTAGCCCTTGTTGCCGCGTGCGTCCGAGCCGTGGCACTGGGCGCAGTAGTTCAGGAACATGCGTTCGCCGATCGCGTGCGCCTGCGGGTCGGCCGCCACCGCCTTCAGGTCCTGGCCGGCATATTTCGCGAACAGCGGACCGTAATCGGCATCGGCCTTTTTCAATTCCGCCTGGTAGGCGCCGGACGACTTCCATCCGAGTTTGCCGGCATAGCTGCCCAGCCCCGGGTACAACACCAGGTAGACCGCGGCGAACACGATCGTCAGGTAGAACAGGATCATCCACCAGCGCGGCATCGGCGTATTCAGTTCGGCCAGGTCCTCGTCCCACACGTGGCCGGTGGTTTCCTGCGGCTTGCCGTCGGCGTCAAGCCTGACCTTGTGGGTCGACTGGCTCCACAACAGGATCGCGCAGCCGGCAATGCCGAGGATCGTGATCAGCGCGATGTAGTAGTCCCAGAAGCGGTCGCTGAAGTCAGCCATGTTCGTTCTCCCGGTCGTCGTCCGCCAGCAGGCTTGCCGCCTGCTCGAAGTCGCTGCGCGACTTGAACCCGAAAGTCCACAGCAAGATGCCGAGGAAGGTGGCGAAGCTGATGAGCGTCATCACGCTGCTCGCGCTGTCAAAGCTAAGTTCGATTCCCATGTCAGTTCCTTGTCTTGATCTGGGTGCCCAGCCCCTGCAGGTAGGCCACCAACGCGTCCTGTTCGGTCTTGTCGGCCAGCTGCAGCGGCGCCTCATTGACCTCCTGGTCGGTGTACGGCACGTTCAGGCGCTGCAGCGCGCGCATCTTCGGCACGATCTCGGCCGGCACCAGCCTGGTCTTCGCGAGCCATGGGTACGCGGGCATGTTCGATTCCGGCACCAGGTCGCGCGGGTTGTCGAGGTGCGTGCGGTGCCATTCGTCGCTGTAACGGCCGCCCACTCGGGCCAGGTCCGGGCCGGTGCGCTTGGAGCCCCACTGGAACGGGCGGTCGTACACGAATTCGCCGGCGACCGAGTAGTGGCCGTAGCGCTCGGTCTCGGCGCGGAACGGGCGGATCATCTGCGAGTGGCAGCCGTAGCAGCCTTCGCGGATGTAGATGTCGCGGCCAACCAGGCGCAGTGGCGAGTAAGGCTTGAGGCCGGCGACCGGCTCGGTGGTCGACTTCTGGAAGAACAACGGCACGATCTCGACCAGGCCGCCGAACGAGACCACCAGCAGCACGAGGCCGATCAGCAGCCACGGATTCTTCTCGATCCATTCATGGGTAAATTTCATTGTTCGCTCCTGCTTCATGCGTGGGCTGGCACGCCGGGTTCGTCGGTGTGGGGCCGGGCCAGCGCCGGGATGCGCGCGTCGACCGATACGGTTCCGCGCATCGTCATCCAGGTGTTGAAAGCCATCAGGAGCATGCCGCCCAGGTACATCAGGCCGCCGCTGAAGCGCACCACGTAGTACGGATAGGTCGCCTTCACGCCCTCGACGAAGGTGTAGGTCAGGGTGCCGTCCGAGTTCACCGCGCGCCACATCAGGCCCTGCATCACGCCGGCGATCCACATCGCGGCGATGTACAGGACGATGCCGATGGTGGCGAGCCAGAAGTGGGCGTCGACCAGCGCCGTGCTGTACATCTTCTGCTTGCCGGCGAGACGCGGGATCAGGTAGTAGATCGAGCCCATCGTGATGAAGCCGACCCAGCCCAGCGCGCCGCCGTGGACGTGGGCGATGCCCCAGTCGGTGTAGTGCGACAGCGCGTTGATGGTCTTGATCGACATCATCGGGCCTTCGAACGTGGCCATGCCGTAGAACGACAGCGAGACGATCATGAATTTGAGGATCGGGTCGGAACGCAGTTTGTGCCATGCGCCGGACAGCGTCATGATCCCGTTGATCATGCCGCCCCACGATGGCGCCAGCAGGATCAGCGAGAACACCATCCCGATCGACTGGGTCCAGTCGGGCAGCGCGGTGTAATGCAGGTGGTGCGGCCCGGCCCACATGTAGGTGAAGATCAGGGCCCAGAAGTGGACGATCGACAGGCGGTACGAGTACACCGGGCGCTCGGCCTGTTTGGGGATGAAGTAGTAGACCATGCCGAGGTAGCCGGCGGTCAGGATGAAGCCG
>JBJMVW010000164.1:0-35098 GCA_045810465.1 Massilia sp. | reverse complement strand
TTCGAGGCCGAGGCGTTCGAAATGACGGTAGCAGGACGCCGCCGGTATCGCCGTCGGGCAGCGCGCCGCGAGCGCGGCCAGGTCCACCGGGCGCCCCGGCCCGCGGCCGCCGGTCAGCAGCTGGCCGGTGCAGTGCAGCTGCCAGGGTGCGGCGGCATCGCCCCAGGCGCGGCTCGCGATGCGGAACGCGCAGCTGCCGGGATCGACCGACAGGCGCAGCGTGACCGGCTGGTCGGGAGTAAGGTACAGCGCGCGCCGGAATTCGATGCCGGCGAAGGCCGCGAGCGACAGCTGGCCGAACAGCGTGCGCGCCGCGAAGGCCGCCATCTCGACGTAGCCTGCGCCTGGAAACACCACGGTGCCCTGGATGCAGTGATCGTGCAGGAAGCCGAGCGAGGCGCGCTCGAGGTCGACCTCCCAGGTCGGGGTCTCGAGGTCGAGGCGGCGCGACAGGATCGGGTGCGGCGGCGGCGCGCAGCGGCTGTCGCTCGAAGCGACGGTTTCGTACCAGTGGCGTTCGTGGCGCCACTGGTAGACCGGCAGCGGCACCGCGCGCCCGGGCGCCAGCGCGCCGCTCCAGTCGATACAGGCGCCCAGGCAGTACAGCGCGCCGATCGCGGACCGGAACTGGGCCTGCTCGGCGCGGTCGCGGCGCAGCGTCGGCACGGCGTCGGCGCCGGCGCCGCGCATGATCGCGCTTTCCGCGATCGCGCCGCTCAACACCGGGTGCGGCGACAGCTCGACGAAGTGGTGGTAGCCGTCGGCCAGCGCGGCATCGACCGCACCGGCAAAACAGACCGGCTGGCGGATGTTGCGGTACCAGTAGTCGGCGTCGTGGAGCGGCGCCTGCACGCGCTCGCCGGTGACGGTCGAATACAGCGGGATGGACGGCGCCAGCGGCCGGATCCCGGCCAGCGCGGCGCGCACCGGCCCCTCGAGCGGCTCCATGAACACGCTGTGGAACGGCACCTGCACCTTGAGCACGCGCGCAAACACGCCCTTCGCCTCGAGCGCGGCGCGCAGCCGTTCGATGCCCTCGGCCGAGCCGGCCACCGACACCTGGCTCGGGCTGTTGATCGCCGCCAGCGACAGGGTGGGGTCGCCGAGTTGCGCGATCTCGAGCAGCGCCGCACGCTGGTCCATGCCGATCGCGAGCATCGCTCCCTGCCCGGCGCTCTGGTGCTGCAGGTAGCTGCGGTGGTAGATGACGCACAGCGCGTCCTCCAGGCCGAGGCAGCCGGCGATGTAGGCCGCCGCCGGTTCGCCGGCGCTGTGGCCGATGATCGCCGACGGGCGCACGCCCCAGGCCGACAGCAGCTCGGCCAGCGCCACCTGCAGGATGAAGTTGGCCGGCTGCGCGACGTCGGTGCCGGCCATGCGCGACTCGCGCGCGGGCGCCAGCATCGCGGCCAGGATTGAGCCGCCGGCGTAGCGGTCGAAGATCGCCGCGCAGCGCTCGACCATAGCCTTGAATACCGGTTCGGTGCGGTACAGCTCCTGGCCCATGCCCCACCATTGCGGCCCCATGCCCGAAAATACGAATACCAGCTGGCGCCCGGCCCCGGGCGCCGGCGCGCCCTGTTTCAGGTTGCTCGCCACCTCCGCGTGCTCGGCGCCATCGCAAAGTGCCTGCAGCGCATTGACCAGGTCCCCGCGCGAGGCGCCGCCGATGCAGGCGCGGTGCGGGTGGTGTTCGCGCCGGGTGGCGGCGTTCCAGGCGATGTCGCGCAGCGCGGCGCCGGCCAGCGAGCCGCCTGGTGCGAGCGCGCCGGCCCATGCGCCCGCCAGCGCACGCAAGGCGTCGGGATGGCGCGCCGACAGCGGCAGCAGCCAGGGCCCCGCATCCGGCTCGTCGGCGCCGGGCTGGCGGTCCGGCCGCGCAGGGGCGCGCGCCAGGATCGCATGCGCGTTGGTGCCGCCGAAGCCGAACGAGTTGACCGCGGCCAGCGCCTCGCCGCCGGCGGGCGACGGCAGCGCGGTGGCGCTGCGCGGGATGGCCAGGTTCAGCGCCTCGAGGTCGATCTTCGGATTCCGGGCGGCGAAGTGCAGGTGCGGCGGCACCACGCCATGCTGCAGCACCAGCGAGGCCTTGATCAGTCCCGCCACGCCGGCCGCGGCCTCGGTGTGCCCGATATTGGTCTTGATCGAACCGACCAGGCAGGGCTGGCCTTCGGCGCGGCCGTGGCCCATCATGGCGCCGAGCGCGTTGGCCTCGATCGGGTCGCCGACCGGCGTGCCGGTGCCGTGCGCCTCGACGTAGCAGACCTCGCGCGGCTCGATGGCCGCGGCGTCGCAGGCGGCGCGGATCACCGCGCGCTGGGCGTCGCCGCTGGGGACCGTCAGGCCCTCGCTGTGGCCGTCCTGGTTGACCGCGGTGGCCTTGATCACCGAGTAGATATGGTCGCCGTCGGCGAGCGCGTCCTCGAGCCGCTTGAGCACCACGATGCCGGCCCCTTCGCCGCGCACGTAACCGTCGGCGCGCGAATCGAAGGCGCGCGAGCGCCCGGTCGGCGACAGCATGCCGGCGCGCGATTCGGCGATGGTGTAGCTGGGCCCGAGCAGTGCATTGACGCCGCCGGCGATGGCCAGTTCGGACTCGCCGCTGGCCAGGCTCTGGCAGGCCAGGTGGATCGCCACCAGCGACGACGAGCAGGCGGTATCGATCGACATGCTGGGACCAGTGAAGCCGAACACGTACGACAGGCGCGCCGCCAGCATCGTCATGACCGCGCCGGTGGCCGTGTGCGGCTCGACCGCCCGGTATTCGCTGCCGCCCATCTGCATCAGCATGTAGTCGAGCGTGAAGCCGCCCATGAACACGCCGACCGCGGTGTTGCGCAGCATGTCCGGCAGTTGGCCGCCGTCTTCCAGCGCCTGCCAGCACACTTCCAGCAGCATCCGCTGCTGCGGGTCCATCAGCGCCGCTTCACGTGGCGCGATGCCGAAAAAGGCGGCATCGAAGCCGTCGATGGCGTCGACGAAACCGCCCCATTTGCTGGCCGATTTGCCGGGCGTGCCGCGCTTTGGATGGAAATGCGATTCGGCGCTCCAGCGCGCGGCCGGCACCTCGCCGATGCTGTCGATCCCAGCGAGCAGGTTGCGCCACAGGGAGTGCGGGTCGTCGGCCTGGCCCGGGAAGCGGCAGCCGATGCCGATCACGGCGATGGGCGCGCGGCGCGCGGGCCCGTTTGCGAAATTGGTGGTTGGTTGAGTGTGGTCTAGCTGCGTCGAATTCGCTTGCATCATTCCCCCAATGAATGCCGGATAACGTGTTGCTTGTCATGACGTTATCATTGGGAAATTTTCGGTGTAACCTACGAATACTCGTAGTTGGCGGCAGGGGCGGGCGGCCCTATTGATTCGGCACAAAATGTGGCAGGGCCAGCCATGGCAGGCGCACGAGCAAACCCAGCCGCCGCAAGGGTGGCTGCAAGCCTGCGAGGGAGTCGGGTCAGGCCGGCCCGGCCGGGTCCGGCGTGGCGCCGAGTGCGCCCGAGAGGCCGGCGGCAAGGGCGTCGAACACCAGCTTGATGCGGCGGCTGCTGCGCAGTTCGCGGTGTGCGGTCAGCCACAGCGGCAAGGACGGAACCAGCGAGGCCGGCATCACCATCTGCATCTCCGGCCAGCGCGCCGCGACGATGCAAGGCGCGAAGCAGATGCCGGCGCCCGACAGCGCCATCTGCCAGCCCGCGATGTGATTGTCGCAGCGGATGCAGAAGAAGTCGCGCCCGACCGGCATGCCGGCTTCGCGAAAGCCGCGCAACAGCGCATCCGAATTGTCGTAGCCGATCCAGTTGTAGGAAGCCATGCGGGCGGGATCGACCGGCCCGCCGGCCTCGGCCACGTAATCGGCGCGTGCGAAGGCGGCGATCTCGAGCTCGCCGATGCGGCGCGCGATCAGGCCGCCCTGGGTCGGGCGCGTATGGCGCACCGCGATGTCGGCATGCCGCTCGAGCAGGTTTTCGAGATGGTTCGAGACCACGACTTCGACCTGGATCGCCGGATGGGTGACCCGCAGCTTGGCGATGATGTCGGGCAGCAGGTAGGCCGCGGTCATCTCGCTGGCGGTCAGGCGCACGCTGCCCTCGAGTTGCTGGGCCTGCCCGAGCGCGGTCAGCGACAGCGCCTGCGCGCCCTGTTTCATCTGGCGCGCCGGCTCGACCAGGGCCTCGCCCGCCGCGGTCAGGTACAGCCCGCGCGCGGCGCGCTCGAACAGCGCCGCGCCGATGCACGATTCGAGCTCGTCAATCTTGCGGCTGAGGGTAGGCTGGCTGGCGCCGAACAGCGCCGCGGCCGCTGTCAGCGAGCCGGTATCGACCACGGCCAGGAAGGCGCGGATCAGGTTCCAGTCGATGTCGGGCGGCGCCGTGACCCGCGTTTTTTTGGTGTTCATGGTGCGCTCGCGCCGAGCGCCAGGCGATGCAGGGACAGGGCCACGGGGCCGGGCGTGGCGTCGACCGCCAGCGCCAGCGCGTGGCCGCTGGGCAGCGACTGGCAGCCGAACCACCAGTGGCCGGCGGCGCCGCTGCAGCTCACCTCGTCCTTGTCGATCGCGAACGAGACCTGGCGCAAGCCGGCGCCGATGCCTTGCCCGGTGGCCTTGGCATAGGCTTCCTTGAGCGTCCAGAGCCGGAAAAAATGACGTTCGCGCGCGGCGCCCCCGAGGGCCGCCAGCTGCGCCAGTTCGCCGGCCGAACACAGCTGCGCGGCGATGGCGTCGAGGGCCGGCAGCGGCCGCAGGGCTTCGATGTCGAGGCCGCACTCGCGGCGCGCCAGCACGCAGCCGACCAGCCCCTCGGTGTGGGAGAGATTGTGGCGGATCGCAGTGTGCGGCGGCGGCAGTTGCGCGCGCGGCTTGCCATTGGGACCATGCACAAACTCGATCCCGGTCGGCGCCAGGCGGGTGTAGCGCGCCAGCACGAGGCGGGTCAGGGCATGGGCGGCCAGGTACAGGCGCCGGTCTTTGTCGAAGTGAAACGAGCGGTACTTGTCGCGCTCGAGGCCGCCAAGCAGGGGGTAACAGCGCGCCTCCAGTTCGCCAAGGCTTGCCTGGTCGGGGTCGGCCAGCCACAGGTGGACCTGGTTGTCCGCCAAGTCAGAAGGCAAGCAATCAGCGGCAAGGTCGATCATCCTGTTCCGGCCCCTCTCTAGTTAGACAGAATACTAACATTAATATTCTGCAACTTCGAGGGGGTGGCCGGCGCTCAGGATCCGGGGTGCAGGGTGCGCGCCGCCGCCAGGAAATCCTCGGCGCCGATATCGGCCAGTTCCACTACCTCGGCCTGGCCGAACTGGATGAAGTTGCGGTCGATCGAACGCAGGTAAGCCGGATCGTAATGCTCGACCAGCAGCTGGTCCACCAGCTCGGGCATCGCGCCGCTGTTGGCCAGCTCGTGCCAGCTGTCGATCCTGGCCCGCCCGTGCAGCTGCACCAGCAGGTCCAGCTGTCCGGTCAGCGCTGCCGGATCGGCGACGAAATGGTGGTAGTCGTCCATCAGCAGCCGCACGCGGTTCGGGCGCGACAGCACCAGCGATACGCATGCGGACTGGCGCATGCGCTCCATGACTGCATCGGGCACCCGCAGGTTGCCCACTTTTTTACTCTCCGACTCGACGAACACGGGCTTGTCCAGGTCGAAGCCGCGCAGCTTTTGCCAGATCCGGCTCTCGAACATCTTCTGCGACGGCTGCGGCTCGCCCGGCAGGTTGCCCAGCACCGAACCGCGATGCGCGGCCAGCCGTTCGAGGTCGAGCACCTGGGCGCCGATCGCGTCGAGCGTCTCGAGCAGGCGGCTCTTGCCGCTGCCAGTGGTCCCGCAGACCACCCGGAACTGCACCAATGGCGGGTTCTCCAGCGCGCTGTTGACGTGCGCGCGGTAGGCCTTGTAGCCGCCGTCGAGCTGCACCGCCGGCCAGCCGATCTTGGCCAGGATATGCGCCATCGAGCCGCTGCGGTTCCCGCCGCGCCAGCAGTAGACCAGTGGCTTCCAGTCGCGCGGCTTGTCCTTCCACAGCGTCTCGATGTGGCGCGAGATATTGCGGGCGACCAGCGGTGCGCCGACCTTTTTCGCCTCGAACGCGTTGACCTGCTTGTAGGTGGTGCCCACCAGGATCCGCTCCTCGTCGTTCAGGACCGGGCAGTTGATGGCGCCGGGGATGTGGTCGAGCGCGAATTCGGATTCGCTGCGTGCGTCGATGATGGTGTCGAATTGTTCGAGTTGGGGCAGGATGTCGTCGAAGCCCAGTACGGCGGGATATTTCATCGTGATTTGATCAGTGCGGAAAACTGGGGCCAGATGTTGGCAAGGATGGTCGGATGGGCGGAAGCGAGCGGATGCATGCGGTCGGGCTGGAACATGGCCGGCTCCTGCGCCACGCCCTCGAGCATGAACGGCACCAGCGGCGTCTTCAGCTGGGTCGCCAGCTGCTGGTACATGCCGTAAAAGCGTTCGGTGTAGGCGCGCCCGTAGTTGGGCGGCATGCGCATCCCGACCAGCAGTACCTTGGCGTGGTTTTTCTGGGCCGTCGCGACCATGCTGCGCAGGTTGTCCTCGGCCGAGGCCACCGGCAGGCCGCGCAGGCCATCGTTGGCGCCGAGCTCGATCACGACCAGGTTCGGGCGGTACTGGTTGAGCAGGGCCGGCAGGCGCGTGCGCCCGCCGCTGGTGGTTTCGCCGCTGATGCTGGCGTTGACGATTTTCGCGTCGATGTGCTCGGCCTTGAGCCTTTGCTCGAGCAGCGCGACCCAGCCGCTGCCGCGCGCCAGCCCGTACTCGGCCGACAGGCTGTCACCGAGCACCAGCACGGTTTTTGGTGCAGAATAGGCGCTCGCCGACGCGGCCACCGTGAGCAGCGCGGCGACCGTCCATTTTTTCAAAAGAGCTAGCATGCGTGATATTCCCGAGGGGTCGAAAAATGTGGTTGGCAGTGGCAAGGGGAAGCCGGCTGCGATCGAAGTGACCGGCCTGTCCAAGCGGGTGGCGGACGCCAGCGGCGAGCTCACCATCCTGCACAATGTGGATTTTACCGTGCAACCGGCCGAGACGCTCGCGTTGGTTGGCGCGTCCGGCTCGGGCAAGTCGACGCTGCTCGGCCTGCTGGCAGGGCTCGATTCCCCGACCACCGGCAAGGTGATCCTCGACGGCGTCGACATTTTCGCGCTCGACGAGGATGGGCGGGCCGCGTTCCGGAAGGAGAAGCTCGGCTTCGTGTTCCAGTCGTTCCAGCTGCTGGCGCATTTGAACGCGCTCGAGAACGTGATGCTGCCGCTGGAGCTGCGCGGCGAGCCGGATGCGCGCGCCAAGGCCACCGCGATGCTGGGCCGGGTCGGGCTGTCGAGCCGGTTGGCGCACTATCCCAAGTATTTGTCGGGCGGCGAACAGCAGCGGGTGGCGCTGGCGCGCGCGTTCGTCACCGAACCGCCGCTGCTGTTTGCCGACGAGCCGACCGGCAGCCTGGACGCGGCGACCGGCGAAGCGGTGATCCAGCTGATGTTTGAACTGAACCGGGAGCGCGGGTCGACGCTGGTGCTGGTCACGCACGACCCGTCGATTGCCGCGCGCTGCGGACGGACCATCACCATCGCGGCGGGCAGGCTGGTGTAGGCCACGCTGAACCGTGTAGGGTGGGCAGCCCCTGCCCACGCGGAAGCTAGCTCACTGGATGCGTCCGCGTGGGCACGGGGTGCCCACCCTACGCCCCCCTTAACCTTCGCGCTACTCCAACACGCCCGGGTGCGCGTCATTCACCAGCGCGTTGAACAGCGTCCGCGCCGCTTGCGGCAGTTCGCTCGCGGTCAGCCCGATCGGACCCACGCCTTCGTAGACCAGCGCATCCGCCGCGGCCCCATGCAGCCACACCGAGCAGCTCGCCGCCTCAGCCGCTTCCCAGCCCTGCGCCAGCAACACGCCGCAGATCCCGGCCAGCACGTCGCCGGTTCCGGCCGTCGCCAGGCCCGGGTTGCCGGTCGTGTTGATCGCCACCTCGCCGTCGGGCCCGGCAATCACTGTGCCCGAGCCCTTGAGCACCACGATCGACTGGAATCGTGCCGCGATCTCGCGCGCGGCCGCCAGCCGGTCGGCCTGCACGATCTGGCTGGTCACGCCGAGCAGGCGCGCCGCTTCGAGCGGGTGCGGCGTGAGCACGGTGGGCGCCGGGCGGCGCTGTTTGAGCAGCGACTGCAGGTTGGGACTGCACGCGATCCGGTTGAGGGCGTCGGCGTCGAGCACCATCGGGCTGGGCCCCGCCAGCACCTTTGCCAGCAGCAGCGTGGCCTCGGGCGAGTCGCCCATGCCCGGTCCGGCGACGACGGCGCGGCCAGCGAATTCGAACCCGGCCGCCTCGCGGAACATCAACTCCGGATGCACGCTGTCGTACGGCGGCAGCGCCGCCAGCGACGCCACGAATACGCGCCCCGCGCCGAGGTATAGCGCCCCGCACGCCGCCAGGATCGGCGCGCCGGCCATGCCGTGGGCGCCGCCAAGCACCGCCACGTCCCCGAAGCTGCCCTTGTGCGAGTTGTGCTCGCGCCGCGCCAGCGACAGGTCGAACCCGAACAGGTCGAGCCCGTTCAGCTGCGCATGCGACGGCACGAAATGCTTCTTGTCGATCCCGAGCGAGTCGACCCGCACCTCGCCCGCGTGGTCGCGTCCATCGCAGGTGTACAGGCCGGGCTTGTTGCCGATGAAGGTGATCGTGTGCGTCGCTTTCAGCGCCAGGTTATCGTCGGTGCCGCCGACCACCTGGCCGGTGTCGGCATCGAGTCCGCTCGGGACATCGAGCGCGAGCACCGGCGCGCGATTGCCGGCCAGCCCCATCACCAGCTCGACACAGTAGTCGTCAAGTGGCCGCGCCAGGCCGATGCCGAACAGCCCGTCGATGACGAGGGCGTAGCGGGCGCGGTGCGGCAGCGCGTCGATGAAGCGTGCGCCACTGGCGCGTGCGCGCCCCAGGGCGGCCGCGGTCTCGGGCGACGGCGCCGTGCCCGCAACGTGCAGCACCATGACGTCAAAGCCGGACTCGCGCAGGTTGGCAGCCACCTCGAGCGCGTCGCCGCCGTTGTTGCCGGGGCCGGCCAGCACCAGCACCGGGAGGTCGTGCTCATCGCCGACCAGTTCGAGTGCGTAGCGGTTCGCTGCTTCGCCAGCCCGCCGCATCAATTCGCCGGGTTCCAGGGCGGCTGCGGCAGAGCGTTCGATCGCACGGATCTCGGCGACGCTGTAGAGCAGGTTATCCATCGTTCTTCCCCCAAGAAGTGGCGCGGCGGCGCCGGGTGCCATCCATTTTCGCCAAAATTGGACCTCAGCGCGACTACAATACGCTGGATTAAGTTAGCTCGGAGAAAAACATGGATTGGCAGTTCTGGATCGACCGCGGCGGCACGTTTACCGACATCGTGGCGCGCCGCCCGGACGGCGGCCTGGTCACGCACAAGCTGCTGTCCGAGAACCCGGAGCAGTACCGCGACGCGGCGGTGGCGGGCATCCGCCACCTGCTCGGGCTCGAACCGGACGCGCCAATCCCGACCGCCGCGGTCGAGGCGGTGAAGATGGGGACGACGGTGGCAACCAATGCGCTCCTCGAGCGCAAGGGCGAACCGGCTGCGCTGGCGGTCACGCGCGGCTTTCGCGATGCGCTGCGCATCGCCTACCAGAACCGGCCGCGCCTGTTCGACCGCCATATCGTGCTGCCCGAGCTGCTGTACCAGCGCGTGGTGGAAATCGACGAGCGCATCGGCGCGCACGGCGACGTGGTGCTTCCGATCGACGAACAGGCCACGCGCGCGGCGCTGCAGCAGGCTTACGATAGCGGCCTGCGCTCGCTGGCGATCGTGTTCATGCACGGATACCGCTATACCGCGCACGAGGAGCTGGCCGAGCGCGTCGCGCGCGAGATCGGCTTCACCCAGGTGTCGGTGTCGCACCAGGTGAGCCCGATGATGAAGTTGGTCGCGCGCGGCGACACCACCGTGGTCGACGCCTACCTGTCGCCGATCCTGCGCCGCTACGTCGACCAGGTGGCCGGCGAGCTGCCTGGCGTGAACCTGCAGTTCATGCAGTCGAGCGGCGGCCTGACCGATGCACGTACGTTCCAGGGCAAGGACAGCATCCTGTCCGGTCCGGCCGGCGGCATCGTCGGCATGGTGCGATCGAGCCGGCTGGCCGGTTTCGAGCGCGTGATCGGCTTCGACATGGGCGGCACCTCGACCGACGTGTCGCATTTTTCGGGCGAGTTCGAACGCGTGTTCGAAACCCAGGTGGCGGGCGTGCGCATGCGCGCCCCGATGATGAGCATTCACACCGTGGCTGCCGGCGGCGGCTCGATCCTGCACTTCGATGGCAGCCGCTATCGCGTGGGCCCCGACAGCGCGGGCGCGAACCCCGGCCCGGCCAGCTACCGCCGCGGCGGGCCGCTGACCGTCACCGACTGTAACGTCATGCTCGGGAAGATCCAGCCGCGGCACTTCCCACGGCTGTTCGGGCCGAACGCGGACCAGCCGCTCGACGTCGACACCGTGCGCCGCCAGTTCGGCGCGCTGGCATCAAGCATCGGCGAGTCCACCGGCGACACCCCGGCACCGGAGCAGGTGGCGGAAGGCTTCATCCAGATCGCGGTCGGGAACATGGCCAACGCGATCAAGCAGATTTCGGTGCAGCGCGGGCACGACGTGACCGACTATGCCCTCACCAGCTTCGGCGGCGCGGGCGGCCAGCACGCCTGCCTGGTGGCCGATGCGCTGGGCATGAAGACCGTGTTCATTCACAGCCTGGCGGGGGTGCTGTCGGCCTACGGCATGGGCCTGGCCGACCAGAGCGCGATGCGCGAGCTGGCGGTCGAGCAGCGGCTTGCCGAGCTTGGGCAGGAAGCATTGGCGCAGGCGCTGGACACGATCGGCGAGCAGGCGCGCGGCGAGCTGCTGGCGCAGGGCGTGGCCGCCGGGCGCATCGACCTGGTGCGCCGGGTGCACCTGCGTTATGAAGGCACCGACTCCGCGCTGCTGGTCCTGTTCGACAACGCCGCGAGCATGAAGGCGCAGTTCGAAACAGCGTACAAGCGGCGCTTCTCGTTCCTGATGCCGTCCAAGGCGCTGGTGGTCGAGGCGGTGTCGGTCGAGGCCCTTGGCCGTTCGGATGCACCGGCCGAGGCGATGGCTGCCCCCAAGGTCCGCGAAACGCTGGTCCGGCCCACCGAAATGGTGCGCATGTTCGGCGGCGGGCAGTGGCGCGAGACGGGCATGTTCGAACGCGGCGATATCGGCCCCGGTGACGTCATCGAAGGGCCGGCCATCATCGCCGAGAACAACGCGACCACGGTCATCGAGCAGGGCTGGCAGGCGCAAGTTACCCCGTACAACCACCTGGTCCTCACGCGCGTCGAGGCGCTGCCCGAGCGGCGGGCGATCGGCACCAGTGCCGACCCGGTCATGCTCGAGATCTTCAACAACCTGTTCATGTCGATCGCGGAGCAGATGGGGCTGCGCCTGCAGAACACGGCGTACTCGGTCAACATCAAGGAAAGGCTGGACTTCAGCTGCGCGCTTTTCGACGCCGGCGGCAACCTGGTGGCGAACGCGCCGCACATGCCGGTGCACCTGGGCTCGATGGGCGAAAGCATCAAGACCGTGATGGAAGCGAATGCCGGCAGGATGCGCGCCGGCGACGTCTACGTGCTCAACGACCCATACCACGGCGGTACGCACCTGCCAGACGTGACCGTGATTTCACCGGTGTTCGACGAGGCTGGCGAGACGATCCTGTTTTACGTCGGTTCGCGCGGCCACCACGCCGACATCGGTGGCACCACGCCAGGCTCGATGCCGCCCGACTCCGTGCACATCGAGCAGGAGGGCGTTTTGATCAACAACTTCAAGCTGGTCGACGGCGCGGACGGCGTGCTGCGCGAGGCCGAGGCGCGCGCGCTGCTGACCGGCGCGCGCTACCCGGCGCGCAATCCGGACCAGAATATGGCCGACCTGCGCGCGCAGGTCGCGGCCAACCAGAAGGGGGTGGAAGAGCTGCACAAGATGGTTGCGCACTTCGGGCTCGACGTGGTGCAGGCTTACATGGGCCACGTGCAGGATAACGCGGAGGAGGCGGTGCGGCGCGTGATCACGGCGCTCAAGGACGGCAGCTTCAGCTACCAGCTCGATAACGGCGCGCGGATCGAAGTCGCGATCCGGGTCGAGCAGGCGTCGCGCAGCGCGGAGATCGACTTCACCGGCACGTCGGGGCAACTGCCGAACAACTTCAACGCGCCGTCGGCTGTGTGCATGGCGGCGGTGCTGTACGTGTTCCGCACGCTGGTCGACGACGAGATCCCGCTCAACGCCGGCTGCCTCAAACCGCTGAAGGTGATCATCCCGCCGGGCTCCATGCTCAATCCGCATTATCCGGCGTCGGTCGTGTCGGGGAACGTCGAGACGTCGACCTGCATCACCAATGCGCTGTATGGCGCGCTGGGCGTGATGGCGGCGTCGCAAGGCACGATGAACAACTTCACCTTCGGGAACGAGAAGTACCAGTACTACGAGACGATTTCGGGTGGTTCGGGCGCCGGCGAAGGGTTCGACGGCACCGACGTGGTGCAGACGAACATGACCAATTCGCGGCTGACCGATCCCGAGATCCTCGAGTTCCGCTTCCCGGTGCGGCTCGAGAGCTACGAGATCCGGGCCGGCTCGGGCGGGGCAGGGCGCTGGCACGGCGGGAATGGCGGCGTGCGCAAGGTGCGCTTCCTGGAGCCGATGACGGCGGCGATCCTGTCGAACAACCGGATTCACGCGCCGTTCGGGATGGCAGGCGGCGAGCCGGCGGCGCGCGGCGCCAACACGGTGATCCGGGCGGATGGCCGCATCGAGCAGCTCGGGCATATCGGCAAGACCGACATGGCGGCGGGGGATATATTCGTGATCGAGACGCCCGGTGGTGGAGGGTATGGCAAAGCCTGATCGTCAAACCGCGAGCCAGTGTGGGATACGGTAGGGTGGGCGGGTTTCCCGCCCACGCGTTCAAACCGTCGTCGCTTCGTCGTCGGCGCTACGGCTGATCGCGCCTGGCTTGAACGCGTGGGCGGACAAGCCGCCCACCCTACAGGAGAGGTTCCGGTCAGGTCGACATACCGTACTTGCGTTTGGCCCCGTTGTACTCGTCCACCAGCGCCGCCAGCCTCGGATGGCCCGCATCGGTCGCACGGATCTTCTCCAGCTGCGCCGCGCATAGTTCGGCCAGCGGGTGATCCCAGCCCGTCTCGTCGATCTGGCGCAGGATCCCGCCCGCGACCGCCAGCATCACCTGCAGGTTGCCCGGCGCGATATGCAGCGCTTCGAGCAGCGACTGCACGGCGCCGCGCACGTCGCCCATGTTGCGCTTTTCGTCGGCCACGCCGAGCAGGATCTGCGCCTGCGCCTTGAGCTGCTGCCCCACGCCGTCGGCCAGGTCGGGCCGTCCCGCCTCGACGAACACGCCCATCGCCTGCTGCGGCGTGACCGCCTGCGCGCTGTCGTTCATCGCCGCCAGCATCACTTCCGACGCCTGCTGGTCCAGCCCCTGCGCCAGGCACGACTTCGCCAGCCCGACTTTCAGGCTGGCCGACAGGCCGCTGCTGGCGCGCACCGCATTGACGGCCGCCTGCAGGTCGCTCACCGCGGCGGCCGCGTTGCCGGCCGCCTCGTTGAGCAGGGCATGCGAGATCGCCTTGCAGGCGTCGACGTTGGGGCTGCCGCGCAGCGAGCGTTCCAGGTCGCGGATCACGCCGCTCGCCTGCTGCGGGTCGCCCTTTTTGACGAGCGCCTTGACCAGTTTCACGTGGTCCTCCGGATCGCGGAATTCGGAGTAGCGCGCCTTGGCGACAACCTGCTTGAACGATTTTTCGGCCACCGCCACATCGCCGGCTTCGAACGCGACTTCGCCCAGCTTGCGCAGGCGCCTGACCATGTGCGGCGAAATCCCGACCGCGTCCTCGAGCACCCTTTGCGACAGCGCCTGGTCGCCGGTCGCTTCATGGCAGCGCGCGAGCAGGTCGTAGGCCGCCATCAGGCGCGGATTGACGTGCACCAGCTGTTCCAGCACTTCGCGCGCCTGGTCGAAGCGGCCCTGCGCGTACATGGCGCGCGCCAGGCCCAGGCTGGCCCAGCCCAGCGGCCTGACCGCCAACACGTCGCGGTACAGCGCCTCCGCGTCGGCCGGCTCCTTGAGATCGACATGCAGCTCGGCGCGCAGCCGGGCAAAGTCGAGCGCATGGCGCGGGTGCGTGGCTTCGGCCGCTTCGCAGGCGCGGATCGCCTCGCGCAGCTTGCCCTCGCCGATCAGCTGGTAGGTCGGCAGGAAGATGGCGCGGCGCTCGATCGCGCGGCCGATGCGCCCGCTCAGCATCTCCACCGTGAAGGGCTTGAGGATGTAGTCGGTCGGCGTCAGTTCGGCCGCGCTGACCACCTTGCTGTACACGCCTTCCGAGGTGAGCATGATGAAGATGCTCCACAGGCCGATCAGCCGGTGGTGGCGCAGGTCCTCGAGCAGCTGCTGGCCGTCCTGGCCGTCGCCGGCGCTGCCGCCAAGGTCGTATTCGCACAGGATGATGTCGTAGGACTTGTGCGACAGCTGGCGGATCGCGGTGCTGGAGCTGACCGCGTAGTCGATCTTGCCGATCCCTGCCTGGTTGAGCATCGACTGCAGGCTGCCCCTCATGCCGGGATTCGGGTCGACGACCAGTACCGACAGGTTGCTGTTTTCTTGCATGTTCTCTCTCGTCTCCGTGGCAGGGGCGGCTTGGCGGATCCGCGCCGGCGCTGTCCTGGAGCTCTACGATACCCATTCCTTGTGCGTACGGCAACTACTGTCGCACCGGTCCCGCCGCGCAGGGAGGGCAAGGCTGTATAATAGCGGGCTATCTTTCACCCGCAGCCACGCTGCATCAACCGACTGCCAAGCCATGTTGATTCTGCCGGGTTCCAATGCCCTGTCCGTATTCCGTAGCCAACGCCTCCTGAGCCAACTCCAAGCTGCAGCGCCCGCGATCGCAGGGCTGCAGGCTCGCTTCTACCACTTCATCGATACCGAGGCGCCGCTGTCGGCCGACGATACCGCCCAGCTGGGCGCCATGCTGACCTACGGCGAGCCGGCACCGAGCGTCGAGTACGAGGGCGTGACCGAGGAGTTCTTCGTGATCCCGCGCCTTGGCACGATTTCGCCGTGGGCGTCGAAAGCCACCGACATCGCGCACAACTGCGGGCTGGCGCACATCCACCGCATCGAACGCGGCGTGGCGTACACCGTCGTGCTCCGGTCGGGCATCCTGGGCAGCAGCCTGGGCGCCCCGAAAAAGCTCGGCAGCGAAGAAGTGCAGGCCGTTGCGGCGCTGCTGCACGACCGCATGACCGAGACCGTGCTGCGTAATGCCGACGAGGCGGCGCAGCTGTTCAGGGAACTCGAAGGCAAGCCGATGGAAAGCGTCGACGTGCTCGGCGTCGGCCGCGAGGCGCTGGTACGCGCCAACACCGAGCTTGGCCTGGCCATGTCGATCGATGAAATCGACTACCTGCACGACGCGTTCACGAAGGCGCGGCGCAACCCGACCGACGTCGAGCTGATGATGTTCGCGCAGGCGAACAGTGAGCACTGCCGCCACAAGATCTTCAACGCCGACTGGGTGATCGACGGCGTCAGGCAGGACAAGTCGCTGTTCCAGATGATCAAAAACACGCACCAGCTGCAGCCGAAGGGCACGGTGGTGGCGTACAGCGACAATTCGTCGATCATGGTGGGCGCCGAAGTGACGCGCTTCTATCAGCGCGCCGATGGCGAATACGCGCCGTCGACCGAGCTGACCCACACCCTGATGAAGGTCGAGACGCACAACCACCCGACCGCGATCGCCCCGTACGCGGGCGCCGCGACCGGCGCCGGTGGCGAAATCCGCGACGAGGGCGCGACCGGCCGTGGCGCCAAGCCGAAGGCCGGCCTGACCGGCTTCACCGTATCGAACCTGATGCTGCCGGGCGCGCAGCAGCCGTGGGAGAACCGCGCCGACGTGACCGTGCGCGGCGACCAGGCGGACGCCGCCTACGGCAAGCCGGAACGCATCGCGTCGCCGCTGCAGATCATGATCGACGGCCCGCTCGGCGGCGCCGCCTTCAGTAACGAATTCGGGCGCCCGGTCCTGGGCGGCTACTTCCGCACCTACGAACAGAACGCCGGCGGCACCGTGTACGGCTATCACAAGCCGATCATGATCGCGGGCGGCATCGGCAACATCGCGGATGGCCACACCCACAAGGACGAGATCCCGCCCGGAAGCCTGCTGATCCAGCTGGGCGGGCCCGGCATGCGCATCGGGATGGGCGGCAGCGCCGCGTCGTCGATGGCGACCGGCACCAACACCGCGGACCTCGACTTCGACTCGGTCCAGCGCGGCAATCCGGAGATGGAGCGGCGCGCGCAGGAAGTGATCAACGGCTGCTGGGCGATGGGCGCGGATAACCCGATCATCTCGATCCACGACGTTGGCGCGGGCGGCCTGTCGAACGCCTTCCCCGAGATTACCAACGACGCCAAACGCGGCGCCACCTTCGACCTGCGCAAGGTGCCGCTCGAGGAAAGCGGCATGGCGCCGAAGGAGATCTGGAGTAACGAGTCGCAGGAACGCTACGTGCTGGCGATCGCTCCCGCGAATCTCGAGGCGTTCGCGGCCCTGTGCCAGCGCGAGCGCTCGCCGTTCGCGGTGGTCGGCGTGGCTACCGAAGAGCGCCAGCTGCGCCTGGTCGATCCGCTGCACGACAATGCGCCGGTCGACATGCCGATGGACGTCCTGCTCGGCAAACCGCCGAAGATGCAGCGCGATGTCGAGCACGTGCACCAGGTGTTCGCGCCGGTCGACCTGACCGGCCTGCAGCTTGACGAAGTGGCGCGCCGCGTGCTGCTGCTGCCGACCGTGGCCGACAAGTCGTTCCTGATCACGATCGGCGACCGTACCGTCGGCGGCATGAGTGTGCGCGACCAGATGGTGGGCCCGTGGCAGGTGCCGGTGGCCGACTGCGCCGTCACCGCGATGAGCTTCGACGGCTACGTGGGCGAAGCGATGGCGATGGGCGAACGCACCCCGCTGGCCGTCATTGACGCAGCCGCCTCGGGCCGCATGGCGGTAGGCGAGGCGATCACCAACATCGCCGCCGCGCCGATCGCCGATATCTCCGACATCAAGCTGTCGGCCAACTGGATGGCGGCCTGCGGCCAGCCGGGCCAGGACGCGGCGCTGTTCGACACCGTCAAGGCAGTCGGCATGGAGCTGTGCCCGGCGCTGGGCATCAGCATCCCCGTCGGGAAGGACTCGCTGTCGATGCGCACCACCTGGCGCGACGGCGACGAAGCCAAGGCCGTGATCTCGCCGGTGTCGCTGATCGTCTCGAGCTTCGCGCCGGTGCCTGACGTGCGCCGTTCGCTGACGCCGCAACTGCGCCTGGATGCCGGCGAGACCGCGCTGGTCCTGCTCGACCTCGGCCGCGGCAAGAACCGCCTGGGCGCCTCGGCGCTGGCGCAGGTGACGCAGCAGCTGGGCGACGCGGTGCCGGACGTCGATTCGGCGGACGACCTGAAAGCCTTCTTCGCCGCGATCCAGCAGTTGAACAGCGACGGCAAGCTGCTCGCTTACCACGACCGCTCGGACGGCGGCCTGTTCGCCACGCTGTGCGAGATGGCCTTCGCGGGCCGCGCCGGCGTCTCGGTCAACCTCGACATCCTGACGATGGAAGGCGAGCACGCGTCCGACTGGGGCGACGCCAAGAACTGGGCATCCCAGGTGGGCGAGCGCCGCAACGAGATGACGCTGCGCGCGCTGTTCGCGGAAGAATTGGGCGCGGTGATCCAGGTGCGCGCCGAGGACAAGAGCGCCGTGATGGCGGTGCTGCGCGCGCACGGCCTGGGCGCCTGCAGCCACATCATCGGCAAGGTCAACGACCGCGGCGCGATCGAGTTCACGCGCGACGCCAAAGTGATCTACAACCAGCCGCGCAGCAGCCTGCACCGGTTGTGGAGCGAAACCAGCTGGCGCATCGCGCGCCTGCGCGACAACCCGGCCTGCGCCGATGCGGAATACGACCGCCTGCTGGACGAGCAGGATCCGGGCATGAGCCCGAAGCTGACGTTCGACCCGAGCGACAACGTGGCCGCGCCGTTCCTCGCCACCGGCCTGCGGCCGCGCGTGGCGATCCTGCGCGAACAGGGCGTCAACTCGCACGTCGAAACGGCGTGGGCGATGTACCAGGCCGGCTTCACGGCGGTGGACGTGCACATGAGCGATCTGATTGCAGGCCGCGCGAAGCTGGACGACTTCCACGGCGTGATTGCGGTGGGCGGCTTCTCGTACGGCGACGTGCTGGGCGCGGGCGAAGGCTGGGCCAAGACGATCCTGTTCAACAGCGCGCTGGCCGACCAGTTCGCGCGCTTTTTCGCGCGCAAGGACACCTTCGGCCTGGGCGTCTGCAACGGCTGCCAGATGATGAGCAACCTGAAATCGATGATCCCGGGCGCGCACGCATGGCCTAAGTTCACGCGCAATAAATCGGAGCAGTTCGAGGCGCGCTTCGGCATGGTCGAGGTGATGGATTCGCCGTCGATCTTCTTCGCCGGCATGGCTGGCACCCAGACGCCGATCGCGATCGCGCACGGCGAAGGTTATGCCGACTTCAGCCAGACTGGCGACATCGACGCGGTGGCCAGGGCAATGCGCTACGTCGACAACCGGGGCGAGGCGACCGAGGTGTATCCGTTCAACCCGAACGGCTCGCCGCAAGGCATCACAGCGGTGACCACCCCGGACGGGCGCTTCACGGTGATGATGCCGCACGCCGAGCGCGTGGCCCGCACCGTGCAGCACTCGTGGCATCCGGAAGGCTGGGGCGAGGATTCGCCGTGGGCGCGGATGTTCCGCAATGCACGCAAGTGGGTGGGCTGATCGCCTGAAAGAAGAGAAGCGCCTCTCCGGAGGCGCTTTTTTTATTTCCTACCACCACCCCCGCTACGTCATTCCCGCGGATCCTCGGCGGCCCCGCGGGAATCCATGCTGAGCGTAAACGGAGGCGATGCCAACTTCGGCCACTCAGCATGGGTTCCCGCTTTCGCGGGAACGACGGGCTGCTGGTATCAGGCATGGTCCAGCCGAGTGCGCTACCCCAAGCTGAAGCCGGCACGCTTGAGCGGGCTCAAACGATCAGCTCAGCCAAGGTTGATATTGATGACTCCATCGAACAGATCAAACAAGGAGCCAATCATGTCAATCAGGAAGATTGCTGTGGCAGCCGCAATGTCGCTGGGGTTGGGCTCGGTCGCACAGGCCGAGGGCCTGACCGGGTCCACCGTCACCGGCGCCATTTATTGCTGTAACGCCCCAACTGAAGCGAACCGGGCCACCAACCTGGTGACCGCAACCGTCGGGACCGGCGTAGAGTTTCCGAACGGGGTCTTCATGTCGACTGTCGCGGGGCTGGCCCCGGTCCCGGCGACAGTCGACATCGGCGCCACCACGCTGACGCTGCAATACCTGGCGTCCGCCCCTGCGGCGCCGGGCGGTTTCGACGGTTATGTGTTCACGTTCGCGAACGCGCCCAGCATTACCAACGTGATGACCGATCCAGCCAGCACGCTGATGCCGACCGATCTCAATTTCACCCAGAACCGGCTCGAGATTAACGTTGCCGGCCGGGCCTTGACGCCGGAGTCGCGCCTGGTGCTCAACATCAGTGCGGTCCCTGAGCCAGGGCAGGTCGGCCTGATGCTGGCCGGGCTCGGCGCGGTGGCGCTGTTCGCCCGGCGCCGCCAGCAACGCCTGCACTAAGGCGAAAAAAAAGCGCTTCGGCTGAAGCGCTTTTTTGTGCCCTTAATCCTGCTTACTGGATCTTGGCTTTCTTCATCAGTTCCTCGCGGAAAGTCGCCAGCTTGCGCTGTTGCAACGATTCCTGGACTTGCTGCTTGACTTCGTCCAGCGGCGGGATCTTGGCCGGGCGCACGTCTTCCAGCTTGATCACGTGGTAGCCGAACTGGGTCTTGACCGGGGTCTCGGTGATCGCGCCTTTTTGCAGCGAGGTCATCGCTTTCGAGAACTCAGGCACGAAGGAGGCCGGGCTTGCCCAGTCCAGGTCGCCGCCGTTGGCCGCGGTGCCGTCTTTCGACTGCTTGGCCAGCTCTTCGAACTTGGCGCCGCCTTTCAGCTTGGCGATGATTGCCTTGGCTTCGTCTTCGGTGCCCACCAGGATGTGGCGTGCGTGATATTCCTTGTCGCCGACGGTCGACTTGTAGCGGTCGTATTCGGCCTTGACCTGGGCGTCGGTGACCGGGTTCTTCTTGACGTAGTCAGCCAGCATCGCGTTGATGATGATGCTCTGGCGCGCGTTGTCGATGGCGGCCTTGACGTCGGCGCGGCCACCCACGCCTTGCTTGTCGGCTTCCTGGATCAGCACTTCACGGCCGATCAGGTCGCGCTTGATGGCATCACGCAGTTGAGGGGAGTCGGTTGCCTTGCCTTGCGCGACAACTTGCTTGACCACCTGGTCAACCTTCGACGCGGGAATCGGCTTGCCGTTGACGGTCGCAACGTTTTGCGCGAACAACACAGGCGCAGCAACCATCGCGGTCATTGCTAACATCAGGCGGGCTGGCTTCAAAATCATTATTCGATCCTATAAAAACACGAAAAGTCGCTGCGGCGACGAAAACCGGCGCGCCGGAGCACGCCGATGATGCGGCTATCTTACTGCACCTTTGCCTTTTTGACCATTTCCTCTTGGTAGCCCTGCAGTTTCTGCTGGGCGAGGGCTTCGGCGATCTGCGGCTTGACTTCGTCCAGCGACGGCAGCTTGGCGGCACGCACGTCATCGACCTTGATCACGTGGTAGCCGTTGGCGGTCTTGACCGGGGTCTCGGTAACGCCGCCTTTTTGCAGGTTGACGAAGCCGGCGCTGAATTCTTTCGGGAACGCGGCCGGGGTAGCCCAGTCGAGGTCGCCGCCGCTATTGGCCGTGCCCTGGTCCTTCGACTGCTTGGCCAGCTCTTCGAACTTGGCGCCGCCCTTGAGCTTGGCGATGATTTCCTTGGCCTGGGCTTCGGTGTCCACCAGGATGTGGCGCACGTGGTATTCCTTGTCGCCGGTGGTCGACTTGAAGCGGTCGTACTCGCCCTTGATCTCGGCGTCGGTCACCGGATGCTTGGTGATGTAGTCGCGCGCCAGCGCGTTGATCACGATGGTCTGGCGGGCGCTATCGAGCGCCTGCTTGACTTCCGGCTTCTTGTCGTAGCCTTGCTTGATCGCTTCCTGCATCAGCACCTCGCGTGCGATCAGGTCTTTCTTGATCGCTTCGCGCAGTTGCGGGCTGTCGGGTTGCTGGCCTTGTTCGACAACCTGCTTGACCACCGCGTCGGCGCGCGACGACGGGATCGCCTTGCCGTTGACGACGGCGAGATTCTGGGCGAAGGCAGGGGCAACGGCAACGGCGATCAGTGCGAACAGCAAGCGTGCAGGCTTAAAAGTCATTATTGTTTCCTGTAAGGGGAGAATTGCTTGGACAAAGATTGGATTAATTGTTTTTACTTCGCGTTTCGATTGTCGGACAGATTCCTTAAGACTCCCTGAACCCCGGCTGCCTACAGCTCGGAAGGCGCCAGCGCCGTGATGGCAAGGGCATGGATCTCAGTGTGCATCATATCGTGCACGGAATCATACACGAGTCGATGGCGCATGACGAGTTTGAGCCCCTCGAAGCGGTCGGACACAACCCGTACCCGATAGTGGCCGCCGCCCGAGGCGGCGCCCGCATGTCCGGCATGCAGCGCGGAGTCGTCGTCGAGATCGAGTTCGCGCGGCGCCAGCGCCGAATCGATGCGCTGGCGGATGCGTTCGATGCGGGTATTGGTCATTGCGCTCATGCCTTTTCCTCCTCGAGGTATTTAAACAGGAACAAGGTCTGGCCGACCACGAACGCGAAGAAGATCGCGGTGGCGCCGAACACCTTGAAGTTGACCCAGGCCGCGGTATCGCCTTTGTACACGACAAACGCCATCACCAGGTTCAGCGCGCCCAGCAAGAACAGGAAGGTCATCCAGGCGTAGGCCACGCGGGTCCAGACCGCATCGGGCAGGGTCAGCGCCTCGCTCATGACCTTGCGCATCAGGTTTTTCTTGAAGAACACCTGGCCGACGAACAGTACCGCCGCGAAGGTCCAGTACAGGATGGTCGGCTTCCACTTGATGAAGGTCTCGTCGTGCAGGTAGATGGTGGCGCCGCCCATCACGCCGATGACCGCCAGCGTGATCCACAGCATGCCGTCGACCTTGCGGCCGCGTGCCAGCAGGTAAGCGATCTGCAGCACGGTAGCGACGATGCCGACCGCGGTGGCAAGGATGATCGGCGCCTGGCCGACGGGAACCTGGCCGGACGCCATCAAGCCGCCGAGGTATTGCTGGACCAGCGCCAGCGCAGCTTGCTCGTGGCCAGCGCCGATTTTGTAGACCGCAAAGAACAGCAGCAGCGGGAAAAAGTCGAACAGGAATTTCATATTGGTGTAGTGGTGGTTCTTAAACAGGTTCGAAGCGCAGCGCGGCCGAGTTGATGCAGTAGCGCAAGCCGGTCGGCGGCGGGCCGTCCGGGAACACGTGGCCGAGGTGCGCGTCGCATACGGCGCAGATGATCTCGGTGCGCACCATACCATGGGTCCGGTCCACCTTTTCAATCACGTTTTCAGGGTTAATTGCCTTGAAGTAGCTCGGCCAGCCGCAGCCCGATTCGAACTTGACGTCCGATTCGAACAGCGGGGTGTTGCAGCACACGCAGTGGTAGATCCCGTGCTCGTGGTGGTCCCAGTATTTGCCGGTGAAGGCGCGTTCGGTGGCCGCGTGGCGCGTGACCTGGTATTGCATCGGGTCGAGCTCGGCGCGCCATTCGGTGTCCGTTTTTGTCACTTTTTCGGTCATGATGAGGTCTTTTGGGAAGTCAGGAGGAGCAGCTCACCTCGAGGTGCGCCGCCCAGTCCGGCGGCAGTGCCGCATAGGATTCGTTGTCGGGCTGCTCGTCGAACGGGTGCTCGAGCACGGCGAGCAGCCGGTCCACGCCGCTGTAATCGCCGTTCTGCGCCTGTTCGATCGCCACTTGGGCGAGATAGTTGCGCAGGACGTACTTCGGGTTGGTGCGGCGCATGGCTTCGCGCCGCACCGCGTCGACGCTGTGCTCGTGCCGCAGCCGCGCGCGGTATTTCAGTGCCCAGGCGTCGAACGCCTCGCGGTCGATGAACTGGTCGCGCAGGGGCGCGTCGAGCGCGGGATCGTCGAGCCAGAGGTTGCCGAGGCGGCGGAAGAACAGCGTGAAATCGACGTGGTTCGCCTGCATCAGCTTGAACATGTCGTCGAACAGCGCGCGGTCGTCGTCGCGGACCGTGGCCAGGCCGAGCTTGGCGTGCAGCAGTTCGTCGAGCTTGCGCGCGAACTCCGGCTGGTAGACGTCGAGCGCCTGCTGGGCATCATCGACGTTGCCGATCAGCGGCAGCAAAGCATTGCCCAGCGCGTAGCAGTTCCAGTGGCCCACCGGCGGCTGGTTGCTGTACGAGTAGCGCCCTTGCTGGTCGGTGTGGTTGCAGATGTGGTCGGCGTCGAACGCCTCCATGAAACCGAAGGGGCCGTAGTCGAGCGTCAGGCCCAGGATCGACATGTTGTCCGTGTTCATCACGCCGTGCATGAAGCCGACCGCCTGCCACTGCGCGATCAGGCGCGCGGTGCGGCGCGTCACTTCGGCGAGCAGGGCCTGGTATGGCTTCGGCTCGCCGGCCAGTTCCGGATAGAAGTTCCGGATCACGTAATCGGCCAGCGTGCGCAGTTCTTGCGGCTGGTCGCGGTAATACCAGTGTTCGAAGGAACCGAAGCGCACAAACGAAGGCGCCATGCGCGTGACGACGGCCGCGCTTTCGGCTTCTTCGCGCAACACGTTCAGGCTCGAGCCGGTGACCATCAGCGCGCGTGTGGTCGGGATGCCGAGCGCGGCCATCGCTTCCGAGCACAAAAATTCACGGATCGACGAGCGCAGCACGGCGCGCCCATCGCCCATGCGCGAGTAGGGCGTCTTGCCGGCGCCCTTGAGCTGCAGTTCCATCGGCCCGTTGGCGGTCTGGATGTCGCCCAGCAGGATTGCGCGGCCGTCGCCAAGCTGGCCGGCCCACACGCCGAACTGGTGGCCGGAATACACGGCTGCCAGAGGCTGCGAACGCGCAGGAACCCGGTTGCCGGTAAACACCGCGACGAAGTCCTCGTTCGCCAGCGCGCGCGGGTCGAGCCCGATCAGTGACGCCGCCGGCCCACTGGCCGCCACGAAATACGGAGCGGGCAGGGGCGTGGGCATCAGCCGGGTATAAAACGCAGGCGGCAACTCGGCGAACGAATTGTTGAGCGGCAGGTCGTCGGCGCTAATGGCGGTTCCTTCATTGGTAAAAGACATCATGTCAGGATTTTACCGTACGGCGCGGATTCTATTCGGCGCACTGGCCGCCGCAAACGTGCGTTACATCCGGTAACCGGCCAATACGCCGTTTGTGCGCCGCAGCATTGAAAGCTATTGACGGGCCCGGCGGCCGCGTACGACACTCGAAATACTTGCCAATAAGTACACAGGAGACCATCGATGACGTCGTTCCCGCCCAGCCCGCTGATGGGCAAGATGATGAGCCAGCCCCTGCTTATTTCCAGCATCATCGAGTTCGCGGCGCGGCATTACGGGAGCAGCGAAATCGTCTCGCGGCGGGTCGAAGGCGACATGCACCGCTACACCTACCGCGAGCTCCACCGGCGTGCACGGCGCGTGGCGAACGTCCTGCAGGGCTTTGGCGTGAAGATGGGCGAGCGGGTGGCGACCCTGGCGTGGAACGGCTATCGCCACATGGAGCTGTATTACGCGGTTTCCGGGTCGGGTGCGGTGCTGCATACCATCAACCCGCGCCTGCATCCGGAGCAGATTGCCTACATCGTCAATCATGCCGAAAACCAGTACCTGTTCTTCGACCTGACGTTTTTGCCGCTGGTCCAGGCGCTTGCGCCGCACTGCAAAACGGTGAAGGCGTTTGTACTGATGACCGACCGCGAGCACATGCCGCTTGAAACCGGCATCCCGAACCTGCTGTGCTACGAGGATTTGATCGCTTCCAGTTCGGACGACTATGCCTGGCCGCAGTTCGACGAGAATTCGGCGGCGTCGCTGTGCTACACCTCGGGCACCACTGGCAACCCCAAGGGCGCGCTGTACTCGCACCGCTCAATGGTGCTGCACGCATATGCATCGGCGATGCCGAACGCACTGAACGTATCGTCGCAGGATACTGTGCTGCCGGTGGTGCCGATGTTCCACGTGAACGCCTGGGGCCTGCCGTATTCGGTGCTGCTGTCAGGCGCGAAAATGGTGTTCCCGGGCGCGGCGCTCGACGGCAAGTCGCTCTACGAACTATTCGAGGCCGAGGGCGTGACGCTGTCGGCCGGGGTGCCCACGGTGTGGCTGGGACTGCTCAATTACGCGCTGCAGAACGACCTGCAATTTTCGAGCTTCAAGCGGACCGTGATCGGCGGCTCGGCCTGCCCGCCGGCGATGATGGACACGCTGATCGACAAGTTTGGCGTGCAGGTGATCCACGCCTGGGGCATGACCGAGATGTCGCCGCTGGGCACCACCGGCGGCCTGCTGACCCGCCACCTGGCGTTGCCCAAGGAGGTGCAGCGGCAGGTGCTGCAAAAACAGGGCCACGCGATTTACGGCGTCGACATGAAGATCGTCGACGACGATGGCCACGAGCTGCCGTGGGACGGTACGACGTACGGGCATTTGCTGGTCAAGGGGGCGTGGATCATCGCGGCTTACTACGGCGACGAGGGCGGGGACGTGCTGCAGGACGGCTGGTTCCCGACCGGCGACGTGGCGACCATCGACCCGGACGGCTACATGCAGATCACCGACCGCAGCAAGGACGTGATCAAGTCCGGCGGCGAATGGATCGGCACGATCGACCTCGAGAACATCGCGACGGCGCATCCGGCGGTGCTGCAGGCGGCCTGCATCGGCGTGGCCCATCCGAAGTGGGACGAGCGGCCGCTGCTGGTGATCGTCAAGCGGCCCGGGATGGAGGTGACGCGCGACGAACTGCTCGGCTTCTTTGAGGGCAAGATCGCGAAATGGTGGTTGCCGGACGACGTCGTCTTCGCCGACGCGCTGCCGACGGGGGCGACCGGCAAGATCCAGAAGAACAAACTGCGCGAGCTGTACAGCGGGCACCGGCTGCCGACGGCGTAACTGGCGCGCGGTATCACGTACGGTGGGCGGCTGTGCCGCCCACGCGTCCAACAAGGCTTCGCTCGGCTGGGATCGTCTGCTTGCACCGTTTGAACGCGTGGGCGGCAAAGCCGCCCACCCTACCAGACTGCCGTCCGCGCACAAAAAATAATACGACCGTACTTTTATCGGTTATAGTTAAAACCATTGCCGGTCCAACTAATAAAGGAAGAGACATGAGTGCCGAATACCTGGTCAAGGGCAGCGTCGCCGTCATCACACTGAACAATCCGCCGGTCAATGGCCTGGGCCTGGAAACGCGCACCGCCGCGGTCGACGCGATCCGCAAGGCGGGGCACGACGCGGCAGTCAAGGCGATCGTGCTCACCGGCGCCGGCAAGGCGTTTTCGGGCGGCGCGGACATCCGCGAATTTAATTCGCCGAAAGCGATGACCGAGCCGACGCTGCACACCCTGATCCGCGTGGTCGAGGACTCGGCCAAGCCGGTCGTCGCGGCGATCCACACGGTGTGCATGGGCGGCGGCCTAGAGCTCGCCCTCGGCTGCAACTACCGGGTCGCGCTGCCGGGCGCCCAGATCGCGCTGCCGGAAGTGAAGCTCGGCCTGCTGCCGGGCGCCGGCGGCACCCAGCGCCTGCCACGCGTGCTGGGCCTCGAGATGGCCCTCAACATGGTTGTCTCGGGCGCCCCGGTCGCGTCCGAAAAACTGGCCGGCACCGCGCTGTTCGACCAGGTATTCCCGGCCGGCACCGACCTGGTCGCCGCCGCCGTCGAATTCGCGAACCAGATTGCCGATGTGCGCCCGCTGCCCAAAGTGCGCGACCGCAAGATCGACTACCCGAACCACGAAGCCTTCCTGCAGTTCTCGCGCAATACCGTCAAGGCGATGGCCGGCCCGTTCCCGGCCCCGCTCGAGTGCGTCGAGACCGTCGCTGCCTCGGTGACCAGGCCGTTCGAGGAAGGCCTCAAGTTCGAGCGCGAGCGCTTCCTGCACCTCGCGCAGACGCCGGAATCGAAGGCGCTGCGCCATGCCTTCTTCGCCGAACGCGCCGCCAGCAAGATCCCGGACGTGCCTCCCGATACGCCAACGCGCAACATCGCGCGGGCCGCCGTGATCGGCGCCGGCACCATGGGCGGCGGCATCGCGATGAATTTCGCAAACGCCGGCATCCCGGTCGTGATGTTGGAAACGAAGCAGGAGGCGCTCGACAAGGGCCTCGCCACGATCCGCAAGAACTACGAGAACACGCTGAAGAAGGGCAAGCTGACGCAGGAGAAGTTCGACCAGCGCGTGGGCTTGATCACGGGCACCCTGTCGTACGACGACATCGCGCAGGCCGACATCGTGGTCGAGGCCGTTTTCGAGGACTTGGGCGTGAAGGAAACCGTGTTCCGCCAACTGGACAAAGTGATGAAGCCAGGCGCGATCCTGGCCTCGAACACCTCGACGCTGGACGTGAACCGGATTGCCGGTTTCACCAGCCGCCCGCAGGACATGATCGGCACCCACTTCTTCAGCCCGGCCAACGTGATGAAGCTGCTCGAAATCGTGCGCGGCGCAAAAACCGGCAAGGACGTGCTGGCCACCACGATGGCGCTGTCGAAAAAGCTGAAGAAGACCGGCGTGGTCTCGGGCGTGTGCGACGGCTTCATCGGCAACCGGATGCTCGAACAGTACCTGCGCCAGGCCGGCTTCCTGCTCGACGAAGGCTGCACGCCGGAGCAGGTCGACAAGGCAATCGAAAAGTTTGGCTTCGCGATGGGCCCATACCGCATGAGCGACATGGCCGGCAACGACGTCGGCTGGTACATCCGCAAGCGCCGTGCGATCGAAACGCCCGAAATTAAGTACTCGAAGACCGCCGACCTGTTGTGCGAACAGGGTCGCTTCGGCCAGAAGACCGGCGCCGGCTGGTACGACTACAAGCCGGGCGACCGCAAGCCGTATCCGTCCCAGCTGGTCAACGACATGATCGTCAACTACTCGAAGGAGCTGGGGATCGAGCGGCGCAAGATTTCGGACGACGAGATCGTCGAGCGGCTGGTGTTCGCGCTGGTCAACGAAGGCGCCAAGATCCTGGAAGAGGGCATTGCCATGCGGGCCTCGGACATCGACATGGTGTACCTGACCGGCTACGGCTTCCCGCTGCACCGGGGCGGGCCGATGTTCTACGCCGACACGGTTGGCCTGCCAAACGTCCTCGCATCGGTGGACAAGTACGCGCGCGGCCGCCACGGCGAGGCGTGGACCCCGGCGCCACTGCTGGCGCGCCTGGCCGGCGAAGGCAAGGGCTTCAACAGCTGATCAAAGCCGATGCGCGGATGGTAGCGGGCGCTCTTGAGCGCACGCTACGCTCGCTCAATGCTCGTGGTGATGCTTCTCGTACTCGTCCGCCTCGGCCTTGGTCGCGTGGACGATGCCGTCCGGATGCTCCGGTGGCGTGTACAGGGTGTACAGCCTCATTGCCTCGGTGCCCGAGGTGTTGATCACGTTGTGCTCGGTACCCGCCGGGATCACCACCGCGACGCCGTCTTCCAGCGCATGCTTCTCGCCGTCCAGGATCGCGACGCCTTGTCCCGCCTCGACGCGAATGAACTGGTCGTGGCCGGTGTGATGTTCCATCCCGATCTCTTCGCCCGGCTGCAAGGTCATGATGACCAGCTGGCTGCGCTCGGTCGTGTACAGGACTTCGCGGAAGTTATTGCCCTGAAGCGTCTTTTGCTCGATGTTGATGCTATAGCCCGACATTGCTTTTCTCCAGAAAAAAATAGGCGCGCCGGCGCGCGCGTCCGGCAGTGGCTGACTGTCCGTCTCGGCGGCCGCGCCGCTGCCTCCTGTTGATTGTATAAGACGCCAGCGTTTGCCGCCGCACCGCGGCCTTGGCCGTCACATGCACCGGCTCAGTAAGTAAATGATTGCGTTTACTGATGGCCGGCTTCCCGGTACGCTTCGTACACTGTTCAATAACATGAGTCGCCGTGAAGAACGCCCTCCTGATCGCTTCAGCCTGCCTGCTGGGCCTGCTCGCCACCACCGGCGCCTCGCTGCCGTACCCGATCCTGCCGCCCTTGTTCGCCGCCGCGACGCACGATAGCCTCAACCACTTTCTCGGCTTGCCGCCCAAGTTCCTGTTCGGCCTGGCACTGGTGATCAATCCCCTTGGCTTGCTCCTCGGCAGTGCTGTACTCGGGCCGCTGTCGGACCGCTACGGACGCCGTCCGGTCTTGCTCAACACCGCGCTCGGTGCGGCTGCCGGCCACGTCCTTACCGCCGGCGCACTGGTGATTCACTCCTACCCGCTATTCCTGCTGGCGCGCTTTGTCACTGGCATACTTGAAGGCAATGGCTCAGTCGTGCGCGCGATGCTGGCCGACCGGCTCGACGGGCCGCTGCGCAACCGGGCCTTATCGTGGCTGAACAGTGCGTTCTACCTGGGCTGGCTGGTGGGCCCGCTGCTGGCTGGCGCCACCATTGTGTGGGGTATCACGATGCCGTTCTACATTGCGGCCGGCGCATTGTTGCTGGGCGCCGCGCTGGCCGCACTCGCGCTTCAGCGGCACGAGCGCCCGGCGGCGGGCGGATCGTGGTGGTCGGTCGCGCGCGACAAGCACGCTCTCAACCTGCTGCGCCATACCGAGCTGCGCGACCTGTTCGTGATGCAGCTCGCGTACACCTGCGGGGTGACGGCGTTTTATGAGTTCTATCCCTTGTGGCTGGTCGAAGTCGGCGGCTACGATGCGCGTGGCATCGCGCTGGTCAATGTCGGGATGTGCGGGGTGATGACGCTGGCGTCCGCGTTCGCGGGCGGTCCGAGCCCAGCCGACCCGCTGCGCCGTGCCGGCTGGTTCGCGACCGCCTCTGCAACGGCAATTGCGGCCGTGGGAATGGGTAATTTGTGGGTCGGCCTTGCGGCCATCGTCCTGTTCGGCCTGCCACATGCCTTTTATAACGGAGTGGTGCAGGGCTGGGCCGCCGAGCGCTTCGGCGGGCACGGGCAGGGCGCGGTGATGGGCCTGCTGTCGACCACGTTCTGCTTCGCGAACATTGTCATGGCCCTGGTGGGCGCGCTGCTGACGCTGTTCGACACGCGCCTGATCCTGTTGCTCGGCGCGGTCCTGAGCGGCTGGTCGGCGTTGCGCATGCGGCGATGGGGCGCGCGTGCCGCGGTACCGGCGGGCGCCAAATGAACACAGCGGACCGGGACCCCTGTTCCTGCTGAAAACACGCGGCGCGCAGACTGCGAAAGGCCTGGCGCAACAGCCGGGGCTGACCTCGATGGGCGCGCGCCGCCAGCTCGCTCCGTTGAGCGCACCGAGCATCAACTGGCTGGCGCGCGGCGTTGCGCCTACCGCATCCGGCCCAGTCCCGATTGATATCAGGCGACGACGGCCGGCTCTTTTGCCAGCATGTGTGCGTTGCGCCAGTTGCCGTAGCGGTAGTAGGCCACCGATAGCGCCATGCCGACCAGCGAGCCTGCGCCGAAGCTCCACCATAATGCATCGGCGCCGAAGCGCGGCATCAGGAACCAGGCGAACGGCAGCCGCACGCACCACAGTGCAATGAACAGGATCACCAGGGGCGGGATCACGGCGCCGGAGGCGCGCGTCACCGCCGACAGGACAAACGTCACCCCGAGCAGGATGAAGGACCAGCCGACAATCGCGTTGATGTGCTGGGCAATCGCGAACGCCGGCTGGCCCGGGGGCAGGAACAGGCTCAGCGCAGCGCGGTCGAACAGGGAAATCAGCGCCACCAGCGTGCCCGTCATCAGGAAGTTGTACAGCACGCCGGTTTGCGCGATCCGGGCCACCCGGTCGAGGCGCCGCGCTCCAATGTTCTGCGCCGCCATTGTCGACACGGCCATGCCGACCGCCATGGCCGGCATCTGCACGTAATTGAGCAGTTGCTGGCAGGCCGCATAGGCGGCGGATGTCTGCGAGCCGAAGTGGTTGACGAGCGAGATCATCATGATCATCGACAGCGAAACCAGCGCCATCTGGAAGCCCATCGGGATGCCTTTCACCACCATCGCGCGCAGGATGGCCGGGTTGGGCCGCAGATAGCGTCCTTCGCCGGCGTGCAGGCACAGCACGTTCTTTTTCCGGTACAGGTAGAACACGAGCGCGGCCAGGCTGATGCTCTGGGCCAGCAGGGTCGACAGAGCCGAGCCGGCGATTCCCAGGCCGGGGACCGGGCCCCAGCCGAAGATCAGCAGCGGATTGAGTGCGATATCGAGCCCGACCGAGAGCACCTGGAACTTGAACGGCGTCCTGGTGTCGCCCGAGCCGCGCAGCAACATCGTCAGGAAGATATAGCCGAACATGGAAGGCATCGCCAGGAAGATGATGCGCAGGTAGGACACCGCAAGTTCCAGCGCGTCGTGCGGCGTACGCATCAATTCCATCATGTGGCGCGACAAGGCCATGCCGAACACGGCGACGATCAGCGACAGGGCGATGATGAAGGTAACGCTGGTCCCGACGACGCGCTTGGCCTGGTCGATGTTGCGCGCGCCGATGCTTTGCCCGACCAGGATCGTGCCCGCCATGCCGATGCCCATCACGGTCGCAATCAGGAAGAACATGATTGCGTTGGCGTTGGAGGACGCGGTGAGGGCGGCTTCTCCCAGGTAATGGCCGATCCAGACGGTATTGACCGAACCGTTCAGCGATTGCAGCACGTTGCCGAACAGGATAGGCAGGGTGAAGAAGAACAAGGTCCGGGCGATCGGCCCTTCGGTGAGCGATGGACGCTGGGCGCGCATGGACGTCATTGGCCGCTACCTGGTTTAAATGAAACCAGTGTACCAGCGATGGCCGGACGGCCGCGCTCGCTCGCCGGATGCGACGGCGAGCCGCATGCCGTGGCTGCCGGCCCGCGCGGCGAGGCGCCGGCGCGGGACACGATTGCTGTTATTACTAGGGCTGGCCGCGTCCCGGGGTATTCTGGTTGCCCGTGATGTCCTCGCCGGCAGTCAGGCCACCGCCGGGACCTGTTGCCCCGCCGCCCTGGCGGGTTTGCGTGTCGCGTCCGGCGTCCGCCCCCGAAGAGCCGCTGGCGCCGCCTGCGGCAGAACCGCCCGCAGCGCTCTGCTGGCTTTGCCCGCCGCCGCCCGTGCCGCCCGATCCCGCGCCGCCGCTGCCGGTGGAGCCACCTGTCGATGCACCGCCTGATTGGCTCTGTTGGCGCTGGCCGGGGCTTGCGCTGCTGCCCGGCGAAGCCGTGCCGGAGGTTGCCGCGGAATAGGTACTTCCCGGGTCGCCCTGGCTGCTACGGATTCCGTCCGGATCCGTGGTCGAACCCGGGGCCCCCGCGTTGGCTTCCGGAGAAGATTGGACAAATCCGCCCCCGCCGCTTTGCTCGCTTGCGCCGCCGGCGCTGCCGCCCGCAGCGCTACCGGCTGCTCCGCCGCGCCCCGCACTGCCGAGCGCTGGTTTCCCATCATTCATGCCGCGGTCTGCGCTCTGGAGGTTGCCGGCGTCGCCGACCGGCGGCTCGCCGACCCCGCCATCATGGCCGTGGTCATTCAAGTTCCCCGTGGTACCGGTGACGCCGGCACTACTCGTGCCTACGCCGCTGACTTCGTCGTAGCTGCGCCCCTTCACGCCCCTGCCTTTGTATTCGCCCATTACCATCTCCTCGATCTCGTTAGTGCAAAGTCCGATGGTAATCCTGCGTGCAGGCAGGAACATAGGCGAAGGCGCGGCTCCCGCGTAGGACCTGTCGTACACCAGCGGCCGGGCCCGCGACCCGACATCCACCAAAAAAAATGCCGCTGTTTCCAGCGGCATTTTTCAAGAACGGCATGCCCGGGCGTCAGTCACCCGCGTAAATGTTGGTGTCCTTGGTTTCCCGAACGAACAAGGTGCCGATCACGCAGGTGATCAGGGCCACGATGATCGGGTACCACAGGCCGTAGTAAATGTCGCCCTTGAACGCCACCAGCGCGAACGCCGTGGTCGGCAACAGGCCGCCGAACCAGCCGTTACCGATATGGTAGGGCAGCGACATCGACGAGTAGCGGATCCGGGTCGGGAACATCTCGACCAGCATCGCCGCGACCGGGCCGTAGACCATGGTGACGTACAGCACCAGGATGAACAGGAACAGGACCACCATCGGCTTGTTGATCTGCGCCGGGTCGGCCTTCGCCGGGTAGCCGGCCGCCTTCAGCGAGGTGCCCACGTCCGTCTTGAGCGCGGCTTCGCGGTCCTTGCTGGCCTGGTCGAAGTTCAGTCCGTCCGGGGTCATCGTGGCGTTAAACGACGGATAGACCTTGTCGCCCACCTTGATGCTGGCCACGCTGCCGGCAGGTGCATCCTGGCGGGTGTAGCTGACCGATGCATTGGACAGGAAGCCGGTCGCGATGTCGCACGACGACGGGAATTTCTTGGTGCCGGTCAGGTTGAACTGGAAGTGGCAGGTTGCGGGGTCGGCCACGACCACCACCGGCGAGTTGCTCAGTGCGCTCTCCAGGGCCGGGTTGCCGTAGTGCGTGATTGCCTTGAAGATCGGGAAGTAGGTCAGCGCCGCGATCAGGCAGCCGCCGAGGATGATGTACTTGCGGCCGATGCGGTCCGACAGCGAGCCGAAAATGATGAAGAACGGGGTCGCCAGCGCCAGCGCGATGGCGATCAGGATATAGGCGGTCGCGCCGTCGATCTTCAGTGTCTGGGTCAGGAAGAACAGGGCGTAGAACTGGCCGGTGTACCACACCACGGCCTGTCCCATGGTCAGGCCGATCAGGGCGAGGATCACGATCTTGGCGTTCTTCCATTGCAGGAAGGCTTCGGACAGCGGCGCCTTGGAGGTCTTGCCTTCGGCTTTCATCTTGGCGAAGGCCGGCGACTCGTTCATCGACAGGCGGATCCACACCGAGATGGCGAGCAGCAGCACCGACACCAGGAACGGAATGCGCCAGCCCCAGGCGTTGAACTGGTCTTCGCCCATCGACAGGCGGGTGCCGAGGATCACGAGCAGCGACAGGAACAGTCCCAGCGTGGCGGTGGTCTGGATCCACGCGGTGAAAAAGCCCCGGCGGCCTTCCGGTGCATGCTCGGCCACGTAGGTGGCGGCGCCGCCATACTCGCCGCCCAGCGCCAGGCCTTGCAGGATGCGCAGGGCGACCAGGATGATCGGCGCGGCGATGCCGATCGCCTTATGGCCCGGCAGCAGGCCGACGATGAAAGTCGAACTACCCATGATCAGGATGGTGACCAGGAAGGTGTACTTGCGGCCGATCATGTCACCCAGCCGGCCGAACACCAGCGCGCCGAACGGGCGCACGATGAAGCCGGCGGCAAACGCCAGCAGGGTCAGGATGAAGGTGGTGGTCGGGTCGCCGATGAAGAACTGCTTGGCGATGACCGCTGCGAGCGTGCCGTACAGGTAGAAGTCATACCATTCGAAAATGGTGCCGAGGGATGAGGCGAAGATGACCTTGCGCTCTTCCTTGGTGAGTCCTGCGGCCGGAACTGCCTTGCCGCCGGCGGTCATGCCGGGTGTGATAGCCATTTATTGTCTC
Source organism: Massilia sp. (assembly GCA_045810465.1). Classification (GTDB taxonomy): domain Bacteria; phylum Pseudomonadota; class Gammaproteobacteria; order Burkholderiales; family Burkholderiaceae_D; genus Telluria. The sequence goes on along the minus strand of JBJMVW010000164.1, from coordinate 280 downwards.
CGTGTAGTAATTAGATGTCACCGGATCGCCGATACTTGGTCGGCTGTCACGGAGTGTGGCGACTGAACCTTACGTCATGCTTGCTCCAAACTTACGCCGAGCTTACGGCGCATTCGGCGCGGCGGGCAGTGATGCGGTATTGCAGATTTATTTGCGAACGACCGTACTAATTGTGTGCTATCCTCGTTTGCTCCAGCGCACCGCCCAGGCGGACGCGCGCGCCCTATCCCAGGAGACAACAATGCTTGACGCCGTCATCGTATCGACCGCCCGCACCGGC
>JBJMVW010000163.1:0-8081 GCA_045810465.1 Massilia sp. | reverse complement strand
CCCGCCGGGCTGCCGCCGAGGCCGGGAACGACGTGGTGGGCCAGGTATTCGTAAAGAAAAACGGGCCGAATCGGCCCGGGCGCATCATAGCAAGGAATCGCGGACGACGCCACGGGCGGCCATGGCCCGCTTGAGTTTGACCAGTGCTTCCTGCTGGATCTGGCGCACGCGCTCGCGCGTGACGCCCATCTCCTCGGCCAGGGTCTCGAGCGTGGCCGGGTCGTCGTTGTCGAGGCCGAAGCGGCGCATGATGACCAGCCGTTGCTTGTCCGGCAGCTTGGTCAGCCAGTCGCGCACCAGCGCCGTCATTTCGTGGTGCTCGGCGCGCGCGTCCGGGCTGTCGTCGGCTTCGCCCGGCAGCATGTCCATCAGGCTCGACTGCGGATCGTTGTCGAGCGGCGCGTCGAGCGAGGTGGCATGCTCGGACAGCGCCAGGATGTCCTGCACCTCCTCCACCGGCCGCCCGACCAGGCTGGCGATGTCCTCGGCGGCGGCGTCCTTGCCATTGTGGTGCTGGGCTTCGAGATGGTACTTGGCGCGCAGGATCTGGTTCAGTTCGCGCACCATGTGCACCGGCAGGCGCACGGTGCGCGCCTGGTTCATGATGGCGCGCTCGATGCTCTGGCGAATCCACCAGGTGGCGTAGGTCGAAAACCGGAAGCCGCGCTCGGGCTCGAACTTGTCGATCGCCCGCATCAGGCCGATGTTGCCTTCCTCGATCATGTCGAGCAGCACGACCCCGCGGTTGATGTAGTGCTTGGCAATCGACACCACCAGCCGCAGGTTGTGTTCGATCATCTTCTGGCGCGCCGCGAAGTCGCCGGCCTTGGCCAGCGTCGCGTAGTGCACCTCTTGCTGCGCCGACAACAGCGGGCGGGCGCCGATCTGGTTCAGGTAATGCTGGGTGGTATCGGTGGACAGCTCGGCGGCCAGCACCTTCTTGAGCTCGTCGACACTCTCGATCTCGGCGCCCTCGGCCGCCTCGCCGCGGGCCTCGGCGCCTGCCCCCGCGTCAAGGGCGAGGTCGGCGCCGTCGGCCTCCAGCACGCCTTCCTCAAGCGGCTCGTCCGGCAAGTCGTCCGAGGCGTCGTGTTCCAGCGGGTGCTGCGGCTGCGTCATTGGCCCTCTCTAACGGCTGGGCAAGAACCTTGACGGATCGACAGGCTTGCCCTGCTGGCGAATTTCAAAATGCAGTTTGACCGAATCGGCATCGGAATCGCCCATTTCGGCGATAACTTGCCCCTTGCTCACGGTCTGCCCTTCCTTCACGACAATACTGCGGTTGTGGGCGTAGGCAGACAGCAAGCTGTTGCTGTGCTTGACGATGACGAGATTACCATAACCGCGGATTCCGCTGCCAGCATACATGACTTTTCCGGCGCCGGCGGCCATCACCTGCTGGCCGAGCTTGCCTGCGATGTCGATGCCTTTGTTCTTGCCTTCGTCGAAAGTGGCGATGATCTTGCCGTCCGACGGCCACATCCAGCTGAGTTTTTCGTCGTCGGTCGCGGTCACGGTGGACCCGGGCGCGATCGCGGCATTGGCGGCATTGGCGCCATTCACCGGCACGGCGGTCTCGGCCTTCTCGGGCCTGGCCGGCTCCGGTTTCTGGGCCTCGGCCACGTTGGCTTCGCTGAACGGCCGCTTGTCCCCCTTCGGCGCGGTCTTGCGCGGCACCTGGTTGCGGGTGTCGGGCAGCGGCACCGGCATGGTCTGCACGCCGGCCGCGCGTTCCGGCGCGGAAACTTTGAGCACCTGGCCGACCTTGATGTCGTCCGGGTCGGCCAGGTTGTTCCAGGTGACCAGGTCGCGGTAGCCCTGGCCGTGGTCGAGCGCGATGCGCAGCAGCGTGTCGCCTTTACGGACGGTGTAAGTGCCGCGCGTATCCTGCTTCGCCTCCTCGACGGCGGCGGGCGGCGTGGCCGGGCGGACACGGGAATTGGCGGAAGGCGCCTGGCGTTCGACCACCGGGGCCTGGCGGGTGGGGGTGCTGCAGGCACCAAGCAGGCCGAGTGTCAAGGTCAGCAGGGCTAAACGGGGTGTTTGTTTCATTCTCATCTAGTAGGTAGCGTCAGGTGGCAAGGCTAGGCGATGCCAGGGCGCAATGGCACGAAATGGCAGGATTCCAGCGTTTCGCTGGTCCATTCCGTGTTGCCAATGCGAGTGATTCGTTGCAGGTGCTGGACCTGGGCGCCGACCGGCGCGACCAGGCGGCCGCCGATGGCCAGTTGCTCCAGCAGGGCCTGCGGCACCTCGAGCCCGGCGGCCGCAAGGATGATGCCGTCGAAAGGCGCAACCTGCGGCAACCCGAGCATACCATCTCCGTACTGCAAGCGGAGGTTGGAAATACGCAAGGGCCGCAAATTCGCCTTGGCGAGCTCGTGCAGCGGCTTGATGCGTTCGATCGAGTACACGTCGTGCGCGACCCGCGCCAGCACGGCGGCCTGGTAACCGCAGCCGGTGCCGATCTCGAGCACGCGCGACAGCTTGTCGCGCTCGCGCGCGCCCTCGCGCAGCGCCTCGATCATGCGCGCCACGATGTACGGCTGGGAAATAGTCTGGTTGTGCCCGATCGGCAGCGACGCGTCGATATACGCCTGTGCCGACAAGGCCGGTTCGATGAACAGGTGGCGCGGTATGGCCTCCAGCGCGGCCAGCACCTGCTGGTCCTTGACGCCCTGGCGCGCCACCCGCAGCACCATCGCGTGCCGGATCGCTTCGCTCGCCATCAGCTCCGAGCGGCTGGCCATGGCAGGCTGGACCGTGGCTTGGGCGTAGCCGGGCGGCTTGGGCGCCGGCCCCGGGACCACCGGCGGCCTGGCGGCGCCGCCATGGACCGCGGTGCGGGCGGCGTTGCGGGTCGCCGTCTGCGGCGTGGCGACCGCGGCCGGCACGGCCGGCTTGCCGGCCCCACCGGTCAGCGACGACAGCGGCAGCGGAAAATTGCTGGGTTTGTCGTTCATGCCAGGCCCCGCGCCAGCAGCGCGAGCTGCTCCTTGTGGGTCAGGTCGACCTGCAGCGGCGTCACCGACACCTGGCCCTGCGAGGTCGCATGGAAATCGGTGCCCTCGCCGGCGTCGCGGCAGGCGCCGGGCGCGCCGATCCAGAAGATCTCGCGCCCGCGCGGGTCGAGCGCGCGGATTACCGGCTCGGCCTGGTGGCGGCGCCCCAGCCGGGTGGCGCTGACGGTGCGCAGCTGTTCGTAGGGCAGGTTCGGGATGTTTACATTCAGCAGGTACGGCGACGGCAGCGAATCGAAGCGGCGCAGCACGATGTCGCGCGCAACCCGGGCCGCGGCGTCGAGGTGCTCCCAGCCGAAATTGACCTGGGAGAACGCGATCGCCGGGATGCCGAACAGGTAAGCCTCGGTGGCGGCGGCAACCGTGCCCGAATAGAGCGTGTCGTCGCCCATGTTCTGGCCGTTGTTAATGCCGGACACGACCAGATCGGGCCGGAAGTCGAGCATGCCGGTCAGCGCCACGTGGACGCAGTCGGTCGGGGTTCCATTGACGAAATAGAAACCATTGCCGGCCTTCTGGACCGACAGCGGCCGGTCCAGCGACAGCGAGTTCGACGCACCGGAGCGGTTGCTGTCGGGTGCGACGACCACGATGTCCGCAACTGCGGCCAGCGCATCGGCCAGTGCGTTGATACCAGGGGCGAGATAGCCGTCGTCGTTACTGATAAGAATTCGCATACCGCGATTTTACCTGAAGCAACGCCCGCGACGCTCACCCAGCCCGGATAATTTAAGGTTCTTCCCTGCTTCCAAGCATACGCCACCTGCTTCCGGACACTGCCGGAAACGGCTCGCCCGGCTTCTCCACGCTCGCCCGGGAACCCATTTGGCTTGTGCGGCGGAGGTGCCGGACCGGGATTCCCTTCCCTGCGCGGCGCCCTTATCGCATGGCTACTGCTTGCCGCCCGATGCTTCGATCAACGCGCCTTCGAGCGAGGAAACCTGGGCCGACCTGAATGCGAGCAGCGCATCCTTGTCGCCATCCTGGGTGTACACCTGCTCGATCAGCGCCACCCCGCGCTTGCGTAGCGGATGCGCCACACTTGGCCGCAAGATCGTCTTGCGCAAGCTGTCGGCCAGGGGGCGTGCCTCGCCTGGGCTATTGTCGATCAGCTTTTGCAGCTGCGCCACCTTGTAATCGACCGTATCGGGGTGCAGCCCCGGGTCGCGCAGGTCGGACAAGGGAGCCTTTGCGGGCATCGCAGCGTGCGAACCATGCGGGCCGGAGGACATGGCGCGAATGCTCAGTAGCCGGTTGTTGACCTGCTGCACGCTCTCCTCGAGCTTGCGCGCCGCCTGGCTGTGGCCCTGGCTCGACAGCGTCGCCGCCAGCGCTTTTTTACTGCGCAAGGTTTCCATGTCCTCGGTGCCATGGATCCGTTCGTGCAGTGTGACCACATGCTGCTGCAGCCGGCGCGCCGCTTCCAGGTCGCCCTGCAGGCCGAGCGTGGAAGCGAGCCGCAGCTGGATGCTGAGGGTTTCCGGGTGTTCCGAGCCGAGCCGGCGCTCGCGCGCCCGCGCCAGCGACTCCTGCATGCTGCGCACGGCCGCCAGGTCGCCCTGCGCGGCCAGGATTTCGGCCAGCGCCTCGCACGCCTGCAGGGTTGGCGAGGCGTCGGGGCCGGCATGCCGCTCGCGCGCCCGCACCACGCTTTCCTGCAGTTTGCGCGCGTTGTTGAGGTCGCCCATCTGGCACAGCAAGGCGGCCAGCTGCTGGGTGCAGCGCAGCGTGTCTTCGTGCTCGGTGCCGAGCAGGTTCTGGCGCCCCTCGAGCACGCGCTCGTAGACCATCCGCGCGCGGCTGCGTTCGCCCTGGCGGGTCAGGGTTTCGGCCTGGCCGGCAAGGCTGTTGAGGGTGGCGATGTGGCCCGGGCCGAACAGGCGTTCGCAAGCGCTGGTGACCTGTTCGTGCAGCGCCAGCGCGTGCTCGAATTCGCCCAGCTGGGCCAGCGTCGCGGCCAGCCCGGAACGCGCGGCCAGCGTTTCGGGATGGTCGGCGCCGGCCAGGCGCGCGCAGTCGTCGACCAGCAGTTCGTACAGGAATTTCGCCTCGTGCAGCTTGCCGCCCTGGCGCAACAGCCCAGCCAGCGCGCTGCGGCTGGCGCGGGTGTCGGCATGGTCCTCGCCGAGCACGCGCTGGCGCAGCGCGCTGCTTTCCTCGAAACATTCCTGTGCCTCGCGTTCGCGCCCCTGCCGGCGGTACAGTTCGCCGAGCCCGGCAAGGTCACGCGCCAGCGGCACCGACAGCGCGGCGGGCGTTCCCCCGGCGCTTGCGCTGCGGGCCGCCGCGATGGCGCCGAGCAGCTCGACTTCGGCGTGCGATTGCCAGGGGAAATAGCCCTCCGCCACCCAATCGAGCAGGGTTTCGAACGTGCGCGTCAGCGAGAACCGGTCGCCGTCGCGCTCGGGCGCGATGCCCAGGTGCTCGCCGCTCGACATCGCGTTGGTCTGCTGCAGCTGGACTTCGTCGAGGTAACCGTCGAGCGACAGGTGGGACATGCCGTAGCACGAACGCAGCAGTTTTTCGAGCGCGGCCTGGTAGCCGGGCACGCCGCGGTGCGGATCGCCGCGGCGCCACTGCAGGCGGCGCTCGCAGTCGGTGCTGTCGATCGAGCACGGCAGCGGGTAGACCAGCAGCGGGTGCTGTTCGTCCTCGTGGCTGCAGCGGTATTCGACGGCCCGGGTGACGACCCCGGCCAGGCCCTCCAGGCTGCGCTGGCTGGGCGTGAACACCGCCACCAGCTTGCGCGGCAGCAGCGTGGTGCAGACGCTGACCGCCGCCGAGCGGCCGCTGCGGCAATCGACCAGCACGTGGCGGAAATGGCGCGCCATGTGCCCGGCAAAGCTGCGGTACAGCGCCGGGCAGGCGGCAAACAGCCCGTCCCAGTCCATGGCGTCGGCGCGTTCGCCGTAGCTGTCGTCGAAGCGGCCGGCGCGCATCAGGTACAGCGGCCGGCTGTCGTCGACGCGCTCGACGTAGGCTCCCCAGTCGATTGCCTCGAGCACCAGCCGCGCCAGTTGCTCGTCGTCGGCGGCGGCCGGCGAGCGCGTCAGGGTTTGCAGCTGGTCGCGGCAAGCCTCGAAGTATTCCAGCAGGCCGGGGCGCGCGTGGCCGGGGTCGCGCGGCGCGCCCTCGCGCGCGCCGCCCTGCTCGTCGCGCTGGAAATAATGATGCAGCCCGGGCGACTCGGTGTCCCAGTCGATCATCAGGACCGGGACCGTCGCGTTCTGCCGCCCCGCCAGCAATACCGCCATGTTTGACAACGCCACACTGCGCGCGGCGCCGCTTTCGAACGAGTAGAAGGTGGTGACCTCGCCAGGTGCGGTAATCGGCGGAAGCGTAATGCGGTTGATTTCCATGTTGCTCCTCATTTTTTTGGGAAAGTTATGTCCGGTATCTCGCGCCACTCAGCTGGGACCTCCGGCAGCACAAATTGGTTGCAGTCGTGTCCGGAAGGCATGTACGTTTTTTGGTATTGGTAATGGGTGGCGATGCGCCGGACGATTTTTTCGATATCGGGCAAGAAATCGGGGTTCGCTTTCAGGTCGGTGGTGGCCATCGTGAAATGCGAAAAATCCACGTACAGGCTGGCGCCGGTGATTTGCGGCGGCAGCCTGTCGGGGTGCCGGGTCATGACGACCGGGATGATCAGGTGGCTTGGCATCGGATACCACTGGCTGCGCTCTTCCTCGAGCATGCGCATCGCCGCGTACTCGCGCCGCGTGTAGGCGTGCGCCTCGTACTTCGGCGTATAAATCAGGATCATGCAAACGCTCTCGCACATCGCGCGTGCGATCTTGCGGTCGAGGTCGTCGCCACCGCCGAGCTGCTCGGTGTCGATGAACAGTTCGTCCTCGTTGTCGAAGTACGGTTCGAGGTAGCAGCGCAGCGCGTCCGCAAGCGTGCTCTTGAACCGATTCATTAAGTCGTGCCGGCCATGTGCATAGCTGAAGAAACAGCCGTAACGGATCGCCATTGCCATTCCCCCATTCATTTATGCTGTCTGTGTGGCGCGCTCTCGCATCCATGACTCTAACAAGCCACACCCCAGCCATTTTGCGAACGCACAAAACGACTGGCGGGCTCATCCCTGATGCCGGAACGACCATTCTTTCGGGCATAATCGATCGCCAGGACAACCGGCCTTTGGCGGAACAGGAGACGTGATGAAAGCGGTCGTATGCAAGGCATGGGGAGCGCCGGACACGCTGGTCGTGGAACAGCTGCCGGACCCGCAGCCGGGGCCCGGCCAGGTGGTGATCGAGGTCAGGGCGGCCGGCGTAAATTTCCCGGACGTGCTGACGGTGCAGGGCAAATACCAGGTGCGGCCCGAGCTGCCGTTCACGCCGGGCAATGAGTTCGCGGGCGTGGTACGCGCACTCGGCGAAGGCGTGACCGATTTCGCGCCAGGCCAGGCCGTGATCGGCTTCACCCGCACCGGCGCGTTTGCGCAGCAGGCGCTGGCGCCGGCCGAGGCCTTGATGCCGATGCCGCCAGGGATGGACTTCGACACCGCCGCCGCGATCACCCTCACCTATGGCACCTCGCACCATGCACTGGTCGACCGCGCCGCCTTGCAGGCTGGCGAGACCGTGCTGGTGCTGGGCGCGGCGGGCGGGGTCGGGCTGGCGGCGATCGAGATCGGCAAGGCGCTTGGCGCGCGAGTGATCGCGGCGGCGTCGAGCGAGGACAAGCTCGCGGTATGCCGCGCGCACGGGGCCGACGCGACGATCAATTACGCCACCTGCGACCTGCGCGAGGCGATCAAGGCGGCGACCGGCGGACGGGGGCCGGACGTGATTTACGATCCGGTCGGCGGTCCGTACAGCGAACCGGCGTTCCGGTCGATTGCGTGGCGCGGGCGGCACCTGGTGGTCGGCTTTGCGGCTGGCGACATTCCGCAGCTGCCGTGGAACCTGATGCTGCTGAAAGGCGCGTCGGTGGTCGGCGTGTTCTGGGGCGAATTCGCGCGGCGCGAAGCGAAGGCGAATCTGGCGGCGATGCGGCAGATGCTGGGGTGGATGGCGGAGGGCAAACTGCGGCCGCTGGTGTCGGCGCGCT
>JBJMVW010000162.1:0-14195 GCA_045810465.1 Massilia sp. | reverse complement strand
TTGTTGTTGCCGGTCGGGGCAGCAAAAGCGCTTGCGCTGAAAGCCAGGGAAATCGCGACTGCCATCAGAGTTCGTTTCATAGTTATTCCTTTGAAAGTTACGTCATCGAATGACTCTGCAACATCGGTCGAGTCAGGGACACTCTCAGCAAAATGGATGCCAGCTCCGCGCCGACCGACGCAAAGCGTTGAAAATGCTGGGGAATCGCCGCGGCTTGCTGGATCGAACCTAGCCGCGAGCAACGGCTCGATGGCCTGGCGGAGGCTTTCTGTCGCAGGCGTGTGACGCGGGGTTGGGGCCGGCGGGCCAGGGGCGCGAGCTGCATGGGCAGGAGCGGCGTTTTCCACGGGCGCAGCATGTATCGCTGGTGTGACCGGCCCCTGCAGTGCTGGCCTGCGCGCCCTCGCCGCGCCGGCGTCACTTCACGTCGATCGCGTGCTTGTCCAGCAGGCGGTAAAGGGTCATGCGCGAAATACCGAGGTCGCGTGCGGCGCGCGCGATGTTGTTGCCGGCGCGCTCGAGGCTGGCGGTGATCGCGGCCCGATCGGCGGCGGTGCGCGATTCGTCCAGCCCGGCGCCGGCCGGCGCCGCGCGGGTCGCCGTGAGTCCCAGGTCGGCGGGCGTGATCAGGCGGCCGTCGGCCAGCACCATCGCGCGGCGGGTACGATTGATCAGTTCGCGCACGTTGCCGGGCCAGTCGTGCTGGCGGATCGCCTCCATCGCGGCGCTGCTGAATCCCTTCAGGCGCGGCGGTTTGTCGGCCGCATGCGCGCGGAAAAACTGATCGGCCAGCAGCGGCAGGTCGGCGCGGCGCTCGCGCAGCGGCGGCACCGTCAGCGGCAGCACGTTGAGGCGGTAATACAAGTCTTCGCGAAATCGGCCCTGCGCCACCGCTTGCTGCAGGTCGACGTGGGAGGCCGCGATCACGCGCACATCGACCGCGATGCTGCGGGTCGAACCGACCCGGTAGATCGTCTTCTCCTGCAGGAAGCGCAGCAGGTTGGCCTGCAGGTCCCTGGGCAGGTCCGCGACTTCGTCGAGAAACAAGGTGCCGCCGCCGGCCGTTTCGATCAATCCCGGCTTGTCGGCGGCGGCGCCGGTGAAGGCGCCGCGCGCATGGCCAAACAGTTCCGACTGGATCAGTGTCGGCGCGAGGGCGCCGCAATTTACCGGGACGAACGGCCCGGCGGCGCGCGGGGACTGCGCATGGATCGACTGCGCCGTCAGTTCCTTGCCACTGCCGCTTTCGCCCCAGATCAGGACCGGCGCATCGGCCTGCGCCACCCGCGCGATCTGCATGCGCAGCCGCCTGATTGCCGCACTGGTGCCGATCATCGCCGACGCCGGGAACGCTTCGGCCGGCGCCGGCTGGTTGCGCAGCCGGGCAAGCCCAAGTGCATGGCCGAGCGCGTACCCGAGGCGCACCGGGTCGGCCGGGTCGGTATGGAAGTCGCACAAGTGGTCGCCCACCAGCTGCCGGCAGTGGGGCGAGGCCAGCGCCCCGGGACGCAGCACGCCGATCCATTGCAGCTTCCAGTTCTGGCTGAGGAAGCTGTCGAGTTCGGCGTGCTGGGCCTCGTCGCCGAGGCCCAGCAGCAGCCCGACCAGGTAGCCGCGGGCGCACAGCGCGCGGCCGGCCTCGCGCAGCGTGTGCACCGTGCGAACGTTCCACCCATGTAAGGCGCAGGCGTAGGCCGCGCCCATGTTGCGGTCGGCCGCGATGCAGAGCAATTCTTTCCCTTGCATGATCGAGTCTCCGTCCCGCCGGGGCACGAGCCCGACGACGAGACAGCGTACTCAAGATGGAAGGCCCGCACGGCTGGACCTGTCAATCTCTTGATACAGCTAAGGACGGCAGCAACTGCGTGACCGGCGCCGGGAACCAATGCCGCACAAGGCTGCCGCAGCCGCAGCGGCAAGCGCAAAAAAAACGGGGTCAGAGCACATTTTCAAATCAATTGATCGAAAAACGTGCTCTGACCCCGGTTTTGGGGCAATTGATCGAAAAACGTGCTCTGACCCCGGTTTTGGGGCAACTAACTTAAACGGCGTCGGGCCCGGTTTCGCCGGTGCGGATGCGGATCACCTGCTCGACATCCTGCACGAAAATCTTGCCATCGCCGATCTTGCCGGTGCGCGCGGCCTTGATGATCGCGTCCACCACCTGCTCGGTCAGCTCGTCGTCCACCACCACCTCGATCTTCACCTTCGGCAGGAAGTCGACCACGTACTCGGCGCCGCGGTACAGTTCGGTGTGGCCCTTCTGGCGCCCGAAGCCCTTGACCTCGGTGACCGTCAGGCCGGTCACGTTCACTTCGGCCAGCGCCTCGCGCACTTCGTCCAGCTTGAATGGCTTGATTACGCAAGTAACCTGTTTCATCTCTTCTCCCAAAAAATAACTTTTAGTCTGGTATGTTGGCCAGGTCGTCCATCCACACGGTCGCCTCCGCATCGCTCGGCGCGCGCCAGTCGCCGCGCGGCGACAGCGAACCGCCATTGCCGACCTTCGGTCCGTTCGGCACGCACGAGCGTTTGAACTGGCTGGTCTTGAAGAAGCGGTACATGAAGATGGACATGTAGCGCTTGATCGCGCCCAGGTCGTACTCGTTGCGCGGCGTGTGCTCGCCGTCCGGCCACCTGCCCTGCGCACGGTCGTTCCAGGCCGAGTAAGCCAGGAACGCGACCTTGGTTGGCGTAAAGCCGTAGCGCAAGGTGTAGTACAGCGTGAAGTCCTGCAGTTCGTACGGGCCGATCACGCTTTCGGTGATCTGGGCCGGCTTGCCGGCGTCGCCCGGTTTGCCCGGGACCAGCTCGGGGCTGATCTCGGTATCGAGGATGTTCAGCAGCACCTCGGCGCCGTCGCTGCCGATCGCGCGGGTCTCGGCCACCCAGCGTACCAGGTACGAGATCAGCGTTTTCGGCACGCTCGCGTTCACGTTGTAGTGCGACATGTGGTCGCCCACGCCGTACGTGCACCAGCCCAGCGCCAGTTCGGACAGGTCGCCAGTTCCGATCACGATTCCGTCATGGAAGTTCGCCAGCCGGAACAGGTGGTTGGTGCGCTCGCCCGCCTGCACGTTCTCGAACGTGATGTCGTAGTCTGCCGTGCCCAGCGCATACGGGTGGCCGAGGTCCTTCAGCATCTGGATGCAGCTCGGGCGGATGTCGATTTCGGACGCGCTGCAGCCGACCGCCCGCATCAGGTCGCGCGCCTGTTTCAAGGTACGCTCGCTGGTTGCAAAGCCCGGCATCGTGTAGGCCAGGATGTTGGTGCGCGGCAGGCCGAGGCGGTCCATGGCCTTGGCGCAGACCAGCAGCGCGTGGGTCGAATCGAGCCCGCCCGACACGCCGATCACCACCTTCTTGATGCCACTGGACGACAGCCGCTGGATCAGCGCCTGCACCTGGATGTTGTAGACCTCGGTACAGCGCTCGTCGCGCCGTCCCTGGTCGGCCGGCACATACGGGAAACGCTCGATGATCCGGTCGAGCGGCAGTGTGCGCTCCAGCGGCAGCGCCAGCTTGAAGCGCACCACCCGGAACTTGCCGACCTCGTCGGCATGGCGCCGCACCGATTGCGCGAAACTGGTCGCGTGCATGCGCTCCTGCGACAGCCGGCCGAGGTCGACATCGGCGTAGATGATGTGCGACTCGTCGAGGAAGCGTTCGGACTCGGCCAGCATGTCGCCCTTCTCGTAGATCAGGGCCTGGCCGTCCCAGGCCATGTCGGTGCTCGACTCGCCCCGTCCGGCCGAGGTGTACAGGTAGGCCGCCAGGCAGCGCGCCGACTGCTGACCGACCAGCTGGTGGCGGTAGCCGCTCTTGCCGACCAACACGTTCGAGGCCGACAGGTTGACCAGCACCGTCGCGCCGGCCAGCGCCGCAAACGACGACGGCGGCACAGGCACCCACACGTCCTCGCAGATTTCGACGTGGAAGCGGCACAGCGGCAGGTTTTCGGGCTCGAACACCAGGTTGGGGCCGAACGGCACGCTCTGGCCTCGCCAGTCGATCTGGTCCACCGGGGCGCAATCGGCGGCACTGAACTGCCGTCCTTCGTAAAATTCGCCATAATTAGGCAAATAGCTCTTGGGCACGACACCGAGCAGCCGTCCACCGGCGACCACGGCCGCGCAGTTGAAGAGCTGGTGGTTGGCCCGCAGGGGGAGCCCCACTACCATCGCCACTGGGGTCTCGGCCGAGGCGGCGACCACTGCGGCGAGCGCGTCCTCGCAGGCGTCGAGCAGGGCACGCTGGTGGAACAGGTCGTCGCAGGAGTAGGCCGACAGGCCCAGTTCCGGGAACGCGACCAGCATGGCGCCTTGCGCGGCGGCCTGCCGGGCCAGCGCGATGGTCTGCTCCACGTTATAGGCCGGGTCGGCGATCCGGCAACGCGGAATCGCCACGGCAACGCGGGCGAAATCGTGCGAGTACAGATTAAAAAATGGATTGTTCATGGTGAGTCTTTCGCCAGGAGGTCCGCACTCACTGTTCTTAAGGTACGGAAGCAATTTTGAATTATCGCACGCATATCGTTTCTTCTCTCTCCGAGATTGGCCAGGCTGCCTGGGACCAGCTGGTGGCAGCCCAGGGCGTCCCCGGCGGCCCCGCCAATCCCTTCCTGTCGTATGCGTTCCTGCACGCGCTGCACGAGTCGGGCAGCGCGTGCGCCGCGACCGGCTGGCAGCCGCAATACGTGACGCTGTATGACGGTGAGCAACTGGCCGCCGCGCTGCCGTTGTACGTCAAAGACCACTCGTACGGCGAATACGTGTTCGACTGGGCCTGGGCCGACGCCTACCAACGCCACGGGCTCGAGTATTACCCGAAGCTGCTGTCGGCCATCCCGTTCACGCCGGTGACCGGCCCGCGCCTGCTCGCGCGCGACGCCCGCGCCCGTTCCGCACTGATCAAGACGCTGCAGGCCACCCAGCAAGCGACCGATGTGTCCTCGAGCCACATCCTGTTCCCAACCGACGAGGAGGCGCGCGCGCTGGCCGAGGCCGGCTACATGATGCGCAGCGGCGTGCAGTTCCACTGGATGAACGCCGGCTACAAGGATTTCGACGCCTTCCTCGCCACGCTCGAGCACAAGAAGCGCAAGAACATCCGCGCCGAGCGCCGCAAGGTGGCTGAGGCCGGCGTCACGCTGCGCCGCGTGCGCGGGGCCGACGCAACGGAATCGGACTGGCGCTTCTTCAACCGCTGCTACCGCCACACTTATGCGGCGCATTATTCGACGCCTTACCTGAACCTGGACTTCTTCCTTCGCATCGCCAGCACGATGCCGCAGAACCTGCTGCTGGTCATCGCCGAGCGCGGCGGCAAGCCGATCGCGGCGTCGCTGGTGATCCACACCGAGGACACGCTGTACGGGCGCTACTGGGGCGCGCTCGAGCACGTGCCGTGCCTGCATTTCGAGACATCTTATTACCAGCCGCTCGAATTCTGCATCGAACAAGGCATTGCCACCTTCGAGGGCGGCGCGCAGGGCGAACACAAGATGGCGCGCGGTTTTTTGCCGACGCGCACCTGGTCGGCGCACTGGCTCGCGCATCCGTCGTTCGCCGACGCGATCGAGCGCTTCCTGGAACGGGAAGCCGGCGGCATCGACGACTATATCGATGAACTCAACGACCGTAATCCGTTCCGCACGACCGGATGATGGGTTATTGGGGCTCGCGGCTATCCTGGACTTTACGCCGATCGCGATCGGCCAATACCCGTCGACGGGCTACCAAAATGGTCTTAGACCGGCTTGCCAGTGAAAACCGCCAATTGAGCCTCGAAAGCACGCTTGTAGGCGGGCCGCGCTTCGCCGCGGGCGACATACGCGGCGAGGTTCGGATATTCGTCCAGAATGCCCGATGCTTTCAACCTGAGTAGCACCGACACCATCATCAGGTCGCCCGCGCTGAACGCACCATCGAGCCAGTCGGCATCGCCAAGGCGAGCGGAAAGTTGGCCCAGCCGGTCACGGATGCGATCCTTGACGAGAGGCAGGCGCTGCTCGTACCAGCTCTTGTCGCTTTCCAGCAGCCTGGTCGTTTGGAGATCAAGGATCGGCGGCTCAACGGTGTTGAGCGCGGCAAACATCCATGTGATCGCGCGCGCCCGGCCGTTCGCATCGCCAGGCATCAGGCCTTCATGGCGCTCTGCGATGTGCAACACGATCGCCCCGGACTCGAACAGGGCAAGATCGCCTTCTTCATAGGTCGGAATCTGCCCGAAAGGATGAAGCGCCCGATGCGCGGGTTCCTTCATCGCACCGAAGGACACAGGACGAACCTCGAAAGCTTGGCCCACTTCTTCAAGCGCCCAGCGCACACGCGTGTCACGCGCAAGTCCTTTGCCGCCATCGGGCGACCGTTCAAAGGCAGTAATAGTGGGGGTCATCGAAAGGGCCATGGTGTTCTCTCCTTTGCTGAATGTCTCGTCGAGTGCCGGCGACGCAATTTTTACCGCTCGCTTACCCGACGATCGAGACAGACCTGAATCGACATCCCTGAACTACTTTTTTGGCTAATTCTTGCCCATCATGCCCAGTTCGTCGGGACGTAAGGTCAGCACCGACACGCCGGACGCTGTAACGGCAACGGTGTGCTCGAACTGTGCGGAAAGCGACCCGTCTCTCGTCACGACAGTCCAACCGTCAGCCTCGGTTCTCACACTCCGCCCGCCTCGATTGAGCATCGGCTCGATCGTGAAAACCATGCCTTCACGGAGGGCGAGGCCAGTTCCGGGCGTTCCGAAGTGCAGTACCTGCGGTTCCTCATGCATCTCCCGGCCGATGCCGTGACCACAATATTCACGCACCACGGAAAAGCCATTTCGCTTGGCATGGCGCTCGATCGCCGAGCCGATGTCTCCGAGCCGCGCGCCCGGGCGAACCGCCCGGATACCCTTCCACATGGCTTCGTAGGTGGTCTGGACCAACCTCCTGGAGGCTAGATTTACCTCGCCAACGAGATAAGTTTTGCTGGAATCCGCGATATAGCCGTTTTTTTCAAGCGTGATGTCGAAATTAACGATGTCGCCGTCCCGAAGCACGTTCGATTGCGATGGAACGCCATGGCAGACCACATTATTCACCGAAGAATTCAACGCGAACGCATAGCCATACTGGCCCTTGCTTGCCGGTCGGGCCTGGAGATCATGGACGATAAATTGCTCGACCATTTCATCGATCTGAAGTGTCGACATGCCGGCGAGCGAGGTTCGATCCAGCAGCCCGAACACGGACGCCAGCAGCCGGCCGGATTCGGCCAGCAACGCCAGCTCGCGGGGTTGCTTCGTCATGCTTCGCTCATAGCCAATGGCTGAGTCGAAACACCTGCGGAATTAAGCTCGCGCCTGATGATCTCATTGAAGCTGAGCGTCGGATTGGTCTCGCACAGCATGCCGACCCTGATCCAGAAGGCGGCCTGCGCATTGATCGAACGACATGATACTTTGGTCGCCCTGCGCAGCTGATCGTGCAAATCATCATCTATGTTGACAATACCCATTGGTCTCTCCATGTACGATTCGTATATGATCAGTATACACTTCGTATATGAAAAAGCCAAGGGCAACGTCGGAAGCGCCTCAGTCCCAGGTCCGCCAAGAGCTACAACTGCCCCGCCCGCCCCCGGCTGTCGTCCTCGAGCATGAACAAACCAGGATTGCTGTCCGCATGCTCACGCAGCAAATTCCACACCGCCCTCACCCGCTGCAGCCGGTACAGGTCGGCCGGCGCCGCCAGCCAGTACGAGCGCTCGGCCGAGAAGCCATCGAGCACCCGCACCAGCCGCGGGTTGTCGGCCACCGCGTACGGCGGCGCCATCATCAGCCCAAGGCCTGAGGCGGTCGCCTCGATCTGGGCCGTCATTCCCGAGCAGCACATGCGGCGCCGCGGCGTGAAGCCGAACTCGTTCAGGTAGCTCAGTCCACGGCTGGCGAGCCGGTCCTGCACGTAGTCGACGAAATCGTGGTTCACCAGATCGGCGCGTTCGCGGATCGGCGCTCGCCTGGCCAGGTACTCCGGCGACGCATATAGATAAAACCGGAACGCCGCCAGCCGCGTGACCATGTAGCGCCCGGTGCTGGGCGGATCGAGCATCACGCCCAGGTCAGCCTCGCGATTGGCCAGGTTGGCGAAGCTGGGCAGCGCCAGCAGGTCGATCGACAGGTCCGGATAGGTGGCCAGCAAGCCGGCCAGCAGCGGCGCGACGACCTTGACGGCGAAGACTTCCGGCACCCCGAGCCGCACGATGCCATTCACCGCCACCTCGCTCCCGCCCAGCTGCTCGGCGGCCGCCAGCGCCGCCCCTTCCATCGCCTCCGCATGCGGCAGCAGCGCCTGGCCCATCTCGGTCAGTTCGTAGCCTTCTCGCGAACGGTCGAACAAGGTGGTGGCGAGCTGGGCTTCGAGGCGGTCGATGCGGCGCGCCACCGTGGTGTGCTCCACGTCGAGCCGGCGCGAAGCGCCCGACAGGGTGCCCGCACGCGCCAGTTCGAGGAAAAAGCGCAGGTCGGTCCACTCAGGAAGGGTATTCATCGGCGGGCTGTGTATTATTAATGTGACATATTGTGCACCACTGCACATTCCTGCCGCAATCATTTCGGTGCACTCTGCTTGGCGCCGCACAAATAACCAGCATCCTCCACACTATGGCGCGGCCCTTCCCGCCCTCCCGTGGTGCACATGCATGTGCATCCGTGCACACCCGGTGGGCGCGCTTGTTGTCTGTTCATTCAAACTTAACGGAGGCACACTGCTCGGCATGCGAACCTGAACGCATGCCGCCAATACCAAAATTAGGAGACATCGATGCGTCTGACCAAGAAGAAATTGAAGCTGCTGAACCGTTCCGCTGCCGCGCTGCTGGCCCTGTCCGGCGGCGCGATGGGCGCCGCCCACGCGCAGCAAGGCGCTGGCGCCCCGCCGGCCGCCACTTCCGACGGTAACGTCGAAAAAGTCGTGGTTACCGCGCGCCGCCGCGAGGAGACGCTGCAGGACGTGCCGGTTTCGGTCACCGCCTTCACCGCCGACCAGCTGTCCAAGCAGGGTATCCCGGACGTGGTGGCACTGGCCACCGCGCTGCCCAATACCACGCTCAAGGCCTCGCGCGCGACGAATTCGACGCTGACCGCGTTCATCCGCGGCGTCGGCCAGGCCGACCCGCTGGCCGGCTTCGAGTCGGGCGTCGGCATCTACATCGACGACATCTACCTGGCCCGCCCGCAAGCGGCGGTGGCCGACATCTACGACGTCGAACGCATCGAAGTGCTGCGCGGCCCGCAAGGCACGCTGTACGGCCGCAATACCATCGGCGGCGCGGTCAAGTACGTGACCCGCAAGCTGGCCCCGCAAACCGACGTGCGCCTGAAAGCGACGGTCGGTAATTATGGCGAGACCGACGGCGTGGTCACCGCCAGCACCCCGGTCTCCGACAGCGTGCGCATCGGCGGCACGGTCGCAAAGTTCAAGCACGACGGCTACGGCAAGAACCTCACCACCGGCAAAGGCAATTACGACAAGGACGTCACCGCGGGCCGCGCATCGGTCGAAATCTCGCCGAACCAGGACCTGTTCATCCGCATCGCCGGCGATATCACGCAGGACGACTCGGACCCGAAAAACGGTCACCGCCTGACCGTCGGCCGCAAGAGCGGCGCACCGATCCTGTCCAACGTGTACGACACCCAGGGCGAACTGACCAAGGCCATCGGCAATGACCAGGAAGTGCGCGCCTACGGTTTTTCGGCGCTGGTCGAGTACACCCTCAACAACGAGATGACCCTCAAGTCGATCACCGCGAGCCGCCGCGACAAGTCGTACGCGCCGATCGACTTCGACGCGCTGGCGACGCTCGACTTCGAAGTGCCGGCCCTGTACAAGAACCGCCAGTTCAGCCAGGAGTTCCAGCTGGCTTACAACGGTCCGCGCGTCCAAGGGGTGGCCGGCGTCTACTACATCGACGCCAACGCATACAACAAGTTCGACACCATCCTGGCCAACCCGATCGCCGCCGCCAACACCTCCACCTTCACCAGCGGCAACGTCGACACCAAGGCCTGGGCCGCGTACTTCGACGGCAGCTACAACATCACCGATGCGTTGTCGCTGTCACTTGGCGGCCGCTACACCGTGGACAAGCGCGAGGCGGACATCTATCGCCAGATCTTCTTCGGCCTGGGCGGCACCCCCGAGATGGGCAACCCGGGCGCACTCCCGTTCCGCGTCGACACCGACCTGAAGGGGCTGTCGCGCCGCGACACCAAGTTCACCCCGCGCGTGGCCCTCAATTACAAGGTCAACGCCGACCACAACGTGTATGCCTCGTACTCGGAAGGCTTCAAGGGCGGCGGTTTCGACCCGCGCACCAACGTGACGGGCACCAAGGTCTCGATCGCGACGGCGCGGGCGGGATATCGCCCTGAGACCATCAAGACCACCGAACTGGGCCTGAAGTCGGCCTTCAACGGCGGCCGCATCACCACCAACGCTGCCGTGTTCTACAGCGACTACAAGGACGTGCAGATTCCGGGCTCGGTGGCGATCGACACCAACGGCGACGGCAAGGACGACAGCTTTGCCGGCTTCACCACCAACGCCGGCAAGGCCAAGATCAAGGGCGCCGAACTGGAAGCGGTGGCGCACCTGACGGACGCCCTGACCCTGGCCGGCATGTACAGCTACATCGACGCCGAGTACAAGGAATTCATGATCGCCGGCGCCGGTGGCCTGGTGAACGTCGCGAACCAACGGGTGTTCCAGAACACGCCGAAGAACTCGGCCAACCTGCGCGCCACTTACGACATCGTGATGCCGCTGCTGGGCTACAACGGCAAGCTGTCGCTGATCGGCAGCTGGGCGTACAAGGGCCTGACCCACCAGTTCGAGTTCGCGTCCGACCTGGACCAGGAAGCGTACCGCCTGTGGGATGCGAGCATCCTCTGGACGCGCGCCGACGGCAAGCTACGCGCCGGCATCCACGGCAAGAACCTGGGCGATACCCGCTACAAGACCGCAGGCTACTTCTTCCCTACCCTGGGCAACGAAGGCACCCTGACCACGTTCTACGGCAACCCGCGCACGGTGCAGGCAACGGTCGAGTACCGCTTCTGACCGGCTGATCCAGCAGCAGCACCCACCTGGCTGGCGCCCCCGCGGCGCCGGCCGGGAGCGGTGCCGCCCTTCGAAACCGATTTACGCAGGATTTGCCAGCGTGTCCACTTTCACACCTATCAGTTTTACCAGCACCGATGGCCTTGCGCTGTACGCCCGCGACTACGCCGCGCACGCCGGGCCAGCGCGCCTGCCGGTGATCTGCATCCACGGCCTGACCCGCAATTCGTCCGACTTCGAGGAACTGGCGCCGCAAATCGCGGCCCTGGGCCGGCGCGTGCTGGCCGTCGACGTGCGCGGCCGCGGCCACTCGGCGCGCGATCCCGATCCCGCCAACTACAACCCGCTGGTGTACGCCGGCGATGTCGCCAAACTGATGGACGACCTCGGTATCGCGCGCGCCGTCTTCGTCGGCACCTCGATGGGCGGCCTGATCACGATGACCCTCGCGACGCGCCACCTCGACAAGATCGCCGCCGCCGTCCTCAACGACATCGGCCCGATCATTTCGGAAAAAGGCCTGGCGCGCATCGCCGGCTACACCGGGCAGTGCGCGCAGTTGGCGTCGTGGCGCGAAGCGGCCGACTATGTCCGCGACATCAACCAGTGCGCCTTCCCCGATATCGCGGTCGACGAGTGGGACAAATGGGCGCGCCGCGCCTTCGAGCAGGACGACCAGGGGCGGCTCTCGGCACGCTACGACCCGAATATTGCTATTGCCTTGCAAACAGGTAAACTCAAGCCGACCTCGGTTGCCGCGCGGATGGCGTTCCGGCGCCTCGCGCGCAAGCGGCCCGCCCTGCTGGTGCGCGGTGCGCTGTCCGACCTGGTCGAGCCGCAGCAGGCCGAGTGGATGCGCAAGACCGCGCCCGGCCTGCAGTACGTCGAGGTGCCGAACGTGGGGCATGCGCCGATGCTCACCGAACCGGCGGCGTGGGAAGCGATCAAGGCGTTTTTGGCGCAGGTACCGTAACACGTAGGGTGGGCAGCCCCTGCCCACGCGGATGTTCGCGCAGTGCCGGCGTCCGCGTGGGCACAGGGTGCCCACCCTACGAAACCAAAGAACAACAAGGAGACATAATGAAGCAGCTGATCAAACCCCTGTCGGTCGCCATCCTGGCCGCCTTCGCCGCCACCGCCGGCGCCTCGGCCTTCGCCGCCGGCCCCGATTTCAAGATCGCCCTCATCGCCGGCAAGACCGGCGTGCTCGAGTCCTACGCCAAGGAGACCGAGACCGGCTTCATGATGGGCCTCGAATACCTCACCGGCGGCAAGATGGAGATCAATGGCCGCAAGCTCAAAGTCATCGTCAAGGACGACCAGAGCAAGCCTGACCTCGGCCGCACCCTGCTGGCCGAAGCCTACGGCGACGACAAGGCCGACATCGCGGTCGGCACCACCTCGTCAGGATCGGCGATCGCGATGCTGCCGGTGGCGCAGGAATACAAGAAGGTGCTGATCATCGAGCCGGCGGTGGCCGACGCGATCACCGCCGAGAAGTGGAACCGCTACGTGTTCCGCACCGCGCGCAGCTCGATGCAGGATGCGCTGGCCGCGGCCAGCACGCTCAAAGGCGGCAGCGTCGGCTTCCTGGCCCAGGATTACGCGTTCGGCCGCGACGCGATCAAGGCCGGCAAGGAAGCGCTGGCGGCAACCGGCAGCAAGGCCAGGGTGATCCACGAAGAGTACGCGCCGCTCACCACCACCGACTTCACCGCCCCCACCCAGCGCCTGTTCGACGCGCTCAAGGACAAGCCGCAGCCGCGCATCCTGCAAATCGTCTGGGCCGGCCCCAACCCGATGAACAAGATCGCCGACATGAAGCCGGAACGCTACGGCATCTACCTGGCGCCGGGCGGGAACATCCTGCCGGTGATGAAGACCTGGAAGGCGTATGCCGGCACCGAAGGCACCATCTATTACTACTACGGCTTCCCGAAAAATAAGATGAACGACTGGCTGGTCGCCGAACACACCAAACGCTTCAAGGCGCCGCCCGACATGTTCACCGCCGGCGGCATGGCGGCGGCGGGCGCAGTGGTTGCGGCGCTGCAGAAGGCCGGCGGCGGCGACACCGAGAAGCTGATCGCGGCGATGGAAGGCATGTCGTTCGAGACGCCGAAGGGCCAGATGAGCTTCCGCAAGGAAGACCACCAGGCGCTGCAGCCGATGTACCACTTCCGCATCAAGAAGGACCAGAAGAGCGAGTGGGACCTGCTCGAACTGGTGCGCGAGATCCCGGCCGGCGAACTGCCGCTGCCGGTCCGGAACAAGCGCTGACATGAACACCTCGCAGCAGCCGTCGCTGTCCACCCGCGACCTGACCATCCGCTTCGGCGGCCACGTCGCGGTGAACAGCGTGACGGCGGACTTCTACCCGGGCACGCTGACGGTCATCGTCGGCCCCAACGGCGCGGGCAAGACCACCTACTTCAACCTGGTCTCGGGCCAGCTGCCGGCAAGCTCCGGCAGCGTGCACCTGGGTGGCGTCGACATCACCCGCGCAGGGCCGGCCAAACGCACCCAGCTCGGGATCGGCCGCGCCTTCCAGCTGACCAACCTGTTCCCCAACCTGACGGTGCTGGAAAACGTGCGGCTCGCGGTGCAGGGGCGCGCGCGCATCGGCCTGAACATGGTGTCGGTGTGGTCCAGCCACAAGGAGCTGCTGGCGCGCGCCGGACATTACCTCGAGCGCGTGTCGCTGGCCGGCCGCCGCGACGCCCTCGTGGCGACGCTGTCGCATGGCGACCAGCGCAAGCTCGAAGTCGCCATCCTGCTCGCGCTCGAACCCATGGTCATGATGTTCGACGAGCCGACCGCTGGCATGAGCGTCGACGAAGTGCCGGTGGTGCTCGACCTGATCCACCAGGTCAAGCGCGACCGCAGCAAGACCGTGCTGCTGGTCGAGCACAAGATGGACGTGGTGCGCGAGCTCGCCGACCGGATCATCGTGCTGCACAACGGCCAGCTCGTCGCCGACGGCGAGCCGGCCGCGGTGATCGCCTCGCCGATCGTGCAGAGCGCTTACCTCGGGCTGGCGCCCGAGGTCAGCGCTTCGCGCGGTGACGAGAGCCCCCCTTCC
>JBJMVW010000161.1:0-2453 GCA_045810465.1 Massilia sp. | reverse complement strand
TGATGATCTCGATCCTGCTGGTGGTGCTGGTGGTCAGCGTGTTCCTGCGCAGCGTGCGCGCGACCGTGGTGCCGGCGGTGGCCACCGTGGTGTCGCTGCTCGGCACCTTCGGCGTCATGTACATGCTCGGCTTCAGCCTCAACAACCTGTCGCTGATGGCGCTGACGGTGGCGACCGGCTTCGTGGTCGACGACGCGATCGTGGTGCTGGAGAACACCAGCCGCCACATCGAGCACGGCATGGACCGCATGAAGGCGGCGCTGCTCGGCGCGCGCGAAGTCGGCTTCACCGTGCTGTCGATCAGCCTGTCGCTGGTGGCGGTGTTCATCCCGCTGCTGTTCATGGGCGGGCAGGTGGGCCGGCTGTTCCGCGAATTCGCGGTCACGCTGTCGGTGGCGGTGCTGATCTCGCTGGTGATTTCGCTGACCACCACCCCGATGATGTGCGCGTGGCTGCTCAAGCCGGGCGGCAGCGGGCGCAAGCCGGGGCGCCTCGCGCGCGGCGCCGAACGCGGCTTCGAGCGCGTGCTGCGCGGGTACGAGCACGCGCTCGACTGGGCGCTCGACAGCAAGCTGCTGGTCATGCTGATCCTGGTGTTCGTGGTCGGCCTCAACGTGTACCTGTTCGCGGCCGCGCCGAAAGGCTTCTTCCCGCAGCAGGACACCGGCCAGCTCAATGGCGGCCTGCGCGCCGACCAGAGCATCTCGTTCCAGGCGATGCAGCAGAAGCTGCGCCAGCTGGTCAACATCATCAAGCGCGACCCGGCGGTGGACGCCGTGGTTGGCTTCACCGGCGGTGGCCGGGCCGGCGGCGGCTTCATGTTCGTCAACCTGAAGCCGGTGTCGCAGCGTACCGAGGGCGGGCAGCAGGTGATCGCGCGCCTGCGCCCGCAGCTGGCGCGCGTGACCGGCGTGTCGCTGTTCCTGAACCCGGTGCAGGACCTGCGCATGGGCGGCCGGCAGTCGAACTCAACCTACCAGTACACGCTCAAGAGCGACAACACCGAAGACCTGAAGCGCTGGGCGATGCGCCTGGCCGATGCGATGAAGCGCCAGCCGGCGCTGATCGACGTCGATACCGACCAGGCCGACAACGGCGTCGAGACCTTCGTCGACATCGACAAGGACAGCGCGGCGCGCCTTGGCATCAGCACGCGCGACGTCGACAATGCGCTCTACAACGGGTTTGGCCAGCGGCAGGTCGCCAACATCTACGACGAACTGAACCAGTACCACGTGATCATGGGCGTGGCGCAGCAGTACGCGCAATCGCCGGAGGCGCTGCGCGACGTGTACGTGCCGGCCAGGAATGCGGCGTCTGCCGTCGCCAGCGGCACCAGCAACGCCGTCGCGGGTGGCACGAGCGCCGCTTCGCTTGCAGGCGGCCTCACGCTCGCGGCGGGCGGCGCGGCCAGTACGAATGGCACGACCGGCGCCGGTACGAGCAGCACGGCCGCGAGCGGCGCGCCGACGGCGGTGGCCAACCTGACCGCGGCGCGCGACCCGTCGAGCGGACAGGCGCTGTCCGGCGCCCCTGCCACGATGGTCCCGCTGTCGACCATCGCCAGCTTCGCCGAACGCTCGGCCCCGACCTCGGTCAACCATCAGGATGGCGAGCTGGCGACCACGGTCTCGTTCAACCTGGCCGAGGGCTACGGCCTGTCGGACGGGCAGGCCGCGGTGCGCCAGGCCGAGGCCGAGATCGGCATGCCGAACAATGTGCGCGGCAGCTTCCAGGGCACGGCGCGGGCGGCGCAGGAGACCAGCCAGCAGCAGCCCTTGCTGATCGTGGCCGCGATCGTGGTCATCTACATCGTGCTCGGCATCCTGTACGAGAGCCTGGTGCACCCGGTGACGGTGCTGACCACGCTGCCGTCGGCCGGCGTCGGCGCGGTGCTGGCCCTGCTGATGTTCAGGATGGAGTTCTCGATCATCGCCCTGATCGGCGTGTTCCTCCTGATCGGCATCGTCAAGAAGAACGCGATTTTGATCATCGACTTCGCGCTCGAATCGGAGCGGGCGCGCGGCTTGTCCGCGACCGAGGCGGTGCGCGAGGCATGCCTGCTGCGTTTCCGCCCGATCCTGATGACCACGCTGGCGGCGGCGCTTGGCGCGCTGCCGCTCGCGATCGGCTTCGGCGAAGGCTCGGAGCTGCGCCGCCCGCTCGGCATCGCCATCATCGGCGGACTGATTGCGAGCCAGCTGCTGACGCTGTTAACCACGCCGGTGGTGTACGTCCTGATGGACAAGCTGCGCCGCCGCGGCCCGAGCGAGCGCGAGCTGACCCGCCACCCGCTCGAAGAAGAACCATCGCCCCAGTCCCCCTGATTGATCGACGAGTCAAGCCTATGCCAAAAGACCTGCCGCTTCGCCTGTCCCTGTTAGCGCTGGCCGCCAGCCTGGCCGCCGGCTGCGCCGTCGGTCCCGCCTACAAGCGCCCGAGCACTCCCGAAC
>JBJMVW010000160.1:0-9011 GCA_045810465.1 Massilia sp. | reverse complement strand
TAGCTGTCGATGACGGCCTGCACCATCTGGACCCCGGCTTTGTCGAGCGCGATACGGGCGCTCACGGATGCGTTCTCGAGCACGATACCAGACACGCCGCCCAGCGCCAGCCGCCCGGCGCCGGTCGCGCGCGTGCGCGTGGCGGGGAAGCTGCCCACCGGAGGCAGCGCCGGCGCCCGCGCGCCGCCACCTGGCCCGCCCGCGGGCGCCACCGCACTTCCCGCGACAGCGGCCAGGCTCGGCGCCGCCGGGTCCGGCGGGAGCGAATTGGGCAAGACTTCGTTATCGTAAAAATAGCCAAGGTTGAGCCGCGAGTCGATGGTCGATGCCCTGGGCAGGGTCAGCCGGGTGGCGTAGCTGAAGTTGCCGTTCCAGTAGGAGTCGGTGGCGGGCGGCAGGCCGCGCCCCCCGCCGGCGGCGGTCCACGCGTTCGCCAGCCGGTCGATGTTGGCGTGGTGCAGCCAGAAGATCGGATCGAGCGGCGACTGCAGGGTCGTCATCACTCCGCCGATCAGGTCGTGGACCGGATTGTGCGGCTGGTTCTCGAGCGAGGGTTCGAACGCGATTGCATTCGCGAACGAGTCGGTCGGTTCGCGCTGGAAATGGGTGTAGGTGCTGGAAAAAGGCGTCAGCGTGAGCGCCTGCGAGACGTTGGTGTTGACGCGGTCGATGTACAGCGGATTCCAGGCCGCCGCTTCGGTGAATTCGGCGGGGATGGTGGGATCGGCGTAATAATTCCAGTATGGGAGCATGAGGCCTGGATTGCCCGAGATCTCACGCAGCTGCTTTTCGAACAGGCGCAGGTAGCCGCGGTGCCACGCGATGAAATACGGCAGGGTGTGGGGGCAGGAGTTCACGTGGACGTTGGTCCAGTACTGCCAGCTGCGCTTGTCGGCCGCGTTGGTGTTCGCACGCATCCGTTTGATCGCGTCCATGAACGACGCATAATCGCGGCCCTGCTTGAAGCTGTTCCAGTCGAGCCGCTTCGACAGCGTTGCCTGCGCCAGGACGCCGGGCGGCATGCTGACGGCCAGGGTTCCCAACAACGCGTCGCGTAGAAATCCCCGCCGGGTCGGATTGCTGTGCATGACTGGCCCCTTTCCTTCGATTGATCAAAGCAGTTCGCCTAGACGACAAAGTTCGGCGTATCGGTTTGCAGCAGCACGGTGCCGACCAGGGTCACCAGCGCGACAAACGAATTCGCGCCGCCAGTGCTGTCGACCCGCACCACCGTGTCGACGCCCGACGAGGTGTCGAAGCTCAGGTAGCCGCCGGTAAAGGCATTGGTGCCGTTGTATCCGGTAAAGGTCAGGAGCAGGTCGTGCAGGTTCAGCACGTCGATGCCGTTGGCCCCGGATTTGCTGAAGTCGAGGATCCGCTCGTTGACGCTGCCGTCGGCGAGCCGGTTGTAATCGAAGGTGTCGTTGCCGAGGCCGCCGGCCAGCCGGTCGGCGCCGCGTCCACCGACCAGCAGGTCATTCCCGGCGCCGCCCGCCAGCGTATCGTTGCCATCGCCGCCGACCAGGCGGTAGGTCGCGCCGGCTTCGGTCTCGGCGGAGGCGTTCACCGCCATGTTGTTGCCCGCTATCAGGCCGGCGCCGTTGATTTCCAGCGCGCGCCCGGTGACCACGTTGGCGTTGTTCATCGTCAGGTTGTAGCTGTTCCCTGCCTGCAGCACGAGCACTTCCACGTTGGTGATCGTGGTCGCCCCGAACACCAGGCCGCCGGAGTAGTCGCCCGACAGGTACGCGATATCGGTGCCCGCGCCGCCATCGATGCGGTCGGCCGCGGTCAGCGCGGCGCCGGCGTCGATGGTGTCGTCGCCGGCGCCGGCGGCGACGGTGTCGACGCCGCCCAGGCTGATGTCGAACAGGTCGAGCCCGGCGCCAGCGGTCAGCACATCGTTCCCTGCCCCGCCAATGATGCGGTAGCTTGACCCGGCCTGGGTTTCGGCGGCCGCGTTGATCGTCATCGTGTTTGCCGCCGACAGCTGCGAGCCGTCGACCGACACCGTGGCATTGTTGGCCGTCGCGTCGTTCAAGGTCAGGCTGTAGCTGTTGCCGGCGGTGAGGACAAGCGACTCGACGTTGGTCAGCGTGGTGGCGTTGAACACGACGCCGGCCGCGTAGTTACCATCGAGGATCAAAGTATCGAACTCCACGTTGTCGTCGACCGGACTGCCGCCGTCGATCCGGTCTGCCGCGTTGAACGCGGCGCGCGCGAAGATGGTGTCGCTGCCGGCTCCGGCGGCGACGGTGTCGTTGCCGCGGGAAGAAATGTCGAACCATTCGTCGGCAGCGGTGCCGGTCAGGGTGTCGTTGCCGGCGGTGCCCGTGAAGTCGTTGGGAATGTCGGTGACCGTTACCACCAGCGCCTGGGTGCTGGACAGGCTGCCGTCCGATACCTGCAGGGTCAGGTTGTAGACATTGTTGGCGCCGACATCGAGCGGGTTCTCGAAATTGGGCGCGGCGATGAAGGACAAGGCGCCGGTGCTGGCGTTGATCGCAAAGCGGGCGCCATCGATGCCCGGCACGATCGACCAGGTCAAGGGCTGGCCGTTCGGGTCCGTGGCGCTCGCCGTGCCGACCGCGGTGTTATTTTCCGCAATGCTGAAGGCGGCGCCGGAAGTGATTACCGGAGGCTCGTTGACATTGGTCACCGTGACGGCGATGGCCCGCGTGCTGGCCAGGCCGCCGTCCGACGCCTGCAGGGTCAGGTTGTACACGTTGTTGGCGCCGATATCGGTGGGGTTCTCGAAATCGGGGGCGGTGACGAAGGACAAGGCGCCGGTGGTGGCGTTGATCGCGAACCGGGCGCCATCGCCGCCGGCGGCAATCGACCAGGTCAAGGGCTGGCCGTCTGGATCGGTAGCGGCGGCCGTGGTAACGGCTGTGGTGTTTTCCGCGACGCTGAAAGCGGCGCCGGAGGTGATCAGCGGCGCCTCGTTGACGTTGGTCACCGTGACAGCGACAGCCTGCGTGCTGGCCAGGCTGCCATCCGACACCTGCAGGGTCAGGTTGTAGATATTGTCGGCGCCGGCATCAAGCGGATGCTCGAAATCAGGGGCGGTGACGAAGGACAAAGCGCCAGTTGCGGCATTCACCGTGAAGCGGGCGGCATCGCTGCCGGGCACGATCGACCAGCTCAACGGCTGGGCTTCGGCATCGGCCGCAGTCGCGGTCGCCACCGCAGTCGTGTTCTCGGCAACGCTTAACGCGGCGCCGGAAGTGATGACGGGCGCAGTGTTTACACTAACCTGGGTCACCGCGACGGCAATTGCCTGGGTGGCGACCAGGCTGCCGTCCGATACCTGCACCGTCAGGTTGTAGACATTGTCGGCGCCGATGTCGGTCGGGTTCTTGAAATCGGGGGCGGTGACGAAGGCAAGAGCACCGGTGGTGGCATCGATCGCAAAACGGGCGGCGTCGGCGCCCGTTACCAGTGACCACGTCAACGGCTGGCCTTCCGGATCGGTGGCAATGGCGGTGGTGACAGCGGTGGTGTTTTCGGCAACGCTGAACGTGGCGCCGGAACTGATGACGGGCGCCTCGTCGACGTTGGTCACCGTCACTGCGATCGCCTGCGTGCTGGCCAGGCTGCCGTCCGATACCTGCAGGGTCAGGTTGTACACATTGTCGGCGCCGGCATCAAGCGGCTTCTCGAAATCAGGGGCGGCGACAAAGCTCAGGACACCGGTGGTGGCATTGATCGCGAAGCGGGCGGCGTCGCCGCCGGCGACCAGCGACCACGTCAACGGCTGGCCTTCGGTATCCGTGGCGGTAGCCGTAGTGACGCCAGTCGTGTTCTCCGCAAGGCTGAATGCGTTGCCCGAAGTGATCACCGGCGCCGTGTTCTCGACGACGTCGGTGACCGTGACCGCGATTGCCTGGGTGCTGGCAAGGCTGCCGTCGGATACCTGGACGGTCAGGTTGTAGACGTTGTCGGCGCCGATATCGGTGGGGTTCTCGAAATCGGGAGCCGTGACAAACGACAGCACCC
Organism: Massilia sp.; assembly: GCA_045810465.1. Taxonomy (GTDB): domain Bacteria; phylum Pseudomonadota; class Gammaproteobacteria; order Burkholderiales; family Burkholderiaceae_D; genus Telluria. The sequence goes on along the minus strand of JBJMVW010000160.1, from coordinate 5,012 downwards.
CGGTGGTGGCATTGATCGCGAAGCGGGCGGCATCGACGCCAGGCACCAGGGAGTAGGTCAGCGCCTGGCCTTCGGCGTCGGTCGCCGCAACCTGGGTGACGGCAGTGGTGTTTTCGGGAATCGAGAACGCGGCGCCGGTCGTGAAAACGGGCGCCGTGTTGGCGGCGCCGACGACGCCAATGAAATCCGTGGCGGTCAGGGTGATGCCGGATGTGTTGCGCAGCTCGATCATCAGTTCGGGCGGTGCACCGTTGCCCGTGTCCGCATAGACAAAGGTGCTGGTCCCCGACCGGGCGTACCAGACCGTGTTGTCGTTCGGCGTGGTACCGCCCCAGGCCAGGTCGGCCGGCCCCAGCAGTGCGGCCAGGTCGATCTTGTCGGCGCCCTGGGTAAAGTCGGTGATCACATCCCAGGCCGCGGGGGTGGTGCTGGCGGGGGGCGGCACTTGCCAGTTGCCGTTCGGGGGCGAATCGGTCGGCGCCAGATACCTGAATATGTCATTGCCGCCATTGCCGGTGAGCATATCCGCGCCGCCATTGCCGGTCAGGATGTCATTGCCGGCGCCGCCGGTTAGGAAGTCATTGCCGGCCCCACCCGTGGTTTCGTCGACCACATTGCTGACCGTGACGGCGATTGCCTGGACACTCGTGGCGAGGCCGTCGGACACCTGGACGGTCAGGTTGTAGACGTTGTCGGCGCCGGCATCGAGCGGGTTTTCGAAGTTGGGCGGAGCGGCGAACGACAGCGCACCGCTCGCGCGGTTGATCGTGAAGAAGGCGGCGTCGGCGCCCGGGGCCACCGACCACGACAGCGTCTGGCCTTCGGCGTCGGTGGCCGTGAGCGTGCCAACCGCGGTGGTGTTCTCGGCCATGGTGAACACCGCGCCGGAGGTGAACACAGGCGCCTTGTTGCCGGCCACGCCAACGAAGTCGGCCGCGGTCGGCGTCAGTGCCGACGTGTTGCGCAGCTCGATCATCAGCTCGGGCGGGTCGCCGTTGCCGGCGTCCGCGTAGATGAAGGTGCTGGTGCCGGACTTGGCGTACCAGGCCGTGTTGTCGTTTGGCGTGGTGCCGCCCCACGCCAGGTCGGTGGCGCCGAGGAAGGCCGACAGGTCGATCTTGTCGGCGCCCTGGGTGAAGTCGGTGATCACATCCCAGGTCGGCGTGACGGTGGACGCCGGCGGCGTCTGCCAGTTCGCATTCGGCGGCGAATCGCTTGCGGCCAGGTAGGTGAAGGTGTCGTTGCCGGCGTTACCGGTCAAGGTGTCGGCGCCACCGTTTCCGGTCATGACATCGTCGCCGGCGGTGCCCACGAGCACGTCATTGCCCGCCGTGCCGGTGATCGTATTGGCTAGCGCGTTCGGCATCACCGCCACGCCGGTCACCAGCCAGGATGCGAACGGCATCCCGGGTTCAGAGGGAAGGATGAAGTCGTATAAGCGCATCGATGGTCTCGCTTGGAAGGGAACCGCCCGGGGCAGGAAACAATGTGAGCTTTTTGAAAACGTTGACTGACAGTCAAAAGATAGGCCGTCAGCGGGCCAGCATCGTGAGCGGAATCAAAAGTCACGGTGCAATTGAACAAGGAATAAGTTGCGGGGCGATGCGCGTTGGCGGGGGCGCTGGGGACGGCGGCCGGCAGCGGGTGGACGCAGATGGGGGATGCTATTTCGGCCGCTATACCGAAGCGGAGTGAAGGATCGGCCTACAACCGCTGCTATGATGGGAGAACGGGTCGACAATCATCGTCATTGGAGCGTTTCATGGGCAATGCTGAACTAACAGTTCTTACTGCACAAGTGCCATTAGAACTTGCCGCGAAGGTCGACGAGCTCGCGGCAAAGCAGGAACGCTCGCGTGACTGGGTGGTCAAGCAAGCGCTGACCGCATGGGTCGAGCTTGAGGATCAGCGAAGCCGGTTAACCCGCGAGGCGATCGCCGATGTGGACATGGGCCGACTGATCGACCATCAAGCAGTGCAAGCTTGGGCCGACAGCCTTGACACGGAACAGCCGCTGCCGACGCCAACGGTCCGTTAAATGGACGTGAACTGGACCAGCAAGGCTCTTTCGGACCTGGCCCGGCTTCACGATTTTCTTGCTGCAGTGAACAAGACCGCAGCGGCCAGAAGCGTGCGAACGCTGACCGCGGCCGTTGGGCGCCTCGCTTCAAGCCCTCGCACAGGCGAGAAGCTCGATGAATTCGCCCCCTCGGAAGTCCGACGGCTCCTCGTCGGACAGTATGAAATCCGCTACGAGATCCGGAACTCGCTGATTCTTACTCTCAGAATCTGGCACACCCGCGAAGAACGCTGACGCCCGCCCGGTCTGGCCCGGGCGCAAGTTCCCTTACAGCAGCTTATCGAGTGTGATCGGCAAGTCGCGGATGCGGCGGCCGGTGGCGTGGTACACGGCGCTTGCCACTGCCGCCGCGACCCCGGTGATGCCGATCTCGCCGATGCCCTTCGCCCCGAGCGGATTCACGTGCGGGTCGTCCTCGTCCACCACCAGCACCTCGATCGCGCCGATGTCGGCGTTGACCGGCACGTGGTACTCGGCCAGGTTACCGTTCACCGCGCGCCCTTCGCGCTCGTCGATCACGGTTTCTTCGAACAGCGCCATGCCCAGGCCCCAGACGATGCCGCCCATCAGCTGGCTGCGGCCGGTCTTCTCGTTCATCAGCTTGCCCACACCGTAGGCGCCGACCACCCGCGGCACGCGGATCTCGCCGAGGTCTTCGTCCACATGCACTTCGACGAACACCGCGCCGAAGGAATGCATCGAGTACTGGTTCTTCTCGTCGCCGGGCTCCGCCTGCGCACTCGCCTCGACCGGGCCGCCGCCATGGCGGGCGACGATGTCGGCCATCGCGTCGCGCCGCGCCGGCTCGCGCCTGGCGTACAGCCAGCCGTCGTCGACGCCCACTTCGTCGGCCAGCACGCCGAACAGTGGCGAGCGCGGGTCGGCGGCGGCGATGCCGACCAGCTTGAGGCGCAGTGCGGCGGCCGCCGCCTGCACCGCCGGCGCCACGCTGGCCACCGTGGTCGAACCACCCGATACCGGGGCCTCGGGCATGGTCGAATCGCCCAGCTCGAACTTCACCATCCCGACCGGCACGCCGAGCGCGTCGGCCGCGACCTGGGTCATCACGGTGTAGGTGCCGGTGCCAAGGTCCTGGGTTCCGGAGCGGACGATCGCGCGACCGTCCGGCAGCATCGTGGCCGACGCGCCGGCCGGCGAGCGGCGGGTCGGGTAGGTGGCGGTCGCCATGCCCCAGCCAACCAGCTTGCCGCCCGCACGCATCGAGCGCGGCTGCGGGTTGCGCCCACTCCAGCCGAAGCGCTCGGCCCCGATCTCGTAGCACCGGCGCAGCGACTTGCTCGACCACGGCAAGTCCTTGCCCGGATCGCGCTCGGTGTAGTTCTGCAGGCGCAGCTGCAGCGGGTCGATCCCGAGCTGGTACGCCAGTTCGTCCATCGCCGCCTCCAGCGCGAACGAACCGGTGGCTTCGCCGGGCGCCCGCATGAAGGTCGGGGTGCCGAGGTTCATGCGCGCGAGCCGGTGCGTGGTCTGCTGGTTGGGCGACGCGTACAGCATGCGCGTCAGCAGCGCCGACGGTTCGATCCAGTCCTCGATCATGGAAGTGTATGCGACCAGGTCGTGGCTGGACGCGGTCAGGCGGCCGTCCGACATCGCGCCCAGCTGCATGCGCTGCTCGGTCACCGGGCGCGCGCCGACCGGCCCGAACATCTGGTTGCGGTCGAGGACCAGCTTGACCGGGCGCCCGGCCTGGCGCGCCGCCATCGCCGCCAGCACCACGTGCGACCACACCGATCCCTTGCAGCCGAAGCCGCCGCCCACATAAGGACACAGCACGGTCACCTGTTCGGGAGGGATGCCAAGCGTGCCCGCCACCGTGCGCTGCACGCCCTTGATGTACTGGGTCGAGTCGTACAGCGTCAGGTGATCGCCGTTCCAGGACGCGATGGTGGCGTGCGGCTCGATCGGGTTGTGGTTCTCGTACGGCGTGGTGTACACCTGGTCCAGCCGTACACTGCCCGCGAGGAGCCCGGCCTGCAGGTCGCCGCGCCGGCTGTCGGGTGGCTCGGAGAGCACTTTTTCGGGCGGATGGGTCGACTCCTTCGCGACGTTGAAGTCGAGCGTGGCCGGCGCGGTTTCGTACTCGACCCGGATGCGCGCCGCCGCGTCGCGCGCGTGCTCGAGGGTGTCGGCAACCACTACCGCGACCGGCTGGTTATTGTAGTGGACAGCGTCGTCCTGCAGCAGCGACAGCACGCGCCCGACCGGCGGCGACAGCTTGCCGGCCTTGGTCTCCTCGGGCAGGGGCATCGCGTTTTCGTGGGTCATGACCAGCAGCAGGCCGGGCACCTCGCCGGCGCCATCGGCCTCGATGCGCGTCACGCGACCGTTCGGGATCGTGCTGGTGACCAGCACCGCATGCGCGATGCCGGGGACAGGATGCTCGGCCGAGTAGCGTGCCGCGCCGCTGACTTTGGCCCAGCCATCGGTGCGATTGATTGGTGCGCCGACGATGCTCATGCCATTCCTCCCGCCACGCGCAGCGCGCGCACGACCGCCCGCTGCGCCAGCTCGACCTTGAAGGCGTTGTCGCGATACGGCCGCGCCCCGGCCACCGCCGCCGCGCCCGCGCGCGCGAGGCCGGCTTCGTCCAGCGGCCGGCCGCGCAGTTCGTTTTCGGCGTCCTGTGCGCGCCACGGCTTGTGGGCGACACCACCCAGCACCAGCCGCAGGTCGCGCACCAGGCCGTCCTGCAGGTCGAGCGCGACCGCCACCGACACCAGCGCGAACGCATAGCTGGCGCGGTCGCGCACCTTCAGGTAGTGCGAGCGCGCGGCAAAGCCAGACGCAGGCAGGTCGACCGCAACGATCAGCTCACCCGGCTCGATCACGGTGTCGAACTGCGGCGTATCGCCGGGCAGGCGGTGGAACTCGGCCACCGGCACAGCGCGTTCGCCGCCCGGGCCCTTCAGGC
>JBJMVW010000159.1:0-2311 GCA_045810465.1 Massilia sp. | reverse complement strand
GCCGTTGACGCCGAGGATAAGGACTTTTTTCATGTGTGATCTCTTTACGAATTCGTGGCCAGTCGGGCGGACAGCTCGCTCGGGGTGATCGGTTCACCATCGGCCAGCAGGCTGGCAATTGCCAGCGCGCGGCCGTCGCCGCAGACGCCAAAGATGGCATTATCCACCACGGCCAAGCCCGGTGGCAAACTTGTTGGTAGGGCGCCCTTGTGCATCCTTGCACGTTCGATAACATAGCGGCGGCCGCCAAGGTCGGTGAACGCGCCCGGGTAGGGCGGGGCGACCGCGCGGTGCAGGTTGTAGACCTGCCGGGCCGGCTGCGACCAGTCGATGCGGCCGTCTTCCGGCTTGCGCCCGCCGAAGTAGCCGCCCTGGCTGAGGTCGTTCGCGGTGCGCGGCGCGGTGCCGGCCAGCAGGCACGGCAGGATGCGCCACAGGGTCTGCTCGGCAGCCACGGTGACCTTGCCGAACACTTCGTGCGCGGTGTCGTCGGGCAGGATCGGCACCGCGCTCTGGTACACGATCGCGCCGGCGTCCGGTTTCACGGTCATCTCGTGCAGCGTGGCGCCGGTCTGGGTGGCGCCGTGCAACACCGCCCAGTTGACCGGCGCGCGGCCGCGGTACTGGGGCAGCAGCGAGCCGTGCATGTTGAACGCCGGCGCGATGTCGAGCAGCGCGGCGGGCAGCATGTGGCGGTAGTAGAAGCTGAACATCAGGTCCGGCTTCGCGGCCGCGACCTGGGCCAGCAGCCCGGGCGATTTGGCGTCGTCGGGCGTGATGTAGGGAATGCCCTCGGACTCGCAGACCGAGATCACCGATTCGAACCAGATGTTCTCAAGGGCGCTGTCCTGGTGCGTGACGACCAGCGCGACGTCGACGCCGCCGGCCAGCAGGACCTTCAGGCAGCGCACGCCGACGTTGTGGTAGGCGAAGACGACTACGCGTTTGTTCATGTTCATCATTATCTATACGTCGTTCCCGTGAAAACGGGAACCCATGCTGAGCCTGCACGCCAACTCAGCATGGGTTCCCGCCTGCGCGGGAACGACGGTTAGTTTAGCGTTTGCAGTGGGAGCGGCAATTATCGGATCACCTGGCGTTTCTCGATCGCATCGCCCGCTTCAGCGTGCACCTCCTGGCCCGGCGCATGCTGCAGGATGGTCTGCACCACGTAGCGCGGGCGCGCGCGCACCTGCTGGAAGATGCGGCCCACGTATTCGCCCACCAGGCCGATGCCGAACAGGATCACACCCATGAAGAAGAAGGCGATCGCAAACAGCGTGAACACGCCTTCGGCCTCGGCGCCGAGCAGGAAGCGGCGCACCAGCAGCACCAGCACCAGCAGCGCCGACAGCAGCGACAGCACCATGCCCAGCATCGAGAACACCTGCAGCGGCACCAGCGAGAAACCGGTCATCAGGTCGAAGTTCAGGCGGATCAGGCTGTAGAGCGAATACTTCGATTCGCCCGCCGCGCGCTCCTCGTGCTCGACCACGATCTCGGTCGGGCGGCGCGCGAACTTGTACGCCAGCGCCGGCACGAAGGTGTTGACCTCGCCGCACTGGTTGACCAGGTCGATCACGTTGCGGCCGTAGGCGCGCAGCATGTTGCCCTGGTCGGTGATATGGATGTTGGTGATGCTCTCGCGCAGGCGGTTCATCACCTTGGAGGCGACCGTGCGCCACGCCGAATCCTGGCGCTTGCGGCGGATCGAACCGACGTAATCGTAGCCCTCGCGCATCTTGGCAACCAGCTTCGGGATCTCTTCCGGTGGGTTCTGCAGGTCGGCATCGAGCGTGATCACGATCTCGCCGCGGGTCTGCTCGAAGCCGGCCAGGATCGCCATGTGCTGGCCGTAGTTGCCGTTGAACAGGACCACCCGCGTCACGTCCGGGCGCTTGCGGAACTGCTCGGCCAGGATCGACACCGAATTGTCGCGGCTGCCGTCATTGACGAAAATGATTTCGTACGGCACGTGCATGTTGTCCAGCGCCGGGTACAGGCGCGCGAACAGGTTGGCGAGGCCCGCTTCCTCGTTGTAGATAGGAATGACGATCGACAGCTCGGGTTTCATTGCAAGGACCGTCATTTTGCCAGCACCGCCTTGACTGCCTTGACCGCGCGCTCGACGTCAAGCCTGGTCATCGCGTAGAACATCGGCAGGGTCACCGTCAGGCGGCCGATCTTCTCGGCGGCCGGGAACATGCCTTCTTTAAAGCCGCGCTCGCGGTACATGGTAAACAGGTGGATCGGCGCGTAGTGGTAGCCGGTGCCGATGTTGTGCTCCTTCTGCAGCCGGTTCATGAACTCG
>JBJMVW010000158.1:0-8930 GCA_045810465.1 Massilia sp. | reverse complement strand
GACAAGCTCGCCGCGGAGCAGGAAAAGCTTGAGAAGCTGCTCGCGTCCGCCGATTCGAGCACCCTCGAGACGCAGCTAGAAGTCGCCGCGGATGCCTTGCGCCTTCCGCCCTGGGACGCGAAGGTCGATGTGCTCTCCGGCGGCGAGAAGCGCCGGGTGGCGCTGTGCAGGCTGCTGCTGTCGAAACCGGATCTGCTGCTGCTGGATGAGCCGACCAACCACCTCGATGCCGAAAGCGTGGAGTGGCTCGAGCAGTTCCTGCAGCGCTTTCCCGGCACCGTGGTCGGCATCACCCACGACCGCTACTTCCTCGACAACGCGGCCGAGTGGATCCTCGAGCTGGACCGTGGCCACGGCATCCCGTGGAAGGGCAACTACAGCTCGTGGCTGGAGCAGAAGGAAGCGCGCCTGAAGCAGGAAGAATCGACCGAGTCGGCGCGCCAGAAGGCGCTGGCCAAGGAACTCGAGTGGGCGCGCCAGAATCCGAAGGCGCGCCAGGCCAAGTCGAAGGCGCGCCTGGCCCGCTTCAACGAACTGTCCGAATACGAATACCAGAAGCGCAACGAGACCCAGGAGATCTTCATCCCGGTCGCCGAGCGCCTCGGCAACGACGTGATCGAGTTCAAGAACGTGTCGAAAGCGTTCGGCGACCGCCTGCTGATCGACAACCTGTCGTTCACGGTGCCGGCGGGCGCGATCGTCGGCATCATCGGCCCGAACGGCGCCGGCAAGTCGACCTTGTTCAGGATGATCTCCGGTAAGGAACAGCCGGACAGCGGCGAAGTGGTGATCGGCAAGACCGCCAAGGTGTCGCTGGTCGACCAGTCACGCGACAGCCTGGCGGACGGCAAGACCGTGTTCGACGACGTCAGCGGCGGCGCCGATACCTTGACTGTCGGCCGCTTCGACATGCCGTCGCGCGCCTACCTGGGCCGCTTCAACTTCAAGGGTGCGGACCAGCAAAAGCTGGTGGGCAACCTGTCCGGCGGCGAACGCGGCCGCCTGCACCTGGCGAAGACGCTGCTGTTGGGCGGCAACGTGCTGCTGCTGGACGAACCGTCGAACGACCTCGACGTGGAAACCCTGCGCGCGCTGGAAGACGCACTGCTCGAGTTCGCCGGCAGCGTGATGGTGATTTCGCACGATCGCTGGTTCCTCGACCGCATCGCGACCCATATCCTGGCGTTCGAGGGCAACTCGCAAGTGACCTTCTTCAACGGTAACTATCAGGAGTACGAAGCCGACAAGAAGCTGCGCCTGGGCGAGGAAGCGGCCAAGCCGAAACGGATCCGCTACAAGCCGCTGACGGCCTGATCGGGCCGGCGCTTGCATGGCAAGGGCGCTCCTTCGGGAGCGCTTTTTTTTTATCCGCGCGCTTACCTTGCTTCAGGCGGAATGTCCTTGATCGGGCGGGAAAAAACAGCGTGGACGGCTGGATCCACCGGCCGGTGCTTGATCGCTGTTCGCGCCGGATGATTGCCCAGGAAGTTGTTGTCTTTCCAGTTGGTGGAAGGCCTGACCGGCCTGGGCGTAAATCCGCCGCCGCAGTTGGGGCAGACGTTGCCCAACACCTTGTCGACGCAGTCGGCGCAGAAGGTGCATTCGAAACTGCAGATGCGGGCGTCCACGGCGTGCGGCGGCAGCGGCTTGTTGCAGTGTTCACAGGTAGGTCTGATTTCCAGCATGAGGCTTTCCTTGTTGTTGTCCGTGGAAGGTAGCAGAACCGGCGTGCGGTCAGCCGGCTTCGCCGCGCGCGAGCGTCAAGCCTTCGTCGAGCCACCCGGTGATCCCGCCGATCATCAGCTTGACCGGCCGCCCCAGTTGCGCGAGCCGCAGCGCGGCGCGATGCGCGCCGTTGCAATGCGGCCCCGCGCAGTAAACCACGAACAGGGTAGCTGCCGGATACTGCTCCAGCTTGGCCGCAATCATCTTCCCATGTGGCATGCTGATGGCGCCCGGAACGTGCCCTTTGCCGTACAGCGCGGGGCTGCGTACGTCGAACAGCACGAAATCCTGGGCGCCACGGGACATTGCGTCATGGACGTCCCAGCAATCGGTCTCGTATTGGAATGCGGAGGCGAAATGCCCAGCGGCCTTGTTGCTGGGCGCGGCCGGTACGGACGACACTGCTGAAACCATGCTTGCTCCTTGTTGGATGGTAGAGCTTGCAAGTCTGGCAGCATGCGGCCTGCCCGTTGAGTAGCGCACGCGACATAAGCTGGTAACATCGCGCCATGCCCCATCACGTTGCCATCCTTGCCTATGACCGCCTGTGCACTTTCGAATTTGGCTGCGCGGTCGAGTTGTTCGCGCTCGATCGCCCTGAACTGGGCGTGCAATGGTACGCACCAGTGGTGTGCGCGGTGGAGGACGGCCCGCTGCGCGCCGCCGGCGGCCTCACCGTGCACGCGCCGGCCGCGCTGGACGCCCTGTCGTACGCCGACACCATCGTGATCCCGGGCTGGCGCGATATTGCCGAAGAGCCCCCGGCGCGGCTGGTGCAGGCGCTCCGGGATGCACATGCGCGCGGCGCCCGCATCTGCTCGATCTGTTCGGGCGCCTTCGTGCTGGCCCATGCCGGTTTGCTCGACGGGCGCAAGGCCACCACCCACTGGCTGCATGCCCACCAACTGGCCGCGCGCTTCCCGTCGGTCATTGTCGAGCCCTCGGTGCTGTACGTCGAGGACGGCCGCGTCATCACCTCGGCCGGCTCCGCGGCCGGCCTCGACATGCTGCTGCATCTGGTGCGCAGCGACTACGGCGCCGAGGTAGCCAACCTGGTCGCGCAACGCCTGGTGATTCCGGCGCACCGCGACGGCGAGCAGGCCCAGCTGCTGGCGCGCCCCATGCCGGAGCGCGGCGCGAACCGGATAGCCGCGCTGCTCGACCATGTGCGCGAACATCCGCGCTCGAACCACACGGTGGAATCGATGGCGGCGCTGGCGCAAATGAGCCGCCGCACGTTCCAGCGCAAATTCATGCAGGCGACTGGCCTCGCGCCGCTGGAGTGGCTGGTGCGCGAGCGGATCTCGATTGCAACAGGCTTGCTCGATTCGCGTCCCACGCTGGGTATCGATCTCGTCGCCGAACTGGCCGGATTCGGTTCGACTGAATCCTTGCGGCGCCATTTGCGGCGGCGCGGACTGGGCTCGCCCGCAACGCACCGCCGCCGTCCTGTATAGGTTTTAACAAGCTTTTCGCGCGGAAATGGAATGTGGTCCGACGCGAAGCGTGTGTAGAATTTGGGGCTGTTGAGGCTGCTTTTTGACGCCTCGCATTTGCGCCAATCGGCACGACACTCTGCCGTAATCGGCACACTGAGCCCATGACAGACTACCGCGACAACCGCGTTCCTGGCGGGACGTTCTTCTTCACGGTGCGCCTGCTGGACCGTGGCAGCACCTTGCTGACGGACCATATCTCAGCCTTCGGCGAAGCGATTCGCCAAGCGCGTATCCGCAAACCCTTCCATGTCGACGCCTGGGTGGTATTACCGAACCATGCCCATTCGATCTGGACTTTGCCGCCGGGCGACCACGACTGTTCGAGCCGCTGGCGTGCAGTGAAAATTGCATTTTCCAAGGCCATGAACAAGGCAGGGGTGCCGGGCGCCAATGACGGTGCGATCTGGGAACGCCACTACCGCGACTATCGCGTGGCCGACGATGCCGAGTACGCGGCGCTGGTCGATTACGTGCACACCAATCCGCTGCGCCACGGCTTTTGCGAGCACCCGTCGGAGTGGCCCTGGTCGTCGCTGCATCGCTTCCTGGCGGCCGGCTTCGGCGCACCCGGGCCGGAGTTGCCGCCCGCGCCGTGGGCGAGCGGCGCCGGCCTTACCGGCCTGCATCGGCTCTAGGGCGCGTCGCCGGCGCGGCTTTTCAGGACAGGGCCGCGCAACAAAAAAGGGCCCGCAGGCCCTTTTGCTTTTCAGGAGTGCGAGCCGGCTTAGAAGCTGTACTTCGCGCCCACGGTCCAGACGTCGGCCTTGGCGCCGAACGCCTTGTCCTTGCCATAACGCTCGTATTCGGCGGTCAGTGCAACTTGCTGGTTGAGCTTGTACTCGACGCCGACGCCAGCGTAGACACCGGTGTCGTGGTCGCTGAAGCGCAGCCCGTTGCTGGTGTCGAGTTTGCGGTCGCTGTAGGCGACGCCGAGCTTGCCGTATGCCGAGAACTGGTCGTTGATCGGCAGGTTGGCCTTACCGGCGACATACACGCCGTAGCCGTCCGAGCTGCCATGGCGGGTAACGCCGTTCTGCGAGTAGCTGAAGTCCGAGCTGCGGAAATCGGTGTAGCCAGCCTCAACGCCGTAGCGCTGGTCGATTTCGTAGCCGCCGAACACTTTGGCCGACGCTTTGTAGCCGTCGCTGTCGACGTTGGACACGCCAGCACCGTTGAGCTTGTAGTCGTGGTCGGCGGTGGCAACGCCGATACCGACGTAGGCGCGCGGGGCGGTAGCGTTGGTCTGGGCTTGGGCTGCGGTCATGGCGGCGGCGCCGGCGATCAGTGCGAAAATGAGCTTTTTCATACGTGTTCCTTTTTCATGTTTTTCAACTGTGTCGCCATTCGGAACGAATCGCGATGTGGCCAAGATAGCACCGGGTTTCCGCCAAAACCGTGCATGACTCGTAAGAACTGTAATCAAATGTAACTTAAATGACTCAACAGTCATATATTTTTGCGGCTTTTTTCGCGAAGATAGGCTAGAAATAGGCGAAGATCGCGCCGACTTGTGTTCATGTTCTGCGAAAGCACTTTGTCTGCCGCTATGGGATTTACGCAACGCTTTTTTTCCTGCCAGCAGCGTGACATACCGGTTGATGCTGGGCGCGGAACAAAAAAAAGGACCCGCAGGTCCTTTTTTACAGCGATCAGCTCGCCGATGGTCAGAAGTTGTAGCGCGCCGAGATCGAAAATACGTCTGCTGCCCCTCCGAGAGTCTTGCTCCTGCCATAGCGCTCGTACTCGGCCGTCGCCGCCCATTGCGGGTGGAAATTCCACTGCAGCCCGACGCCGGCATACAGCCCGGTATCGTGGTTCCTCAAATTCACCCCGATATTGCTGTCGAGCTCACGATGGCTGTAGGCGACCCCCAGTTTGCCGAATGCTTCCACCGGCTGGTTGATCATGGCGGCCAGCGGGTACCTGCCCTTGCCGGCAATATACACGCCATAGCCCTCGCTGGTGCCCCGGCCGGGTACGCCGTTCCGTGTAAAACTGAAGTCGGCTTCGCTGAAATCGGTATAACCGGCCTCGACGCCCCAGAGGGGGTCGATTTCGTAGCCGCCGAAGACCTTGGCCGACGCTGTGTAGTCATCCTGATCGGTGATTCTATTGCCGAGACTCTTGTAATCGTGATCGGCCAGGGCGACGCCCGCACCAATATAAGCACGCGGGAACTGGGCATTCTGCACATTCTGGGCCTGGGCTGCGGTTGCTGCCGCCGCCCCGGCGACCAGTGCAAAAACTAGATTTCTCATAGGGGACTCCTGTTGAGGTTTTTGACTTTTGCGCCTGCCCAGCTAAAGTTCCGGGCATCGATTTTAGACAATGCAGCGAAAAGTCAGGTTCAACCGCGGTCCCTGCGGGCGTGTCGACTTATTGATTCCATGGAGCCAGTTTTGCTGCAGCTTGCCGCTCATGAACAGCAGGCTGCCATCGGCCAGCTCGACTTTCATGGTCTGTTTGCTGCGCTTGTGCCGCAGCACGAAGGTGCGGCTGGCGCCAAGGCTGAGCGACGCGATGGCCGGCTCGGGGCCCAGTTCCGGCTCGTCGTCGCTGTGCATGCCCATGCTGTCGCGCTCGTTCCGGTAGTAGTTCAGCAGCACGCTGTTGAAGCGCCGCCCGGTCGCGGCCTCGACCGCGGCGCGAATCTGCTGCAGCAGCGGCGTGAACGGTAGCGGTTCGAGCGTCAGGCCCGAATAGGTGTAGCGGGCCTCGCCATGCCATGCGGTCAGGCGCGGCTGCAGGTAGCGCTTGCCGTACACGATGACGGTTTCGGCGCGCCACGCGGTTTCCTCGACCAGGCGCCTGTGCACCTCGGCGTTGGGCAGTGGCAGCGCGAGCCGGGACAGCAGCGCCAGCTCGCCGTCCTCGATCGCGATCGGTACCAGCCCTGCAGTGGAAGAAAACAAGTCCATTTGACAATATTCAGCGCTATGATGGCGGGACACCATCGAGGAGGAATTGTCGCATGAACAAACGTGAATTCCTCGGCGGCGCCGCGCTCGCCGCTGCCCTGCCCGCCGGGGCCGCCGACGCCGCCAGCCATGGCCCTGCGCTGCTCACGGTCACCGGCGCCATCCGGCGCAGCAACCGCGGCCCGCTCGATCCGGCGCTCGACCAGATGATGCATAAACAGCAGATCAGTTTCAGCAAGGGGTACGCGCTGGACTTCGACGCACTGGTGGCCTTGCCCGCGCTCACGATCCGGCCGACGCTGGAGTACGACGCCAAAGTGCACACGCTGCGCGGACCGTTGTTGCTCGATGTGCTGGCGGCAGCCGGCGCGCTGCCCGCCGGCGCGGACCGGCTGGTGCTGCGCGCGGTCGACGGCTACGCAGTCGAGATGACGGCCGGGCAGGCGCGCGCCCAGCGCTACATCGTGGCGACGCACCTCGACGGGCGCCCGATGCCGCTCGGCGGCCTGGGACCGCTATGGGCGGTGTACGACGCCGACCGGGTGCCGGAAATGGCGGCCAGGCCACTCGCGCAGCGTTTCGGCAGCTGCCCGTGGTCGCTGTACCACATTGAAGTCGGGGGAGAAGGCGGCGCGCGCAAGGGCGGCCGCCGTGGAACAAGTCCGGACGCTCAGGCGTAGGCTTCGGCCAGCGTCATCACGCGCGGCGTGACCTTGATCCCGTGATTGCCGAACAGGGCGTCGATGGCGGCCAGGTTGGCGCTGCATTCCTCGGTCTTCCAGCCGTTGAACAGGTCGGTGCCGTTCTTCTGGAAGTGCAGGTCGAGCACCTTGCCCTTGTCCTTGTGCGTGTAGGCTTGCTGGTAGGTGTTCTGGAAACCCAGTTCGGCCAGCGCGGCCAGCACCGCGCCCGGCGGATTGTCGGGGTCGGTCGCCATGAAGATGCCAAAGGTCTTGCCCGGAGGCTTGGCCGCGATATCCACTTCGTAGATGCCCGGTGCCTTCGTCACGCTGGTGCTTTTCAAAAATAACATCGCTCGTTTCCTCAGTGCGGCATCGGTACCGCGCGCCGGGACCGATCGATTGTTCATTATGTAAGGACGTAGCTTATTGCTTATTGAAAACTTTGTCGATGCTTTAACCAAGTATTTTTGCTTTAGTGCAACAGCAAGCCAAGGACCGCGCCCAATACCAGCAGCCCGCTGGCGATCATCCCGATGACAAAGCCGGCTTCGCGCCTGGCTGGATCGCGGTAATAGCCAAACGCGTACAGCAGGCGGCCCAGGCACCACAGCAAGCCGCCCGCGGCAGCCCAGGGGTCGCCCAGGAAGTAGCCGCACAGCCAGAGCGGCACGATCGCCAGCGGCAACTGCTCGAGCGTGTTCGCCTGCACCCGCATCGCGCTCTGGAACGGCAGCGGCCCGTCCATCGACGGCGCCGGCACCTTGTACCTGACGCGCGCAATGGCGGCGTTCACGCCAGTCCAGAAATACACCCCAAGTGCGGCCAGCGTGGCCCAGGCGGTCAGGTACATGGAACTCCTTTGGATCAGTTTGAAAAAACGGTTTTTCGCACACCTTGAACCGTCATGCCCGCGCAGCGGGAACTGGGATTCCCGCCTGCGCGGGAATGACGTGGTTGGGATGAATGACGTGGTTGGGATAGGTGCATTTGCCGCAGGCGCTATCGTTCACCCCGCTTGCGCCGGGCCAGGTCCGCGGTCGCATCGGCGAGCGCTGCGTACAGCTGGCCGGTCGGCGCATCCCAGCCTGCCACCGCGGCCTGCTGGCGCGACACCGTCGCGTGGTCGCCGCGCGCGATCGGGCCGGACAGCGCGGCCTCGGGGCCGAGCCGGAACACGTTGGCCAGCGTTTCGGCCGCGAGCGGCTGCGCCAGTTCGCGCGCGACCGCTTCGGGGATGCCGGCGGCCTGGTAGGCGCGCAGTGCGGCATCGAGCAGCGTGACCAGGTAGTTCGACGCAAACACCGAGGCGGCGTGGTAGACGGTTTTGGCGGCGGCGTCGATCGGCACCAGCCGCGCGCCGATCGCCTCGAAGGCCGGCCCGAGCACCGCCAGCGCGGCCGGCTCGCCCTCGATGCCGCAGAAGGTGCCCGCAAACGCCGCCGCCACCGAGCCAGGGTCGGCGAAACTGCGCACCGGATGCACGCTGGCGGTGTGGGCGCCGGCTTCGGCGGCCGAGCGCAGCTCGCCGGAGGCCTTGGCCCCGCTGCAGTGGAACACAACGGCGCCTGTCATCGCCTGGGCCAGCGTCGCGCAGCTTGCGGCGATCTGGTCGTCGCCGACGGCCAGCATCCACACATCGGCGGGCCGCATGTCCTCGACGCGATCAAGCGACCGGCCGGCGCCGATGAAGCCGACCGCCGCCACCGCGCTCGCCCGCGAGCGCGTCAGCACGTCCTGTACGGCGAACGCACCGCTGGCGGCGAACAGTCGTCCCAGCACGCGCCCGACATGCCCGGCGCCGACGATGTTGAGCGTGGGCGCCACGTCAGAAGCCCGAGCCGGGCTGGCGCAGGAACGCCAGTTCTTCCGGCGTCGAGGCGCGCCCGAGGAGCTGGTTACGGTGCGGGAAGCGGCCGAAGCGCGCGATCACGCCGCGGTGGCGATGTGCGTAATCGAGTTCCCGCGCGAAGCCCGGGTGGCTGTGCGCAAGCTGCGTGAACAGCTCCACCGCCCGCTCCTGCATGCGCGCGTCCTCGGCGTGCTCGAACGGCAGGTAGGCGAACACGCGCTGGACCGGCGCGAGCTCGCGGTCGGCGCCGCACTCG
>JBJMVW010000157.1:0-26543 GCA_045810465.1 Massilia sp. | reverse complement strand
TCAGGATACATGTGGCCGGTCCACTTCGGGCTCCAGTAGTAGAAGCCGGCGAACAGCGCGAACAGCGAGCCGGCGACCAGCACGTAGTGGAAGTGCGCGACCACGTAGTAGGTATCCTGCAGCTGGATGTCGATCGGGGTCACGGCCAGGATCAGGCCGGTGAAGCCACCCATCGTGAACACGAAGATGAAGCCGACCGCGAACAGCATCGGGGTCTCGAAGGTCATCGAGCCCTTCCACATCGTCGCGACCCAGTTGAACACTTTGACGCCGGTCGGCACCGCGATCAGCATGGTGGCGTACATGAAGAACAGCTGGCTGGTCACCGGCATGCCGGTGGTGAACATGTGGTGCGCCCAGACGATGAACGACAGGATCGCGATCGACGCGGTGGCGTACACCATCGACGCGTAGCCGAACAGCGGCTTGCGCGCGAAGGCCGGCAGGATCTGCGAGACGATGCCGAATGCCGGCAGGATCATGATGTACACCTCCGGGTGGCCGAAGAACCAGAAGATGTGCTGGTACATCACCGGGTCGCCGCCGCCGGCGGCGTTGAAGAACGAGGTGCCGAAGTGGCGGTCGGTCAGCGTCATCGTGATCGCGCCGGCCAGCACTGGCATCACGGCGATCAGCAGGTAGGCGGTGATCAGCCAGGTCCAGCAGAACATCGGCATCTTCATCAGGGTCATGCCCGGGGCGCGCATGTTGAGGATGGTGACGATGATGTTGATCGAGCCCATGATCGACGACGCGCCCATCAGGTGCATCGCGAAAATGGCCATGTCCATGCCCGGGCCCATCTGGGTCGACAGCGGCGCGTACAGGGTCCAGCCGGCGGCAGTGGCGCCGCCCGGCACGAAGAACGAGCCGGCCAGCAGCAGCGCGGCCGGCGGCAGCAGCCAGAACGAGAAGTTGTTCATGCGCGCGAACGCCATGTCGGAGGCGCCAACCTGCAGCGGGATCATCCAGTTGGCGAAGCCGACGAAGGCCGGCATGATTGCGCCGAACACCATCACCAGGCCGTGCATCGTGGTCAGCTGGTTGAAGAATTCCGGCTGGAAGAACTGCAGGCCCGGCTCGAACAGTTCGCTACGGATCAGCAGCGCCAGCACGCCGCCCGAGAGCAGCATGAGGAACGAGAACCACAGGTACAGGGTACCGATGTCCTTGTGATTGGTGGCGAACAGCCAGCGCTTCAGGCCGTGCGGATGGTCGTGGGCGTGATCGTGGCCGTGGGCGTGATCGACAGTGCTTGTAGTCATAATTAGTCCTGATTAGTTGGTGACAGCGCCGGCCTGGCCGGCCCTGTCCCGCAATGATTACTTACTACGTGCAGCCAGAACCTCGGCCGGTTGAACGATGTTTTCAGCGGCCTTGTTGGACCAGTTGTTGCGGGTATAGGTAATCACCGCCGCTATGTCGGTATCCGACAGCTGCTTCCAGGCCGGCATCGGCGACGGGAACTTGCCGCTTTGCTTGCCGTTCAGCACCACGTTGATCTGCTCGGCTTTCGGGCCGTTCACGACCGGCGAGCCGTCGAGGGCCGCGAACGCGCTCGGCACGCCCTTGCCGTTGGCCTGGTGGCAAGCCACGCAGTTCGCCGCGTACACTTTCTCGCCGCGGGTCTTCAGCTCGTCGATGGTCCAGGTCTTGTTCGGGTCGTCGGCCGCGGCCGCCATTTTCTGCTTCTGGGTGTTGACCCAGGCCGTGTAATCGGCGGTCGACAGCACGCGCACGACGATCGGCATGAACGCGTGTTCCTTGCCGCACAGCTCGACGCAGTTGCCGCGGTACACACCAGGCTGCTCGGCGCGGAACCAGGCGTCGCGCACGAAGCCGGGGATCGCGTCCTGCTTGACGGCGAAGGCCGGAATGGTCCACGAGTGGATCACGTCGTTGGCGGTCAGCACCAGGCGCACCTTCTTGTTGACCGGCACCACCATCTCGTTGTCGACTTCGAGCAGGTAGTTTTCGCCGCGCGGCTGGGTCGGGGCGACGCCCGGCGAGCCGACTTGCGAGCGCGGGGTGGCCAGGTTCGACAGGAACGAGATGCCCTCGCCTTCGCCCTTCAGGTAGTCGTAGCCCCACTTCCACTGCATGCCGGTGACCTTGATGGTCAGGTCAGGATTGGAGGTGTCCTTCATCGCGATCACCGTGCGGGTCGCCGGCAGCGCCATGAAGATCACGATCAGGAACGGCACCACGGTCCAGGCGATTTCAACCGCGGTCGACTCGTGGAACGCGGCCGGTTTGTGGCCGAGCGATTTGCGGTGCTTGAACACCGAGTAGAACATGACGCCGAACACGCCGATGAAGATGACCAGGCAGACCAGCATCATCCAGTTGTGCAGGCTGTAGATCTCGGCGCCAAGACCGGTCACGGGCGGTTGCATGCCGAACTGGAGTTCCACCGGCCGGCCGGTAATTTCCGGCATCGGTACCGCCGCCAGTGCTGGGATGCTGGTCGATACGGCTAAACCGAGCATCATCGCTTGAAGTCGCTTTGCATATGTCATGTTTTCCCCAACCACCCAAAAATAAAGATATTCTTAAACGGTCGGCGTTTCCATGAACGAACCGCCGCCGCTCCGAAACTATCGCAAAAAGGCTCCTATCCGTCCCGCCGCGCATGCGGTGGAGCGGCAGGAGCCTCGACATCGACCATAAGTGACCAAAGCACACCAATGAACGCTGACTTGCTGCTTGCTGCTGTCTTCAGTTCGACTTCCGTCGCTTTTTTGCCAGATTCTCAGCGTTTTCCGCGAAAAGGAAAAAAGCGTCGTCGATTATACTCAAACAGCCAATTTTTATTCAAGAAAAATCCTGCCCTAGGGCAATTCGTTCCAAAACCAGCGAAGCGGCAAGGGTAGCACGCCAAGCCCGCGAGCCACGTTTATCATGCGGGTTTGCGCGGCTGGAAGCGGACGATTGCCTCGCCGGCTGCGGTGACGCGCGGCGCCGGACGGAACGCGTGGCCGTAAATGACTTCGAAAGTCAGGCCGAGCTTGCCGTCGGGCCGGCGCTGCGCCTCGAGCGCGGCCAGCATGCGCTGCCAGGCCGCGCGCCCGACCAGGCCGCGGCGGCGGGTGGCCAGCGGATTGCCGCCGAAAGCGCGCACGTCGGCCAGCAAGGCCTCGGCCGTGTCGTAGGTGACGGTCAGGCGTTCCATATCCATGACCGGCGTCGTGAAGCCCGCCTCCACCAGCTGGTCGCCGAAGTCGTGCATGTCGACGAACGGCAAGGCGTGCGGCGACTCGTCCATCGCCGCAAACGCCGCGCGCAGCTCGGTGAACGTATCCGGGCCAAAGTTCGAGAACATCAGCAAGCCGTCGACCCGCAACACCCGGCGCCATTCGGCGAACACGCGGTCGGGCTGGGGATGCCAGTGCAGCGCGAGGTTGGACCACACCAGGTCAAGCGCGTTGGGCCCGAATGGCAGGTTGCCGAAATCGGCGCACAGCAGGTCGATCCCGGCCTTGGCCGGCAACCAGCGGCCAAGCATCTGGTTGAGCGAGCGCAGCGCAGGCGCCGGCGCCTTTGCGGCCTCGACCATTGCGGCGACGGCATCGACGCCGATGATCCGGGCCGCCGGATACGTCGTTTGCAGCAGCGCCAGGTCGGCGCCGGCGCCGCAGCCGGCGTCGAGCACCCGGTGCGGCGCGATCTTCACCAGGCTCAGGCGCTCGTGCATGCGGGCGGCCACTTCGCGGCGCAGGAAATCGGACGGGGCGACGCGTCCGGGCGCGGCGAACAGGCGGCGCACGCGCTCGAGGTCGATCGGTGCGCTCATTTTTGACGGCGATTGCGGGGAAACCATATTTCAACAACGTTCAGGATGCGATAATGCGGCAGTGTACATGGTTGCAGGAAGACGAGCCGATGCCCGAGCGCCCGAGCTGGTGGCCGCATCGCTGGCCGCAAGCGCTGGCGGGAGCATTGCTGCCCTCCACCTGCGCGCTGTGCGGCATGGCCGGCGCCGACGTCGTCTGCGGCCCCTGCCACGCGCACTACGTTGCCCCGCGCCGGCCGCGCTGCAGTTGCTGCGCCAACCCGCTGGAGCATTCGTTGCCTGAAAAATGTGCTCTGACCCCGGTTTTAAAGCAACAGTTTCCCGAAAACCGGGGTCAGAGCACATTTTTTGAGAAACATATGGCGCGGTCGCCGTTATGCGGCGGCTGCCTGGCCGAACGGCCGGCGTTCGATGCGACCGTGGTTGCGGCCGACTACGCCAGTCCGCTCGACCAGCTGGTGCTGCAGTTGAAGTTCGGTGGCCGCCTCGCGCTGGCGCCGTGGTTTGCGCGGATGCTGCGCGACGCTTTGCTGGCGCAGCCGGGCTTTCGCTTGCCGGACCTGCTGTGCCCGGTACCGCTGGGGCCGCGCCGGCTGGTCGAGCGCGGCTTCAACCAGGCGCTCGAGATTGCGCGGCCGCTGGCCGGCTCGCTCGGCGTCGCACTGCATCCGCGGCTCGCGCTGCGCGCGCTCGACACGCGCGCCCAGTCGGGCGTGTCCCCGAGCGAGCGGCGCGACAACATCCGCGGCGCCTTCGAGGTGGCGCCGGACGCGTTCGACCGGGTGCAGGGGCGCCATGTCGGCATCGTCGACGATGTGATGACGAGCGGGCACACGCTGGACGAGCTGGCGGCCACACTCAAGCAGGCCGGCGCGGCGCGGGTGTCGGGCCTGGTGTTCGCCCGCACCCCGCCTCATTAATCAGGAGAAGAGATTTTGTTCCACGTTGTACTGGTCGAACCCGAGATTCCGCCCAATACGGGCAACATCATCCGCCTGTGCGCCAACACCGGGGTGCAGCTGCACCTGGTCGAGCCGCTCGGCTTCCCGCTGGACGACGCCAAAATGCGCCGCGCAGGCCTCGATTACCACGACTATGCGACGATGAAGGTGCACAAGGACTGGGACGCTTTCCTCGTCGACGCCAGGCCGGACCCGGCGCGCATGTTTGCGCTGACCACCCACGGATCGATGCCGTTCGCGAACGCGCATTTCCAGCCGGGCGATGTATTCGTATTCGGCGCCGAATCGCGCGGGCTCGACCCGGCGCTGCGCGAGTCGTTTCCCACGAGCCAGCGCATCCGCCTGCCGATGCGGCCGGACAATCGCAGCCTCAACTTGTCGAACACGGTTGCGGTGGTGGTGTACGAAGCGTGGCGCCAGAACGGCTACGCCGGCGGGGCGTAGCCGTTCCGCAAAAATAACCTGGGTTGATTGGTCAGTGCGCGGCGGGGCGGTCGCCGCCTGCGCGCGCCGCACTGCCGATTGCGCCCGCCGGTGGCTGGTAGGCCAGCGCGGCCTTGTGGGTGTCGCTGAACTCCCTGAACTTCACGAACTTGCCCCCATCGATCGTGAACACATGGGTCCAGTCGCTGTCGAACTCGGCCCCGGTCGCCTTGACCGC
The DNA here is from genome assembly GCA_045810465.1 of Massilia sp. GTDB lineage: Bacteria > Pseudomonadota > Gammaproteobacteria > Burkholderiales > Burkholderiaceae_D > Telluria. The sequence continues at coordinate 21,127 of JBJMVW010000157.1, read as the reverse complement.
CACCCGGTAATGCCCGAGCACGACCACGCGGTCGCCTTGCGCGATGAATTCAAGCGGCCGGAAGTCGCGAAATTCCTGCAACTCGTTCATCTCGCGGAAAAACCCGGCCACCTGGTCGAGGCCGCGCCGCTTGCCGGTGAATGGAATCGACTCAACTGCCGTCAACTCCCAGTCGATATCCTGCGCGAAATGGGACAGCACCTGCGGTATGTCTCCCCTCAGGAAGTCATCGTAGCATTGCCTCACCAGATCGATGTTCGTTTGCTCGTTCATGATCCCCTCCTCGTTTTGGACGATGCGAGCTTCAGTATCGTTGGCGCGCGGCGAAGTGCAATGCTCGCGGGGCAAGGCCCTGACATCCGCCACGGTCGTGCTCGAGATTTGCCGGACCATTCGTTGCCCGAAAAATGTGCTCTGCCCCCCGTTTTGGGGCAACAGTTTCCCGAAAACCGGGGTCAGAGCAGATTTTTCGTCCCCTCTTAGCCCGCCCGCACTTTCTTGAGCAGCTTGGTGGTCGAGCGGTCGTGCTCGAAATCGATGGCGACCGCCTCGCCGCCGTAGGCAAGCACGGCTTTTCCTTCCGGGATCGCCGCCATGTCGTAATCGCCGCCCTTGGCGTAGATTTCCGGCCGGGCTTCCAGCACGGTTTCAAGCGCGGTGTCCTCGTCGAATTCCACCACCAGGCTGACCGACTCCAGCGCCGCCAGCACCGCCATCCGGTCGGCCGCCGTGTTGAGTGGCCGGTCGTCGCCCTTCCCCAGCCGCTTGACCGAGGCGTCGGTGTTGACCGCCACCACCAGCGCGGCGCCCAGCGCGCGCGCTTGCGCCAAGTAGGTCACGTGGCCGCGGTGCAGGATGTCGAACACGCCGTTGGTCAGCACCACCGGCTTGGGCAGCGCGGCGACACGTTGTTGCAGCTCGTTGCGCGAGCAGATCTTCTTTTCGAATTCAGGCATCTGGGACGGTTGTTGGTCAGGTTGGGGAGGCGTTGTCGTCCTCGGGTTCTTCTTCGATCAGCATCGACAGTTCGCTGCTGTGCGTGGCGCCGGCGTCGCCAGGCCGTTTGCGCTCGCCCGACAGCTTGACCTGCAGGCGCAGCCCGTTGGCCGAGTCGGCGTTGCGGATCGCTTCGTCGTAGCTGATCAAGCCCTTGTTGTACAGCTCGAACAGCGCCTGGTCGAAGGTGCACATGCCCAGTTCGCGCGACTTGTGCATGATCTCCTTGATGTTCTGGAAGTTGCCTTTCAGGATCATCTCGCCGATGGTCGGGGTGTTCAGCAGGATCTCGATGGCGGCCTTGCGGCCCTTGCCGTCCTCGGTGCGGACCAGGCGCTGCGAGACGATCGCGCGCAGGTTCGACGACAGGTCCATCAGCAACTGGTTGCGCCGCTCCTCGGGGAAGAAGTTGATGATCCGGTCGATCGCCTGGTTGGCGTTGTTCGCATGCAGCGTGCCCAGGCACAAGTGTCCGGTTTCGGCGAACGCGATCGCGTGTTCCATCGTTTCGGTGTCGCGGATCTCGCCGATCAGGATCACGTCCGGCGCCTGGCGCAGCGTGTTTTTCAGGGCGTGGTGCCAGGACAGCGTGTCGACCCCGACCTCGCGGTGGGTGACCAGGCAGTTCTTGTTCTTGTGCACGTACTCGACCGGATCCTCCACCGTGATGATGTGGCCGGCCGAATTGGCGTTGCGGTAGTCGATCATTGCCGCCAGCGTGGTCGACTTGCCCGACCCGGTGCCACCGACCACCAGCACCAGCCCGCGCTTGGTCATCACCACCTCTTTCAGCACTTCGGGCAGGTCGAGTTTTTCGAAGTTCGGGATCTCGGAGGCAATGGTGCGCACCACCATGCCGACGCTCTGCTGCTGCACGAAGACATTGACGCGGAAGCGGCACACGCCCGGGAGCGAGATCGCGAAATTGCACTCCATCTCGGCTTCGAACTCGGCGCGCTGGCGCTCGTTCATCAGCGACATCGCGAGCGCGCGCGTGACCTCCGCCGTCAGGCGCTGCTGCGACAGCGGCTTCATCGCGCCCTGGTATTTCATGCTGGGCGGGAAGTCGGCGGAAATGAACAGATCCGACCCGCCCTGGTGGTGCATGACGGTCAGCAGCTTGTGGATATAGGCTTGGGCTTCGGCGGGGCCAAAGGTCGAGGACATGCGTGCCTTTCGATAGATTTGGCGAGAAAAAACCGCCAGCCCGGCAATTATATCGACTCGATTCCCGGTAAAATAAAATTTGTAGGCTGACTATTTATCAACATTGTGTCAGGATGAAGCATTGTGGGCCCGCAACTCCAATGTGATCCAAACCGCTTATGACACTGACCGAACTGAAATATATCGTTGCTGTTGCGCGAGCGAAACATTTCGGGCATGCCGCCGAGGCCTGCTTCGTGGCCCAGCCTACCCTTTCCGTTGCGATCAAGAAGCTTGAGGATGAACTCGGCGTCGTGCTGTTCGAGCGCGGCGGCTCGGAGGTGTCCGTCACGCCGCTCGGCGCCCAGATCGTGGCCCAGGCGGAGCGCGTGCTGGAGCAGACCGCGGCGATCAAGGAGCTGGCCAAGCAGAACAAGGATCCGCTGGCCGGGCCGCTGCGCCTGGGCGTGATCTACACCATCGGGCCCTACCTGCTGCCGCCGCTGGTCAGGAACCTGATCGACAACGTGCCGCAGATGCCGCTGGTGCTGCAGGAAAACTTCACCACCAAACTGCTCGAGCTGCTGCGCCAGGGCGAACTGGACGCGGCGATCATGGCCCTGCCGCTGCCCGAGCACGGCATGTCGATGCAGGTGCTGTACGACGAGCCGTTCGTGGTCGCGATGCCGCGCAACCACCCGTGGGCCAGCCGCAAGGAAATCTCGGCCCAGGACCTGAAAAACGAAACCATGCTGCTGCTCGGCACCGGCCACTGCTTCCGCGACCAGGTGCTGGAAGTGTGCCCGGAAATGGCGCGCTTCTCGTCGCCCGGCAACGGCATGCAGCGCACCTTCGAGGGTTCCTCGCTCGAAACGATCCGCCACATGGTCGCCAGCGGGATCGGCCTGACCGTGCTGCCGCGCGCCTCGGTGCCGGACATGAAAGACCCGAACGGCTTGCTGACCTTCGTGCCGTTCAGCGCCCCGGCGCCGTCGCGCCGCGTGGTGATCGTCTGGCGCAAGAGTTTCACCCGGCGCGCCGCGATCGAAGCGGTCTGCAATGCCGTGGCCGCGTGCAACCTGCCGGGCGTGGACATGCTGCCGCTCGAAGCGGCGGCGTGACGGGCAAACCGTAGGGCGCGCTCTCGAGCGCATGCTGCGGCCGCGCCCAGGTCGCCCAGCCTGCGCCCGAGAGCAAGCTACGCTTGTCTACAGTAAAATCCCTGTCTTCCGCACAATAGCTTACGAACAAGACGCTACACCATGAACAAACTGGCGCTGTATTTCCGCCTGGTCCGTGCCGACAAGCCGATCGGCATCCTGCTGCTGCTGTGGCCTACCCTGTGGGCCTTGTGGATGGCCTCCGGCGGCAAGCCCGAGCCGCTGTACCTCGTCATCTTCATTGTCGGCACGGCCCTGATGCGCTCGGCGGGCTGCGCCATCAACGACTACGCGGACCGCGATTTCGACCTGCACGTCAAGCGTACCGCCGAGCGTCCGCTCACCAGCGGGCGCATCAAGGGCTGGGAAGCAGTGATGGTCGCCGCCGTGCTGGCACTGGTCTCGTTCCTGCTGATCCTGCCGCTCAATTCGCTGACCAGGCAACTGTCGGTGGTCGCGCTGGTCGTTGCCGTCACCTACCCCTACTTCAAGCGCTTCTTCGCGATCCCCCAGGCCTACCTCGGCATCGCGTTTGGCTTCGGCATCCCGATGGCCTTTGCCGCCGTGCAGGGCGAGGTGCCGGCCGTGGCCTGGTGGCTGCTGGCCGCCAACGTGTTCTGGTCCGTCGCGTACGACACCGAGTATGCGATGGTCGACCGCGACGACGACCTGAAAATCGGGATCCGCACCTCCGCCATCACCTTCGGCCGTTTCGACGTCGCCGCCATCATGCTGTGCTATGGCGCGGCGCTGGCAATCGACCTGGCGTGCGGCTGGCTGCTCGGCCTGCGCGGCTGGTTCGTGGCCGGCGTCGTGGTGGCGGCGGGAATGGCGCTTTACCACTACGTCCTGATCCGCGACCGCGACCGCATGCGCTGCTTCGCGGCGTTCCGCCACAACAACTGGTTGGGCGCGGCACTGTTCGCAGGTGTCGCGTTAGACTATGCATTAGGATAATATTGTCCGAAATGCATTCCGGTTACCGCAGGCCCGCCCTGGCGGGCCGTGCAAAGGAATCGCCTGCCTGCAGCAGGCATTGCCATAAACAAACTAACAAGCGAGGTTCCACCATGATGGAAAAAATCCCCACCCAGACCGGCGCACGCGACCAGCTGATGGCCGACCTGAAAAGCGTGATCCAGGATGCCGAAGCGTGGCTGCGCCACGGCGGCCAGCTGACCGGCGACGAATTGAAGGCCGCCAAGGAAAAGTTCGAGCGCACCCTGGTCAATGCCAAGGACGACCTGATCGCCCTGGAACAGGCTGCGGTCGAGAAGGCCAAGGTCGCCGCCCGCGCCACCGACGACTACGTGAAGGAAAATCCGTGGAAAGCGGTTGGCCTGGGCGCAGCGCTCGGTGTGGTGGTGGGCATGCTGATCGCACGTAAATAAGCCATGGCGATCGCGGCGGCGGCAGGCAGGATCGCGGCGACACTGGTCGCCATGGTGCACACGCGGCTCGAGCTTGCCGCCGTCGAGGTGCAGCAGGAAGCGCAGCGCCTGCTCGGCTACGTGGCGTGGCTGCTGCTGGCGGTATTCCTCGCCGCCGGCGCCTTCCTGCTGGCCGCGCTGTTCGTGATCCTGCTGTTCTGGGACAGCTACCGGCTACACGCGGTGGCCGCCATGGCCGCACTGTTCGCGCTGGCCGGCGCCGCGATCGTCATGAAAGTGCGCGCCAGCTTCGACGCCCGCCCGCCGCTGCTGTCGGCCACGCTGGCCGAACTGCGCAACGATGTCGCCTTCGTCACCGGCGCGGGAGAAGCTAGTGAACCCTGACAGCAAACCGCTGGCCGTGCGCCGCGCCGAACTGATCGAGCAATGCGCACTCCAGCGCACCGGCCTTGCACAGGAGTTCTTGCTGCTGCGTTCGCCGTCCGGTATCGGCGGATGGCTTGGCCGCCTTGCATCGAACAAGAAGCTGGTCCTGGCCATCGCCGGCGTCGGCCTCGGCTTCGTGGCGCTACACCCGAAACGCCTGGTGGCCGCGGCCGCCGGCGCGCTGTCCCTGTTCAGGACAGTGCGCAAACTCCTGCCCCTGCTGCCGCGCTGACCGCCCTGCCGCCAGCTGGCGCGTGGGCCGGGCGGCGGCCGGATCAGCCTTTCCTGGCCTGGCCCGCCTTGCGCCGCATCGTGAGTCCGAACACCCCGAGACCGCCGAGCAGCATTGCCGTGTTGCCGGGCTCGGGAACCGGCGCTGCAAGGTCGAGGCGCAAGGCGTAGCCGATCCCGTCCTTGTAGCCGAAGGCCGCGATCTGGCCGTTGTTGTTGATGTCCCATGCCTCCAGGATCTGCCAGCCCGATGCCGGGTCGATCAACGTATTCAGGTCGGTCATCACGCCGTCCCTGAACAGGAAGCCGCGGCGGTCGCCCGGCAGGCTGCCGTACGCCCGCCCGACCACCTGGCCGAAGTCGTTGATTCCCCACGCTTCGCTCTGCCCGCCGCCCAGTGCGCCGAGGTCGGTCATCACCCCCTTCGAGTACAGGAACGCGTGGAAATCCGTGCTGAGCGGATCGTAGGCCGAGTAGCCAACCACCTGGAAAGCATCGTTGATGCCGGCTGCCCAGCTGTAGTTGCCGCCCAGCGTACCCAGGTCGGTCATGCCGCCGTTCGCGTACAGGTAGCCGTGCAGCATGTTCTCATTATTTTTGAGCGACGACACGCCCGCAATTGCGCCGCCATTGTTGATCGCGTTGGCCTCGCTCCAGGTTCCGCCCAGCGAACCAAGGTCGGTGATGGTGCCGGAGGACAGGAGGAATGAACGGTTGGTGGTGAAGTCGTCGCCCCACCCGACCACCTGCCCGGAATTATTGATGCCGGTTGCCTGGCTGTTGCGGCCACCAAACGGATTGAACAGGTGCATGGTACCGCCCGGCGAATCGACGAACGCGATGCCGAAATTGTTCGGACTGCCGCTTGCGTGGCCGACCACCGCGCCGGCGTTGTTGATGCCATTGGCGGCACTGCTGCCGCCCAGTGGTCCCAGGTTGATGAAGCTGCCGCCGGATGAAACAAAGCCATATTGGGATACGCTGTTGGGGTCCTGGAACGTGCCCACGACCTGGCCGAGGTCGTTCAGCGCGGACGCGGTGCTGCTGGCGGGACCGACGACGTTCACCAGGTAACTCGGGGTGGTGCCGGCCTGCGCGGCAATCGGCGCGAGCAGCATCGACAACGCGAACGGCATGTAATTTCGGGTCAGCATAATTTCCTCCCAAGGGAAAGGGGCGGCGAAAAGACGAGGGCTGCGATCAGAACATCGGGAACACCAGCGGTCGCGCGTGCACGCTGCGCCGGCCAGGCCGGGCCGGCACGGCCGATGCGCCCGGGCGCCCACGCACCGCATCGGCGGGCGCGCCTGCCGCCAGGGGCTGGCGCACGAACCGCCTGGGCAAATCGGCAAGGCTGAAGCAAATGGCGGACGGCATGCGACCTCCAGGCGTGTGTCGACCGGCCGCGCGACGCGCAGCCAGCGACAAAAAATTGTTAAATTCGCATTAGGGAAGTGTAGTCGTGTTGTCAGACTAACTATTGACGCAGGTCGCTCAGCAGCGGGAAACCGTGGCGATTGGCTGGAAAGGCACGGTTTCGACCGGTGCGCTCAAAATGGCCCGCGCGCTGCCGCGAGGGCGTGCTGCCGGGAATTGCCGCCTCAAGCGCCCAGTTCGTCGCCGAGCTCGCGCCCGCGCGCGGCGGCGGCTTTCATCGCCGCGACGATGGCCTGTTTTACGCCCGCCTGCTCCATGCTGGCGATCGCGGCGTGGGTCGTGCCGCCTTTCGACGTCACGCGCTGGCGCAGCACCTCGACCGGCTCCTCCGACTGCACCGCAAGCTGCGCCGCGCCGCGGAAGGTGGCCAGCGCCAGCTCCCTGCCCTGCTGCGCCGACAGGCCTAGCTCCGTCGCCGCCTGCTGCATCGCTTCGAGGAAGTAAAACACGTAGGCCGGGCCGCTGCCCGACACCGCGGTCACCGGATCGATCAGCGCCTCATCGTCCAGCCACACGGTGGTGCCGACCGCGCGCAGGATGCTGTCGGCGGCCGAGCGCTGCTGCTCGCTGGCGCCCGCCATCGCCACCATGCCGGTGATGCCCATGCCGATCAGCGCCGGCGTGTTGGGCATGCAGCGCACGATGGCGCGGTAGCCGCCCAGCCAGCGCGACAGGTCGGCGCCGCGGATGCCGGCCGCAATCGACAGCACCAGCGGCTGCCTGGCAAGATGCGGCAGCAGCTGCGCCGCCACCTCGCGCATCTGCTGCGGTTTCACCGCCAGCACCACCACGTCGGCCGCCGCTACCCGCTGGTCGATCCGTGGCGCGGTCCCGACGCCGAAACTGGCCGCCAGGCGCTCGAGCGCCTCCGGGCTCGGGTCGACCACGTGGATGTCGGCAGGCGCGGCGAGTTTGCCGACCAGGCCCGCGAGCAGCGCGCTGGCCATGTTGCCGCCGCCGATGAATGTGATCTTCATGCTGTTTCCCTATTCGTAATGGCGCGCGCCGAAGACCGCGCTGCCGATGCGCACGATGGTGGCGCCTTCGGCCACCGCGGCGGCCAGGTCGCCCGACATCCCCATCGACAAGGTGTCGAGCGCGAGCCCGTCGCCGCGCAGGCGCTCGAACAGCGTGCGCAGGCGCGCGAACGCGGCACGCTGCTTCGCCTCGTCGGTCTGCAGCTCGGGGATGGCCATCAGCCCGCGCAGGCGCAGGTTGGGCAGCAGCGCGACCTGGCGCGCCAGCCCGGGCAGCTCGTCGGGCGACGCGCCGCTTTTGCTCGCCTCGCCGCTGATATTCACCTGCAGGCACACGTTGAGCGGGCCCAGCTCGGCCGGGCGCTGTTCGGACAGCCGCTGCGCGATCTTCAGCCGCTCGACCGTGTGCACCCACTGGAAGCTGGCCGCGATCGGACGCGTCTTGTTGCTCTGGATCGGGCCGATGAAATGCCACTCGAGCGCCAGCTGGGGTACCGCGTTTGCAACAGCCTGCATCTTGTCGAGCGCTTCCTGCAGGTAGTTTTCGCCGAACGCGCGCTGCCCGGCAGCGACCGCTTCCAGCACTGCCTGCGGGGGGAAGGTCTTGGACACCGCCAGCAAGCGAACGGTGTCGCGCGGCCTGCCGGCAGCCTGGGCGGCGGCGGCGATTGTCGCTTCAACAGCTTGCAAGTTCCTGGCGATTGTGGACATAATTAATTTTCACGGGGCAATATTCGAGTCGACGCGCGAGCGCACTGGAGCTGCGCCCACTCACGGCACAGGGATTATAAATGGACATCTCAGAATTACTCGCCTTCTCGGTCAAGAACAAAGCCTCGGACCTGCACCTGTCCGCCGGCCTGCCGCCGATGATCCGCGTGCATGGCGACGTACGCCGCATCAACCTGCCGCCGCTCGAGCACAAGGACGTGCACGGCATGATCTATGACATCATGAACGACGGCCAGCGCAAGCAGTACGAAGAAGTGCTCGAGTGCGACTTCTCGTTTGCGATCCCGGGGCTGGCGCGCTTTCGCGTCAACGCCTTCAACCAGGAGCGCGGCGCGTCGGCGGTGCTGCGTACCATTCCATCGAAGATCCTGAGCCTGGAAGAACTCAACGCGCCGAAGATCTTCGGCGAACTGGCGCTCAGGCCACGCGGCCTGGTGCTGGTGACGGGCCCGACCGGCTCCGGCAAATCGACCACGCTGGCGGCGATGGTCAACCACCTCAATGAAACCGAGTACGGCCACATCCTCACCATCGAGGACCCGATCGAATTCGTGCACGATTCGAAGAAGTGCCTGATCAACCAGCGCGAAGTCGGGCCGCACACGCTGTCATTCAATAACGCGCTGCGCTCGGCGCTGCGCGAAGACCCCGACTGCATCCTGGTCGGCGAGCTGCGCGACCTGGAGACGATCCGCCTCGCGCTGTCGGCCGCGGAAACCGGCCACCTCGTGTTCGGCACGCTGCACACCTCGTCCGCGGCAAAGACCATCGACCGGATCGTCGACGTGTTCCCGGCCGAGGAAAAGGAAATGGTGCGCGCGATGCTGTCCGAATCGCTGCAAGCCGTGATCTCGCAGACGCTCCTGAAAACCAAGGACGGCTCGGGCCGCGTGGCTGCGCATGAAATCATGATCGGCACGCCGGCCATCCGCAACCTGATCCGCGAAGCGAAGATCGCGCAGATGTATTCGTCGATCCAGACCGGCAGCAATGTCGGCATGCAGACGCTGGACCAGAACCTGACCGACCTGGTACGCCGCAATGTGATCTCGCCTGCCGCCGCGCGCGCGGCCGCGAAGATTCCCGAAAACTTCCCGGGCTAAGCCGCCACTTTTATAAGAGATCACCATGGAACGCGACCAGGCATCCAAATTCATGTTCGACCTGCTGCGCCTGATGGTGAGCAAGGGCGGATCCGACCTGTTCATCACGGCCGGCTTCCCGCCGGCGATCAAAATCGACGGCAAGATGACCCCGGTGTCGAGCCAGCCGCTCACCAGCGCGCACACCACCGACCTCGCCCGCGCGATCATGAGCGACAAGCAGGCCGCCGGCTTCGAGCTGACCAAGGAAGCGAACTTCGCGATCAGCCCGGCCGACCTGGGACGCTTTCGCGTATCGGCCTTTGTGCAGATGGGCTCCGTCGGCATGGTGCTGCGCGTGATCACCACCACCATCCCGCAATTCGAAGACCTCGAACTGCCGCCGGTGCTCAAGGACGTGATCATGTCCAAGCGCGGCCTGGTGATCATGGTCGGCGCCACCGGCTCGGGCAAATCGACGACGATGGCGGCGATGGTCGGCTACCGCAACGAGAACAGCTACGGGCATATCATCACCATCGAGGACCCGGTCGAATTCGTCCACCCGCACCGCAACTGCGTGATCACGCAGCGCGAAGTCGGCGTCGACACCGACAGCTTCGAGGCGGCGCTGAAAAATTCGCTGCGCCAGGCGCCGGACGTGATCCAGATCGGCGAAATCCGCGACCGCGAAACGATGGAGCATGCGATCGCCTTTGCCGAAACCGGCCACCTGTGCCTGGCCACGCTGCACGCCAACAGCGCCAACCAGGCGCTCGACCGCATCATCAACTTCTTCCCGGAAGAGCGGCGCCAGCAGCTGCTGATGGATTTATCGCTGAACCTGAAGGGCCTGATCTCGCAACGCCTGATCCCGCGCAAGGAGGCCAAGGGGCGCGTCGTCGCGATCGAGATCATGCTAAATTCCCCACTGATCTCGGACCTGATCTTCAAGGGCGAAGTCCACGAGATCAAGGAGATCATGAAGAAGTCGCGCGAGCTGGGCATGCAGACTTTCGACCAGGCGCTGTTCGACCTGTACGAGCTTGATAAAATCACCTACGAAGATGCGCTGCGCAATGCCGATTCGGTCAACGACCTGCGCCTGAACATCAAGCTCAACAGCAAGCACGCGAAGAACCGTGATTTTTCGGCCGGAACTGAACATTTGGGGATCGTCTGAACATGAATGCTTACGACTTTGAAGCGGCAGCGATCAATGGCGAACTGGTCGGCCTGGGGCGTTATCACGGCAAGGTTCTGCTGATTGTGAACACGGCCAGCGAATGCGGGTTCACGCCGCAGTACAAGGGACTCGAAGAGGTGTACCAGCAATTCAAGGATCGCGGCTTCGAGGTGCTGGGGTTTCCGTGCAACCAGTTCGGCAAGCAGGAGCCGGGGACCGAGGAAGAAATCGGCGCCTTTTGCGAGCGCAATTACGGCGTGACCTTTCCGCTGTTTTCCAAGGTCGACGTCAACGGCGAGAACGCGCATCCGCTGTTCAAGCACCTGAAGGAAGCGGCGCCGGGCGTGTTCGGGACCGAAGGAATCAAGTGGAACTTCACCAAGTTCCTGATCAACAAGGACGGCAGCGTGTACAAGCGCTACGCGCCGCAGACCAAGCCGGAAGAGATCATCGGGGATATCGAAAAGCTGGTGGCGGCGTAGCTGCTGTTGAGGCAGCGTCAGGACATGTCCTGGCGCCGTGGGTATGCTGGGTCAGGACATTCCAGAGTCCAGTTGCCCAGGAGCCTCAACATGCCGGATCTCCCAAGAGTCGAAGCATTCCTTGCCGCCCTGAGCGAGCAGACCCTGTTCAAGGACGAGCGGATCGACGGCAGTATCCGCTCGTACCTCACCTACTATCGAACGCGGGCGCCGCAGCGCCGCAAGATGTTCCGCGCAGGAGGATTTTGTTTGCTGTTCCTGAGCATCAGCCTGCCCTTCCTCACCCAGAGCGCCGCCATCCAGGACCGCGCGCAGGTCGCCTCGGTGCTCTCGTGGCTGGTTGCCCTGGTCGGCTCCGCGCTGTCATTTTTTAATTGGCAACAGGGCTGGCAGTTGTACATGCAAACCCAGCTCAAGCTGCAGTTCGCGCTGTCGGAATGGGAGGCACGGACGGCCGAAGCCCGCATCGCAGCGAGCGATGAGGAAGGCCTGGCGATTCTGAAGGAGGCCCTGCAGCGGCTGACCAAGACGGTGAACGAAGCGGTCGCGAACGAAACCGCCCAATATTTCGAAACCGTGAAGATGCCCGCGGCGGCCAAGTAAGCGGCTAACGGGTTTCTATCGTCGCGTTCGCGTGGATGGTGCAAGCGCGCAGGATATTCTCGAGGAAACGGATCGCTTCGGCGAGCGATACGGTCGAAGGCAGCAGCCCCGCCAGCGACGCATCCGAGACCAGTCGGTCGACGCCAAAGGCAATTGCCCGCGATACCTCGCGCGCTTGCCGCCCGTCACTGTTGTACAGCGCGTCGTAGACGCCAATTTCTTCCCAAATGGGAACAAAGCCGGGACTGGTCGAGTCCTCGAACACGACCACGGGCTTCTCAACGCCCTTCTCCGACATAAGCCGAAACGCAAAACTCACTGCCACTTCCCCCCGTCAATCAGCATGGGCGCAGATGCTACCACGATGACGAAAAAAAGCCCGCTCGAAGCGGGCTTGTTGATGACTGCGCCGGATTACTTGGCTGCGGTCGTCGGAGCGGCGGCAGTTGCGTCCTTGGTGCCGTCTTCCGCCTCGGCCTTGACCTTGGCCTTGTGCGTTGCGTGCTTGGCCTTGGCCTTGGTGTGCTTCGGCTCGGCCTTGGCGGTCACCGTGTCCTTCTTGGCTTCGGCCTTCTCTTCCTTGGCCCCTGCCAGTGCGGTTTCCTTGGTTGCGCTGGTGTCGGCCTTCACTGCGGCCTTGGTTTCCTTGGCGTCGGCCTTGGCGACAGTCTTCGCTTCCTTGGCGTCGGCCTTGGCGACAGTCTTCGCTTCCTTCGCCTCGGCCTTGGCTACGGTGGCGTCATGCTTGGCCTCTGCCTTGGTCGGAGCGACCGGTGCGGTTGCGGCGGGGGTTTGGGCAAATGCGGCGCTTGCGAACAGACCAGCGATCAGGGTTGCGATAACTTTTTTCATGGTAAGGCTCCTCAGTTTGGTTTCGTGTAGTGCACATTTCGCGTGCCACTGAGCAGAAAACGCGGGCCGAACCATGGGTGTTGACTGTGATTACAATCTCTTACATCGCTGGCAATTGCTTACAACTAAGGGGCATCAGCGTGAACATGACCCGGCTCGGCAAGCGGCAGCAGCATCGCGTGCTGGGTTCCGGTATGCAGGTCGCGCCACACGCGCCCGATGTCGCTTTCCTCGTGGGCCGCATACAGGCCGCAGTACGGATAAAGCTCGTCGACCGCCCGCCTGGCGGCCTTGACCAGGTCGAGCGAGGCGATATGCAGCTCGTGCGTATCCTTGGCATCAAGCGAAAGGCCGCGGCAAACCAGGTCCCACGCGCGGTCGAGCAAGCCATAGAACCTTGACCGTGCCATCTCCAGTTCGTCCTGCGCCTTTGCCACAGCATTGCCGATCTCGGGATGGTCCATGAGCGGCTGTCCCGTCAGGGGATGGTGGCGGTGTGCGATGCTGGCTTTAGCGAGCGCGATGAAATGGAGCGCCATGCCGGAGATATTCGCACTGATCGTCGTGTAGGCCAGCGAGGCAAACGGAAAGCGATACAGCGGCCCGGGTGCCGTCGCTTTTGCCGGTTCTATCTCGAACGCGTGTTCGGCGCCGACCCAGGCGTTATCGATGCTGAAGCTGTGCGAGGCCGTGGCCCCCAAGCCGATGCTGCGCCAGCTGTCGTGCACCCGCACGTGCCTTGCCGGCACGATGAAAGCGCGCACGAGCTGTGCGCCTGTGCTGTCCATCACCGGCTCGCCGCCCTCGCGGATCACGGCGTTCATCGTGAAGTGGGTTGCCAGCGGCGCACCGGTGGCAAACTGCCACTGCCCGCTTAATCTGTAGCCATCGCCCTCCACATCGGCGAAACCGGTCGGTGCGCCGCTACCGCCAATGCACAGGTTCGCGGTACCGATAATCTCGCGCGCGAATGCCGGCGGCAGGAAGCCGGCGAACCAGCCTGCACCGGCACACAAGGTCACCATCCAGCCGACGCTGCCGTCCGCGGCCGCGATCGACTCCTCGAGGCGCACCGCATCGGGCAAGGCAAGTTCGGCCCCGCCGACGGCGCTTGGCGCAAGCATCTGCAGCCAGCCACGTTGGTGGAGCAAGGCCTGCAACGCGGGCGCGACCAGTCGTGTTGCATCCGATGCCGGAGCATGGGCGCGGATCAGTGCGGCGTCCGCTTCCGATAACAGTGGCGCGACGGGTGATAAACAGTTTTCTGACTTCGACATGCGTTATAAATAGTTTCGTAATTCGGTCGCGTTCAGCTCGCGCCCCATCGGCTGCAGCGCGCCGTAGGTCAGCGTCCGCCAGATCCACTCCAGCGGCCCGAAGCGGTAGCGCCGCAGCCACCACCGGCTGAACCAGCACTGTGCCACGTAAATCGCAACTGCGAGCGCCAGCACGGTCGGCGCGTCCAGCCTGCCGAACTGTCCCAGGCCATAGCCATAGAAGATCCAGCCGGCGACCAGCGACTGCATCATGTAATTAGTGAACGCCATCTTCCCGACCGCGCCGAAACCACGCAACGCGCGGCGCCCCGGCGCATACTCCAGCAGCGCAACGGTGCATGCGGCGTAACCGAGGGCGAGCAGGATGGTGGCCGCGCCATCGGGCGATCGGACGCTGGCCATCGCGCCCACCACCAAAGCCACAGCACCCGCAGCAGCAATCCGCCCGCGCAGAACTGCGGCGCGCTGGATGATGCGCAGCCGCCAGGCCAGCGCTCCGAGCAGGAACAGTCCCAGCGTTCGCGGCAGCACAAACACGTGCAGCGGCAGCAGGTAGCGAAGTTCGTTCAGGTTGAAGCTGATTACATCATGCCACGAGCCGATTGGAAGCACCCGGTTTGCCTCGTCGATGTGGGCCAACAGCCAGGCAGCCTGCGGCCATGTCACCGGCGGTGGCAAATAGGGCAACGCGAGATACGCAGCAAGCAGCAAGGCCGACGCGGCCGTGAGAACCCATGCTGGCGCGGCCAGCAACGGCAGCGCCAGCAAACCCGCGAGCGCGTATTCGACCAGGATGTCGCCGTTCCAGATCAGCAGCAGATGAACGAGGCCGAACCCCAGCAGGACCGCCAGGCGCCGCGACAACCAGTAGCGCGGGCGGCCCGTTCGCGCGAAACGATCGTACTGCAGCGCAAGCCCAAAACCGAACAGCAGCGAAAACAACGCAAATGCCTTCATCTCAAGGCCATACCGGATGAATCCGTTGACCCAACGCTCGCCCCAGCCCGGCGCCGGGCCCTGCGGCAGGAACTGCTGGAAAATCGAGACGCGAAATTCGCCGACGAGGTTGACCACTGCGACCCCGAACAGTGCCAGGCCGCGCAGGATGTCGACGGACGCGAACCGTTCGCGGGGCGCGAGCGCGGACGCACCAGGCCTGCTGCCTGGCGCCCCCGTCATTGGGCCAGCGCCCGGTCGAGCAGCTCGATCCAGTGGGTGACCGGCGTGCCGGTCCCGGACTGCAGGTGCGTCAGGCAGCCGATGTTGGCCGATACGATTTCGTCCGCACCGGTCGCCTCCAGGTTGGCCAGCTTGCGGTCGCGCAGCGCGTGCGCGATCTCGGGCTGCAGCACCGAGTACGCGCCGGCCGAGCCGCAGCACAGGTGGCTCTCGGCGCACAGCACCACGTCGACGCCGGCCGCGCGCAGCACGCCCTCGACCTTGCCCCGGATCTGCTGGCCGTGCTGCAAGGTGCAAGGGGGATGGTAGGCCACGCGCTTCATGATTTCCCCCTGCAGGCGCGCTGCCAGTTTGGCCTCGAACTGCGGCATGACCTCGGACAGGTCGAGCGTCATCGCGGAGATGCGCTGCGCCTTGGCCGCATACGCGGTGTCGTGTGCGAGCAGGTGGCCGTATTCCTTCACCGTGACGCCGCAACCCGACGCCGTCATCACGATCGCCTCCACCCGGTCGACGTAAGGCCACCACGCGTCGATATTGCGGCGCATGTCGTCAAGCCCGCCCTCCTGGTCGTTCATGTGATAGCGCAGCGCGCCGCAGCAGCCGGCCTTTGGCGCGACAATCAGCTGCACGTCCAGTGCATCGAGCACGCGTGCGGTGGCGGCGTTGATGTTCGGCGCCATCGCCGGCTGCACGCAGCCATCGAGCACCAGCATCTTGCGCGCGTGCGTGCGCGCCGGCCAGCGCCCGGCGGCGCGCGCCGGCTGCAGCTTGTCCTGCAGGTCTTTCGACAGCAGCGGCCGCACCGCCTGCCCCGCCTTGAACGCTGGGGTGAACAGCGCGGTACGCGGCAGGAATTCCTTCAGCGTGGTGCGCTTGATGCGCTCGCCCAGCGGGCGCGCCACGCGCTCGTCCACCACCTTGCGGCCGATGTCGACCAGCCGGCCGTACCTGACTCCGGACGGGCAGGTGGTCTCGCAGTTGCGGCAGGTGAGGCAGCGGTCAAGGTGCAGCTGCGTCTTCCTGGTCGGTTCAAGGCCTTCGAGCACCTGCTTGATCAGGTAGATGCGTCCGCGCGGGCCGTCCAGCTCATCGCCGAGCAGTTGGTAGGTCGGGCAGGTCGCCGTGCAAAACCCGCAGTGCACGCAGGCCCGCAAAATCGATTCGGCCTCGATGCCCTCGGCGGTGTCTTTGATGAAATCGGCGAGATTGGTCTGCATGGTTCAGTACATCCGTCCGGGATTAAAAATGTGCGAAGGATCGAATGCGGCCTTCATGCGCTCGTTGATCCTGGCAAGCGCCGGCGCCAGCGGCTGGAACACGCCCACGCTCTTGTCGCCGCCGCGGAACAGCGTGGCGTGGCCGCCGGCCGCCGCGACGGTGCTGCGGATGGCCTGCGCGGCGGCCGCATCCGAGCCTGCACGCAGCCAGCGCTGTGCGCCACCCCACTCGATCAACTGCTGGCCCCTGAGGATGATGGCCCCGGTGGTCGAAGGCACCGACAGGCGCCACAGCGCTTCCTCGCCCGCAAAGAAGGCGTGGCGCTGTTCGCGCAGGCCGTTCCAGAACGCGGCGCAGCCGGGCATCGCCTCGCCGCCAAGTGACTTCACCGCCGCGTCGACCGCGGCCCGCGCGCCCGACAATCGCAGCGTCAGCGCGCCGTCATGCCAGCAACTCGCCGAGATCGGCAGCGGCTGGCCGCCCCATTCGTTCAGCTTGCGGATAGCGTCGATCTCGCCGATCTCGAAACGCAGCGAGGTTTCGCGGTAAGCGCGCGGCAGCACCTTGACCGACGTCTCGAGCACCAGCCCGAGCGTGCCGAGCGAACCCGCCAGCAGGCGCGACACGTCGTAACCGGCGACGTTCTTCATCACCTGGCCGCCGAAACCCAGCACGTCGCCCTTCCCGTCCATCAGTCTGGCGCCGAGGACAAAGTCGCGCACGGCGCCGCTGTTGGCGCGGCGCGGCCCCGACAGCCCGGCTGCGATTGCGCCGCCCAGCGTGGCGCCTTCGCCGAAATGCGGCGGCTCGAACGCGAGCATCTGGTTGCGCTCGGCGAGCACCGCTTCAATCTCCGCCAGCGGCGTGCCGCAGCGCACCGTGATCACCAGCTCGGTCGGCTCGTAGTCGACGATGCCGCTGTACGCACGGGTATCGAGGATTTCGCCTTCGAGGCGCTGGCCATACCAGTCCTTGGTGCCGCCGCCGCGAATGCGCAGTGCGCGCTTGTCACGCGCCGCGGCCAGCACCTGTTCCCTGAATCGTTCAATCGCCTGCATCGAGTCTCATTTCTTCAAAAGCGCGGCAGATGCGCGAACGGCAGTGCGCCGCCGTGCACGTGCATCTTGCCGAATTCGGCGCAGCGGTGCGGCGTCGGGATCGCCTTGTCGGGGTTCAGCAGCATCGGCACGTCGAAGGCGCGCTTCACGGCGAAGAACGCATCGAGTTCGAGCCGCGAGAACTGCACGCACATCGAATTGATCTTCTCCATGCCCACGCCGTGCTCGCCGGTGATGGTGCCGCCCACTTCGACGCACAGCGCCAGGATCGCCGCGCCAAACGCTTCGGCGCGTTCCAATTCGCCGGGCTTGTTCGCATCGAACAGGATCAGCGGGTGCAGGTTGCCGTCGCCCGCGTGGAACACATTTGCGCAGCGCAGGCCGAACTGCGTTTCCATCGCTTCGATCCCGGTCAGCACCTGCGCCAGGTTCTTGCGCGGGATGGTGCCGTCCATGCAGTAGTAGTCGGGCGAGATGCGGCCGGCGGCCGGGAATGCGTTTTTACGGCCAGACCAGAAACGCATGCGCTCGGCCTCGCTCTGCGACACCGCGATCGCGCTGGCGCCGGCCGCCTGCAGCACTTCGGTCATGCGCTCGATTTCTTCAAGCACTTCGAGCCGGGTGCCGTCCGCCTCGCACAGCAGGATCGCGGCGGCTTCGGTGTCGTAACCGGCGTGCACGAACGGCTCGACCATGCGCACCGAGGTACGGTCCATCATTTCGAGACCGGCCGGGATGATGCCCGCCGCGATCACGCTCGCCACCGCGTTGCCGCCGGTGACCACGTCGTCGAACGAGGCCATGATGACCTGCGCGGTCGCCGGTTTCGGCACCAGCTTGACGGTGACCTCGAGGACGATGCCAAGCATGCCTTCCGAGCCGATGAACACCGCCAGCAAATCAAGCCCCGGCGCGTCGAGCGCTTCGCTTCCGAGTTCGACGATCTCGCCGTCGATGGTCGCCACGCGCACGCGCAGCACGTTGTGCACGGTCAGGCCGTACTTCAGGCAGTGCACCCCGCCCGAGTTCTCGGCCACGTTGCCGCCGATGGTGCAGGCAATCTGCGACGACGGGTCGGGCGCGTAATACAGGCCGTACTGCGCGGCCGCTTCGGAGATCGCCAGGTTGCGCACGCCCGGCTGCACCACGGCCGTGCGCGAGTACGGCTCGACGCGCACGATGCGGTTCAGGCGCGCGGTCGACAGCACGACGCCCTCGGCGATCGGCAGCGCGCCGCCGGACAGGCCAGTCCCTGCGCCGCGCGGCACGATCGGCACGTTCAGCTCGCGGCAAACGTTCAGGACGGCCAGCACCTGTTCTTCGCTGTCGGGCAGCGTGACGATCATCGGCAACTGGCGGTACGCGGCCAGCCCGTCGCATTCGTACGGGCGGGTGTCTTCCGGGTCGGACAGGACGCAGCGTTCGGGCAGCTTTGCACGCAGGGCGGCGGCAACCTGCTGCCGGCGCTCGGTATTGATGGGAATGGTGGCTGACATTGGGAGATTGTAAGCACAATCACATCGTTTTGGCGTATGCTCGCCCTATCTTTTTTCCACCGATGGATGTAAATATGGGCAATCGACTTTCAAAAATCGCCACACGCACCGGCGACGATGGCAGCACCGGGCTGGGCGACGGCAGCCGCACCGGCAAGGACAGCGCACGGATCCACGCGCTGGGCGACGTCGACGAGCTTAACTCCTTCGTCGGGCTGCTGCTGTGCGAGGACATGCCGCCTGACCTGCGCGAGGAGCTGGTCACCATCCAGCACGACCTGTTCGATCTTGGCGGCGAGCTGTGCATTCCCGGCTACCAGCTGATCACGGACGACCACGTTGCGCGGCTGGACGCCCTGCTCGAAAAATACAACGCCGACCTGCCGATCCTGAAGGAATTCATCCTGCCGGCCGGCTCGCGCGCGGCCTCGCTGGCGCACGTGTGCCGCACGGTGTGCCGGCGCGCCGAGCGCAGCATCGTGGCGCTGGCGACCAGCGACACGCTCAACGCGCAGCCGCGCCAATACGTGAACCGCCTGTCGGACCTGATGTTCGTGCTGGCGCGCGTGCTGAACCGCTTCGCGGGCGGCAGCGACGTGCTGTGGCAGCACGAGCGCAAGCGGGGCTGAACGGGTGGCGTGCACACCCTGCGGGAACGATCCAGGTAGGGTGGGCACCCGGTGCCCACGCGGATAGCGGCGTCAAGGAAAACGCGCCAACACCCAGCGAACATCCGCGTGGGCACGGGGTGCTCACCCTACTGATGCAGCGGCCGGAACCGTCATTCTCGCGAAGGCGGGAATCCATGCCGCGTCCGCCGAGGCGGATAGTGCGGGGTTCCGCTGCCTCAGCATGGGTCCCCGCTTGCGCGAGGACGACGTGGGTGTGCTGTGGCTCTTGATCAGGTGTTGTTGACCACCAGCCGCGGCTCGCCGGCGCCGAAGCGCTCGCGGATCGAGGCCGCGATGCCCTTCGCGTCGAGGCCGACGGAAGCGAGCAGCAGCGCCGGATCGCCATGGTCGATGAACTTGTCCGGCAGGCCGATCATCTGGATCGGCTTGACGATGCCCTCCGCAGCCAGCGCTTCGGCCACCGCCGCACCGGCGCCACCCATCACGCTGCCCTCTTCCACCGTCACCAGGCAGTCGTGCTCCCGGGCCAGGCGCTTGAGCAGTTCGACGTCGAGCGGCTTCACGAAGCGCATGTTGGCCACCGTGGCATTGAGCTCGTTACCGGCCGCCACGCTTGGCGCCACCATCGAGCCGAACGCCAGGATCGCGATTTCTTTGCCCTGGCGCTTGATCTCGCCCTTGCCGATCTCCAGCGAAATCAGCTCGGGCGCAATCGCCGCGCCGACGCCCGCCCCGCGCGGATAGCGCACCGCCGCCGGCCCCGGATAGTGGTAGGCCGTGGTCAGCATCTGGCGGCATTCGTTTTCGTCGGACGCCGCCATCACCACCATGTTGGGGATGCAGCGCAGGTAGGCCAGGTCGTAGTTGCCGGCGTGGGTCGCGCCGTCGGCGCCGACCAGGCCGGCGCGGTCGAGCGCGAAGGTCACGTCGAGGTTCTGCAGCGCCACGTCGTGGATCAGCTGGTCGTAGGCACGCTGCAGGAAGGTCGAGTAGATCGCGACCACCGGTTTCATGCCCTCGGTCGCCAGCCCGCCCGCGAAGGTCACCGAGTGCTGCTCGGCGATGCCGACGTCGAAGTAGCGCTCCGGGTACTCCTGGTTGAAGCGCACCATGCCCGAGCCTTCGCGCATGGCCGGCGTGATGCCGACCAGGCGTTTGTCGGCGGCCGCCATGTCGCACAGCCAGTTGCCGAACACTTCGGTGTAGGTGACCTTGGTGGCCGCCGCCGGCTTGATGCCTTCGGTCGGGTTGAACTTGCCGGTGCCGTGGTACAGGATCGGCTCGGCCTCGGCCAGCTTGTAGCCCTGGCCCTTCTTGGTCACCACGTGCAGGAACTGCGGACCCTTGAGCTTGCGGATGTTCTGCAGCGTGGGGATCAGCGAATCGAGGTCGTGGCCGTCGATCGGGCCGACGTAGTTGAAGCCGAATTCCTCGAACATCGTGGCCGGCACGACCATGCCCTTGGCGTGTTCCTCGAGCTTGCGCGCCAGGTCCAGCACCGGGCCTGGCAACACACTCTTGCCGACGTTTTTCGCGGCCGCGTAGAACTGGCCCGACATCAGG
>JBJMVW010000156.1:0-14560 GCA_045810465.1 Massilia sp. | reverse complement strand
GAAATTGTGCTGGCCCAGGTGGCTGGTCTGGGCGCCATCGGCGATCGTCTGCGGCACGCCGATGTCGACGATCCGGCCGCCGCGCAGCGACTGCTGGCCGTCATTGCCGGCTTCCGGTTCCACGCCGATCACCTTGCAGCCGGGCGCCAGGCGGGAGGCCGCCAGCGCGCAGCCGGCCAGCAGGCCGCCGCCACCGAGCGGCACCAGCAGCACGTCGAGCTGGCCGGCTTCCTCGATCAATTCCTTGGCCGCGGTGCCCTGGCCGCAGATCACGTCCGGATGGTCGTACGGCGGGATCAGGGTCATGCCGCGCTCGCGCGCCAGGCGCTGCCCGATCTCTTCGCGGTTCTCCTTGTAGCGGTCGTAGACGATCACTTCGCCGCCATAACCCTTGGTCGCGCGCACCTTCAGCGCCGGCGCATCGTGCGGCATGATGATCGCCGAGCGGATCCCGGCCAGGCTGGCCGACAGCGCGATCGCCTGCGCGTGGTTGCCCGACGAGTAGGTCAGAACGCCGGCGGCGCGCTGCGCGTCCGAGAAGCGCGCGATCGCGTTGTAGGCGCCGCGGAACTTGAAGGCGCCCATGCGCTGCAGGTTCTCGCACTTGAAAAACAGCTGCGCCTTGGCGCGGCTGTCGGCGGTGCGCGAGGTCAGCACCGGGGTGCGGTGCGCCGCGCCCTCGATGCGGGCGGCGGCCTGTTCGATGTCGCTGTACTGGAGCTGGACGGTCTCGGTCATGTGGTGGGTCTTCTTCAAAAATCGCGGGGAGGGATGGTTCAGCCGGCCAGCGGCAGCGCCAGCTGCACCAGCAGCCCGCCGCCGTCGCGGTTGCGGACGTTCAGTTCGGCGTTGTGGCGGCTGATGACGCGCTCGACGATCGCCAGCCCGAGCCCGGCGCCATTGGCCTGGCCGCGCGCGCTGTCGAG
The DNA here is from genome assembly GCA_045810465.1 of Massilia sp. Classification (GTDB taxonomy): domain Bacteria; phylum Pseudomonadota; class Gammaproteobacteria; order Burkholderiales; family Burkholderiaceae_D; genus Telluria. The sequence continues at coordinate 13,634 of JBJMVW010000156.1, read as the reverse complement.
CCGCGTGAAGGGCTTGAGCAGCTGGCCGATCTGGTCGGCCGGCACGCCGGCGCCGTGGTCGGCGATCTCGACGATCGCGCGCCGTCCCTGCGCGGTCGGGCGCACGCGGCAGCTGATGTCGACCTGGGTCACGCCCTGGCCGGGCGTCTTGCCGTAGCGGCGCGCGTTCTCGACGATGTTGTTGACCACCCGTTTCAGGTCGGTCGCATTGCCCAGCGCGTGCACGCCGGGTTCGATGTCGGTGGCCACGCGCAGGTCCGGCATCCGCTCGGCCTCGCGCGCCGAGTCGAGCAGCAGCTCGGACAGGTCGATCGGGACGAAGGTTGCAGCTTCGGTCGGCTTGGCATAATCGAGGAACTGGCCGATGATCGCGTCCATCTGCGCGATATCCGAGTGCATGCCTTCGCGCGCCTCGGTCGGCAGGTGCGCCATTTCGACCTCCAGCTGCATCCGCGCGAGCGGCGTGCGCAGGTCGTGCGAAATGCCGGCCAGGATCACCGCGCGGTCCTTCTCGACCTGCGCCAGGTCCTCGACCATCTGGTTGAAGCTGCGGTTCGCCTCGATGATCTCCTTCGATCCCTTCTCGGGCAGCGGGGCCGGGCGCTGGCCCTGCGCGATCGCGCGCGCGGCCGCGGTCAGGCGCGCCAGCGGCAGGTTGATCAGGCTCGAGATCAGCGCCGCGCCCAGCAGCGACATGACCCCGACCACACTGGCCCAGCCGAGCCACTGCACCCCGGTCAGGCTCGCCAGCCGGTCGCGCTCGAGCATCAGCCAGTACTTGTCGTCGTCAATGTCGAAGCTGACCCAGAACCCCGCGATGTCGTTCACACGGCGCGAAAAGCGCGTGTCCTTGCCCAGCTTCTCGCGCACCGCCGCGGCGATCTCCGGCATCATCGGCGTGGCCGGCGGCGGCTCGACCTGGTCGGTCGGCTCGAGCGGCAAAATGCGGATGCCCTCGTTGGACACCAGTTCGAACAGCAGCTCGCGCCGCAGTTCGGGCGCGGAGTGGGTCAGCGCGGCCTTGGTGATGGTCACCACCGACACCACCAGTTCGGCCGTCTGCTGCACCTGCGGCCGACGCTGGACCACGCTGATCATGCCGATCCACGAGCCCATCGACAGCGCGGTCAGCACCGACAGCAAAAAGAAGGTGCGCCAGAACAGGCCGCTGCGGAACCATCCGCGGCGGGCGGCGCGCGCAGCCCGGAAGGATGGGACGAACACTAGCGCGGCTGGCCTTCGGGGATGAACACGTAGCCGAGGCCCCACACCGTCTGGATGTACAGCGGGCTCGATGGGTCGGGTTCGATCAGCTTGCGCAGGCGCGAGATCTGGACGTCGAGGCTGCGGTCGAACACCTCGTACTCGCGGCCGCGCGCCAGTTCCATCAGCTTCTCGCGCGACAGCGGCTGGCGCGCGTGGCGCGCGAACACCTTCAGCACCGAAAATTCGCCGGTCGTCAGCGGCACCGTCTCGCCGTTCTTTTTCAGCGTGCGCGTGCCCAGGTCCAGCACGAACTGGCCGAACTCGAAGGTTTGCGGGGTTTCGGACGGCGCGCCGGGGATTTCGTCGGGGCCCTTGCGGCGCAGGACCGCGCCGATGCGCGCCACCAGCTCGCGCGGGTTGAATGGCTTGGGCAGGTAGTCGTCGGCGCCCATTTCGAGGCCGACGATGCGGTCGACGTCCTCGCCTTTTGCGGTCAGCATGATGATCGGGGTCTGGTCGCCGGCGCCGCGCAGGCGGCGGCAGATCGACAGGCCGTCTTCGCCGGGCAGCATCAGGTCGAGCACCAGCAGGTCGTAGCGTTCGCGCAGCCAAAGCTTGTTCATGGCCGGCGCGCTTTCGGCGGTGACCACCTGGAAGCCTTGTTCGGTCAGGTAGCGGCGCAGCAGGTCGCGCAGGCGCACGTCATCGTCGACGACCATGATTTTGCCCGGGTGCCCGGCGTTGCCGGCCTGGGGCGCGTTGGTGGCGGTGTTCGAACTGGATGATGGATTCATATCGCGGTTAATTTGTCAGAATCATGTCGCTATGGTAACGTCTCGTCGCTCGCAAGAACGCAGATACGGCCACGGCATTACATTGTGTTACAAACTTTACCCAATTCGGCTTATACCCCTTGGGGAATGCACCTACACTGGGGTCAAGCGTAATCACAGCTTATCTGTTTACAAGGCATCGCGGAAGAGGATCACCATGAATAACGCGCACAACCAAACCACCGCAGGATCCCCCACCCACGGGTGCGGCGCTCTGGTTCGCCTGGCGCGCCGTGGTGCCGCCATCGTGGCGCTGGCATGCCTGGCCATCGGTCCCGCAGCGGCGCAGCAGGGCCGGCACGACGACGCCCAGCCGACCCAGCGCAGCGAGCGTTTCCAGCTGCCGCGCGATGGGGATGCGCGCGACCAGCGTGCCTCCGAGGCGCGCGCCTTCGAGGTGCGCGAGGAGCAGCGCCGCCAGATGCAGATGCAGCAGGAACAGAACATGCGCAACGCCGAGAACCGGCGCAGCGGCCGCATGACGCCCGACGAGCGGCGCGACCTGCGGCGCCAGATCAACGAGGCCGGCATGGACCTCTACCCGAACACGCCGCGCCGCTGACGCCTTTCCCCCCGCCGGCGCGGCATTGCGCGGCGCCAGGCCGCGCCACCCGCGTTGCGCGCACCCTCACATGTTGTTGCTGATTGTTTATTTATTTTCATCAACATGTTACCCTAGCAAGTACATTGACCGGCGTGCAACCCCGCAGCGCCGCCGCAAGCCCCGTCAAGTCTCGCCTGGAGCACCAACGTGTCGATCGATCCTGCTGTTTCCACTGCCCAGAACGCGCCCGCCGGCCGGCTCGAGGGCGAGGGGCCGGAGCACTGCATCATCCGGCGCGATGACGGCGTCTACGCCGACCCGGCCGTGCTGGGCACGACCCTGCTGGCGGCGGTCGACAGTATCCTGCTCGATAACTGCTACTTCAGCGGCCTCGACTACCCGGTGCTGATCAAGGCGCTGTTCGGCTGCGGCCCCGACCTGCCGCGCGGCCCCGGCGGCGCGCCGCAAGTGCGCCTCGCCGCCGCCATCCTGCCCTTCGATCCCGCGCGGCGCAGCCTGTACCGGGCGGTCAAGATCGCCGACGGCAAGGCCGAATACTATTTTGAACCGGTCTACCTGCCCGACCCGGAAGATCCCGCTTCGAGCGGCATCCAGGCGCGGCTCGACGTCGATGAGTTCATCGCCGACATGTGGCTCAAGGGGATCCGCTTCGGGATCGACGTCGCCGTGGTGCGCAGCGCCATCGAGTCCGGCCAGTCCGGGCGCGTGACGGTCGCGCGCCGGCTCGAGCCGGCGCCCGGGCAGGACGCCACCGTGATGGAGATTTCGGAGGACATCCGCCGCAACGACGCCCCGCGCCAGCTCGCCAACGGCAAGCTCGACCTGATGAGCTTCCAGAACCGCTTCCCGCAAATCCAGCTGGGTGCGCGGCTGCTCAAGAAAGTCCCGCGCGCCGCCGGCGCCGACGGCTTCGAACTGTCCGGCATCGGCATCGCGCCCGAGGTGCCCAAGGACCTCGAGCTGCGCAGCTATGCGGGGCCCGGCACCTCGCTCGAGGTCGGGCCGGAAGGCGAGTTCCTGGTCGCCGCGCAGGCCGGTTTCCTGAGCGTCGACCCGAAGACCAGCCAGATTTCGATCGGCGACAAGATCGTCAGCCACGACGGCGTCAGCGCCAAAACCACGGGCAACCTGCAGCTCACCGGCGACTACGAGGAATTCGGCGAGGTGCAGGAAAACCGCGTGATCGAAGGCGAAAGCATCACCATCCACGCCGACGTGTTCGGCCATGTGCGCTCGCGCGGCGGCGCCGTGCGCCTGAACCGCAACCTGGTCGGCGGCAGCGCCCACAACAAGGACGGCGACATCCACGTCAAGGGCGTGGCGTCGCGTGCGCTGGTCCAGGCCGGCGGCGCGGTGGTGCTGCAGCGCGCCGAGAACTGCATCGTGTCGGGCGCGCGCGTGACGATCGCGCATGCGGTCAACTGCGAGATCCTGGCCGAGGACATCGAGATCGGCGAGGCCGAAGGCTGCGCCGTCGCGGGCCTGCGCATCGCAATCGGCAGCGCGGCCCCGCGCCGCCAGGGCGAGATGGTCGTGTTTGCGATGCACCCGGATGTCGGGCGCATCGACGAAGTGATGGAACAGGTCGGCCAACGCATGGCGGAGTATGCCGCCCTGGCGGTGCAACACAAGGCGCAGCTCGAGCAGCTCACCACCCAGCCCGAGGTGCGCCGCTACCTGCAGCTCGCCACGCGGGTGCGCAATAACGAAATCACGCTGACGCCCGAGCAGCTGCCGCAGTTCCAGAAGATCGCGCTGGCGGTGGCGCCGCAGCTCACGGCGATCGCGCACGCATCGAGCGAGGCCCGGGCGGCCGAGGCCGAGCAGCAGTCGGGGCAGGCACTGCTGGCCCAGCTCGAACGCCAGCGCGCCGACACCTCGGCGCCGTGCATGGTCACTATCGGCCAGGTGCGCGGCGAGATCCAGGTGCGGGCCGAACCCTTCCACCCGGACGGCGGCCGCATCTACGACCTGGCGGCGCGCGACATCAAGGCGCGCCTGCGTGAAGCGGGGCGCGGCACGCTGCTGTTCGGCGGCGCCAGCGGCGCCTACGAGTGGAGCAACCAGCGGCTGGCGTAGGGTGTTCTCCCGAGCGCACGCGTGAGGTTGGCGTCGAGTTGGTCCAGCAGGCAAATCCCGACGGAAAAGTTGATTGCAGTCAACAGCTGCAATCGATCTTGCCCGTACGATAGGATTTGCTTACGAAAGGACCCGCCATGCATGACGACACTGCTAACGCCGCCCCCGCCAAGATGGAATTCCTGAGCTTTACGCTGGGCGGCCTCGAGTACGGGCTTGACTTCGGCAAGGTGCAGGAACTGCGCGTGCTCAAATCGCTGGAGCGCTTCGCGTCGGACGGTGAAATCATCGATGGCGTGGCGGTGTCGCGCGGGGTGATCATGCCGATCGTCGACATGCGCGCCGCCTTTTCCGGACGCCCCGGCCTGCCCGACCCGATGACCGACGTGATCATCCTGAAGCTATCGAGCTGCGTGATGGGGATGGTGGTCGACAGCGTGACGGGCGTGGTGAGCGTGCGCACCGACCAGATCGCGCCGATCCCGGGCGCCGACGGCAGCCGGATCGACTACCTGCTGGGGGTGGGCGAGAGCGAAGGGCGGCGCCTGATCCTGGTCGACATCGACCGCCTGATGTCGATCCAGCGCGAGGCCGGCTCGCGCCAGGTGGCCTGAGCCGTCGCCGCGGCGCGTCTTCTGGCTGAACGCGTGGGCGGGCAAGCCGCCCATCCTACGCCGCCAGGCCTTCCAACTGCTCCTGCAACTCCAGCCACTCGTTCTCCAGCTGCCCCAGATCGCGCACGCAGAAGGCCTGGTCGGCGACCAGGTTCTTCAGCTCGTCCTTGTTGGCCGCATCGTAGACCGACGGCTCGAGCAGCTTGGCGTCGATCCCGGCCTTCTTCGCATTGAGCTTCGCCATCTGCTCCTCGAGCCGCTTGAGGCGGTTTTCGATCGGCTTCTTCAGCGCGGCCACGCGCTGGCGTTCCCCGGCCTCGAGCCGTTTCTGTTCCTTGCGGTCGGCGGCTGCGACCGGCGCCACGACCGGCGCGGCCTTGCTCTCCTGCGCCACCGGCAGCACCGGCGTGCCTTTACCCAGCTTGGTCTGGAACAGCCAGTCCTTGTAGTCGTCGAGGTCGCCGTCGAACGGCTGCAGCCGGCCGTCGGCGACGATGATGAACTCCTCGGTGGTCGCGCGCAGCAGGTGGCGGTCGTGCGAGACCACCACCAGCGTGCCCTCGAACTGCGCCAGCGCCATCGTCAGCGCTTCGCGCGTTTCGAGGTCGAGGTGGTTGGTCGGTTCGTCCAGCAGCAGCAGGTTCGGCCGCTGCCACACGATCAGCGCCAGCGCCAGCCGCGCTTTCTCGCCGCCCGAAAACGGCGCAATCGGGCTGGTCACCATCTCGCCGGGGAAGTTGAACCCGCCGAGGAAGTTGCGCAGCTCCTGCTCGCGCGTGGTCGGCGCGATCTTCGCCAGGTGCCACAGCGGCGACTCGTCGTGGCGCAGCATCTCGACCTGGTGCTGCGCGAAGTAGCCGATCGACAGGCCCTTGCCCAACGTCGCCGTGCCTTCGAGCGGCGCCAGTTCGCCCGCGATGGTTTTGATCAGGGTCGATTTGCCGGCGCCGTTCACGCCCAGCAGGCCAATGCGCTGGCCGATCTGCAGCGAGAAGTTGATGCGCTTGACGATGGTCTTGGCGCCGACCTTGTCGCCGTGGCCGTCGAGGAGCGGGTAGCCGGCATCGACGTCTTCCATCACCAGCAGCGGATTGGGCGCCGACAGCGGCTCGCGGAACTCGAACGAGAACTCGGCGGCGGCGCGCAGCGGCGCCAGCTCTTCCATCTTGGCCAGCGCCTTCATCCGGCTCTGGGCCTGGCGCGCCTTGGTGGCCTGCGCCTTGAAGCGGTTGATGAACGACTCGAGGTGGGCACGGGTGCGCTGCTGCTTCTCGAGGGCCTGCGCGGCCAGCACCATGTGCGCCGCGCGCTGGCGCTCGAAGGCCGAGTAGTTGCCCGAATAGCGTTTCAGCTTCCGGTCGTCGATGTGCACCACCACGTTCACGATTTCGTCGAGGAAGTCGCGGTCGTGCGAAATGATGACCAGGGTGCCGGGATAACGCTTGAGCCAGTCCTCGAGCCAGATGATGGCGTCCAGGTCCAGGTGGTTGGTCGGCTCGTCCAGCAGCAGCAGGTCCGACGGGCACATCAGCGCCTGCGCCAGGTTCAGGCGCATGCGCCAGCCGCCCGAGAAGCTGGCCACCGGCTGCTGCATCTGTTCGAGCGTGAAGCCAAGGCCCAGCAGCAGCTGCTCGCCGCGCGACTGCACCGTGTAGGCGTCGGCGTCGGCCAGCGCGCTATGGACATGGCCGATCTCGATGCCGTTGTCGTGCGATTCGGGCAGTGCTTCGAGGCGCACGAGTTCCGCCTGCAGGTGGCGCAGGTGGGCGTCGCCGTCGATCGCGTAATCGAGCGCGGCGCGGTCGAGCGCCGGCGTCTCCTGCGCCACGTAGGCCATGCGCCACTTGGCCGGGAAGTCGATCTCGCCCTGGTCCGCGTGCAGTTCGCCGCGCAGCATCGCGAACAGGCTCGATTTGCCGGCGCCGTTGGCGCCGATCAGGCCGATCTTGTCGCCGGGGTTCAGGGTCAGGTCTGCGCCTTCGAGCAGCGGCTTGGTGCCGCGCATCAGGCTGACGTTGGAAAACCGGATCATCGATTCTGGCCCGTGGCCGCATGCTGCAGCTGGTCGGCGGTGAGCAGGAACACCTGCTCGTCGCCGGCGCTGGTGGTGACCCAGGTCAGGCCGAGGTGGCCGAAGGCCGCTTCGGCGAAGTCGTGCTCGTTACCGATCTCGACCACCAGGATGCCTTCCGGCGTCAGGTAGTCGGCGGCGCCGGCGACGATCTTGCGCACCAGGTCCATGCCGTCCTTGCCGCCTGCCAGGGCGATCTGCGGCTCGCGCAGGTATTCCGGCGGCAGCTTGGACATCGACTCCGTGTTCACGTACGGCGGGTTGGTGACGATCAGGTCGTACTTCTTGAACGGGACGTTCTCGTACAGGTCCGACTCGATCGGGTTGACGCGGCCTTCCAGCTTGTAGTCGCGGATGTTGCGCTCGGCCACCGCCAGCGCGTCCTTCGAGATGTCGACCGCGTCGACCACCGCGTTCCCGAACGCGTCCGCCAGCATGATCGCCAGGCAGCCCGAGCCGGTGCACAGCTCGAGCACGTTCTCCACGCGTTCCGGATCGGTGACCCAAGGGCTGAACTGGTGCGGGATCAGCTCGGCGATGAACGAACGCGGGACCAGCACGCGCTCGTCCACGTAGAAGTTGTAGCTGCCCAGCCAGGCCTCGTTGGTGATGTAGGCGGCCGGCACCCGCTCGACCGTGCGGCGTTCGATCACCGCCAGCACCTGCAGCACTTCCTCCTGCAGCAGTTTGGCGTCGAGGAAGGGCTCGAGTTTGTCGAGCGGGAGCTTGAGCGTGTTCAGGATCAGGTAGGCCGCCTCGTCGAAGGCCTCGGCGCTGCCGTGGCCGAAGAACAGCTTGGCGGCATTGAAGCGGGTGACGGCGTAGCGCAGCAGGTCGCGCGGAGTGCTGAAGGTTGTCGTGGTCATGGCCTTGTTCTCGCGTTTGTTCTATTGTGGAGCCAGCAGGTTTTCCAGCGTGCGGCGGTAGATGTTCTTCAGTGGATCGATGAAGCGCAGTTCGATGTGCTCGTCGATCTTGTGGATGCTGGCGTTCGGAGGCCCGAATTCTATCACCTGCGGACAGATGCGGGCGATGAAGCGGCCGTCCGAAGTGCCGCCCGTGGTCGACAGTTCGGTGTCGATGCCGGTCTCGGCATGGATCGCTTCGCAGATGGCCTGCGACAGCGTCCCGCGCGGGGTCAGGAAGGGCAGCCCCGACAGCGTCCACCGCAGGTCGTAGTCGAGCTGGTGGCGGTCGAGGATCGCGTGCACCCGCGCTTCCAGCGAATCGGCCGTGCTGGCGGTCGAGAAGCGGAAGTTAAAGTCGATCGCCAGCTCGCCCGGGATCACGTTGGTGGCGCCGGTGCCGGCCTGGATGTTGGACACCTGCCAGCTCGTCGGCAGGTAGTACTCGTTACCCTCGTCCCACTGTTCGGCGGCCAGCTCGGCCAACGCCGGCGCGGCCTGGTGGATCGGATTGCGCGCCAGCTGCGGGTAGGCGATGTGGCCCTGCACGCCCTTGATCACCAGGTGGCCCGACAGCGAGCCGCGGCGGCCGTTCTTGATCATATCGCCCAGCACGTGCGCCGAAGTCGGCTCGCCGACCAGGCAGTAGTCGATCGCCTCGCCGCGTTCTTCCAGCTGTTCGCACACGATCACGGTACCGTCGACGGCCGGGCCTTCCTCGTCGCTGGTAACCAGGAACGCGATCGAACCCTTGTGGCCGGGGTGGGCCGCGATGAACTCCTCGCACGCCACCACCATCGCCGCGATCGACGTCTTCATGTCGGACGCGCCGCGGCCGTACAGCTTGCCGTCGCGCCGGGTCGGCGCGAACGGCTGCGAGTGCCACTGGTCGACCGGGCCGGTAGGCACCACGTCGGTGTGGCCGGCAAACACGAACACGGGCGATTCGGTTCCCTTGCGCGCCCACAGGTTGGTCACGCCGTTCGACGCGATGGTCTCGCAGCGAAAGCCGAGCGGCGCCAGCAGGTCGATCAGGCGCTGCTGGCAGCCCTTGTCGTGCGGGGTGACCGAATCGAGTGCGATCAGTTCTTCGGTCAGGAGCAGGGTGCGCGACGGCTTCACGACTGGCCCTCGAAGATGCCGCGGTACTGTTCGGCCGAAAAGCCGACCGAGAGCTTGCCCGCGTTGTCGAGCACCGGGCGCTTGATGACGGATGGGTTTTCCAGCATCAGCGCGAGCGCGCTGGCCTTGTCGTTGACCGCCGCGCGGCGCTCGTCGGCCAGGTTCCGCCAGGTCATGCCCTTGCGGTTGACCAGCACTTCCCAGTCGAGCTGTTCGAGCCAGTGCGCGACCGTTTCGCGCGCCAGGCCCTGCTTCCGGAAGTCGTGGAAGATAAAGTCGTGGCCTTGCTCAGCCAGCCAGGTGCGCGCTTTTTTGACGGTGTCGCAGTTGGGAATACCGTAGAGGGTCTTGGTCATCGGCGTAAATCATGTGCGTCCGCGCGAACGGTGCGGCGGACAGGTGCATTGCGGGGAAGGCGGGAGGATAGCACAGGCGGTCCCCGCATGCGGATTTTACACAGGGCCGCCAGGGCCGGTCGCATGAACCACGGCGGCGCGGCCGGGTCTTACGAATGAACGCGAGCGTTCGATAGACTGGCGGAGGCCAATCATGCGCACATATGTAGCCGTCCTGTTGACCAGCTTGTCGGTGCTGGCTGGGTGCGCCGGACACGCACCAGGCGAGCGGCACTATTACATCACCCCGGCCGAAATGCACGACGTGTACGGCGCCTATCCGCTGTCGAACGGCGATGTGCTGAAGATCAGCCGCGAGCATAGGCGCTACTGGGCCGAGATGAACAGGACCGGGCGTTTCGAGATCGTGCCGGTCGATTCGATCGTCTTCGTCGAGAAGGGCGGCAGCATCCGGCTCACCTTCGAGCCGCTGCCGTTCACGACCCAGGTGCAGGTGGACGGGGTGGCCGATTCGGTCGCCCAGGCGCCCGTGTGGGGGCTGTTCGGCTCGGCGGTTCAGGGCTCAGGGATTGAGCGTAAATTCAGTGAATGACGGGCCCGCCGCTTCCTCGGCGGCTTTTTGCTGGGCGTTTTCCTGCGCCTGGCCCGCAGGCCCGTTGTTGAGCAGCCAGAGCAGGTTGGTCGCCGAATCGGCATTGGCCAGCGCTTCTTCCTGTGTGATCAGGCCGTCCTTCACCAGTTTGAGCAGCGCGGTCTCGAACGACTGCGAGCCCGGCGACAGGCTCTTGTCCATCGCTTCCTTGATCTGGCCGATCTCGCCTTTCTCGATCAGGTCGGCGACATAGCGCGTGTTGACCATGATCTCGACCGCCGCCTGGCGCGCGCCGGCGGCGGCTGACTTCACCAGCCGCTGCGACACGATCGCCTTGACCGCCGACGACAGGTCCTGCAGCAGCGCCGCCCGGTTCTCGATCGGGTAGAAGCTGATGATGCGGTTCAGCGCGTTGTAGGCGTTGTTGGCGTGGAGCGTGGCCAGCACCAGGTGGCCCGACTGGGCGTAGGCGAGGGCGGCCGCCATCGTTTCCTTGTCGCGGATTTCGCCGATCAGGATGCAGTCCGGCGCCTGGCGCATCGAATTGCGCAGCGCGGTCGAGAAGCTGGCCGCGTCGCTGCCGATCTCGCGCTGATTGACGATCGACTTCTTATTCTTGAACAGGTACCCGACCCAAAAGCGCGTAGGAGCTATGGCGCGACAGCTCGAACAGGTTTTCGGATAAGCTGCTTGCGCTCGCAATGCTTTTGGTTGATACTACGCATCAGTCCTTAGGAGGAACGAAATTGGCAAAGAACATAGATTACCCTCGAGCCTCGCTGAGGGCTTCTCTGCAACTCGCAGATGCCGTGGACAGCTTCGCCGGGAGTTGCAGCATCGAGCTCGCTGCTGAAAAGCTAGGGAAGAAGGTTAGCGGTGCGTTTGCCGCCCTGATTGGCGCTGCCGTGAAATACAGGTTGATTCAAGGTAAAGGCGGGAAACTGTCGGTAACCCCGCTGTACCGAGAATATAAATTAGCGTACACGCCTCAAGACGCAGCGAGGCAGCTGCAAGAGTCGTTTTTAGCGCCCCCTCTTTTTAGGTCTGTGTATGAGCGTTTCAAGAACCAGAAGCTGCCTGTGGCGCATTTTGAAAAGTTGTTGATCAAAGAGTTTGCTGTCCCTGATGGCTTTGCATCTCGCGTTGTGATGTATTTCTTGGATGGTGCGAAGCAATGTGGTGTTTTGAATTCGGACAACCATATCGTCGAGTCGGGTGCCGTTGTGACGGCGCAAGAAGATGTGGATTTCGTTGAAGAGGAGAAGGCTGATCCACCGCAGGTCGACGGTTCAGCGCCAACGGAGGCAGCAGAACTGAAAGCGGTAGTTGAGCAGGCGAGTCGACAACCTACAGCTGTCGGGGCTCCTGATGAGTTTAGGCTAAACCTGCGCGGGCCAGGTATGGATTTCTCGTTGGAAATTAGAGAGATGGACGACTTGGAGCTAGTCCAAGTTATGCTGCGGAAAATAGAGAAAGCCCTGAAGCGGGAAAGGTCGGTTTAGAAAAAACGTGTGCGGGTTAGGAGCCGCACACGTTTTAGGGAAAAGAAGGTCAAAACGGTCTCTTGACTTTCTCTTAATTTTGCTAATTGCGTAGCGGTAATAGTGTAGACCCGAAACCGCGTAGAAGCAAGGCTAAGTTTTAGATCGAGGCCCCACTAGAGGGGGTGGATAAGTGAGCTTCTATTGTCGCTATCCCAAATCAGTGCACGTTGGAGCCTATCAACGTTTCCGCCACGGAAAGGCCGAGCATGTCCGCGAACATTGCCGGTGTGCTCCGCGGTAGATAAACACGGCTTGCCAGGCAGCAAGTATGCTGCCTGGTTTTTTCGTAAACGTGCTTACCTGAACGTGAGTCGTCAACCCAATTGAAGTTTTGGTTTGACCGACGGCCTGTTCGCTCCCCGGGGCTTGCCGTCGTTTTACACTTCAATCATATGCTTGAATTTTCTGTAAGGCTAAGGTCGGTATGAAATGGCGAGATGTTCTTGTTGGGGCTATTGTTTCTTTATTTGTGACTGTGTTGGGAGGTCTCGGCGTCTATTACACGACCAAAGAACCGGACGACGCAAAAAGCGAAAAACTGGTCTATTCGCTTAGTCAACCGGCAATTTTTACAGGCGGCTCTCAAGACTTGGCCTTTAGCACTCTTACGATTTCTAACCGAGGTGGTGCTCCAGCGAAAAATGTTTCAATTGTTGTTTCGCTCAAGAGTGCAGAAATCCGGGACTATGCTGTCGATAGCAACAGCGCGATTAAAGAGCTAGATAGGAGCCACGCAAAATCTGGGCTGCGCCTAAAGTACGAGGCAATACTTCCGAAGGACATAATCACCGTTAACTTATTACTCTCCACTCTGGAAAAGCCAGCGATCGAGGTGCGATCCGACACTAAGATCGGCGAGGAAGTTTTAGTATCGAGCAACGACAGTGATAAAGTTAAAATCGGGCGAGCACAATTTCTCTTGAAGTCTCTTCCTAGTGCAGCTGCCGCTTTGCTGCTAGGCATCGTACTGCTATACATAGCAAATCGGATTCTCCTCCTGTCCAGTAAGAGTCGTAACAACACAGGTTTTCTCCTGCTACACTCCGGGCTGACCGATGAAGCGGATGCGGTCTTGTCTGCGGCCGTACGAGAGGGGAGCGCGGACCTGTATACGTTGTCAAACTATGCTCTATGCAAGGGCGTGAAGGGTAATTTGGATGATGCTCGGAAGCTAATCCATGCAGCGAACTTTCGAGAACAAAGCGGACATGCCAAGGCAGTCGTTCGGTTCAATGAGGGACTGATCCACCTGTTTTCTGGCGATAAGGCGAATGCGTTGGTCTCGTTACAAGAAGCGGTACACCTGTCGCCGAAGAATATTAAACGATACTGTCAGCGATCAATACTAGCGGACCCGCTGCGAAGCGATCCGGCTTTTGCTGATCTCTTTCGCTAAAACCAATTAAACAATACGCGGGAAATGCACGGCCGTTCGGAGCGCTTAGACCAGTCAGGGATTGAGCGTGAATTCAGTGAATGACGGGCCCGCCGCTTCCTCGGCGGCTTTTTGCTGGGCGTTTTCCTGCGCCTGGCCCGCAGGCCCGTTGTTGAGCAGCCAGAGCAGGTTGGTCGCCGAATCGGCATTGGCCAACGCTTCTTCCTGTGTGATCAGGCCGTCCTTCACCAGTTTGAGCAGCGCGGTCTCGAACGACTGCGAGCCCGGCGACAGGCTCTTGTCCATCGCTTCCTTGATCTGGCCGATCTCGCCTTTCTCGATCAGGTCGGCGACATAGCGCGTGTTGACCAT
>JBJMVW010000155.1:0-121336 GCA_045810465.1 Massilia sp. | reverse complement strand
TTCGCGTGGATCAGGGTGTCGATGACGCCGGTGCAATGGTCGACGAAGGCCGGCAGGCCCAGCCGTTCGAACTCGTGGTTCAGGAAGCCCAGGTCGAACGGCGCGTTGTGGATGATAACTTCGGCATCCCGGATGTACTCGCGCAGTACCTCGGCGATCTCGTGGAACCGCGGTTTGTCGCGCAGGAACTCCGTGGTCAGCCCGTGCACGGCCAGCGCGGCCTCGTCCGAGTCGCGCTCGGGGTTGATGTAGCAGTGAAAATTGTTACCGGTGAGCTTACGATTAAGCAGTTCGACGCAGCCAACTTCGATGACGCGGTCGCCGGTGCGGGGATTCAAGCCTGTGGTTTCGGTATCGAGGACGATTTGGCGCATGAAGACTTACTGATGAGTGGAGGCGATGCGGCAGTATAGCAAAGCCGGGACCGCTTCAACGACGCAGCGACGCCACACCCCGGTTCGCCAGCACGTCCGCGCGTTCGTTGCCGGGATGGCCATTGTGGCCACGCACCCAGCGCCACTCGACCGCGTGCTGCTGCTGCGCCTGGTCGAGCGCCTTCCACAAGTCTTCGTTCTTGACCGGCTCTTTCGCGGCGGTCTTCCAGCCGCGCGCCTTCCAGCCGTGGATCCACTCCGAAATGCCCTTCTGCACGTACTGGCTGTCAGTGTGCAGCACGACCTCGCATGGCCGGTTCAGCGCGCCCAGCGCTTCGATCACGGCTTTGAGCTCCATCCGGTTGTTGGTGGTGTTCAGCTCGCCACCAAAGATTTCCTTCTCATGGCCGTCGGCCACCAGCAGCGCGCCCCAACCGCCGGCGCCGGGATTGCCCTTGCAGGCACCATCGGTAAAAATTTCTACTTTCGTCGTCATGCTGCCTGCTTTTCCTTGTTCTGCTGTGTCATTCTCTGTTGGTCGCCGGCACCGCCTGCGGCGCCTTGCTCGACTTGCGGTTCCACGCCGGCCCGATGATGTGCATGCCCTTCACGCGCTTGATCGCATGCACGATGTACACCGCACCCAGGTAGGGCCACCAGCGCTGGCCGGCCGATTCCATCAGGCTGAAGCGGTTGAGCCAATGCGCGGTCCGGCATGGCGGCGCGTAGCAGCCGAAATGGCTGCGCGTAACGCCGAGATTGAGCAATTTTAACCAGTCTTTCAGGCGCGGCATAGAGATGAACTCGCCTGCGGTCGGGAGATAGGCGTTGCGGCTGATCTTGCCGATGCCCTGGCGCAGGCCCCACAAGCTGGCCGGATTGAAGCCGCAGATGATGACCTGGCCTTCCGGGATCAGCACGCGCTCGACCTCGCGCAGCACCTGGTGCGGTTCGGCCGCGAACTCTAGCACGTGGGGCAACACCACCAGGTCCACGCTTTGCGATGCGAACGGCAACTCGGCAAAGTCGAGCGCCACCGCGATCTGCTTGCCGCCGGCGGCAAACGCCAGCTCGTCCGAGGTCGAGGTGCGCGTTGCTGCCTGCCACTTGTTCGGCATCCGGTTAGCGGACAGCGCCTCGATTTGCGGCACGCCGATCTGGACCGCGTTGAAGCCGAAGATGTCAGCGGTCAACTCATCGAGGCAGGCTTGCTCGAACGCACGCACGTACGCCCCGGCTGGCGATTGCAGCCAGAGGTCGAGCGCTATAATGGATTTTTCGGATGCTTCGTTGTCCATGCCTACCCTTTTGTTGAAGCCAGCCTATGACGCCCCTGCCCCGCAGTGACCTGACTGTCCTCGCCGTTCCCGCCTTTAAGGATAACTACTTGTGGCTGATCCATGACGGCGTTCACGCCGCCGCGGTCGATCCCGGCGATAGCGGCCCGATCTTCGCCGCGCTCGCTTCCCACAAGCTTACCCTGACTTCCATTTTACTCACCCATCACCATGCTGACCACATTGGCGGTGTTCCGGAACTGCTGGCGCGTGCGAAGGTGCCGGTGTTCGGGCCGCGCCGCGAGGCGATTGCCGGCGTGACCGATCCGCTCGGCGAAGGCGAGCGTTTCACCGTGCCCGGCCTGGGCCTGGAGTTCGACGTGCTCGACGTACCTGGCCACACCAGCGGCCACATTGCCTATGTCCGGCGCACGCCCGGCGCGCACTGGCTGTTCTGCGGCGACACCTTGTTTGCCGGAGGCTGCGGCCGCCTGTTCGAAGGCACGCCGGCCCAGATGGTGGATTCGCTGGCGAAACTGGCCGCGCTGCCCGACGATACCCAGGTCTTCTGCGCGCACGAATATACGCTGTCTAACTTGCGTTTCGCCGACGCTGTCGAGCACGGGAATCGGGCGCTGCAGCTGCGCCTGCACGACGAAAGCGCGAAACGGGCGGCCGGCCTGCCGACCGTGCCGTCAAGCATCGGACTCGAGAAAGGAACCAATCCTTTCCTGCGCTATCAGAAGCGTGCCATCGTCGAGCGACTTGTGGCTTCGGGAAGGCTGGCGCCAGGAGCGACGCCAGTGGACGCATTTGCCGCACTGCGAGAGTGGAAGAACGTGTTCTGAAACGAAAGAGTACGCGACGAACTTGGGTTCCCGCCTGCGCGGGAATGACCTTCATTAACTAAACGCGGTTTAGCCGAGTTCAGATTTCTTCGTACAGCGGCAGCGTCAGGAATTCGGCAAACGTCTCCGACGTCGACATCTGCTCGAAGATCACGGCCGCGCGCGCATAGGTCGGACTGTCGCCGTTCGGCGCCACCTGTTTCACTTTTGCCAGTTCTTCCGGAATCATCGCGCGCACCATCTCGGCGGTCACCTTGCGGCCATCGTCGAGCACGCCCTTCGGCGTCCGGATCCATTGCCACACCTGCGAACGGCTGATCTCGGCGGTCGCCGCGTCTTCCATCAGGTTGTGGATCGGCACGCAGCCATTGCCGGCAAGCCAGGCGCCGAGGTAGTGGATACCGACGTTGATATTGTAGCGCAGCCCTTCCTCGGTGATCGGCGCCTCCGGACGGAAATCGAGCAGCTCGGCGGCCGTCACATTCACATCCGGGCGCTGCTTTTCGATCTGGTTCGGCTTGTCGCCCAACACCTTCTTGAACTCGGTCATCGCCGGCTCGACCAGGCCCGGGTGCGCAACCCAGCCGCCGTCGTAACCATCGGTCGCATCGCGCGATTTGTCGGTGCGCACGCCCGCCATCGCGGTTTCATTCTTCACCGGATCGCTCTTGATCGGGATGAGTGCCGACATGCCGCCGATCGCCGGCGCACCGCGCTTGTGGCAGGTCTTGAGCAGCAGCAGCGCGTAGGCGCGCATGAACGGCGCGGTCATCGTCACCTTCGGCCGGTCGGCCAGGCAGAAGTCCTTGTCCAGCTTGAACTTCTTGATGCACGAGAAGATGTAGTCCCAGCGGCCGGCGTTCAGGCCGGCGCTGTGTTCGCGCAGTTCGTACAGGATCTCGTCCATCTCGAACGCGGCGAGGATGGTTTCGATCAGCACGGTTGCCTTGATGGTGCCTTGCGGCAGGCCCAGTTCACGCTGGGTGGCGACGAAGATGTCGTTCCACAGGCGTGCCTCGAGGTGGGACTCCATCTTGGGCAGGTAGAAATACGGACCGGCGCCGCGCGCCAATTGCTCTTTCGCGTTGTGGAACATGAACAGCGCGAAGTCGAAGATGCCGCCCGAGATACGCTTGCCGTCGACCAGCACATGTTTTTCGTCGAGGTGCCAGCCGCGCGGACGCACGACCAGGGTCGCGACTTTGCCGTTCAGCTTGTACCGCTTGCCGCCCTGCTCCAGCGAGATCGTGCGGCGCACCGCGTCGCGCATGTTGAGCTGGCCGGTGATCTGGTTGTCCCAGTTCGGCGTGTTCGAGTCCTCGAAGTCGGTCATGTAGCTGTCCGCGCCCGAGTTCAGGGCATTGATCACCATCTTGCGCTCGACCGGACCGGTGATCTCCACGCGGCGGCATTCGAGCGCCTGCGGGATCGGCGCGATCTTCCAGTCGCCGGCGCGGACATGCGCGGTCTCGGGCAGGAAGTCGGGGCGCTCGCCGGCGTCGAGGCGTTTCGCGCGCTCGACGCGGGCAGCGAGCAGCTGCTGGCGGCGCGCCTCGAATTCGCGGGTCAGTTTGGCGACCAGCGCCAGGGCCTCCGGCGTCAGGATCTGGTCGTAGCCGGGCTTGATCTCTGCCCTGATTTCCATTCCGGCTGGGGTGGCAATGGTCATTTGATGCTCCTGTGGGTTTAGTGATTGGTATTGGTGCGCTTCGTTCCGCGTGGGCAAAGGCTGCCCACCCTACATTCCAAGGAGTCGACCGTAGGGTGGGCACCCCGTGCCCACGCGTGATAGTTGATCAGCCACTGACACTATACGACAGCTTGGCGTTTGTCATCTCATCAAGTATATTCACTCAGGCGTACCTAAACGATACAAATATTCAAATCATCTGTGCGTTTTTGTCACAGATACGGGAACAAGAATGGGAAAGTTTCGGCAGATTTCGACCTTTGTCGACGTGGTCGCGCGCGGCAGCCTGTCGGCGGCGGCGCGCGCCGAAGGAATTGCCCCGGCGATGATCGGGCGCCGGCTGGACGCGCTCGAGGCACGCCTCGGGGTCAAGCTGCTGCAGCGAACCACGCGCAGGCTGGCGCTGACCGATGAGGGCGCGGCCTTCCTCGAGGACTGCCAGCGCATCCTGGGCGAGCTGGAAGAGGCGGAAACCGCGGTCTCGGCGCGCAGCGCGCGCGCCACCGGCAACCTGGTGGTCTCGGCCCCGGCCGGTTTCGGACGCCAGCACGTGGCGCCGCTGCTGCCTTCTTTCCTCGCCGAACACCGCGACCTGGCCGTGAACCTGAACCTGAACGACCGGATGATCGACGTCATTGGCGAAGGGGTCGACGTCGCAATCCGCATCGCGACCCTGAGCGACTCCAACCTGGTCGGCGTCAAGCTCGCCGACAACCAGCGCGTGGTGGTGGCCGCGCCGTCCTACCTGCGCCGCCACGGCCGGCCGCAGGCGCTGGCCGACCTGGCACGGCATAACTGCCTGGCGATCAGCAGCGAAGGCAGCCAGCGCGGCTGGACCTTCCGCGAGGGTGGCAAGATCGTCACGCTGAAGGTGGGCGGCAACATGGTATGCAACGACGGCGCGGTTCTGCACGACTGGGCGCTGGCCGGCAAGGGCCTGGCCTGGCGCTCGATGTGGGAAGTGGGCGCCCAGATCGAATCGGGCCAGCTGTGCACCGTATTGGATCAGTACACGGCGCCCGGCAATGATATTTACGCGGTATTCGCCCAGCGGCGCCACCTGCCGTTGCGGATACGCGCTTTTGTCGATTTCTTGCGCCACGCCTACAACCAGCCGGACTACTGGCGCCGCGGAAACAATCAGGAGTAATTGAACAGAAACCTACAGACAAAAAAAATCCCCGGAAACTCCGAGGATTTTTTTGTCGCTTTCAGCGCTTAAAGCAAATGCTTACAGCGGCTGAATGTTCGAAGCTTGCTTGCCCTTAGGACCAGAGGTCACGTCGAACGAGACGCGCTGGTTCTCTTGCAGGGACTTGAAGCCATTCGATTGAATCGCCGAGAAGTGCGCGAACAGATCTTCGCCGCCTTCGTCCGGGGTGATGAAGCCGAAGCCCTTCGAGTCATTGAACCATTTAACGATGCCAGTTGCCATTACAATTTCCTATTTCAGTTAAGTGGGCTTACGCCCGTTTCAGATCGTTTGAAGAAGCAAGAAAGAAATGACAGACAGACTGCACTACTAGCTCGAACCCAACGATCCCGCATTATACCGAATAAAACAAAAAAATCACGTTTTTCGCAAATAAAAACCCGCGACTCCATAAGAATTCTCAACACCAACTTTTATGGCGCCGTATTTGCGTCGGCAGTAGGGAGAATATAGGCCATCGAAGCTTAGCAAGTTTGCGTTGGATCAAACGATTTTGCGACCGGGATTTGCGCCGGGCAGTTGCTCGGAAACGGCCTAGGAGGCGGCTTTCGGGTCGCGTCGGCCCCACGCGACGAATTCGTCGAGCTCGCCAAGCCAGGCTTGCCAATCGGGCGCGAGGACGGCGTCGAAGGCCATCAGGACACGCAGGCGCTGCTCGAGCGCCCGGCTGCGCTGGCCCAGCACGCGGAAACCGAACGTTGCCGCCGAGCCGGCCATGGTGTGCAGCAGCGTATGCATTTCCCCGGCCAGCGCCAGGTCCGGGGCGCTGGCGTCGAACGCGCCGCGCACGGCCGCCAACCCCGCGATCAGCGCCGGCACCTCGGCCGCGAACCTGTCGTTCAGCGTCGACAGGCGCGCGAAGAACTGTTCGTCCGCGGGAGCGCCCGGCGACGGAAGGCTCACTTGGTGCCGAAGATGCGGTCGCCCGCATCGCCCAGGCCCGGCACGATGTAGGCGTGGTCGTTCAGGTGGCTGTCGAGCGAGGCCACGTAGACCTTGACCTTCGGGTGCGCGTTCTGGAATACGGTGATCCCTTCCGGGGCCGCCACCAGCGCCAGGAAGATGATGTTCTCGTCGGACACGCCGCGTTTTTTCAGCACGTCCACGGCATGCACCGCAGAATTGCCGGTGGCCACCATCGGGTCGCACAGGATGAATGTGCGGTCGCTGGTGTCGGGCAGGCGCACCAGGTATTCGACCGGCTCGTGCGTTTTGGGGTCGCGGAACACGCCGATATGCCCCACCCGCGCCGACGGCACCAGCTCGAGCAGGCCGTCGCTCATGCCGATGCCGGCGCGCAGGATCGGCACGATCGCCAGCTTCTTGCCGGCGATAACGGGCGCATCGATCGTCACCAGCGGGGTTTGCACCTTGCGCGTGGTCAGCGGCAGGTCGCGCGTGATCTCATACCCCATCAGCAGCGTAATTTCCTTGAGCAATTCGCGGAAGGTGCGCGTCGATGTGTCGTGCTCGCGCATATGCGACAGCTTATGCTGGATCAGCGGATGGCTGAGGATATGGAGGTTGGGAAAACGCGGGTCTTGTTTCATGGTCGGCATTGGACAATACATATTGTTGTGGCTTGTAGGCCTGCATTATCCCAGCCGGACGCAGGTTTGTCCCGGGTTTTGTCTAAGAAATATCGTTGCTCAGGTACGCAGCGCGCGTTCAAGGATGCGTACGCAATCGGCATACGGGCCCAGCCGTCCGTAGGCGCCGCCCGCGTCCTGCATTATGCGCGAACCGACGAAGGCCTGCGCCACGTATTCGGGCGCGTCGCGCAGCAGCAGGCCGGCCTGGACCGCGATCACGATGCGCTCGGCCAGCCGGCGCGCCCCATATTCGTCGGCACTGGCGCGCAGCATATCGTCGAGCAGGCGCGCGGCGTACGCGGCAAAGCTGTCGTCCAGGTGGGCGGCCGGCTCCAGTTCGGCGGCCAGCGCCGCACGCGCGGCCTCGGGCGATTTGCCGATCGCGCGCAGCACGTCCAGGCACATCACGTTGCCCGAGCCTTCCCAGATCGAATTGACCGGCAGTTCGCGGTACAGGCGCGCCAGCGGCCCCTCCTCGACGTAGCCGTTGCCGCCCATTACCTCCATTGCTTCGGCGGCAAAGCCCGGGCCGCGTTTGCAGATCCAGTACTTGCCGGCCGGGGTCAGGATCCGGCCCAGCAGCGCCTGGCCCGGGTCGGCAGCCTCGTCGAAGCAGCGCGCGAGGCGCAGCGCGAACGCGGTGGCCGCCTCCGATTCGAGCGCGAGGTCGGCCAGCACGTTCTGCATCAGCGGCTGCTCGCTCAGCTTGCGTCCGAATGCGGCGCGCCCGCGCGCATGGTGCAGCGCGTGGCACAGCGCCGCGCGGACGATGCCGGCGGTGCCGACCACGCAGTCGAGCCGGGTGTGGCTGGCCATCTCGAGGATGGTCGGGATGCCGCGTCCTTCGCGGCCGATCATCCAGCCGACCGCGTCGCAGAACTCCACTTCGGACGAGGCATTCGAGCGGTTGCCCAGCTTGTCCTTGAGGCGCTGCACGCGGATCGCATTGCGGCTGCCGTCGGGCAGGTAGCGCGGCACGAAGAAGCAGCTCAGGCCGGCGCTGCCGGCGCCCTCGGCCTGGGCCAGGATCAGGTGGGCGTCTGCCTGCGGGACCGAGAAGAACCACTTGTGGCCGACGATCTGCCAGGCGCCCTCGCCCTCATCGCCGAAGCGCGCGCGCGCGTCGCCGGCGGCGATCGGCGCGGCCCGCGTGGTGTTGGCGCGCACGTCGGTGCCGCCCTGCTTCTCGGTCATTCCCATGCCGACCAGCGCGCCGCGTTTCTGCTCGATCGGGAGCGAGCGCGGATCATACTCGCGCGACAGGATCTTGGGCAGCCATTTGGCGGCGATTGCGTCGGCCTGGCGCAGCGCCGGCACCGAGGCAAAGGTCATCGTGACCGGGCATTGGGCGCCGTTTTCCACCTGGCCCAACAGCAGGTACTGGGCCGCGCGCGCAACCTGCGCCCCCGGGCGCGGCCTGGCCCACGGCGAGGCGTGCGCCCCGGCGCCGATCATCAGCGTCATCAGCCGATGCCAGGCCGGGTGGAATTCGAGCTCGTCGACACGGCGCCCGGCGCGGTCGAAACTGACCAGGCGCGGCGTATTCAGGTTGGCAAGGCGCGCCAGGTCGAGCACCTCGGCGCTGCCGAGCGTGGCGCCGAGCGTCTCCAGTTCCGGCGCCGCCCAGCCGCCGCCCTCGCGCGCCAGCGCTTCCTGCAGCGCCGCATCGCAGGCAAACAGGTTGATGTCGGCGAACGGGCTCGCCTGGTTGAAGACCTCGTGCGTATCAAAGCGGTTCATTGGTGTTCCCCCGGCCCCGGCCATTGCAGCAACATGTTGCAATATTGCAACATTCATGTCGAATAAGTTTTTGCCAGTAGACCCCCATCGGGGAAAATGCCGATGACCGACCGTTGCGGCCCACTATTAACGATTCAACAAGCAGGCTAGCGCAAAGCACCGCCGGAAGCAAGGCGGCCCGGCCCTCCCTGGTTGCTGAGTTGGCTCAAACATGTCTGAAAGAAGGCTCCGCCTTGCGTTTTTGAATGCATTTTGGAATCTTTCGGTGATACATTCGTTACTCGTGCATCGCTGCACGATTTGACAGGCACGCCCCATCGTGCCGGATAAGAAAGCAGAGATTCCAACGATGCACTCCAGTTCAACGGCTGTGTTAAGGCAGGACCCGGCTCCCGCACTCGACGGGCCGGCGTTCGACAGCCTGATGGAAGGCGCCGCCGACCTCGCGCTGCGCGTCACCCCGACCGGATTGATCCGTTTCGCCAGCCGCCGCGCGGCCGCGCATGCCGCCAGCGAGCTGCAGGGAGCGATGCTGGCCACGCTGTTCGCCGACCCCGACCAGCCGGCGGTGCGCAACGCGCTGGTCGACGCGCATGCCGGCGCCGGCCCGGTGCTGGTCGAGGCGCGCCTCCGGACGGCGGCCGGCGAAACCTGGTTCGAACTGCGCCTGGCCGCGTGGAGCGGCGCCGGCGACGACGCCACCCTGCTGGTGTTCGGGCGCGACATGTCGATCCAGCACGCGACCGAAGAGCGCTTGCGCCACATGGCCACCCACGACGCCCTCACCGAACTGCCGAACCGCCTGCTGCTGTCGGACCGGATGCGGATGGTGATCGCCAACGCGCGCCGCTCCGGCCAGGGCTTTGCGGTCGCCACGGTCGGCATCGACGGCTTCAAGAAAGTCAACGACGGCCTCGGGCACCCGGTCGGCGACGAGGTGCTGCGCCAGGCCGCCGCCCGCCTGCGCCGCACCCTGCGCGACAGCGACACCCTGGCGCGCGTCGGCGGCGATGAATTCGTCGCGGTCCTGCCGGGCACCAGCAACGAGGCGCAAATCAAGCTGGTCACCGGGCGCCTGCTGGCCGCGCTGCAGCCGCCGTTCGAAATCGACGAGCACACCATCTACCTCGGCGCCTCGATCGGCGTCTCGGTCTACCCCGAACATGCGGAAGACGAGGTGCGGCTGGTGGCGCTGGCCGACGCCGCGCTGACCCGCGCCAAGGAGACCGGCAAGGCGCGCTCGGTGGTCTACAGCAGCCGCGAACAGGGCCCGCCGGAACACGACATCTCGCTCGAAGCGGCCATGTTCAACGCGGTGCGCGAGGGCGAATTCCTGCTGTACTACCAGCCGATCGTGAACGCCCGCTCGCGCATCATCGAAGGCTTCGAGACGCTGATGCGCTGGAAGCACCCGACGCTCGGCATGGTGCCGCCGGTGCGCTTCATCCCGATCGCCGAGACCAACGGCCTGATCAACCTGCTCGGCGCATGGGCGCTCAAGGCGGCCTGCGTCCAGGTGCGCCAGTTCTCCGAAGTGGCCAAGCGCGAGCTCTACATCTCGGTCAACATCAGCCCGCGCCAGTTCCGCAACGATAAATTCCTCGAGGTGCTCGACGACGCGCTGGCGTTTTCGGGCACCCCGGGCCGCCAGCTGGTCCTCGAGATCACCGAAGGCACGCTGATGGTCGACCCGGCCCACGCCGAAGCGATCCTGGGCAAGATGGCCGAGCGCGAGGCGCGCATCGCAATCGACGACTTCGGCACCGGCTATTCGTCGCTGGCCTACCTGAAGCGCTTCCCGATCTCGGTGCTCAAGGTCGACCGCGCCTTCATCAAGGACCTGCCCGAGTCGGGCAAGGACGCGGCGATCACCAACGCGGTGCTCGACCTGGCCAAGCACCTCGACTTGTCGGTGGTGGCCGAAGGCGTCGAGACCGAACAGCAACTGGGCTGGCTCGACCAGCGCGGCTGCCACTACGTGCAGGGTTACCTGACCGGCAAACCGATGCCGGCCCACGTCGCCCTTGCCGCCCTCAAGGAAAACCTCTACACGGCCCTGCTGCCGGGCGAACCACGTGCGGGCATCCAATGAAACAGACTGTATCCATCCAACGTACACCGAAGGCCGCCGCCACCCTGGCGCTGCTGTGGGAACGCATCCGCAGGCAGGGCGACATGCCCGGCTTTACCAAGGCGATCAACGCGATCCTGGCCTCCATGCGGGGCGAGGACGAGCGTGAATTCTCCATGACCCAGACCGTGCTGTCCGATCCGGTGCTGACGCAGAAGGTACTGCGCCTCGCGAACAGCGGCATGTATTCGGCCTTCGGCCAGCGCGTCAACACCGTCTCGAAAGCGGTGCTGGTGCTCGGCACCGAGGCGATCGGGCACCTGGCGCTGGGCCTGAAGCTGATCGAAGAACTGTCCCATTCCAGTCCGGACTCGGCCGGCGCCTACGTCGAGATGGAAAAGGCGGTGCTGGCCGGGATGGTGGCGCAGCAGGTGGCCGCGAGCGCGGCCACGCGCGACCCCGAGGAAGCGGTGGTGTGCTCGCTCCTGCATTCGCTCGGCCGCATGATGCTCACCTTTTACCTGCCCGAGCGCTGGGCCCAGCTGCAGGCGCAGGGCGGCGTGGGTAGCGAGGACAGCGCCGCCGAAGCGATGCTCGGGCTCTCGCTCGAGGAGATCGGGCGCGCCACCGCCGAGCACTGGGGCCTGCCGCGCAACCTGGTCGCCGGCATGCGCCGGGTCGAACCGGGCGAACGCGGGGCGCAGTTCGGCCACGAGGACTGGCTGGCGGCGCTGGGCACGATGTCGTCGCGCTGCGCCGCATCGCTGTGGAATGACGACGAGGACGGCCAGCAGCAGGTCCTCGAGCTGGCCGCCAGCTTCGCGCCGATGCTTGGCGTGGAGGCAGGCGCCATCGTGGGCGCGATCGACAAGGCCAGGGCGGAGGCGGCCAACGGCCTGTCGATCGCGCCGCTTGCCAGGCCGGCCGAAAAGCGCGCGAAAGCGGCCGCCGCAACCCGCAAGCGCGCGGCCGGCAACCAGACGCTGGCCAGCGGCGTGGCCGACATGCGCGACGCCGCCGCCACGGCCAGCACTGGCCAGATGATGTCGATGGCGCTCGAAACGGTGTACCAGGGCTTGTCGTTCACGCGCGCGTTCGCGTTCCTGCGCAGCCGGCGCGAGGGGCGCTATTCGGCCAGGATCGGCTTCGGCGAAGGCGCCAGGGCCATGCTGCCGAACCTGCACTTCGACGACGCCTACGAGCCGAACGCATTCCATGCCGCGCTGACCAGCGACCGCGTGATTTTCATCGAGCACGCGCACGACCCCAAGTTCGCGAGCAAGCTGCCGGGCTGGTGGAAAGGCACGCTGTCGTCAGCGCGCTGCTTCGTGATCATCCCGCTGTGCGCCGGCGGCCAGCCGGCCGGCTTCATCTACGGCGACTGGGACAGCAGCTTCCCCTCGGTGCACCTGAGCCAGGCCGAATTCGCGCTGCTCAACGAGCTGCGCACGGAGCTGGTGCAGTCGATCGAACGGCGGCGCCAGGTGGAAGTGGCGGCCCGCAGCGCGTAGGGTGGGCAGCCCCTGCCCACGCGTGACGTTCGCGTCGCGCTGGCTTTCGCGTGGGCTGGGGCAGCCCGCCCTACCCCCGGCTCGCTGCTGGCAACGGGCGCCGCGACGGGGGGCGGAATCAGCCGATCTTCGGCGTGGCCACGCGCACGTCGCCGCACTGGGCGCGATGCATCAGGGCGTGATCGATCAGCACCAGCGCAAGCATCGCCTCGGCGATCGGGGTGGCGCGGATGCCGACGCAGGGGTCGTGCCGGCCGAAGGTCTCGACCATCACCGGCTTGCCCTCCTTGTCGATCGAGCGGCGCGGCGTGCGGATCGAGGAGGTCGGCTTGATCGCGATCGACACCGTGATGTCCTGCCCGGTCGAGATCCCGCCCAGCACCCCGCCCGCGTTATTCCCGACAAAGCCCTGCGGGGTCAGCTCGTCGCCGTGCTCGGAGCCTTTCTGCGCCACCGACGCGAAGCCGGCACCGACCTCCACGCCCTTCACCGCGTTAATCCCCATCATCGCGTAGGCGATGTCGGCATCGAGCTTGTCGTAGATCGGCTGGCCCAGGCCCACCGGCACCCGGCGCGCCACCACGTCGATCCGCGCGCCGATCGAGTCGCCCGCCCGGCGCAACTCGTCCATCGCCGCTTCCATGCGGGCCAGCAGCGCCGCGTCCGAGGTCGCCGCGAAAAATGGATTCTCGTGCACGTGCTCCCACGATTCGAACGGCACCTCGATGTCGCCCAGCTGGCGCATGCAGCCCATGAACTCGGTGCCGTACTGCTCGCGCAGCCACTTCTTCGCGACCGCGCCGGCGCCCACCACGGGGGCGGTCAGGCGCGCCGACGAGCGGCCCCCGCCACGCGGGTCGCGCACGCCGTACTTGTGCCAGTAGGTGTAATCGGCATGGCCGGGCCGGAAGGTGTCGGCGATGTTCCCGTAGTCCTTGCTGCGCTGGTCCTGGTTGGGGATCAGCAGCGCGATGGGGGTGCCGGTGGTGACGCCCTCGTACACGCCCGACAGGATCTGCACCGCGTCCGGCTCCTGGCGCTGGGTCACGTGGCGCGAGGTGCCGGGCTTGCGCCGGTCCAGCTCGGGCTGGATGTCCGCCTCGGATAGCGCCATGCCCGGCGGGCAGCCGTCGATGACGCAGCCGATGGCGGGACCGTGCGACTCGCCGAACGTGGTTACGGAAAACAGCTTGCCAAAGGAATTGCCGGACATGGATGAGGTCTGCACGATGGATAAGGGAAAACACATTTTACCAGCCCGCTGCCCTTCAAGTGAGGTTGCGGGTCCCCCACAAGCCAGCATAAAAAGCCAGCATAAAGCGTTGCCTGTGGGATATAAAGTTTGCCAAACGGACAGTTTCGGTGCTGCACCAAACTAAATTGCGGATATACTAGTTCCAGACTCAAGCAAGGCAACCGACCTGGAGACGTACAGATGCCGACAGCGAGCACGCCCTCGGGCGCGATGACGCAACACCGCGACGAGCTCGTGTTCCTGGACGAGCCGGCCGCACCCGCGCCGGCCGGTCCGCGTCCGGCCTGGCGTGTCATGATCGTCGACGACGATGCCGACGTCCATTCGACCACCACCTTTGCACTGCGCAGCCTCGAAGTCCAGGGACGCCAGCTCGAATTCGTGCACGCCTACTCGGCCGCGCAAGCGCGCGCCCTGCTCGCGCGCGAAACCGGACTCGCACTGGTGCTGCTCGACGTAGTGATGGAACAGGCCGACGCCGGCCTGCACCTGGTGCGCCACATCCGCGAGGAACTCGGCCGCTCCGACGTGCGCATCATCCTGCGCACCGGCCAGCCCGGCTATGCGCCCGAGATGGACGCGATCCGCGGCTACGACATCAACGACTACCGCACCAAGTCCGAACTTACCCGCACCAAGCTGTTCACAACGGTGTCAGCCGCGATCCGCTCGTACGAACAGATCCGGTCGATCGAGGCCGGCCGCGCGGGGCTCGAGCGCATCGTGCGCGCCAGTACCGAGCTGATGGCGCTGCACGGCCTGCCCGACTTCGCGCGTGGTGTGCTCGACCAGGCCGCCGCGCTGCTCCGCCAGCAACCCGACGGCGCGCTGTGCGCGCACGCGCCGGGCGACAGCGAACAACTGGTGGTGGCCGCCGCTGCCGGATCGTGCAGCCAGCCGGCCCGCTGGGAGCCGCACATCCGGCCGGCCATCGCGCGCACGCTGGAACAACGGCGCAACCTGTACGAAGCCGACCACCTGACGCTGTACTTCCCCGGCAAGGCCGGGCGCGACTTCGCCGCCTGCATCAAGCTGGCTCGCCCCGTCGGCGATATCGAGCGGCGCCTGCTCGACGTCTTTTGCCGCAATGTCGGCGTCGGCCTCGACAACGTCGAACTGGTCACCCACCTGCACCAGTCGGCGTTCTACGACCCCTTGACCGGCCTGCCCAATCGCACGCGCCTGGTGGAACTGCTCGACGCCACCCTGGCCGGACCCGGACGCGACGCGGCCACGCTGTCGCTGGTCGACATCGACCACTTCGCCGAAACCAACGACGCCCTCGGGCACCACTTCGGAGACCTGCTGCTGGTCGCGGTTGCGCAGCGCCTCGTTTCGCGGCTCGACCCGCGCCTGACCGTGGCGCGCATCGGCAGCGACATCTTCAGCGTGCTGGGCGACGGCGCCGCCTTCAGCCCGGCGGCGATCCGCACACTGTTCGACGCCCCGTTCTCGATCGACGGCCAGGACGTGCAGGTGTCGGCCACGCTCGGCCTGGTGCGGCTGCAGGAACACGACGGCAGCGGCACCGACGCGCTCAAGGACGCCGACATCGCGCTCAAACGCGCCAAGTCGCAGCAGCGCACCGGGCACTTCTACTTCTCGCGCGGCATGGGCGTCGAGATCCGCGAACGGGTGCGCATGATGCACGCGCTGCGCAGCGGCTTCCAGCGCGGCGAACTGTTCCTCGCCTACCAGCCGCAGGTCGACCTGGCCACCCACCGCCCGTTCGGCGCCGAGGCGCTGCTGCGCTGGCGCACCGAGGACGGGCGCCTGGTCGCGCCCGACCGCTTCATCCCGATCGCCGAATACTCGGGGCTGATCGTCGACATCGGCGAATGGGTGCTGCGCCAGGCCTGTGCCGAACTGGTGCGCCTGCGCCAGGCCGGGCACCGCGACTTCACCATGTCGGTGAACGTCTCGCAGGTGCAGTTCCGCCATCCGCACTTCCTCGACATGCTGCGCCGCGCGCTGGCGGACACCGGCGCGCCGGCGCAGTACGTCGAACTCGAGATCACCGAGTCGATGGCGATGGAAGAACCGGAGCTGCTGGTGGAGATGCTGGCACAGATCAAGCGTACCGGCGTGTCGATCGCGATCGACGACTTCGGCACCGGCTTCTCGTCGCTGTCGCACCTGCAGCGGCTGCAGGTCGACCGGCTCAAGATCGACCGCGCGTTCGTCACCGAGATCACCGGTTCGGCGCGCGGCAGCAGCATCGCCGAAATGGTGATCCAGCTGGGGCACAACCTGGGCTTGTCGATCATCGCCGAAGGGGTCGAGGACGAACGCCAGGCGCAGATCCTGCGTGAACTGGGCTGTCCGCTGGCGCAGGGCTTCCTGTTCTCGCAGCCGCTGGCGCCGCAGGCGCTGGTGGACTGGCTCGACAACGAAGCGATGAACCGCGCCGCGTAGGGTGCGCACCAGTGCGCACGCGACGAATCAATCGTCTATCGCCTGCTCCGCCGGCCAATCGCGGATATACGCCTTGAGCATGCGGTTCTCGAAGCTTTGCGCCTCCAGCACCGCGCGCGCCACGTCGTAGAACGAAATCACGCCGAGCAGCGTCTTGGCGTTCATTACTGGCAGGTAGCGCGCGTGCTTTTCCAGCATCATGCGCCGCACCTCGTTGACTTCGGTATCGGGCGTGACCGTGATCGGGCTGTCGTCCATATGCTTGCGCACGGTGCCGGCGCCGACCGAGCCGCCGTTCGAATGCAGCACCTTGATCACTTCACGGAAGGTCAGCATGCCGACCAGGTCGCCATATTCCATCACCACCAGCGAGCCGATGTCGCGCTCGGACATCGTGTTGACCGCTTCCACCAACGGGGTTTCAGGAGTCACGGTGTAGAGGATGTTGCCCTTCACCTGCAGGATCTCTGAGACTTTCATCTTGGCACCCGGTTTGGAAAGATTTGTTGCAGTGGTAGCTTTTTGCATAATGAATAACACTCAATGTAGCGTAAGCCTAGCAGAAATTCCAGTTTTGCGAGAAATCATGCTGAGTTGACGGGCGCCAAATGATGAATAAGTGCTAGGATGCGGCCCATCCGTACTACTCCAAGAGTCCACCATGAGCGGTCCACAGTACCCCGGCTTCGACACCCTGTCGCTGCACGCCGGCGCCGCGCCTGACCCGGCCACCGGCGCGCGCGCCACGCCCGTCTATTTCACCTCGTCGTTCGCGTTCCGCGACTCCGACCACGCGGCCTCGCTGTTTAATATGGAGCGATCCGGCCACGTGTATTCGCGCATCTCGAACCCGACCAACGCCGTGCTCGAAGAGCGCATCGCCGCGCTCGAAGGCGGCGTGGCCGGCATCGCCACCGCCAGCGGCCAGGCCGCGATGCACCTGGGCCTGTCGACGATCGCCGGCGCCGGCTCGCACATCGTCGCCTCGCGCGCGCTGTACGGCGGCTCGCACAACCTGCTGGCCTACACCCTCAAACGCTTCGGCATCGACACCACCTTCGTCGACCCGCGCGACCTCGACGCCTGGCGCGCCGCGATCCGGCCGAATACCAAGGTACTGTTCGCTGAAACGCTCGGCAACCCGGGCCTGGACGTGCTCGACGTGCCGCGCGTGGCCGCGCTCGCGCACGAGCACGACCTGCCGCTGATGCTCGATTCGACCTTCACCACGCCCTGGCTGCTGCGCCCGTTCGAGCACGGCGCCGACCTGGTGTTCCACTCTGCGACCAAGTTCCTGTGCGGGCACGGCAGCGCGATCGGCGGCCTGCTGGTCGACGGCGGCACCTTCGACTGGCAGGGCGCCTACGAGCGCAGCGGGCGCTTCGCCGAACTGTGCGAACCGTACGAAGGCTTCCACGGCATGGTGTTCGCCGAGGAGTCGACGGTTGCCCCGTTCGCGCTGCGCGCGCGGCGCGAGGGCCTGCGCGACTTCGGCGCCGTCATGAGCCCGCACAACGCGTTCGCGGTGCTGCAGGGGATCGAGACGCTCGGCCTGCGCATGGAGCGCCACGTCGCCAACACCCGCAAGGTGGTCGACTTCCTGCTGCGCCAGCCGGTGGTGGAGTCGGTGTCCTATCCCGAGCTCGAAAGCCATCCCGACTACGCGCTGGCGAAGTCGCTGCTGCCCAGGGGCTGCGGTGCGGTGTTCACCTTCAACCTCAAGGGCGACCGCGCCGCCGGCCGCCGCTTCGCCGACGGCCTGAAGCTGTTCTCGCACCTGGCCAACGTCGGCGATGCGAAGTCGCTGGTGATCCACCCGGCCTCGACCACCCATTTCCGGGTTCCGGCCGACCAGCTGGCGGCCAGCGGCATCACCGAAGGCACGCTGCGCCTGTCGGTCGGCCTCGAGGACGCCGACGACCTGGTCGAAGACCTGGCGCGCGGCCTGAAACTGGCGCAGAAGGGAGCCTGACGTGATCCTCAGCGTACAAGGCGCCCACGCATACTGCTACACCGGCGGCAAGCCGTTCGACCCGGCGCTGCCGACCGTGGTCTTCCTTCACGGCGCGCAGAACGACCACTCGGTCTGGGCGCTGCAGACCCGCTACTTTGCCCACCATGGCTTTGGCGTGCTGGCCGTCGACCTGCCCGGCCATGGCCGCAGCCACGGTCCCGCCCTGGCCAGCGTGGAGGCGATGGCCGGCTGGCTGCTGGCGCTGCTCGATGCCGCCGGCGTCGCCCGCGCGCTGCTGGTCGGGCACAGCATGGGATCGCTGGTCGCGCTCGAGGCCAGCGCGCGCGCGCCAGGCCGTGTCGGCGGCCTCGCCCTGCTCGGCACCACCTATCCGATGAAAGTATCCGACGCGCTGCTCGCCACCTCGTGCGATGACGAACAGGCGGCGATCGACATGGTGAACATCTGGTCGCATTCGTCGCTGGCGCAAAAACCGTCGAGCCCGGGTCCCGGGTTTTATGTGATGGGCGGCGCGCGGCGCCTGATGCAGCGGATGTCGCAACTGAATCCGGAGCACCTGTTCCATACCGATTTTGCGGCATGTAACGCCTACGCCAACGGCCAGGCCGCGGCGCAGGCGGTGCGCTGCCCGGCCTTGTTCATCTTCGGGACGAAGGATATGATGACACCGCCGCGCTCCACCAAAACGCTGACCGCGGCCATCGCGCACGGCCAGGTGGTGAGCGTCGACGCCGGGCACGCGCTGATGGCCGAACAGCCAGACGCAGTGCTCGACGCGCTGTATGCGTTCGCAAGCGCCGCAACCCAAGGGAGGACCGGATGAGCGCACGGTACGACAACTTCGCCGAATTTTATCCATACTACCTGGCCCAGCACGCCGACCGCCGCTGCCGGCGCGCGCACTTCCTCGGCACCTCGTCGGCGATCGCGGGCGTGGTCCAGTACTTCGACGGCTTCAACCCGTGGTGGCTGTTGCTTGCCGTGGCCACCGGCTATGGCGGGGCCTGGATCGGGCACTTCTTCTATGAACACAACCGCCCCGCCACGTTCGACCAGCCGCTGTATTCGTTCAGGGCCGACTGGGTGATGTACTGGCAGATGCTGACGGGGAAGGTAAGCTGGTAGGCCGCCGGGGGGCACTAGCCGCCTGGACGCGTGGGCGGGAGACCCGCCCACCCTACAGGATCCAGCTGCGGCCTGGCCTCGCCACGTAGGGTGGGCAGCTTGCCTGCCCACGCGTCCAGCCGCGCGGTAAACAGCCGCGCAGCCGCGCGCCTACCTTTCAGCCGCACGCCTACCTTCCCGCAAAATGCTCCGCCAGCGTCTGGTCCAATCCCTGCTCCACCGCCGCCTCGACCTCGCGCGCCAGGGTCGCGGTATCGAGCGCCAGCGGCGACACCGGCGCCGGCTCCACGCCCACGATCGCCTCGGGCGCGGCGCCGCCGAACACGAACAGCCGGTACACGTCCGCCAGCCTGATCTTGCCCGGGTCGACCAGCAGCACCCAGTTATCGGCGCTTTCGCGCACGCCCGCGCCCCAGCGCGACCGCACGCTCGCCTCGTCCTGCACCCGCCCGACCCAGCCGCTCGCCTCCATCTGCTGCAGCAGCGCCGTCATCTCGTCGTAGCCGATGCGCGTATGCGCCCGGATCGCCGCCGACGACACCAATGCGGTGCCGGTCAGCTGCGCGCCGCCATGCAGCACCTTCAGGATCGCCATCGCGTCGACGAACAGGCCGCCCGGCACCGGCTCGTACCACCAGCGCTCGTACTTCACCACCGGCAGCGCCGCCGCCAGCAGCGCGCCGACCAGCGTGATCATCCACGATAAATACATCCAGACCAGGAACAGCGGCAGCGCCGCCAGCGCGCCGTAGATGATCGCGTAGGTCGGGAACTGCTTGATGAAGACCGCGAACATGCGCTTGGCGATCTCGAACGCGATCGCCGCCACCAGCCCGCCCCACATCGCGTCGCGCCAGTGGACGTAGCGGTTCGGCACGGTCATGTACAGCAAGGTGTAGGCGCCGGTGGTCAGCGCCACCGACACCACGGTGTTGAGCAGCGCACCCAGGAACGGCAGCGACTTGCCGAGCCCGCCGGTGGCCAGGAACAGCTGCGCGGTCACGGTCAGCGAGAGGCCGAACAGCAGCGGCCCGAGCGTCAGCAGCGCCCAGTAGATCGTGACCCGCTGCACCAGCGGGCGCGGCCGGCGCACGCGCCAGATCTGGTTGAAGGCGCGCTCGACCATGGCCATCATCGCCGTCGAGGTGAACAGCAGCGCCACCGCGCCGACCGCCGACAGCCGCGTCGCCTTGCTGGCAAACTGCGTCAGGTTTGAGATGATCGTGTTCGCAATCGCCTTTGGCATGACGGTTTGCACGAAGTAGCTGTCCAACGCGGTACGGAACTGGCCAAACAGCGGAAACGTCGTAAAGATGGCGAGCACGATCGTGAGCAGCGGCACCAGCGCCAGGGTGGTCGTGAAGGTCAGGCTGCCCGCGACCTGGGGCAATTTCTCCTCGTTCAAGCGGCGCCGCGCGAAGCGCACCAGGTCGCGCACCTCGCCCCAGGTCAGGCCGCGCACCATGTCGACGCTGACGTTGATCATTTCGCTGGTGGAGCGCGATATCGATGAGACGGTTTTGGAAAGCATGTAGGCGATAAAATGTGGCCCGGGCCGGGCATGTCACTCTGTAAAGCGCCCTATAATACCAACGATGAACCCAACCAATCTGATTATTCTTGTTTTGTATTATTCGCGTCATGGCGCCACCCGCAAGCTGGCCGAACTGGTTGCCCAGGGCATCGGGAGCGTGCCCGGGGCCGAGGCGCGCCTGCGCACGGTTCCGGCGGTCTCCACCGTGGCAGAGGCGACCGCGCCCGACATCCCGGCCGACGGCGCGCCCTACGTCGAACTGCAGGACCTGGCCGAGTGTGCCGGGATCGCACTGGGTTCGCCCACGCGCTTTGGCAACATGGCGTCGGCAATGAAATACTTTTGGGACGGTACTGGCGCCGATTGGGTGTCCGGCACACTTTCGGGCAAACCGGCGGTAGTATTCACATCGACCGGCAGCCTGCATGGCGGCCAGGAGGCGACCTTGCTGTCGATGATGATTCCGCTGCTGCACCACGGGATGCTCGTGATGGGCCTGCCATACACGCATCCTGAACTGATGAACACCGCCAGCGGCGGCAGCCCGTACGGCGCCACCCACTGGGCCGGTATCGACGGCAACAAGCCGGTCACGGACGATGAAAAGCGGCTCGCGGTCGCACTCGGGCGACGTTTGGCGACAGCCGCGGTCAAATTGCACGGGAATACACGCTGATGCAAAACGCCAGGATCTTTCATGCCGGCGCCCTCGCAAGCCTGGTCATCTTGATCGCCTGGCTGGTGGCGTGGGAAGCCGCGATCGCCCCGCTCCACCCGGGCGGATGGCTGCTCGCCCTCAAGGCGGTGCCGCTGCTGGTGCCGCTTCGCGGCATCGTCAAGCGCGACCTGTACACGCTGCAGTGGTCGTCGATGCTGATCCTGGCCTATTTCATGGAGGGCGTGGTGC
The DNA here is from genome assembly GCA_045810465.1 of Massilia sp. Classification (GTDB taxonomy): domain Bacteria; phylum Pseudomonadota; class Gammaproteobacteria; order Burkholderiales; family Burkholderiaceae_D; genus Telluria. Next base: position 99,809 of record JBJMVW010000155.1, on the reverse strand, counting down.
GCGCCTGGGCCGACCAGCAGGAGCTGTCGCGCTGGATGGCGCTCGGCGAGGCGGGCCTGTCGGCATTGTATTTCGTCTGCGCCCTGCTCTACCTGCGCCCCTACAAGCAGGCCGCCAAGCGGCTGGCCAAGGAATTGCTGGACAAGGTCAAAGTGCCGCATGACTGACGCGCATGACTGATGACTTCCTGCGGCGCTGCCGCGAGATCGCCGGCATCGACCACGTGCTCGACGGCAGTGAAGCGATGGCGCCCTACCTGACCGACTGGCGCGGCCGCTTTACCGGCAAGGCGCGCGCGGTGCTGCAACCGGGCGATACCGCCCAGGTCGCCCAGCTGGTGCAGGCATGTAACGCATGGCGGGTGCCGATCGTGCCGCAGGGCGGCCGCACCGGCCTGGTGCTGGGCAGCGTGCCCGACACCAGCGGCGACGCGGTGGTGCTGTCGCTGCGCCGCATGAAGCGCATCCGCGCGCTCGATCCCGTGAACCGCACCATCACCGTCGAGGCGGGCTGCATCCTGCACGACGTCCAGCAGGCCGCGGCCGGCGACGGCTTGCTGTTCCCGCTGTCGCTGGCGGCCGAAGGCAGTTGCACCATCGGCGGCAACCTGTCGACCAACGCCGGCGGCACCGCCGTGCTGCGCTACGGGAATACGCGCGAACTGTGCCTCGGGCTCGAGGTCGTCACAGCCCAGGGCGAGACGTGGAACGGCCTGCGCGGGCTGCGCAAGGACAACACCGGCTATGACCTGCGCGACCTGTTCATCGGCGCCGAAGGCACGCTCGGCGTGATCACCGGCGCCGTCATGAAGCTGTTTCCCCAACCGAAGGGCTCGATCACCGCGCTGGTGGCGCTGGCCTCGGCGCGGCGCGCGCTCGACCTGCTCACGCTGATGCAGGACTACTGCGGCCCGAGCCTGACCGGCTTCGAACTGATGTCCGACTTTTGCCTGCAACTGGTCGAGAAACACTTCCCGCATCTGTCGCGCCCGTTCGCCGCCCATCATCCGCAATATGTACTGGTTGAATTGTCCAGCAACGAGTCCGAGCACCACGCGCTGGGGCTACTGGAAGCGGCCATCAGCGGTGCGGTGGCGCAGGGCTGCGCCGACGACGCCGTGCTGGCGACCTCGCTCGGGCAGTCGCACAGCCTGTGGCAGATCCGCGAACACATCCCGCTGGCGCAGGCCGCCGACGGCAAGAACATCAAACACGATATTTCGCTGCCGATTTCGCGCATCGCCGAATTCATCGCGGCCACCGACGCCAGGCTGCTCGCCGCGTTCCCCGGCTGCCAGTTGGTGTGCTTCGGGCACGTGGGCGACGGCAACCTGCACTACAACGTCGCCCCGCCGGCCGGCATCGGGCACCACGCCTTCCTGGCCAACCAGGCGGCGATCAACCGCATCGTGCACGACAGCGTCGATACCTTCGACGGCTCGATTTCAGCCGAGCACGGGATCGGCGCACTCAAGCGCGACGAACTGCAGCGCTACAAATCGGCAATCGAACTGAACATGATGCGTGCTATCAAAGCCGCACTCGACCCGCTCGGCATTATGAACCCTGGCAAAATCCTTTGATCCAGCAGAGCGACATGTTCCGATGCATTCCGATCCTGGCCGGCCCCGCGCGGGGCGGCGCCGGCTTACTGGCAGTGGAATGTCCGGCCTGAACGTGCTCTCGCGCTGGCTGCTGTTCGGCGAATGGCGCGCCCATCCGCTGCGCGCCATCATTGCCATCGCCGCGATCGCGGTCGGCGTCGCGATGGGCTTTGCGATCCACCTGATCAACGCCGCCGCGTTCAACGAGTTCTCCGCCGCCGTCAAGAGCCTGGCCGGCCAGGCCGACGTGCAGGTAAGCGGCCGCGAGGCGCTGTTCGACGAGTCCGTGTATCCGGTGCTGGCCCGCCATGACGGCGTGGCGGTGGCCTCGCCGGTGCTCGAGGTGGAGGCGGCGATCCCGGGCGTGCGCGGCGCGCTGAAAATCGTCGGCCTCGATCCCTTCCGGGCCGGCTTCATCTCGCCCGACCTGCTCGGCGTGCCGGCGCACGGGCGCGCCACCGACGTGCTGGCCGACGATGCGCTGTTCCTCTCGCCCGCCGCCATCAGCTGGCTCGGCAAGCGCAGCGGCGACAGCCTTGTACTGCGCGCCGGCACCCGGGATTTCCCGCTGCGGGTGGCCGGCCCCGTCCTGCGTGCCCGCGCCGGGCAGCGCATCGGCGTGATGGACATCGGCGCGGCCCAGTGGCGCTTCGACAAGGTCGGCAAGCTCTCGCGCATCGACCTCAAGCTGCGCGACGGCGTCAACCGGGCCGCGTTCGAACGCGCACTGGCGGCGGAACTCGAGCGCGGCTATCCGGGCCGGTTCGCGGTCGGCCAACCCAACGACGCCGAGCAGGAGAGCCGCAACGACAACCTCTCGCGCGCCTACCGCGTCAACCTGACGGTGCTGGCGCTGGTCGCGCTGTTCACCGGCTCCTTCCTGGTGTTCTCGACGCAGGCGCTGTCGGTGCTGCGCCGGCGCAGCCAGTTCGCGCTGCTGCGCGTGCTCGGCATGGAACGCGGCGGCCTGCTGCGCCAGGTGCTGCTCGAAGGCGCGAGCCTGGGCCTGCTTGGCGCCCTGCTCGGCATCGGCGCCGGCTACGCGCTGGCGGCGGCCGCCCTGCACTTCTTTGGCGGCGACCTCGGGGCCGGCTATTTTTCGGGCGTGCGTCCAGAGGTCGAATTCACGCCGGTCGGCGCCGCGGTGTACTTTGCGTTGGGCCTTGGCGTGGCGCTGCTCGGCTGCCTGGCGCCGGCGCTCGAAGCGGCGCGCGCGCGGCCGGCGATCGCGCTCAAGTCGGGCAACGACGAGACCGCGCTGGCGTGCCTGGCGCGGGTCTGGCCGGCGCTGGCCTGCATCGGGCTGGCCGGCCTGTTCACGCTGGCCCCGCCCGTATTCGAGTTGCCGCTGTTCGGCTATTGCGCGATCGCGCTGCTGCTGGTCGGCGGCATCGGCCTGATGCCGAGCCTTGCCGCCAGCGTGTTCCGGCTGCTGAACCACGCCCTGCTGCGCCGCCCGACGCAACGGCCGGTGGTGGCGCTGACGCTGGCGCGGCTCGCCAATGCGCCCGGCCAGGCGTCGATCGGGCTGGGCGGCGTGTTGGCCAGCTTCAGCCTGATGGTGGCGATGGGGATCATGGTCGCCAGCTTCCGCACTTCGGTCGACGACTGGATGCTGCATATCCTGCCGGCCGACCTGTACGTGCGCAGCGCCAGCGACGGCAATACCGCCGCGCTGGGACCGGCGCAGCAGGCCGCGATCGCCGCCACGCCCGGCGTCGCGCAGGTGCGCTTCCTGCGCACACGGCCGGTCTCGCTGCGCGCCGACCGCCCGCCGATCACGCTGATCGCGCGCGACATCGATGCGCGCGATCCCGGACGGCTGCTGGCGCTGGTCGGCGCCGACGTCATGCCGCCGCCTGGCGCCAGGCCGGCCTGGGTGTCCGAATCGATGGTCGACCTGTACGGCGCGCAGGTCGGCGCGCGGCTGGTGCTGCCGCTGGGCGGCCAGCGCAGCGAGTTCTTCATCGCCGGGGTGTGGCGCGACTACGCCAACCAGGCCGGCTCGGTGGTGGTGCGCCTCCCGGACTACCGCGCGCTCACCGGCGACCTCGAGGTCACCGACGCCGCGCTCTGGAGCGCGCCCGGCGTCGGCGCCGACCAGCTAGTAAAGGCGCTGCGCGCGCTCCCGTTCGGCGCCGCCCTGCAATTCGCCAGCCCGGGCGAGATCCGCGCTGCCAGCCTGAAGATCTTCGACCGCAGCTTCGCCGTCACCTACCTGCTCGAGGCCATCGCGATCGCGATCGGCCTGTCCGGCGTGGCCGCGACCTTCTCGGCGCAGACGCTGGCCCGGGCCAAGGAATTCGGCATGCTGCGCCACGTCGGCGTCACCCGCGGCCAGGTGCTGGGGATCCTCGCATTCGAAGGCGGCATGCTGACCGCGCTCGGCGTGGCTTGCGGCTTCGCGCTCGGCCTGGTGATCAGCCTGATCCTGGTTTTCGTGGTCAACCCGCAGTCGTTCCACTGGACCATGCAGCTGCACCTGCCCTGGAGCCTGCTGGCGGGCGTGGCGGCGGTGCTGCTGGCCGCATCGATCGCGACCGCGCTGGTATCGGGCCGCTCCGCGCTGTCCGGCGGCCCGGTGCGCGCAGTCAGGGAGGACTGGTAATGCGTCGTTTGCTATTGCTGCTTTTGCTGGCGGCGGGCCTGTGCCGCGCCGCGCCGCCTTCGTTTGCGCCGGTCACGCCCGGCCGCGCGCTGGCCTTTCCCGTCGACTTCGGCGCCCATCCCGGCTACCGCACCGAGTGGTGGTACGTCACCGGCTGGCTCAAGGACGAAGCCAGCGGCAAGCCGCTCGGCTTCCAGGTCACGTTCTTCCGCAGCCGCACCGAACACGACCCGGCCAACCCCAGCGCCTTCGCGCCCACGCAGCTGGTCATCGGCCACGCCGCGCTGTCCGACCCGGCGCTTGGCCGCCTGGTGCACGACGAGCGCAGCGCGCGCGAGGGTTTCGGGCTGGCCTACGCAAAGGCCGGCGACACCGACATCCGGCTCGACGACTGGAGCATGGTGCGCGCCGGCGGCGGCCAGTACAAGGTCAGCGTCCGTTCGCGCGAACTGACGCTCGAACTGACGCTGTCGCCAACCCAGCCGCCGCTGGTGCAGGGCGAGGCCGGCTACTCGCGCAAGGGACCGCGGCCCGAAGCCGCCAGCTACTATTACAGCCAGCCGCAGCTGGCGGTGCGCGGCGTAGTGTCGCGCCAGGGCGGCGCCCGGCTGGGCGTGACGGGCAAGGCCTGGCTCGACCACGAATGGTCCAGCCAGGCCCTGGCGGCCGACGCCGCCGGCTGGGACTGGGTCGGCGCCAACCTCGAGGACGGCTCGGCGCTGATGGCATTCCAGATCCGCAGCAGGCAAGGTGGTAAACTATGGGCGCACGCAACCGTGCGCGACGCGGCCGGCAAGGTCACGCAATACGCGCCAGGCCAGGTCAGTTTCACTCCGCAGGCGCGCTGGAAGTCGCCGCGCACCGAGGCCGTGTACCCGGTCGCGACCACGATCGCCACCGGCGCCACGCGCTGGCAGATCAAGCCCCTGCAGCCGGACCAGGAACTCGACTCGCGCCGCTCGACCGGCGCCGTGTATTGGGAAGGCGCGGTGACGGTCGCGCGCGACGGCGTGCCGGCCGGGCACGGGTATCTCGAACTGACCGGCTACCTCGACCCGATGAAACTTTAAACGAAGCAGAACAAGAAGCGTATCGACACAATGACCAACCGCTCCGGCAGCAAAGAGACCGCCTCCGACCGCAAAGGTGCCCTGGCCGCATTCAAGGGCCTGTTCCCGTTCCTCCGTCCATACCGCCGCCAGTTCGCGCTGGCCGCGATCGCGCTGGTGGTCGCTGCCGGCGCCACGCTGGCGATCCCGTACGCGTTCAAGCAGATGATCGACCTCGGCTTCGGCCCCGCCGCCGGCGCCAGGGGCATCGAGCACGTGAACGCCACCTTCCTCGCGCTGTTCGCCGTGGCCTCGGTGCTCGCCGTCGCCACCGCGGCGCGCTTTTTCACCGTGTCGTGGCTGGGCGAACGCGTCACCGCCGACCTCCGCAGCGCGGTGTACCGCCACGTCGTCAACCAGAGCCCCGAATTCTTCGAGACCACCCAGACCGGCGAAGTGCTGTCGCGCCTGACCACCGACACCACGCTGATCCAGACGGTGGTCGGCACCAGCATCTCGCTCGCGCTGCGCAACACGCTGTTGTTCGTGGGCGGCCTGGTGATGCTGTTCGTGACCAGCCCCAGGCTCTCGGCGATCATCCTCGGCCTGCTGGTGCTGGTGGTGGTCCCGATCGTGCTGTTCGGGCGGCGCGTGCGCAAGCTCTCGCGCGACTCGCAGGACCGGATTGCCGACGCCTCGGCGCTGGCCGGCGAGATCCTCAACGCGATGCCGACCGTGCAGGCTTTCACCCACGAGAAGCTGGAAGCGCACCGCTTCGGCGCCACCGTCGAAGGCGCGTTCCAGACCGCGATGCGGCGCATCCGCGCGCGCGCCTTCCTGACCCTGCTGGCGATCATCCTGGTGTTCGGCGCGATCGTGTTCGTGCTGTGGCTCGGCGCCCACGCCGTCCTCGAAGGCAGCATGACCGGCGGCGATCTTGGCCAGTTCATCCTGTACGCCTCGATCGTGGCCGGCGCCATCGGCGCGCTGTCGGAGGTGATGGGCGAAGCGCAGCGCGCCGCCGGCGCCACCGAGCGCCTGCTCGAACTGCTGGCCGTGAAGTCGGACATCCAGGACCCGGCCAATCCGAAACGCCTGCCGCCGCGCGCTTCCAGCGGCGCCGCGCTGGCGCTCGGCGACGTCACCTTCTCCTACCCGTCGCGCCCCGAAACCGCGGCGCTGTCGCACCTGTCGCTGTCGATTCGCCCAGGCGAGACGGTGGCCGTGGTCGGCCCTTCCGGCGCCGGCAAGACCACGCTGTTCCAGCTGCTGCTGCGCTTTTACGACCCGCAGTCGGGCGCCATCTCGCTCGACGGCGTCGACATCCGCGACCTCGACCTGCACACGCTGCGCGGCGCGATCGGCATCGTCCCGCAGGACACCGTGATCTTCTCGGCCGACGCGATGGAAAACATCCGCTACGGCCGGGCCGACGCCACCGACGAGGAAGTGATCGCCGCGGCGAAGATGGCGGCCGCCCACGAATTCATCGAGCGCCTGCCGCAGGGCTACTGGTCGTTCCTCGGCGAGCGCGGCGTGCGCCTGTCGGGCGGCCAGCGGCAGCGCATCGCGATCGCGCGCGCGCTGCTCAAGAACCCGCCGCTGCTGCTGCTCGACGAAGCCACCAGCGCCCTCGACGCCGAGTCCGAACGGCTGGTGCAAAGCGCGCTCGAGGCGGCAATGGTGGGCCGCACCACCGTCATCATCGCGCACCGCCTGGCCACCGTGCAGCGCGCCGACCGCATCATCGTGATGGAGGACGGGCGTATCGTCGAAACCGGCACCCACACCTCGCTGGTCGCGCTCGGCGGCGTGTACGCCAACCTGGCGGCGCTGCAGTTCCACAACGTGCACGTCGAACACTGAGCAACCGGACGGCCCACTCGGGCTGTTGCTTTGACGCATCAACCGTTAGTTTCCAATACGCAACTGCCGGCTTATAATCGGGGCCGTCTTTTATCCCGATCCGGCCAACAGTTGCATGAACAATAACAAATTCAATCCCGCCACCTGGAACGTTGGCTCCAAGATCACCGCATTCACCTTCGCGCTCGTCGGGCTGATCCTTGCGGCGCTGGTCCTGACGATCAGCGTCACCACCTCGTCCATGCTGACAGCGCGCGCCGAGAAAAGCATCTCCAACGAATTGGCCAGCGTGATCAGCACGGTCGAGCTGTTCAACAAGGCGGTGTCGAGCCAGGCGGTCAGCTTCGGCCGGATTTTCGCGGCGGACTTCGACCAGCGCTTCGAACTCGACACGGCCAACACGGTCGAGATCGGCGGCAAGGCGGTGCCGGTGCTGAAGAACGGCGGAAAGACACTCAACCTCGATTTCTCGATTCCGGACCGCTTCACCGCGCAAACCCGCGGCAACGCCACCATCTTTGCCGCCAGCGGCGACGATTTCGTCCGCGTCAGCACCTCGGTCAAGAAGGAAAACGGCGAGCGCGCGGTCGGCACCATGCTCGACCACGCCAGCCCGGCCTACGCGGCCGTTCACGCCGGTAAGACCTACGTCGGCCTGGCCACCCTGTTCGGCAAGCAGTTCATCACGCAGTACGAGCCGATCCGCGACGCCGGCGGGCGCGTCATCGGCGTGCTGTATGTCGGCGTCGACGTCAGCTCCGACCTGCTCGCCCTGAAGGCCAGGATCAAGGAGAGCAAGGTCGGCGACACCGGCTACTTCTACGTGCTGAACGCGGCGCCGGGCAAGGCCTACGGCGACCTGTTGGTGCACCCGTCGAAAGAAGGACAGAACCTGCTCGCCAGCCGCGACGCCGACGGCCGCGAGTTCATCAAGGAGATGCTCGAGAAGAAGCGCGGCATCATGACCTACCCATGGCGCAACGACGACGCCGGCGAGCGCTTTGCGCGCGACAAGCTGGTCGCATACGCCTTGTTCAAGGAATGGAACTGGATGGTGGTGGGCGGCACCTACGTCGACGAGATCACGCAGGAAGCGGCGCAACTGCGCAACCGCTACATCGCGTTCGGCCTGGTAGCGCTGGCGATCTTCGCCGTGCTGCTGTACATCGTCGTGCGCGCGACCGTCACCCGGCCGCTGACGGCAGCCCGCGACGCGGCCGTGCGCATTGCCGAAGGCGACCTGACGACCCAGATCGACACCAGCCGGCGCGACGAGCTCGGACGCCTGGCCGAAGCGATGAACGGCATCAGCCGCGAGCTATCGTCGGTGGTCGGCAAGGTGCGCGACGGCGCCGAGCAGATCGCCACGGCGTCGCAGGAAATCTCGAGTGGCAACCTCGACCTCTGCTCGCGCACCGAGCAGCAGGCGTCGAACCTGGCCTCGACCGCCAGCTCGATGGGCCAGCTGACGTCCACGGTCCGGCAAAACGCCGACAACGCCCGCAAGGCGAACGAACTGGCGGTCAACGCATCGGGCGTCGCGCAGAAAGGCGGCGCCATGGTGGCGCAGGTGATCGACACCATGGGCTCGATCAACCAGGCGTCGCGCAAGATCGCCGACATCATCGGCGTCATCGACGGGATCGCATTCCAGACCAATATCCTGGCGCTCAACGCCGCGGTGGAAGCGGCGCGCGCGGGCGAACATGGGCGCGGCTTCGCGGTCGTCGCCACCGAAGTGCGGTCCCTGGCCCAGCGCAGCGCCGGCGCGGCGAAGGAAATCCGGTCGCTGATCGCAGCATCGGTCGACCAGGTCGACGCCGGCAGCAAGCTGGTGCAGGATGCCGGCGCCACCATGAACGACGTGCTGGCCAGCGTTGGCCGCGTCACCGACATCATGGCCGACATCAGCGCCGCCAGCCACGAACAGAGCGGCGGCATCGAGCACGTGAATCGCTCGATCGGCGAAATGGACGAGGCCACCCAGCAGAATGCGGCGCTGGTCGAGCAGGCCAGCGCGGCGGCGCAGGCGATGCACGAGCAGGCCGCGAGCCTGGCGCGTGCGGTGCGGCTGTTCAAGCTGGACGGCCAGGCGCAATCGACGGTGCCGGACGCACCAAAGCGGCCGGCCCTCGGCCACGCCTAGCGCCGACTACGGCGCTATCCCGTCGTTCCCGCGGAGGCGGGAACCCACTTTCGATGCGCGCCACTTCGCTCGCCATTTGCAAAGGGCGTTGAACTTGGGTCCCCGCCTTCGCGGGGACGACGGCTTTGTGCGCCAGCGCAGGTTCGCGCCCGTTAGCGCCCGTTAGCGCTCTCCCCCGGTTCGGTGTAAAGTTCAAGCCCTCGCCACAGGAGCTCACCTTGACCGACAACGAACTGCTCGCACGCTGCCACACCATCTTGCCCGGCCACCGCGCCCGCCCTCCCGCCGAAATATTCGCTGCGATGGGCGCGTGGTGCGAGGCGAACGGCATCGAACACGACGTGTATGGCAGCGGCGCCACGATCGAGCAATTCGAACAGAAGGTCGCGCAGCTGCTCGGCTTCGAGGCCGCCGTGTTCTGCATCAGCGGCACGATGACCCAGGTGACCGCGCTGCGCCTCGCCTGCACCGACCGCGGCAGCGCGCTGGTCGCGCTGCATCCGACCTCGCACATCATCGTCCACGAGCGCTCGAACTACCAGCTGCTCGGTCACTTCAACGCCTTGCAGGCGGGCGACCGCCACCGTCCGTGGACCGCGGCCGACCTGGCGGCGATACCCGATCGCCTCGGCGCGGTGGCGATGGAAATCCCGATGCGCGAGATCGGCGGCCAGGTCCCATCGTGGGACGAACTGGAAGCGATCAAGGCGCACTGCCGTTCGCGCGGTGCGCACCTGCACATGGACGGCGCGCGCCTGTGGGAAGCTGCCGCCGGCTACGGCAAGAGCGCGGCCGAGATCGCGCGCGGCTTCGATTCGGTCTATGTGTCGCTGTACAAGGGCATCGGTGGCCTCGGCGGCGCCCTGCTGGCCGGCAGCCTTGACTTCGTCGAGCGGGCGGCCGAATGGTTCCGCCGCCAGGGCGGCAACGTCATCCATCGCTCGCCGTACGTGGTCGCCGCCGCGATGCAGTTCGACGAGCGCATCGCAGCGATGCCCGCGTACTTCGAACGCACCAGGTTCCTGTACGAGGCGCTGCGCGCGTACCAGCAAATCAAGGTCAACCCCGCGCGGCCGCAGGCCAACATGCTGCACCTGCACCTGCCCGTGAGCCGCGAACGCGCGCTCGAGATCCGCAAGCGGCTGGCCGAGGAACACGGCATCTGGATCTTCAACCGCATCAACCATGCCGCCCTGCCGGACACCAGCATGTTCGAGCTGTACGTCGGCGACAACCTGCTCAACTTGCCCGACGAGCAGGTGCATCTTGCGCTGCGCCGCTTCGCCGACGCTTTGGCGGCCGGGTAAGTTACAATCGGGTTTTGTCATTACCACGTACAGCGATGCGCCAATACCTCGACTTCATGCGCCATGTGAAAGAGCACGGCGCGGTCAAGACCGACCGCACCGGCACCGGCACGCGCTCCGTGTTCGGCTACCAGATGCGTTTCAACCTGCAGGACGGGTTCCCGCTGGTGACGACCAAGAAGGTGCACCTGAAATCGATCATCCATGAGCTGATCTGGTTCCTCAACGGCGACACCAACATCGCCTACCTGAAGCAGAACGGTGTCTCGATCTGGGACGAATGGGCCGACGACAACGGCAACCTGGGCCCGATCTACGGCTACCAGTGGCGCAACTGGCCGGCGCCCAACGGTGCGCATATCGACCAGATCGCGCAGGTGCTCGACCAGGTGAAAAACAACCCGGACTCGCGCCGCATGATCGTCTCGGCCTGGAACGTGGCCGACATCCCGAACATGAAGCTGCCGCCCTGCCACGCGCTGTTCCAGTTCTACGTCGCCGACGGCAAGCTGTCGTGCCAGCTGTACCAGCGCAGCGCCGACATCTTCCTGGGCGTGCCGTTCAATATCGCGTCGTACGCGCTGCTGACCCACATGATGGCGCAGCAAGCGGGCCTGGAAGTGGGCGACTTTGTCTGGACCGGCGGCGACTGCCACCTGTATTCCAATCACATGGACCAGGTCGACCTGCAGCTGTCGCGCCAGGAACGCTCGCTGCCTAAACTGGTCATCAAGCGCAAACCGGAGTCGCTGTTCGACTACCGCTTCGAGGACTTCGAGGTGGTCGGCTACGAGCCGCATCCCGGTATCAAAGCGCCGGTGGCGGTCTGATGGCGCGCCAACTGACCCTGGTGGTGGCGATCGATGCCCAGCGCGGCATCGGGGTCGACAACAAGCTGCCGTGGCACCTGCCCGAGGACCTGGCGCACTTCAAGCGCGTCACCCTCGGCCACCCGATCATCATGGGCCGCAAGACCTTCGATTCGATCGGCCGCCCGCTGCCCAAGCGCCGCAACATCGTCGTCACCCGCAACGCCGGCTGGCGCCATGAAGGCGTCGAAGCGGCGACCTCGCTCGAACAAGCGATTGCGATGGTTGGCGATGAACCGGCCAGCATCATCGGCGGCGCGCATATCTTCAACGAGTCGATGGCGCTCGCCGACCGCATGATCGTCACCGAGATCGCTCATTCCTTCAGGTGCGACACCTTCTTCCCGCCGATCGATCCCGGCCAGTGGATCGAGACCGCGCGCGAGACGCACCATTCGGACGCCAACGGCTACGATTACGCCTTCGTCACTTACGAAAGAGTCAGGTAAACATATGTCTGGACACGGTTTTCACGTACACGGGCCGCACGATCACGCGGTCGAACACGCCGCCCACGGCGGCGACGTCTTCTCCAACAGGATCGCAGTGATGACCGCGGTGCTGGCCACCGTCGGCGCCCTGTTCGGCTACCTGGGCGGCGCCACGCAGAACGACGCGGCGCTGTTCAAGAATAATGCCGCGATCGACAAGACCACTGCCGCCAACGCCTGGAACTACTACCAGGCCAAGTCGAACAAGCAGAACCTGGCGGACCTGGCGACCAGCCTGCCGGGCGTGGACCAGGCCAGGTACAAGGCCCAAGTCGCGCGCTACGAGACCGAGAAAGCGGACATCAAGAAGGACGCCGAGAAGTGGGAAGCCTCGTCCGCCGAGTGGAACACGAAATCGGACCGGGCGATGCACACCCACCACCAGTGGGCGCTGGCCACGACCGCCGAGCAGATCGCGATCTCGCTGGCCGCGATCACGCTGCTCACGCGCCGCCGCTGGCTGCTCTCCGCCACCTACGTGGTGGCGGTGGTCGGCATCGCACTGGGCGCTTTCGCGTGGCTGCACATCGATCCGTTGGGCGCCCTGTTCGCCAGCGGAGCGCACTGATCGCAGGTGAGCTTAGCCAAATTGTCGCAACAGCACCGCATGCCGGTGCTGGAAGAAACGCGTGATGAACCATTTCACGAGTGGCGAGGCGAAACGGGGCGAGAACTCCAGGTGGTCGGTCACACGGGTGCCGGTCCCGGCTGCGGTGATGACCCGCTCGTGCCGCCAGCGCTTCATCGACAGCAATGGCGATTGCTCCACGAAACGGCGCCCGCGCTCGACTTCGACGAAGGTCAGCCTCGACAAGTCGATCGGCAGTATCCCGAGGAGCAAGAATTTGCAGTTGCACAGCGGTTTGCCCAAGCTGTCGCCATTCTCGGGAATGTGCGTCATGCCGTTAGGAAAAGTCATCTTGAGGATTGGACGCATTTCGGACGAGATTCCGCGCACGGAGGTCATCCAGTCCCAGAGTTCACCGGGCGTCGCGGAGACGTTTGTTTCAAACTTGAGTCGTACGGTCGTCATATCGGCTCCCTCTGGTTGTCGATCATGCGCGGATCAGGGTTTTTCCCCTGCCTGTCGCTGGCCTTCCGCCCAGCTCGCCCGGTCGACTTTATCGGTGCACCGGCGAGCCGGTCGGTTCCCGCGTTAACATAGGCAGCGCAAAGTTTTTTTTGGAGTGATCCCAGCTGCGGCGCAGTCTTGCTTTCCAAACAACAGTGCGCCGCCAACTGTGCTGTCTGGCTACCCTAGTAAAAAAGTTTCACCGACTTGCGGAAATTCTGCGAAAATCCGCTTCTTATTTTTTCGGTGCCGTGCGCGGCGGCCTGCCCCACAAGGGTAGCCGCCCCCACGGCGCTTCGCTTTGGAGCTGTCCATGAAATTTCGTTTCCCAATCGTCATCATTGACGAGGATTTCCGTTCCGAGAACACGTCCGGCCTCGGCATCCGTGCGCTGGCTGCCGCAATGGAAAAAGAAGGCATGGAAGTGCTCGGCCTGACCAGCTACGGCGACCTGTCCCAGTTCGCGCAGCAGCAGTCGCGCGCGTCGGCCTTCGTGCTGTCGATCGACGACGAGGAGTTTGGCGAAGGCTCGATCGAGGAGACCAATTTCGCGCTGACGGCGCTGCGCGCGTTCGTGCAGGAGATCCGCCACAAGAACTCCGACATACCGATCTACATTTACGGCGAGACCCGCACCAGCCGCCACATCCCGAACGACATCCTGAAGGAGCTGCACGGCTTCATCCACATGTTCGAGGACACCCCGGAGTTCGTCGCGCGCCACATCATCCGCGAAGCGAAGGCCTACCTGGACAGCCTGGCGCCGCCGTTCTTCCGCGCGCTGGTCAACTACGCCAACGACGGCTCCTACTCCTGGCACTGCCCCGGCCACTCGGGCGGCGTGGCATTCCTGAAGTCGCCGATCGGCCAGATGTTCCACCAGTTCTTCGGCGAGAACATGCTGCGCGCCGACGTCTGCAACGCGGTCGAGGAACTCGGCCAGCTGCTCGACCACACCGGCCCGGTCGCCAAGTCCGAGCGCAACGCGGCCCGTATCTACAACGCCGACCACTGCTACTTCGTCACCAACGGCACCTCGACCTCGAACAAAATGGTCTGGCACTCGACCGTCGCCCCGGGCGACATCGTGGTGGTCGACCGTAACTGCCACAAGTCGATCCTGCACTCGATCATCATGTGCGGTGCGATCCCCGTGTTCCTGATGCCGACCCGGAACCACCTCGGCATCATCGGCCCGATCCCGCTCGAGGAGTTCACCCCCGAGTCGATCCGCCGCAAGATCGAGGCCAATCCGTTCGCGCGTGAAGCCGCCGACAAGAAGCCGCGCATCCTGACCATCACCCAGTCGACCTACGACGGCGTGGTGTACAACGTCGAAACCCTGCGCGAGATGCTGGACGGCGAAATCGACACCCTGCACTTCGACGAAGCCTGGCTGCCGCACGCGACCTTCCACGACTTCTACAAGAACATGCACGCGATCGGCAAGGACCGGCCGCGCGCCAAGGAGTCGATGATTTTCTCGACCCAGTCGACCCACAAGCTGCTGGCCGGACTGTCGCAGGCCTCGCAGGTGCTGGTGCGCGAATCGGAGTCGGTCAAGCTCGACCAGGACGCGTTCAACGAAGCCTACCTGATGCACACCTCGACCTCGCCGCAATACTCGATCATCGCCTCGTGCGACGTCGCGGCGGCGATGATGGAAGCGCCGGGCGGCACCGCGCTGGTGGAAGAATCGATCCTCGAAGCGCTCGACTTCCGCCGCGCGATGAAGAAGGTCGACGAAGAATTCGGCCAGGACTGGTGGTTCAAGGTCTGGGGCCCGGACACCTTCAGCGAGGAAGGCATCGGCACGCAGGAAGACTGGATGATCCGCGCCGAGGACGACTGGCACGGCTTCGGCAAGCTGGCGCCGGGCTTCAACATGCTCGACCCGATCAAGGCGACCGTCGTCACACCGGGCCTGTCGCTCGACGGCCAATTCGGCAAGACCGGCATCCCGGCGTCGATCGTGACCAAGTACCTGGCCGAGCACGGCGTGATCATCGAGAAGTGCGGGCTGTACTCGTTCTTCATCATGTTCACGATCGGTATCACCAAGGGCCGCTGGAACACGCTGGTGACGGCGCTGCAGCAGTTCAAGGACGACTACGACCGCAACCAGCCGATGTGGCGCATCATGCCGCAGTTCGCGGCGGCCAACCCGCGCTACGAAGGCCGCGGCCTGCGCGACCTCTGCACGCAGATCCACGACTTCTACAAGCAGTATGACGTGGCACGCCTGACGACCGAGATGTACCTGTCGGACATGGTGCCGGCGATGAAGCCGTCCGACGCCTTCGCCAAAATGGCGCGCCGCGACATCGAGCGCGTGGCGATCGACGAACTGGAAGGCCGCACCACCGCGATCCTGCTGACGCCGTACCCGCCGGGCATTCCGCTGCTGATTCCGGGCGAGCGCTTCAACCGCACGATCGTCGACTACCTGCGCTTCGCGCGCGACTTCAACGAGCGCTTCCCTGGCTTCGAGACCGACGTCCACGGCCTGGTCAAGCGCGAGGTGGACGGCAAGCTGGGCTACTTCGTCGACTGCGTGAAGCAGTAAGCGCCAGCACGTCGCGCGCGAACGACGGAGCTTTCGTAGGGTGGGCAGGTCCTCCTGCCCACGCGTCCAGCCAGTTTTCGCAAACCGCCGCGCTGTATTCAGCCGCAAAAAAAGGGAGCCATCGGCTCCTTTTTTCACGTCACGATCACCCGCATTAGCTTTCGTAGCGTGCGCTCTCGAGCGCACGCGTGGCTTACGCGCCAGCACGTCGACCCCGCGGTGGCGCGAACCCCATTTGACGTTCCGTGCCCGCCACCGAACTGGGATTCCCGCCTTCGCGGGAACGACGTAGCTTCCGTAGGGTCCGCTCTCGAGCGCACGCGTGGCGTACGCGCCTGCACGTCGTTCCCGCGGAGGCGGGAACCCCATTTGACGTTCCGTGCCCGCCACCGAACTGGGATTCCCGCCTTCGCGGGAACGCGACGTCCCGAAAAAAAAAGGAGCCATCGGCTCCTTGTTTGATGATAAACCTGAACCCATCAGGTCTTCGGCAACGTCACCCCATGCTGCCCCTGGTACTTGCCGCCGCGGTCCTTGTACGAGGTCTCGCACACCTCGTCGCTTTCGAAGAACAGCACCTGCGCGCAGCCCTCGCCCGCGTAGATCTTGGCTGGCAGCGGCGTCGTGTTCGAAAACTCCAGCGTCACGTACCCTTCCCACTCCGGCTCGAACGGCGTCACGTTGACGATGATGCCGCAGCGCGCATAAGTCGACTTGCCGAGGCAGACGGTCAGCACGTTGCGTGGAATGCGGAAGTATTCGATGGTGCGCGCCAGCGCGAACGAATTGGGCGGAATGATGCACACGTCGCTCTTCACATCGACGAACGAGTTCGAGTCGAAGTTCTTGGGATCGACGATCGTGCTGTTAATGTTCGTGAAAACCTTGAACTCGTCGGCGCAGCGGATATCGTAGCCATACGACGAAGTACCGTAGGAGATGATCCTCCGGCCTTCTTCCTCGCGCACCTGGCCGGGCGCGAACGGTTCGATCATGCCGGTTTCCTGCGCCATGCGCCGGATCCATTTATCGCTCTTGATTGTCATCGCTGGGTTACTCTATGAAGAAGGAATAACCCCCGATTTTACGCGAAATCCGGGCGCAGGTCGCGCCGGTTTTGCTGCTGCCCTAGCAAACGGGCGATCATCTCGCGCGTTTTTTGCGCGGTGAGCTGCGGCGACTCCATCGGGAACAGGTGCCCGCCCTCGACCATCACCAGGTTATCGCCGACCAGCTTGCGCGTGGCCTTGATCCCGGCCTGTCCCAATTCGACCGAGCTGGCGCCGCCAATGAAGCCGATCGGCACCGGGAACGGATCGCGCACGATCGCGCCCATATGGTGCGGCAGCGTGTTGTAGATGGCCGTCTCGACGTCGCGCGAAAAACGCAGCTGTACGCCGTCCGGATGCGGCTTCAGGCCGTGCTCCAGATAGTCCGACAGTACGCCCGGCGCCCAGGCCGCAAAGATCGGCTTTGCGATGAAGTGCTGGTAGGCCGCTTCGGCGTCCGGCCACACGTTGCGGCGCCGCTCCGAGAACCGGGCGGGCGAAACACGGCTGCCCAGCCCGCGCAGTTTGACGAGCCGCCACAGCACGGCGCGCCAGCCGGCGACCACCGGCGAATCGAGCATCACGACGCAGCGCGTCAGGTCGGGACGCTGCTTGGCCGCCATCATGCTCAGCATCCCTCCCAGCGAGTGGCCGACCAGGATCGCCGGCTGGCCGTAGCCGGCCAGCTGCGCGATCAACTCCTCGACCAGCCCTTGCCAGCCGTCGCCGACCGGATAGGCGGGATCGTGGCCATGCATGTCGAGCGCACGCACGTCGAAGTCGGCGCCCAGTGCGTCGAACAGCTGGCGATAGGTGCCTGCCGGGTAGCTGTTCCCGTGAGTGAAATGCAGCAGCGGTTTGGTCATGTAGCGCGGGCCAATTGAAGACGACAGCTTTCAATTGTAATGTGGTTATCACGCCCGCGATCCCCGATTAGAGGGAAACACCTACAATCATCGAGGCCACCGACCATGGGCCTGGTATCGCAGACGCAGACCTCGAATCGATCTTCCAGCCCTTCTATCGCTCGAACCCGGGGGCGCGGCGAGCTTATCCCGTTCGATGACCGGGCGGGCGTGCGACAGGGTTACGACGAGCGAGGCCGGGAACCATGTAACCGGCCCGGCATCGAAAACAGCATCGAGGTGGTGGGCTCACCGCTAACCGCTTGAAAAGGAGAATCAGAAATGAAAGCTGTTGTGTTTCACGACATTGGTGACATCCGGCTCGAGGACGTGCCAGAGCCTGCCATCGAGACTCCAAATGACGCCATCGTGCGCATCACGGCCAGTGCTATTTGCGGCACTGACTTGCACTTCGTGCGCGGTAGCTACACTGGCATGCACAATGGCACCATTCTCGGGCACGAGGCGGTAGGCGTCGTCGAACAACTGGGCAACAACGTCCGCAACCTTTCAGTCGGCGACCGGGTGGTGATCCCGTCGACCATCGCCTGTGGCTATTGCTCCTACTGCCGCGCTGGCTACTACGCGCAATGCGACAATTCCAATCCCAATGGCCCGTCGGCCGGCACCGCGTTCTACGGCGGCCCCGAGGACAGCGGCGCCTTCAATGGGCTGCAGGCGGAAAAGGCACGGGTGCCGTTCGCGAGCATCAATCTGGTCAAGCTTCCGGACGAGGTGACCGACGACCAGGCGATCCTGCTTTCGGACATTTTTCCGACTGGCTATTTTGGTGCGGACATTGCCCACATCAAGCCGGGACACACGGTGGCTGTGTTCGGGTGCGGGCCGGTGGGCCAGTTCGCCATCGCATCCGCCAAACTGATGGACGCCGGGCGCGTGCTGGCGGTCGATAACCTGCCTGACCGGCTGGACATGGCCAAGCGCCAGGGCGCCGAGGTGATCAACTTCGACGAGGAGGATCCGGTGCAGGTGATCAAGGACCTGACCGGGGGTATCGGCGCCGACTGCGCAATCGATGCCGTGGGCGTGGACGCCGTTTGCCCGCACCACGGACCGGCCGCGGCGCAGGCACAGCAGCAACAGAAGCAGTTCCAGCAGGAGGTGGCGTCGATTGCGCCTGTGCAGCACCCGTCAGGGCCGAACTGGCATCCGGGGGAGGCTCCTTCGCAGGCCCAGCAATGGGCGGTGGATAGCCTGGCCAAGGCCGGCACGCTGGCCATCATTGGCGTCTATCCGCCAAACGATACCTCGTTCCCGATCGGCAAGGCGATGAACAAGAACATCACGATCAAGATGGGGAACTGCAATCACCGGAAATACATTCCGCACCTCGTCGAGCTGGTCCGCGGCGGGACGTTCGACCCCACCAGCCTCATTACCCAGCATCAGGGGCTGGAATCGGTGATCGATGCCTACAAGGCCTTCGACGAGCGGCGCCCGGGCTGGCTGAAGGTGGAACTGGTGCCGTCGCGACAGGGGCAGCCGAGCTAGAAGGGCCGCGACCGCCCCGCTGCCGCGATTCTAGCGCCCGTACCAATAGCGCTGGTGCTCGCGGCGGTATTCGCTTGCCTCGACCGTCGTGCCGAAATCGAGCGTCACCGCGCCCGACTCGTCGGTGCGCAGGCGCCTGATGCCCAGCGCGCCGTAGCGCTCCCAGACCCCGTGCTTGGGATGATGGTAGCGATTGCGGTACCCCACCTGGAAGATCCCGACCGATGGCCCCACCGCCTCGAGGAACGCGGGCGTCGACGAGGTGCCGCTGCCGTGGTGCGGCGCGAGCAGCACGTCGGCGTGCAGCTTGTCGCGTGCGTTCAGGACCAGCTGCGCTTCCTGCGCCGCTTCGATGTCGGCTGCCAGCAGCATCGAGCGCCCCTGCGCGCTGACGCGGAGCGTGCATCCGCGCGCGTTCGCTTTCAGGCGCGGATCGCCATAGCTGGCCGCCGATGGCTGCAGCATCTCGAACCCGACGCCGTCCCAGCTCCAGCGCTGGCCCGCCACGCACTGGCTGTGGACCGCGGCCGCGCGCACGATCGCGTGGCCTGGCCCGAGCGAGGACGCGACCCAGCCGACGCGCACGGACGCCAGCAGCGCCAGCGCACCGCCGGAATGGTCGCTGTCGCTGTGGGTCACGATCATGCCGTCGAGGGCGCCAATGCCGCGCGCCTTCAGGTACGGGCCGATGACGCGGTTGCCGCCGTTCGAATCCATCGAATACAGCGGGCCGGTATCGTACAAAAGCCGGTGCCCGCTGGTTTCGATCAGCAGCGCCATGCCCTGGCCGACGTCGAACGCGGTCACGCTGAACTGGCCAGGCGGCGGATGCGCCGGCAGTTGTGCGAACAGCGGCAGCCATGCGGCGGCCCCGGTCCAGCGATGCGGCCAGCCGCGCGGTGCGAGCATCCACAGCGTGCCCGCCAGCGCCAGTGCGAACAGCCACCACGGTGGCGTCGGCGCGGTCCAGACCGCGAGCCGCAGGTCGCCCATCCACGCCAGCAGCGTCGCCAGCGTCTCGACCGTGAAGTGCGCCACCGCCAGCAGCGGCGCCGACAACGGGGCTGGCGCCAGGCTGCCCGCCAGCGCGAGCGGCGTGACGACAAAGCTGATCACCGGGATCGCGACCGCATTCGCGAGCGGGCTGACCAGCGACACCTGGGCGAACAGCAGCATCGTCAATGGCACCAGGCCCAGGGTGACGGCGTACTGCGTGCGCGCGGCAAGGCGCAGCGAGCCGCGCATCCCGCCGACGTCATCGCCGACGCGGCCGGCGCCGGCGTACAGGATCACCGCCACCGCCCCAAAAGACAGCCAGAAGCCTGGCCACAGCATGGCCCACGGGTCGAGCAGCACCACCAGGCCGAGCGCCGCGCACAGCACGTGCGACACGCTTGTGATCCGCCCCAGCCAGAGCGCCGCCGCGACCACGGTCAACATATAGAGCGTACGCTGCGCCGGGATGCCGAAGCCGGCCAGCAGCACATACAGCAGCCCGGCGCCGGCCCCGGCCAGCGCGGCCACCTTCTGCGCCGGCAGCAGTAGCGGCAGCTGCGCATTGGTGAAGAACGAGCGCCGCCACAGGCTCGATGCGGCCAGCGCGAACAGGCCGGCGATCATCGTGATGTGCAGGCCGGAGATCGAAATCAGGTGGCTGACGCCGGTGCGGTTGAACACGGCCCAGTCGGACTGGTCGATGGCGCGCTGGTCGCCGATCACCAGCGCCACGATCACGCCGGCGTACGGCTTGCCCGGCAGCGCGCGCAGGATGCGCTCGCGCAGCGTGGCCCGGCAGCGTTCGACCAGGTTGCCGGCGCTGGCGACGAAGCTGTCGAGGCGCCGGTTGCCGGCATCGTCGCGCACGTAACCGGTCGCGCGCACGCCCTGCTCGAGCAGCCAGGCCTCGTAGTCGAAGCCTTGCGGGTTGGCGTTGCCGTGCGGGCGCTGCAGCCGGACCGTGAGCTGCCAGCGTTCGCCCGGCTGCACGTCGCCGACCTCGCGCCCTTTGCCGCGAAAGCCGCTGTACCACGACAGCGCAACCCGCGGCGGCACCGCGACCGATGAGGGCGCGACGACACGCTCGACCGCAAAGTTGAAACGCACGCCCTGCTCGAACCGGTATGGCAGGCTGTCGACGGTGTCGACCAGCGTGATGTCGCGACCTTCGTCGTCCTTCGCCAGTTGCGGTGCGAGCGCGAGGTGGGCGCACAGCGCGGCCCAGGCAAAGCCGAGCAAGGCGCCGGCACAGGCGGCGCGCAGCGGTCCGCGCAAGGCGACGACCAGCACGAGCGCGCTCGCGGCACAGGCGAGCATCACAGCCTGCGCGGGCAGGTCGCCCCGGGTTTGCAGGTAAGCCGCGCCGCTGACAAAGCCGAGGGTGGCCGAACGCATGGAGGCCCGTCGTGGACGCGCGCGTGCTTAGTTATGCGACTGGTCAGGGAGGCTGCCGTGCCGCACGGCGTCTTGCAGCCTGGTCGGCAACCGCCATCGAGCCAAACCGAGGTTGTACAGGCCCCACAGCTCGGCGCCCGAGTTCGAGAACGCCAGCGTATGCAAGCTACCGTTCGCCGGCGCAGCAAGCTGCAGCGGAGCGCGCCCGCTGGCTACATCCCAGAGCGCGACCATTGATGGGCGTGATCCGACACCGTTCGACCCTAAGGCCAACAGTTTTCCATTCGCCGACCGGGCCGCGGCCTCGAGGGTATCCGACCGGCCAAGCAAAGCAGACATTCGGACGCCGCCGGTGTTCAGATCGATTACGTGCATTCCAACGAATCGGCCGGTATGTCGTGTCGGCGCTGCTTCAAATTTCGGCCGGGGGTTGCCGTCGTCGGCCAGCATCACGAGATAACCGATCGCGACCCAGTTTGCCTCGGGCGACCCGAGCGGAGCCGGCACCCACGGTGCGTCCTCGCGAGAACTGTTGTGATAGGGAATTCCGGCGCGTTGTGGAAGCGGTAAAGAACGTGTCACGACGCCTGACCGCGATTCAACTTGCGCGAGGCCTCCATCCGTAATCCACAGGTGTTTCCGGTCGCGCCAGCGCACCGGTTGGCCGTCCCGCGGAACGCGCAACGCTGTCTTGAACCACCATTCTCCGCCATGGAGGGGCGGTGGAGTACGTGGCAAGAATACCTGCAGTTGCGCCTCGAGGTACGGATTGCGCAAGTTCCCGGTACGTTCGCTCGCATAAAATGTCGGGTAGTCGCTTCCGGCCAGCGCCCAGCGCCAGGTCTTCGATGCATTGATATCGAAATAAACCTGATATTCGGTTGTTTTGTGGACAAGCACGTCGTAGGCGAATAAGCGGGTATCCTGATGTTCATTCCCGCCTGAAAACCAGACCGTTTTTCCGTCCGAGCTCAGTTCCAGCTGGTGCGTTCGCTGACGTCCCTCCCAGATTAGTTCGGAAGTCCACCGCCCCTTCGCGCGACCCAGGCGCCAGACCCGGGTTAGCGCGTTGCCTCCAAGCCCCACGATCAGATCCCCGTTGGGCAACCCTACCAAATCGTAAGGGTAGATATTATCGGCCTCGAACACGGAGTTGAGCTGCCCTGCGATCGCATCCCACGATACAAGCTCCACATTGCTGAAACCGGAGCCGGCAGGCGGGTAAGGGTACGCGAACTTGACAGGAATGGTCGTCTTTGCTTCCCCTGAATGATCGACCCACGCAAGGCTTGACGCCGCGACCTGGACCGTCCCTCCGGACGCAGCCAGTTTCAGCGCCGCATACACCGTGTCGAATGCGGCTGACGGCACCACGCGTTGCCATATAGTTGCAGCCGGTCCAGGCGACAGGATGTTGAAGTCGCGGATACCTTTCCACCGGCTGGAGCCAGGAGTTGGGTATCTATCCGTCCGGCTGATTCGCGCCGCCGCCGCTGGATGGCCAAACGCCGCCGACATGTCGAACACGCAAATTTCAAGATGACTGGTGTAGTCGCCAGTAATGCCCAGACTTTCGTCTTTGCTGGCGCAGTAGGTGTCGAAGGCCAGCCGCGTCAATTCGTCCAGCTCACCAATCTCATTGAGCGACCAATCCGTCTTGCGGCGCGCAGCCTGCTTTAACTGGTGGTACTCCGGGCCGGTCAAGGCCCCCCGCTTGAACGCCTCGGCCAGTTGCGGAAGAACGTTGCGTGCAGCGAGTTTGTCCCGCAGGTCCTGGCGATGCGAAACGAGTACGTTCTCCCATCCCTCGGACTGACTGACCCATTGCCTGGTATCTGCCGTCGATTTGAAGCCTCCCGACTTCGCAAGGGCGTTCTGTACCGCTAGTTGTACCGCCAGAAAAGGTGCATCAACAAGTAAGTGAATGATTTCTGCTTGCGATGCCTCCTCGCCCTGCTCCCATACGATAATTTTTTCTCCCTTCCGGGCAGCAAAGCCGCTCGCGCCGCCGATCTTGCTCGCCATTTCGGCTTTCCACTTCAATTGCACCGCCCGGCTCGCATCCGCCCTTGCGGCCGAACTGCTGAGTACCCCGAGTGTAGCCAACGCCAGCGCAATGGCCCGCAGTGTCTTCATATGGCATCTCCATCCCGAGCTGTCGGCTCATGTCGATGACTTCGATTTGTCCGGTCCCAATGGACCATGACCGGTGTCGTGAACATGCGGATTGCCCGCGCCGGCTTGGGCGTGCACAGGCTCGGGCGCGAGGGAGTAGCGCAGCAACTGCCAGGTACTGCGACGTTGGATGATATCTGGTCCACCTGTCGACCTGCCGAACGCCCGCGCCGGCACCTGGAAGGTCGCTACCGGCAGCAGGCTGTCTTGAGCGAACCAGCGTGTCCCATCCAGCGCATGAGGTTCCTCGCAGCGCCACCAGCCGCTCGCAGGACATGGCGCCCCGGTTTTTACATAACTGCCGACAGGCGCTGCCGGTCCCCCAGTCGACCCTGTGGCGTCGGCGCGCGCCACCACAGTTGCCGACGCCAACCTGTCGGTCGCCTTCAGGCGGGGATAGCTGCGTTTGTCCACCAACTTCCAGGCTGTCGGGGCGCTGCTCTCATAACTCGGCTGTAGGCCCCTGACACGTTGCCACAGCGTCTGCCGCGGCAGCAGCAAGGCCTGGGGCATCCGCTGTCCCTTCTTCAGGTACTGGCGTTGGCCGCCCAACACGCTGACGCCTTCGTCTCCCTGCGTACACAACCACCAGCCAGTGTGAGGGCAGATGTCTCCAGCGGAAGCGTAACTGCCGATCGGAGGAACGACTGGGTCGACGCTGGCGGCCTTTGGCGGGCTGGCCGGGCGAAGCCGGATGCTGGACGATATCTTGTCCCAAAGGTCGACCAGCGCGGGCTCTGCCAGGCTCGACTGCACCGGCTTGCCGCCGGACCGGGGGCCGATCCCTGTCTGCAGTTCGAGTGTCAGGAATGGGGCAAACACATCGTCTTCCCGTCCTCCCATTTCCCAATCGAAGTTGAAGCCGGATGTAAAATTCGCCTCCGTTACTTTGACTGCAAGTTCTTCCCCGGCCAGGCCATTGATGGTACGTACGCCTTCGCGCAAGGTCCGGAACGCAGCCTTTGCGTACAGCGGCAATTTCTCGGTCGATGCGGCGCTGCGCGCAAGCATTCCCGGCCCGCGTTTGGTGCCCGCCATCGATGAAAACACGATCCCCAGGTCGGGATGCCCCGGAAGTCCAGCGAACATCGTGACAGTTTCGGTCTGGTCCGGGGTCAACGGGTCGCGCACAATCGCGCGGTCAATACAGAACCCAGGCTGGACCGGAATGTCAAATTCGCCACGCTGAACCAAATGCGTCAACAACTTCGGAAGGTTTCCTACCAATTTTGGATCATAATGCTTGGACTGGAAGCTGAAGCTGACTCCATCGGTGCGTATATGGCCCTCGATCGCTACCGCCTCGGCGTGAATTTGCTTCTCGCCTTCCATCCAACTGGTCCTCCAGCGGCCAAAGACGAAGATCTTTCCGGACAAGCCGCTGCTTCTCACCTGCTTTACCACCTCCATATTTTTCCTGCCAAGATCATTCCGTGTATTATTGATTTCGGCTTCGCGGTCGCGCACCCGGTGATTGAATTCGGGCTCACCTTCGACCCGCGTGACAATGTCAAAGCCGTCAATGAATGCCCGGCTGAGCGTCACGACAGCATTTTCCGGGACATCGATCAGAAACCGGCCGACGCAAACCGTCTTCATTTTCTCGGTCATCTCTGCCACCTTCTTCCTGTCTTGCAAGCCGTGTACTTCACGGACGCTCGACATTGCGATCAGTACCAACGCGACCAATATGGCAAACGCCACCGTCCCTCGCCATTGCGCGCGCTTCATTTGCAGGCCTGGACGATCTTGACGATGAGATGCTGTGTCAGCAACAAAACCGCCTTGTCTTGAAAGCTATCCTGATGGCCGTAACCGCGGGTGCGAAAGAGTTGTCCGACGTGTTCCGCCGGGCCAGCCCCGGACTGCCCCGGAATCGTATCGTCCCCCGCCGTGTCCTGCGGCCCGGGGTGAAACCTTAGCCGCAACCGGTTTTCAACCATGACCTCGCGGGTGCCATCGGAAGCGCTATCAATAATTTGCGCCTGTTTCAAATTACTTTGGGTCAGTGCCGTGTCGTGGCCAGCCGGTTCATGCGCGACCCACTGAATCTGGCCGAATGCCTTGTGCTCCTCGTCCGAGCAGTAAAATGCGTAGGTGTGGGGGTGGTAGTAGGGTGCGGGCGGCACTGTGGTGTCTTTTGCGACGGCGAGTACCTTGGTGTGTAAGTGCTCGGCTGCATCGATAGCTCGTCCAATGAGGGCGGCCACTCCGTTCGACGAGCGGTGGTATCTCCGAGCCGGGTCGGCCAGGGCCGGGTCGACCATCCGATACCATGACGTGACGTCGCGGTAAAAGTCGTATGGATTGCCTATAGGAAAGCTCAAGACATCACGGTATTTCTCCTCCTTGTTGACTGTGCTGCCCGTCCTGACGATCAACCATGGCCGCGGATATAAATGGTTGGGCAACAGCTCGAGGACTCCGGGCGACACCGCCATCACCGGTGTCGTTTTGGCTGTCGTTTCGCCGGCAATCTCGGCGAATTTGTCAGCGCGCACATTGTCGAGCAAACCGTTCTCGTACCGCGCCCCCTCGGTTCCGCAAGCAATCCGGCGGTAGGCTACCGGAGCGCCAAGGGCTGGCATCACGCCGTGAATTACGCCGGCAATGCCGCCATTGTCACCAGGGCCGCTGCTACGCAACTTTGCACAGGCCCGCGCGACCAGCCCTCCCATCGAATGGGTAATCAAAATCACCTGCTCGCATTCGTGTTTGCGTGAAATCCAATAGTTCCTTATCTCATCGATGCGTTGACTAAGCCGCTGAGCGGACACGGCACACGACTGGAGCCAGTTGTATCCGACCGCATACACCGGGTATTGGAAGGCCGCATACCGCTCCAACTCGGGTTCGGTAATTGGAGAAATGGTCCGAACGCCCCAACTCGCGGGGCTGCAGCTCATTACACGACGCCAATGTTCGCGTACCTCCCGGGATCCCAGTGCATTGACGCGGAACGTCATGTCCAGATGACTCTGCAACTCAACGAGCAAGGTCGCATATGAATCGGCGTGCACCTCACCCCAGCCACGTTCACGCAACACGTCGGGGCCGAGCGAACAGTTCTCCCCGTCGAGCTCGCCGCTGTCGTCGACTTCGAGTAACTCCGGGTCCAGGATCGTCTGCCGCTGGGCAGGGTCGCGTTTGCTCCACACCCAAGCCTCCCGCAGCCCCTGCGCAGAACCGTTCGGCGGCCGCCAGACGGGCTCGCCGGGCTTTGACGTCCCCTTCGCGGCGTCGCGCCGGACCCTGAGATTACTTCCCATAATGCCGGGAACCAGAATCACCGGGATCACCTTACGCGGCGCTACCGTCACGAGGGCGCGCACCTTGAACGCCTTGGGCGTCGCCACCGTGTGTGCCACAAGGCTCCCGTCGGCATCGATCGTCGGTTGCCGGATTGGCCGGGTCGGCTCGCTCATGCCGCCCCCTTGGCTGGGCCGTCGGCGTCAGCGTCGGCGTCGGCCAGCAGCCGGACCTCGATATCGCCGAACGAATAGGACTGGAGGATATCGGTCCTGCCCTCGTCATCGGTCACGCCCTCGATCGTGGTGCCGTCCTCGTGCCGCGCAACGTAGCGCCGCCCGTTCGCGGGCAACCCGGTCTGGCGGTCGATGACGACGATGCGTTCGTCGGTTTCGAGTTCGGTGTGCGGCAGGTCCAGTTGCAGCGGATTGCCCGGCGCGCCGTCGACATGCTCGAAGCTGGCCGCCTTCACCACATGCTTGCCCGCGCTCTGCTGGGTGATGGTGCCCGCATCCCAATCGGTCTGCGTCCCCTGCGACACCACCTTGACCGACGGCGCCTGCAGGTCGATGCCCTCGGCCGCGATCAGGCTGATGCGGCCGGACGACTTGATCTCGACATTCCCCTGGTGCGTCTGCACCACCACGTTGCCGCGCCCCGCGACCAGCTTGAGTCCCAGCTCGAAGGCGAACATGCTGATGCTGCGCGCCGCGCGCAGGAACAGGTTGCGGCCGGCCGCCAGCTCGGTGTCGGCGGCGCACACGATATCGACCTTGGTCTCGGCGCCCAGCGCCAGGTTGTCCTGGCTGGCCAGCACGATGCCGGCCGGCGCGCTCGCCGCCACCACCGGCTGCCCGCCCTGGTCTGCACCGCCCGCCGGCGCGACGTTCGAGCCGTCGTGCCAGTGTTTGAGCTTGTCGACCAGCGCCGCCAGCCGCGGCTTGGCCACCTCGTCCTCGGCATGCTCGGACGCCAGCCGCGTCAGTTCGTCGAGCACGCCCTGCATCACTTCGGCCAGCCCGACCAGGCCGGCGCGTTCGAGCTGGCTGCCCTCGGCCTGGCTGCTCGCCTCGGCACTGATCAACACGCCCTGCCCGCCGCGCACCGCCACCGCCTTGTCGCTGCGTAGCTCGGCCCCTTCGCCGCGCGGCGCGCCGCTGCCGTTCGCCTTCGGGTGCGTCAGCCAGCCCAGGTTCAGTTCCGAGGCCGCGTGCTCGCTCGCCAGCTGGGCGCTGATCTGGCCGCGCGTGTCGTCAAAGCGCAGCTGGTTGGCGCGCTGCCCGCCGATCTCGCGGCTCCTGGCGCCGGACAGGTAGCGGTTGCCGGGCAGCTCGCCCATCCTGCTCAGCGCCGGCGGCGCCGCGCGCTGGTTGAACAGCTGCGCCAGGATGATCGGCTTGTCCGGATCGCCGCCAAGGAACGCGACCAGCACTTCGGTGCCGACCCGCGGCAGCCCGAGCGTGCCGCACTGGTCCTGGCTGCCCGGACCGCTGCCGGCCCAGTTCGACGCCACCCGCACCCAGGCCGAATCGGCCGGCGTGCCCGAGGCCCCGGCGCCGTGGGCGTGTTTGTGGTCGGTCGCGCGCATGCCGGGAAAGCGGATCTTGACGCGCCCCAGGGGATCGCAATGCACCTCCTCGTTGGGCGGTCCGACCACGATCGCGCTCTGCATTTGCGGCTGCGGCAGGTCGACGCGCGCATCGAACGCCGGCACGATCGGCACCCCGCGCCGTACCGCGGTAAAGCTGACCTGGACGCGCGCCTGCTGGCCGTCCAGCCCTTCGGCCGCCGCTTGCGCCGCCAGTGCGCCCTCGCTCCAGCGGTTCCTGGCCAGCAGCCGTTCGGCGTGCGCGGACAGGTCCTTGGGCAGGTTGTTCTGCGCCGCCACGTGCAGTTCGGTGATCACGAAGTCGCGCTCGGCCGCCGGATGGGTGTCGATCTCGGGGTGGCCCGCCAGCGTGAAGTATTCGCCGGCGCAGAAATCGCGCACGCTGCCTTCGCCATGGAAGCATTTGGATTCGAACTCGTGCCGGTTCATGCGCACGTGCCCCAGCCGCCAATGGTCCTCGACGTCGTTGCCGGCGTGCGGCATCTCGACCAGGTAGTCGTCCAGGCTGGCAGCCAGCTGGTTGCCGTTGCTGCCCTGGTCGGCCATGCTGCGCGCGCTGGTGGTCATGAAATGCGCGCCCGTCGGATTCTTGTAGTCCCAGCTGTGGCGCGTGGCGCTGCCCGGCTGCAGCTTGCGCGCTGCCGTCCAGGAGGTGATCGTGTCGCGCTGCCCGGTCGCCTGGTCGCGGTGGTAGCGCACCGCGCCGGCGGCGTTTTGCGGCAGGCTGTTCGGATCGTTGAACAGCACCAGCGTGTGCGCCGGCACCTGGTCGTGCACCGGGTCGACCGCCGTGTTGCGGCTGCGTCCCGGCCGGAAGTACCACGACACGCCGCGGCGCCTGAGCAGGCGGCGGACGAAAGCGGCGTCCGACTCGTTGTGCTGCATGGCCAGTTCGCGCGGCGGGAACTGGCGCATGTCGAACAGCGGATCGAGCTCGTATTCGAAGGCGCCCGCCATCACCGCATTGGTGTGGCGCCACTCGTCGAACAGCACCTGCACGATCTCGAGCTCGTTCTGGTAGCGGAAGATGCGGCTGTTGACGCGCTTTTCCATGATCGCCAACGCATCGCGCACGACCAGCTGGTACGAGGCCAGCGCGCCGTCGCAGTCGCCGGCACGCGCCTCGGTGACAATGCCGCACACGCTGCGCAGCTGGCCGCGATCGGTCACGATCTGGATTTCGGCCGGAAGCGCGATCAGTTCCTTGAGCGGCAGCCTGGGGCTGCTGGCGAGGCAGGCGACCCGGTACTCGAAGCCTCCGCAGATCGCCTCGCTCCCCACGATCCGCTGCGGCAGCAGCACGTCGCCCGACAACTGCTCGGCGTGCGCCAGGCGCAGGCGCAGCGGGCGGTGTGCGGTACTCAGTGAGCTTTCGTGCTGCAGCACTCGCAGGAATTCGCTTGCGCTTTCCAAATTGGTCTCCTGTTTGCTGCCTGTCCGGCAAGGAGACATCTTGTCAGATTCCACTGCTGGGGTCGTTGCGGTCTGTCAGCGAAGCAACTGAACTTCTTTTAGCGGATGCGGTCGCACACCGGGGCTGTATGGATAGACAGTGACCGGATTGATGCAGCGTCGTCGGCGGGTGCCGGGGAGCGAAATCAGGCTGGCAGCAGCTTCGCCAGCCGGGGAATCGCCGCCAGTGCATTGCGCCGGGCCGCTGTGCGCACCTCGTCGTCGGCCACGCCGCGCAGGCCGGCCAGCGCGGCGCCGATGCCCGGCAGGTGCTCGGGGCTGTTGCGTGCCGGGTGCACCCAGGCCGGCGCAATGTCGGGCGCGTCGGTCTCGAGCACGATTCGCTCGAGCGGCAGAGCGCTCGCCAGGCGCCGGATCTGCAGCGCGCGGGTGAAGGTCATCGCCCCGCCGAACCCGAGGTGGAACCCCAGGTCGATGTAGTTCCGGGCTTGCTGGAAGCTGCCATTGAACGCGTGCGCGATGCCGCAAGGAGGCCTGATCTGGCGCAGGTTCTTCAGCACCTGGTCCTGCGCGCGGCGCACGTGGGTCAGCACCGGCAGGCCGAAGTCGCGCGCGATGCGCAGCTGCTCGCGGAAGAAGCGCTCCTGCTTCTCGCGCATCGCCGGCTCGCACAGCATCGGGATGAAAAAATCGAGCCCGACCTCGCCGATCGCGACGAAGTTGGGGTCGTCCATGGCCGATTCCACCGCCTGGCGCAGCACGGCCAGGTCCGCGTCGACCGCGTTCGGCACGCAGATCGGATGGATGCCAAGCGCATAGCTGGCGTTCGGGGCGCTGCGTCCCAACTCGGCCACGATATCGAAATTGCCACGCTCGACCGCGGGAATCACGATCATCGACACCCCCGCATCCCCTGCCCGCCGCGCGACACCGAGCGCGTCGGCGCCGAATTCGTGCGCATCGAGATGGCAGTGGGTGTCGATCCACATGCCCTTACGCCTCCACCGGCTGCAGCCCCTGCTCGGTCAGGCGCAGCACGCGGTCGCAGCGTTTGGCCAGCTCCATATCGTGGGTGACGATGACGAACGCGGTGCCCAGGGTTTTGGACAGCTCGAGCATCATGTCGAAGATGGCCTGGGCGGTGGCGTGGTCGAGGTTACCGGTCGGCTCGTCGGCCAGCACGCAGGCCGGCTCGGTGACCAGCGCGCGCGCCAGTGCCACGCGCTGGCGTTCGCCGCCCGACAGTTCGCCGGGGCGGTGGATCGCGCGCTTGGCCAGACCCACGCGCGCCAGGATCGCCTGCGCCTTGCGCACCGCCTGGTCGCGCTTTTCGCGCCGGATCAGGAGCGGCATCGCGACGTTGTCGATGGCCGAGAACTCCGGCAGCAGGTGGTGGAACTGGTACACGAAGCCGAGCGCCACATTGCGCAGCTCGCCCCGCCGGGTCTCCGACAACGACGCGAAGTCTTCGCCCATCAGGCTGACCGCGCCGGTGGTCGGGGTGTCGAGTCCACCCAGCAGGTGCAGCAGGGTCGACTTGCCCGAACCGGAGGCGCCGACGATCGCCACACGCTCGCCGCGCCCGATCGCGAAGTCGATGTTCTCCAACACATGGACCGCGTAGTCGCCTTCGCGGAAGGTCTTGCCCAGCCCGTGGCAGGACAGCACTGGCATCGTGTTATTCATAACGCAACGCCTCCGCTGGCTTGACGCGGGCCGCCGAATAGCTCGGGTAGAGCGTCGCGACGAACGCCAGCAGCACCGACAGGCCGCCGATCTTGAAGACGTCCGGCCAGCGCAGGTCGGACGGCACGGTGCTGATCAAATAGATATCCTTCGACAAAAACTGCACTCCCAACAGGTGTTCGATAAACGGCACGATGACGTCGATGTTGAGCGCCACCAGCACGCCCAGGCCGACGCCCGCCAGCGTGCCCATGATCCCGACCAGCGCGCCCTGGATCATGAAGATCTTCATGATCGAACGCGGCGACGAGCCGAGCGTGCGCAGGATCGCGATGTCGGCCTGCTTGTCGGTCACGGTCATGACCAGGGTCGAGACCAGGTTGAAGGCCGCGACCGCGATGATCAGGGTCAGGATAATGAACATCATCTTCTTTTCGGTCTGTACCGCAGCGAACCAGTTGGCGTTGAGCTTGGACCAGTCGCGCATGACCAGGTCGCCCGACATCGACTGCTTCAGCTGCAGCGCCACCTCGGGCGCCTGGTGCATGTCGGCGATCCGCAGGCGCAGCCCGGACGGCGCGTCGAGGCGTTCCATGCGCTCGGCGTCCTCCATGTGGACGAAGGCAAGCGCCGAGTCGAACTCGTAGTGGCCGGCCTCGAAGATGCCGACCACGGTAAAGCTGCGGGTGCGCGGCAGCATTCCGGCCGGCGTGGTCTGGGCCTGGGCCAGCAGCATGGTCACCTTGTCGCCGAGGCCGACCCCCAGCGAATTGGCCAGCGCGTAACCGAGCACGATGTTGAACGAGCCCGGTTTCAGGTCGTCGAAGCTGCCGCGCTTGATCTGTTTGGCCACGTCCGACACCTTGTGCTCCTCGCCGGGCAGAACGCCGCGGATCACGGCCGGCTTCATCACGCTGTCGCGCAACAGCATGCCTTGCGTCTCAACGAACGGCGCGGCGCCTCGCACCGCCGGATTGCGGAACGCTTCCTGCTCGGCCGCGCGCCAGTTCGGCATGCCGCCGCGCGCGTCGAACACCTCGATGTGCGCCAGCACCGACAGCATGCGGTCGGTCACCTCCTTCTGGAAGCCGTTCATCACGGACAGCACCACGATCAGGGCGGCCACGCCAAGCGCGATGCCGGACACGGAAATGAGGGAAATGAAGGATATGAAGCTGTTGCGGCCGCTGCGCTTGCCGGCGCGCGTGTAGCGCAGGCCGACCAGCCATTCATACGGCAGTTTGTGGATGATACTCATGGGTTCCGGGCAAAAGACATCTGACCTCGCAGTTTGCCATACAACGCTCATCCGTGACAGGGCTTGTCACAATTGAACGGGGCGGTCGGCGCATGCCGGGTCCGCCCGCCACCCGGCGCGATTGGTCCCGGCCCGGCGGCATTTTGATTGAACTGGCCCGCGTTATCCGCATCGAATACCAACGCGGCCGGTTTCATCGGCCCTTGGGGAACCCGTTCGCACCAGGAGAACCAACATGGCATTCAGTCTATTCGATTCCAAAGGCGTCCGTGTCGAGGACCAGCGCTTTACCTGGCGCGACATGGTGCCAAAACCGATCAGCAAGCTCGATGACGACGCCTTCACCCGGGTCCGCGTCATCCTTTGCAACGGCCTCGAACTCGAGGCACTGCGCTTCGGCCACATGGCGGCCCGCTTCAACCCGGCGCTGCGCCTGCCGCTGGCGTACACCCGCCGCGCCGAGCAGCACCAGGCCACGATGGTCAACTGGCTGCTCGCACCCGACCACTCGCCGCTCGAGACCACGATCGGCTACGAGCAGGTCGCGATCGAGATCACCGCGGCCATTGCCCAGCTCGAGCCCGATCCCTACCTGGCCCAGGTCTACCGCTTCGGGCTGCTGGAAGATTTCGACCACATGTACCGCTACTCGGCGCTGCTCGACCGGCTCGAGGGCAAGGATGCCAACAACATCCTGCAGAGCTACACCGACATCCTGCCCGGCCGTCCGACCTTCGAGCACCATCGCGCGCCCGAGGACGACCTGCGCACCCCCTACGACCGCAGCAAGGCGTCGCTCCAGACCAAGCTGCACGCCCTGACCATCGTGGCCGCCGAGGCCCAGACGCACAACTACTATATGAACGTCGGCCCCCAGTTCTCCGACCCGGTGGCGCGCCAGCTGTACGCCGAGATCGCGTCCGTCGAAGAGCAGCACGTGACCCAGTACGAGTCCATGCTCGACCCGAGCGAGAGCTGGCTCGAGCAGTGGATGCTGCACGAGGCGAACGAGTGCTACAACTATTACAGCTGCATCGAGCAGGAGACCAACCACAACGTGCGCGCGATCTGGGAGCGCTTCCTCGAGTACGAGCTCGGCCACTTCCACATGGCCTGCGAGTTTTTCAAGCAGTACGAAAAGCGCGACCCGGCCGAAATCATCACCAGCGATTTCGCCTCCCCGCTGCCGTTCCGAAGCCAGCGCGACTTCGTGCGCAAGGTGCTGCACAGCGAGGTCGACCTGCGTGCCAACGGCGTCAACTTCGTACCGAAGGACCAGGAAAGCGCCGCCTCGCGCGCCTACCGCGCCCAGCTCAACGCGGACGGCTCGCCCAGCGAGGCTGTCTCGTCCGGCTACCGGTGGGAGCCGGGCACCGAAATGACGAAAAAAAGCACTGCCAGCGGTGCGCTGCCGAAGTCCGCGGCCACCCCGGCCAGCCCGATCACGCCGGCGGGCGGGACTACGGCTCCGTGAGCGCCACCGACCATATCAGGAGGACATAATGGCTCAACAGATGGAACACCTGGGGATGAACAAGACCGGCGTCCAGATGTCGCCGATCGACAGCAAGGCCATGCTCGACGTCGCCGAAAGCGAGCGCGGCGTGGCGGGCGACGAGTCGGCGCTGGTCGACATGCGCAGTCCCTACATCGCCGAATCCGACGGGCTCGGGTCGATCCCGCTGCCGGGCACCGTCACCGGCGCGGTCAGCATGGGCGTCCAGATGCTCAAGGGCGACAGCCCGCAGATCCTGCTCGACAAGCTGGGCGAGCGCCTCGCGTTCGAGCGCACTGGCGCACGCCTGTACGACGCCCTGATCACCAAGTGCGAGGTCCTGCTCGACGGCCAGATCAGCATGGCGCTCGAAGACGTGGCTGCCATCCGCGCCGACGAAGCGCGCCACTTCCTGATGCTCAAGGACGCGATTGAATCGCTGGGCGGCGACCCGACCTCGCAGACCCCCAGCGCCGACCTGGTCGGCGTCGAGTCGCTCGGCCTGGTGCAGGTCCTGAACGACCCGCGCACCAGCCTGGCGCAGTCGCTGCACGCGATCGTGACCGCCGAACTGGCCGACAAGGCCGGCTGGGAAACGCTGATCGCGCTGGCGGACGAGCACGAACTGGGCGACATGGTCAACGACTTCACGCTGGCCCTGAACGAGGAGCGCGAGCACCTGGCGCTGGTGCAAACCTGGTACGAGGAAGCGATCGGGCTGACCTACGGCGACGTCGAGATCGAACCTGACGCAACCGGAGCCCAGTCGGGGCCGACCGCGACGCCCTGACGGCGCGGCGGGCGCGGGCGGCGCGGGACGATTGTGGCGGCCGTGTCACCGCGGGATTTCTCGCGGCACAGCATTTGCCCTACAATCACGGGATGGCTCACATTACGCTCGTCCTGCCGTTCGCCCTTCCTGCCCCCGAATTTGCGCCCGACCTGGCGCGCGCGCTCGAAGCCCCCGCGCTGGCGGCGCTGCTGTCGCGCACCTCCGCACACGGTCGCGCGCGCGCCGACGCCGCAGTGCGCGCGCTGCCGCACGAGGCCTGGCTGGCGCACGCATTCGGCCTCGAGGCCCACGGCCAGCCGGCGTTTGCCGCCGCCGCGATGCGCGGCTACGGCCTCGACCCCGGGGCCGGCACCTGGTTCATTGTCAACCCGGCACATATCGAAATCGCACGCAGCCACTTGTTGATGGCCGACCTGCGCCAGCTGCGCCTCTCGGACGAGGACGGCCGCGCGCTGTTCGCGGCAGCCAGGCCGTCGTTCGATGAAGCCGGGTACGGCTTCGAATATGGCGACGCCACTACCTGGTTCATGCGGGCCGACGACTGGGCCGCGATGGAAACCTCGTCGCCGGACATGGCGGTGGGCATGAACCTGATGGACTGGATGCCAACAGGCCCGCGCGCGATCGCCTACCGCAAGCTGCAGAACGAAGTGCAGATGGCGTGGTACACGCACGCCGCCAACGCCGGCCGCGAAGCGCGCGCTCTGCCGCCCGTGAACGCATTCTGGCTGTGGTCGGGCGCCTCCGCCGCCACCGCACAAACCGCCGTTCCCGCGAACGCCCCGGCGCCCGCGCGCGCGATCCATGCCGGACAATCGACATCGCAAAGTTCGCCTGGCGTCGCCGCCTTCGACACCCCCGGCTGGCTCGCCGCGCTTGCCCAGCGCAAGCCCACGTCCCTGGCCGGCCTCGCCAGCGACCTCACGCAAGACACCCTGCTCATCTGCGGCAACGTCTCCGCCCCCGCCATTGCCGCCGACTGGACCGCGTGGCTGGGCGAAATGCAGCGCCTCGAGAGCGAGCTGTTCGCGCCGCTGCTGGCGGCCCTGGCGCGCGGCGACATCAGCGCCATCACCCTGGTGCTGACCAACCGCGAAGCGCGCGCCGAATTCACCACCACCGGGCTGGCCCAACGCAAGTTCTGGCGCCGGCCGACACTGGACCGACTGCTTTGAAAACACGCATCACCACCCGCTCCTGCCCCTTCCGCACCTCCGAGATGCTGCGCCAGGGCGGGGTCCACCCGGTCCTGGCCCGCATCTACGCGTCGCGTGGGCTGCATGACGCGCGCGAACTCGCGAGCGAACTGGCTGCATTGGCCCCGCCCTCGGGGCTGAAGCACATCGACGCCGCCGCCGTATTCCTGGCCGACGCGATTGGCGCCGGCAAAAAGATGACCATCGTCGCCGACTACGACTGCGACGGCGCCACCGCCTGCGCCACCGCCCTGCGCGGCCTGCGCACGATGGGCGCGCGGGTCGACTACATCGTCCCCGACCGGGTGGTGCACGGCTATGGCCTGACGCCCGAGATCGTCGAGCTGGCCGCGCGCGAAAAGGCGCCCGACATCATCCTCACCGTCGACAACGGCATCGCCAGTATCGACGGCGTCGAGGCGGCCAAACGGCTGGGCATTGAAGTGGTCGTCACCGACCATCACCTGCCGGGCGACGCGCTGCCGGCGGCGCGCGTGATCGTCAATCCCAACCAGCCCGAATGCGGCTTCCCCAGCAAACACCTGGCCGGCGTCGGCGTCGTGTTCTACGTGCTGCTCGCGCTGCGCGCCGAACTGCGGCGGCGCGGCGTGTTCGACGCCCAGACCCAACCGAAGCTCGACAGCCTGCTCGACCTGGTCGCGCTCGGCACCGTGGCCGACGTGGTCAAGCTCGACGCCAACAACCGGATCCTGGTCGCCCAAGGCATCAAGCGCATGCGCGCCGGGCGCATGCACCCCGGCGTGGCCGCGCTGTTCCGGGTCGCCGGGCGCGAGGCGCGCACCGCCTCGCCATTCGACCTTGGGTTTGCGGTCGGCCCGCGCCTGAACGCCGCCGGCCGGCTCGACGACATGTCGCTCGGGATCGAATGCCTGGTCACCGACGACGAAGGCCGCGCCTGGGCGATCGCGCAGCAGCTCAACGACATCAACCTGAAGCGCCGCGAAATCGAGGCCGAGATGCAGGACACGGCGCTGCTGCACCTGGACGACTTCCAGCCGGCCGACAGCAGCACGATCAGCGTGTTCGACGAAGGCTGGCACCAGGGCGTGATCGGCATCGTCGCCTCGCGCCTGAAGGAAAAATTCTTCCGTCCCACGATCACATTCGCACCCGGTACCGACGGCTGGATCAAGGGATCCGGCCGCTCGATCCCCGGCTTCCACCTGCGCGACGCGCTCGACCTGGTCTCGAAACGGGTACCTGGCCTGATCGACAAATTCGGCGGCCACGCGATGGCAGCGGGCCTGACGATCCGCACCGACGCCTTCCCGGCGTTCTCGCAAGCGTTCGAAGCGGTGGGCCGGTCGTGGCTGACCGAAGCGCAGCTCGAGCGCGTGGTCGAAACCGACGGCCCGCTCGAAGACGCCTACTACACGACCGAATTCATCGACCTGATGGACGGCCAGGTATGGGGCCAGGGCTTTGCGCCGCCGGTATTCTGCGACGAATTCCGGGTCGTCAGCGAGCGCATCCTGAAAGAGCGCCACCTGAAGCTGCTACTGGAGCGCAACGGCCGGCGTTACGACGCGATCTGGTTCGGCCGCACCGAATCGGTCGGCGAGCGCGCCCGCGTCGCCTTCCGCCTCGACGCCAACGAATACAACGGCGTCACCAAAGTACAACTGCTGGTCGAACACGCCGAACCCGCCTGAAACATTTCCCCAAAACCGGGGTCAGAGCACGTTTTCGGTGAAACATTTCCCCAAAACCAGGGTCAGAGCACGTTTTCGGAGCAACAGTGCCTGAAACCGGAGGCACGCCACAGTTCCCTAACAACGGGGGACAGACCACGGTTTTCGGCTCTCGTCGGCGAATATGGCGTGAACTTCTGGTATCGCGCATCGAAGATCGGGCAACTCTGGCGATTGAGTGCACTGGCGCACATCCCCAAGCTCATCACCAAAGAGGAGGCGAATTCTCACATTCCTCAGTGTGTTCGGGCGGTTGCCTGGAAACAGGGGTCGTCTCCCTTTTCCCGAAAACGTAACTTGCCCCTCGGTTTGCGGGCGCCGAATTGCTTCGAAAACGTGCTCTGACCCCGGTTTTCGAGCAACAATTGCTAAAAAAACGTGCTCTGACCCCGGTTTTCGGGAAACTGTGGTCTGTCCTCGGTTTTTATTTTTTGCAGTCGCAGACGTCCGATCCACGATCGAACACGACCTTCCAGACGCCCGGCGCTTCGAGCCGCCAGATCGAGTTGAAGCGTCCGATCACCTTGCCGCTCGGGTCGTACACCGGCCCGCCACTGTAGGCCAGCGTCCCCGACTCGACCACCTCGACTTCTTCCGGCTCCCATGAGAACGGTGCCTGCGGCTTGTCGTAGAATCGTCTCCAGGCATTCGCCACCGCTTCCTTGCCGCGCAACGCGCCGGTCCCGGAGAAGAACACCGCCTCGTCGGCGACGAAGCTCTTGAACGCGGCATGGTCGCGCGCCTTCATCGTGGCCGCGAACGCGCGCTCGGCTTCGGTCACCTGTTTCTTCAGCTGGGAATTGGATACGCGCGTCGCGCTGGCGGCCGCCGCGAGCACCAGCAGCCCGACGCACAGCAGGGAGATCGATTGCAAACGCATGGGAGAACCCTTTCGTTTCGACAAGCTGGCGGCATTCTGGCATGGTGATGTCGCACTGACAACCAATAGTTGCGCTCATTCCGTTTTTGGAGTATAAAGTATCCAGAAACGGAGGAAACCATGAACCTTGCCTACGCTTACCCGAAAAGCCGCTTCGAACCAGCCGTGCTGGTGGATCTCAATTCCCGGCCCGAGCGCGAACGCCTGTCCAAGTCGGCCCTGAAGGGATTTTTCAAGCTGGCCACGGCCTGGCAGCTACGCGACGACGATGCGCGCGAACTGCTCGGCGGCCTGTCTTCCTCCTCGTTTTACGAATGGAAGAAGAATCCCGACCGCGTGCTCGAGGTCGATCGCATCACGCGGATTTCCTATCTGCTCGGCATCTACAAGGGCCTGCACATCCTGTACGGCGACAAGCTCGCCGACGAATGGGTTCACTTGCCCAACACCAACCCGATCTTCAACGGCCGCACGCCGCTCGCCTACATGCTGGGCGGAGGCCTGCTCGCAATGCAGACTGTCCGCAAGCTGCTCGACGCGCGCCGCGGGGGCCTCTGACCTTGCGACTGGTCCCCTGCCTCACCAACCTGCGGCAATTCGATACCTGCCGCCTGATTCCGTCGCGCTTTGCCGACGTCGAGGACTCGGTCCTTGCGCCGCTGGCGGACAATGACGACGTCCTGCGCGACCTGTTCGACCTCGACAACGCCACCAACGAGCGCCTGCGCGGCGAATCCGGCCTGCTGCCCGGCATCGGCATGGACGAGCTGGTCTTCGGGGTGCCCAACTTCCGCATCATCAACGCCGCCTTCACCTATGCCCGCCCGGAAGGCAGCCGCTTCAACGATGGCGAGCGCGGCGCCTGGTATTGCGCGTTCGAACCCGAGACCGCCCTCGCCGAGGTCACCTTCCACAAGACCGTCGAGTACCAGGAAATCAACCGTTTCGACGACAGCGTCAGCTACCAGTCGCTACTGGCTGACTTCACCGCCACCTTTCACGACCTGCGCGGCGCCAATGGCCACGCCAAATACCTCGACCCGGCCAGCTACGTGGCTTCCCAGGCGCTTGCGGCCGAACTGCTCGACGCCGGCTCGATGGGTGTGGTCTACCCCAGCGTGCGACGCCCCGAGGGCACCAACCTCGCCTGCTTCCGCCCCGCGCTGGTGGGCAATGTTCGCAAGGGCCAGGCGTATCGGTTAACATGGGCGGGTTCGCCGATTCCTTCGGTCGAACCGATCTGAACCACTATTGCCAGCGTATGAAAACCAAGCCCGAGAACGACACCGAACTGCACGACAAGATCAACCGCGAAACCGCCCGCGTCAAGTGGGGCGAGCTGGAGCGCCATTTCGCGGCTGGCAACGTGGTGTACGTGAGCGAGGAGCTCGACCTGATCACCGTCGCCCTGCGCATCTCCCACGACGACAAGGAAAGCGTGCAGCGCTGGATGGCCGAGGGTAAAGTGGCCAAGGTCAGCGACCTGCAGGCGCAGACCTGGACTGCCGCCGATGCCTCGGTGTGGGCGTCGGTCGTCAGCCCGTTCGTGCTGGTGCAGCCCGAGAAGAAGCAGCTGCACTAAAGCGCTGCCCGAGGCCCTCTCACCTCGCCAGGCCGATCCCGTACAGCGCCAGGCCTTTGCCGGCGCCGTCGTCCGCGCGCAGCAGCGTCACGTTGGCCACGCCGGCTTCGTCCGCCAGCGTCAGCACGCCCGGCGGGGCGTGGAACACGACCGGACCCGCCGTCGCCACCGCTGCAAACCGCCAGCTGCGCTGCATGCCATTGGCCTTGCGCGTCAGCTTGCGCACGTCGCGCACGTATGCGATGAGCACGTCGCGATTGGTGTCCGGCGCGGCGAGTATGGTTTTGCTGCCGTCGAGTCCCGGAAAACCGCCGCCACCGCTGGCCCGGTAGTTATTCGTCGCCACGATAAACTCCTGCGCCTCCGTCACTGGCGCGCCGCGGTACGCCAGGTTCCGGATGCGCTGCCCGGCAGCCTGCGTAACGTCGATCTCGTAACTGACGTCGCTCGAAGTGATGGTGTCGAAGTTATAGCTGGCGAAGCGCTCGTTCACCAGTTCCTGCGGCTCGGCCCTGGCCGGGTCGATCGTGTTGAAGCGGCTGGCCGCCTGCTCCAGCCACGCCTTCAGCTCCGCGCCGTTGACCTTCACCGCCGACAGCGTGTTCGGGTACAGGTACAGGTCGGCCGCATTGTTCAATGCGAGCTGCCCGGCCCTCACGTCGGTGTAATCGGCCACGCCGGCGGCGCCGCTCTTGAATGGCGCGGCCATCGACAGCACCGGCAGTGCTGCGTACTGCGGCAGGCTCGCCGCCACGTACTTCGCCACATACGCCGCCTGCGCCTGGTTCACCACCTCGATCGCGGACGTGTCGCCCACGTCGGCGAAATAAGTCGACATCCTGAAATCGGATTGCCCGATCGGCGTTTTCACGTACTCGATGGTACCCGCGTGCTCGTCCGCGACGAGCGCCATCACTTCGGGATCGGCCGGCACGAACGACTTGTCCGGCAGCTGGGCGCTGCGCACCTCGACCACGGTCTTGTCCTTGTCGACCACCCAGCGCTTGCCGTCGTGGCGCAGGCGCAGCTTGACCACGCCCAGGTGCTTGCCCCACAGGCTGGCCATCACGGTCGGCACGCCGAACACGGTGCCGCCGGCCTTGTCGATACCCGGCAGGTTGAATTGCGGGGCCTTGCTGGCCGCGTCCGGGAACACCTGGTGCGAATGCCCGAGCAGCAGCGCGTCGATGCCGGGCACCCTGGCCAGGTGGTAGTTCGCATTCTCCATCGTCGCCGAGTAGCTGGCGCCATCGATGCCGCCGTGCGAAATCGCCACCACCAGCTCGGCGCCCTGTGCCCGCATCTCGGGGATGTACTTCTCGGCGGCTTCGCGCACACCCTCGGTGTAGACCTTCCCCTCGAGCCAGCGCTTGTCCCAGCTCATGATGGCCGGCGGCGTGAAGGCGATGATGCCGACCCTGACCCTGGCACGCACCGGTTTGCCGCTGGCATCGAGCGCCTCGATGCGCTTATCGATGATGCGGTACGGCGCGAACAGCGGCTTGCGCGTCTTCAGGCTGTACACGTTCGCGAGCACGATCGGGAACGCCGGCCCGGCGCAGCGCCTGGTGCGACCGACGCCATCGACCTCGAAACGGCTGCCGGTCACCTGCGCGAGGTAAGCCAGGCCGTAGTTGAAATCGTGGTTGCCGACACCCCCGCCTTCGTAACCGAGCCGGTTCATCGCCTTGTAGATGGCGAGCGCCTGGCCGCAGCGCGGCGGCTTGACCTTCGCCTGGTAGTCGCCCAGCGCGTTCCCCTGGATCGTGTCGCCATTGTCGAGCAGGAGCGTGTTCGCAAACTCCTTGCGAGCCTGC
This sequence comes from Massilia sp., assembly GCA_045810465.1. GTDB lineage: Bacteria > Pseudomonadota > Gammaproteobacteria > Burkholderiales > Burkholderiaceae_D > Telluria. Next base: position 57,510 of record JBJMVW010000155.1, on the reverse strand, counting down.
GCGATCAGGGTGGCGGTGCGGTCCAGGCCCAGCGACGGCTCCTGCGCCAGCTTGTAGTAGTCGTACCCGACCACGTTCGCATGCACGTCGGTCGTTTCGAGGATCGCCAGTGTGGCGCTGGCCCCACGCGGCGCCTGCTGGCCAGCCAGCGAGGGGATGGCGGCGAGCGCCGGCAGCAGCGCGATGAGGATTTGATAACGCAGTCGAGGGCGCATGGGTGGTCCGGGTGACAAGATCGGCCGATGATACGGCAGGGCTGCGCAAGCGGGCAAGCCGCAAGCGCGCCAAATCAAACGGCGACGCCGCGCACTGGGGTATAATCTAGGGTTCGATTTAATTCACTAACGAGAGCGCCAAAAGACCATGGAAGCCGAACGCATCAACGCCATTTCCGCACTGCTGAATGACCTGACCGGTCGTGAAGCCGAACTTCGGAGGTATCTTTGACTTCGATAAGAAGTCGGAGAAACTAGAACAGGTCAACCAGGAGCTGGAAGACCCCACCATCTGGAACGACCAGAAACGCGCCCAGGATCTCGGCAAGGAGAAGAAGGCGCTGGAAGGCGTCGTGCTGACGCTGGAAAAAGCGAAGGCCGACCTGTCCGACGCCACCGACCTGTTCGGGATGGCGCGCGAAGAAGGCGACGACGCCACGCTGGAAGCAGTCAGCAGCGACGCGCAGGAGATCCAGAAAGTCATCGAGGCGATGGAATTCCGCCGGATGTTCAGCAACCCGATGGACCACGCCAACGCCTTCATCGACATCCAGGCCGGCGCCGGCGGCACCGAAGCGCAGGACTGGGCCTCGATGCTGCTGCGCCAGTACCTGCGCTATTGCGAGCGCAAGGGCTTCAAGGCCGAGATCATGGAACAGTCCGAGGGCGAGGTCGCCGGCATCAAGACCGCGACCATCAAGGTCGAGGGCGAATACGCTTACGGCCACCTGCGCACCGAGACCGGCGTGCACCGCCTGGTGCGAAAGTCGCCGTTCGACTCGGCCAACGGCCGCCACACCTCGTTCACGTCGCTGTTCGTGTACCCCGAGGTCGACGACTCGATCGAGATCGACATCAACCCGGCGGACGTGCGCATCGACACCTACCGCGCATCGGGCGCCGGCGGCCAGCACATCAACAAGACCGACTCCGCGGTGCGTCTCACGCACGCGCCGTCGGGCATCGTTGTCCAGTGCCAGAACGACCGCTCGCAGCACCGCAACAAGGCCGAAGCGTTCGAAATGCTCAAGTCGCGCCTGTTCGAACTCGAACTGCGCAAGCGCATGAGCGAGCAGCAGAAGCTGGAAGACTCGAAGACCGACGTCGGCTGGGGCCACCAGATCCGCTCGTACGTGCTGGACCAGTCGCGCATCAAGGACCTGCGCACCGGCTTCGAGACCGGCAACACCAAGGGCGTACTGGACGGCGACCTGGACGAGTTCATCTCGGCGTCCCTCAAACAAGGCGTATAAGCGATGGCACAGGCAAAGCGGGCCTTCATCTTCGACATGGACGGCACCATCGTCGACAACATGGGCTTTCACACCGATTCGTGGCTGGAGTTCTTCGCCCGCCGTGGCAAGAACTTCGACCCCGACGAGTTCTTCCGCGAGACCGCGGGGCGCCAGGGACGCGAGATCATCCGCAAGCACCTGGGCGCCGACATGCCGGAAGATGAAGTCGCCGTGCTGACGCAGGAGAAGGACGCGGTGTATCGCGAGCTGTACGGCCCGCACCGCAAGACCATCGACGGCTTCGACGAGCTGGTCGCGCAAGCCAAGGTGCGTGGCGTGGCGCTGGCAGTGGCCACCGCCGCGCCTCCGCCGAACATCACCTTCATCCTCGACGAGCTGGGCGTTCGCCGCCACTTCGACGCCGTCGTCGGCGCGGCCGATGTCGCACACGGCAAGCCGCACCCCGATGTCTTCCTGAAAGCGGCCGAGCGCGTCAATGTCGCGCCCGGGCACTGCATCGTGTTCGAGGACGCGCCGCTCGGCGTCGAGGCGGCGCGCCGCGCCGGCATGCGCGCGGTGGTGCTGACGACCACCCTGCCCGCCGAAGCGTTCGCCGAATTCGACAACGTCGTCAAGATCGTGCACGACTTCTCCGAGCTGACCATCGACGACCTGTTCGCCGGCCTGAACTAATCCAACACTGAAACCCGAATCATGACTACCGAAAACCAAGAACAAGCGGCGCTGCCGTCCGACGAGAACAAGATCATGGCCGAGCGCCGCGCCAAACTGGCCGCGCTGCGCGAAAAAGGCGTCGCATTCCCGAACGACTTCCAGCCGAAGGACCACGCCGCCGGCCTGCAGGAGCAGTACGCAACGCGCTCGCGCGAAGAACTCGAAGCCGAACCCGTCGCGGTGGTGGTGGCTGGCCGCATGATGCTCAAGCGCGAAGCCGGCAAGAAGGCCGCCTTCGCCACCCTGCAGGATGCGTCGGGACCGGCTGCGGATGGCCGCATCCAGATCTACGTCACGCTCGATAACGCCGGCGCCGACGCGATGGAAGCGCTGCACCACTACGACCTGGGCGACATTCTCGGCGTCGAGGGCACGCTGTTCAAGACCAAGGTCGACGAGCTGACGATCAAGGTCACCAGGCTGCGCCTGATCACCAAGTCGCTGCGCCCGCTGCCGGACAAATTCCACGGCCTGGCCGACCAGGAGACCAAGTACCGCCAGCGTTACGTCGACCTGATCGTGAGCGAAGAAACGCGCCGCACCTTCAAGGCGCGTACCGCCGCGATGTCGTCGATCCGCCGCTTCATGGAGAAGAACAACTTCATGGAAGTCGAGACCCCGATGCTGCACCCGATCCCGGGCGGCGCCGCGGCCAAGCCGTTCATCACCCACCACAACGCGCTCGACATGCAGATGTTCCTGCGTATCGCGCCCGAGCTGTACCTGAAACGGCTGGTGGTTGGCGGCTTCGAGCGCGTGTTCGAAGTGAACCGCAACTTTCGCAACGAGGGCGTATCGCCGCGCCACAATCCCGAGTTCACCATGATGGAGTTCTACGCGGCCTACGTCGACTACAAGTGGCTGATGGACTTCACCGAACAGGTGATCCGCCAGGCCGCGATCGACGCCCACGGCACCGCGCAGCTGACCTACGGCGGCCGCGAGCTGGACCTGTCCAAGCCGTTCCATCGCCTGACCATCGTCGAAGCGATCAACAAATACGCACCGCACTACACGAACGAGCAACTGAACGACATCGAGTTCCTGAAGGCCGAGCTGAAGAAGTTCGGCGTCAAGCCGCATGTCATCTCGGGCCTCGGCGCGCTGCAGCTGGCACTGTTCGAAGAGACCGCAGAATCGCAGCTGTGGGAGCCGACTTACATCGTCGACTACCCGGTCGAAGTGTCGCCGCTGGCACGCGCGTCGGACACCCGTCCGGGCATCACCGAGCGCTTCGAGCTGTTCATCGTCGGCCGCGAGATCGCCAACGGCTTCTCGGAGCTGAACGATCCCGAAGACCAGGCCGCGCGCTTCATGGCGCAGGTGGAAGCCAAGGATGCCGGTGACGAGGAAGCGATGTTCTACGACGCCGACTACATCCGCGCGCTCGAATACGGCATGCCGCCGGCCGGTGGCTGCGGCATCGGCATCGACCGCCTGATGATGCTGATCACCGACTCGCCGAACATCCGCGACGTGATCCTGTTCCCGCACCTGCGCCGGGAAGACTGAGCACCGCCACGTTCGCACCGGGTCATGTGGGCGGGTCTCCCTGCTACGCTAACGCCCGGATTTTCGTAGGGTGGGCACCCCGTGCCCACGCGGATGCCAGCACTGAGCATCCGTCCGCGTGGGCACGGGGTGCCCACCCTACAAGATACGCCGCTGGTTACTGGACAATCCGGTAGTACGGCACATACGCCTTCCCCGGCAGTCAGGTAGGGTGGGCGGGTCTCCCGCCCACGCGTTCAAGCGCCCGTCGACACATAGGAAGATTTTGCCCACAGGTTCGCATCGCCTGAACGCGTGGGCGGGAAACCCGCCCACCCTACAAGATACGCCGCTGGTTACTGGACAATCCGGTAGCACGGCACATACGCCTTCCCCGGCAGTTTCATGCGGCTCTGCTCGACGAACGACGTCAGCAGCGCGTCCATCGGCCCCATGATCCCGGGCTCGCCGTCGATCTCGAACTGGCCGTGCTTCTCGATCGCGCGAATCCCCTCTTCCTTCACGTTCCCCGCGACCACGCCTGAGAACGCGCGCCGCAGGTTCGCGGCCAGCAGGTGCTTCTCCTGGTTCTTGTGCAGCGACAGGTTGCGCATGTTTTCGTGCGTCGGCCGGAACGGGCGCTGGAACTCGTGATCGATCTTCAGCAGCCAGTTGTAGTAGTAGGCGTCGCTCCTCGATTTGCGGAATTCACGCACCTGGCGGATCCCGAGCTGCATCTCCTTTGCCACCTCATCCGGGTCGTCGATGATGATCTTGTAGCGTCGCCGCGCCTCCTCGCCCAGCGTCGAGCCGATGAAGCCGTCGATCTGTTCGAAGTATTCGCGCGAGCTCGCCGGCCCGGTGAACACCAGCGGGAACGGCATCTCGGCGTTATCCGGATGCAGCAGGATGCCGAGGATGTACAGGATCTCTTCAGCGGTACCGGCGCCGCCCGGGAATACCACGATGCCGTGGCCGACGCGGACAAAAGCCTCGAGCCGCTTTTCGATGTCCGGCATGATCACCAGGTCGTTGACGATCGGGTTCGGCGATTCGGCCGCGATGATGCCCGGCTCGGAGATGCCAAGATAGCGTCCGCCGCGCAGGCGCTGCTTGGCATGGCCGATCGCCGCGCCCTTCATCGGCCCCTTCATGGCGCCCGGCCCGCAGCCGGTGCAGATATCGAGCTCGCGCAGCCCCAGCTGATAACCAACTTCCTTCGAATAGTTGTACTCGATCCGGTTGATCGAGTGGCCGCCCCAGCACACCACCAGGTTCGGATTGCGCTGCGGCTGCAGTACGTTCGCATTGCGCAGGATATGGAACACCGAATCGGTAATGCCTTCCGGGCGCTTCATGTCGAATTTCGGATTGTCGACCACCTCGAAATTGACGTAGACAATATCGCGCAGCACTGAAAACAGGTGCTCGTGTATCCCTTTGATCATTTTGCCGTCAACGAAAGCAATCGACGGCGCCCCGCGAATATCGAGCTTGATGCCGCGCTCGCGCTGGATGATGGCGATATCGAATGAGCTATAGCGCTCGAGCAGTTCCTTGCCATCGTCGATTGAGCTGCCGCAATTGAGAACCGCGAGCGCGCAATTCCGGAAGACCTGGTACAGGCCACCCTGGGTGGTGTCCAGCAACTTCGCCACTTCCGCTTTCGACAGCACTTCAAGCCGGCCTTCCGGCGAAATCAGGGTATCGACAACATCATGATTCATGGTACGGTTTTTCCTTTTCTGATCCTATGAAACGGATTGGCTTCTTCGCCAATATACGACAAGTCGTGCAAGTTTGCGTCCCGATTCCCGCAAGCCGCGCACGCCTGCCGCATTGCACCATTTGCGCCCATGCGCCGCAGGCTTTACCACAATTTGAAAAAAGTCGCTGAACGTAGCGGATTTACACTAAAATGCCTGCCTATTGGATTCACGGCCCATCGCCGTCACTCCACACACGATTCGTCCATAAACACTATTTCGGGAGGAACCGCATGAGCGGTGCAGCTACCACGACAGCCCCCAAAGAAGCAGCCATTCCAGAGTTTAAACAGTTCATGGGCCATCCAGCTCCGCTGTGGATGCTGTTCATGACCGAATTCTGGGAGCGCTTTGCTTTCTACGGTATCCGCTGGGCCCTGGTGCTCTATATAGTCGCCCAGTTCTACGGTGGTGCCGCCGTCGGCCAGGCCGACGCCAACCTCACCTATGGTTCCTACCTCGCCATCGTGTATGCCGGCGCGGTGTTCGGCGGCTTCATCGCCGACCGCGTGATCGGCTACCAGCGCTCGATTTTGCTGGGCGCCGCGTTCATGGCCGCCGGCCTGTTCGCCATCACGATCCCCGATCCGGATATCTTCAAGCTCGGCCTCGCCACGATCATCGTCGGTAACGGCATGTTCAAGCCGAACATCTCGGCCATGGTCGGCAAGCTGTACGCGATCAACGACACCCGCCGCGACAGTGGCTTCACGATCTTCTACATGGGGATCAACTCGGGCGCCTTCATCGCGCCGATCCTGACCCAGGTCCTGGCGCAGCACGTGTTCAACACGGGCGACACCCCGGCCTACAAGGTCGTGTTCTTCGCGTCCGGCGTCGGCATGCTGATTTCGCTGGTCTGGTTCTATTTCGGCCGCCGGCAGCTCAAGGGTATTGGCGCCCCCGCCGCCGATGCGACCAGCCCGATGCGCATGGTGTACGTCGCGATCGGCGCGCTGGTGGTGATCCCGCTCGTGTACCTGTTGCTCAAGGCAGGCGCGGAGAAGCTGCAGGGCGTGCTCTCGATCCTGTTCATCATCCTCGCGGTCATGTTGATCGTCGAAGGCGTCCGTGAAGGCAAGGTCTCGCGCGACAAGACCATCGCGATGATGATCATCTTCTTCTTCAATATCATGTTCTGGTGCTTCTTCGAGCAGGCAGGCAGCTCGTTCACCTTCCTGGCCGAGAACATCGTCAACCGCCAGTTCGGCGCGTGGACCTTCCCGACCGCCTGGTTCCAGAGCGTGAACTCGATCGCGATCATCACTTGCGCGCCGATCGTCGCCGCGATCTGGGTCATGCTCGGCCGCCGCAATGCCAATCCGTCGATCCCGCGCAAATTCGGCCTCGGCCTGGTGTTCAACGGCCTGGCCTTCGGCCTGCTGATGTACGCGCTGTCGTCGCTGGTCGACATGAACGGCAAGATCCCGTTCTGGACCCTGTTCATGGTCTACGTGGTCCAGTCGATCGGTGAACTGTGCCTGTCGCCGATCGGCCTGTCGATGGTGACCAAGCTGGCGCCGACCCGCCTGGTGGGCCTGGGTATGGGTGGCTGGTTCCTGTCGACCGGTATTGGCAACAACCTGTCGGGCATCTTCGCCAGCTTCGTCTCGGGCCATGAAGGACTGTCGGTGCCATCGGCGCTGCACGGCTACACCTTCGGTTTCTGGGCGCTGCTCGGCTCCGGCGCGCTGCTGTTCCTGATCGCACCGCTGATCCAGAAGCTGATGCACGGCGTGAAATAAGCGCCGCGGCGCTTGACACGAAAACGGCGGCCCGCAGGCCGCCGTTTTTTATCGTCTGGCCGCACCGCCTACGCGCTGGCGGTGGCTTCGAAGGCCTGCCGCATTTCCCCCATCTCCGCCTCGATCCACTCCCGGAAGCGGCGTACCTTGGCCATGTTCTCCTTGTGCGGATTGACCAGGAACCGATAGCCGCTGCCGAACGGCGCACTGCGGCATGCGATCTGGCGCAGCGCACCGGAGCCGATGTCCTGGCACGCGATCCCGTAGGGGACCAGCGCCACGCCCTGCCCCGCCACCGCCGCCTGTACCAGCACGCCCCAATGGCTGTACCCGCGCGTGAAATCGTATTTACCCTTGAGCGCCTTGTTCTCGTTGAGCAGCAGCAGCCAGTTCTCCGGCGATTTTTCGACCAGCAGGCTATAGTTCGCGAGGTCGGCCAGCGTCAGCTCGTGCTGGCCCGGCGCCAGCAGGTCGGGACTGTAGACCGGCACCAGCCGCTCGCGGAACAGCAGCGCCGGGTCGCCGTCGCGCACCGGCCCATAACGAACCGCCACGTCGGTGCTGTCGGCCTCGAGGTCGACCGGCGCATCGTTCGAATCGATGCGGATATCGAGCTCCGGATACTGCTTGGTAAAGCGGTGCATGCGTGGCACCAGCCACTTGATCGCGAGCGAGTGCGTGGTCGATATGCGCAGCACCGACTCCTCGTCGCCGCGCTGCAGCGCCCCCACCTTGGAGCGCAGGTCGGCCAGCATGCGCGCGATCACGATCGACAGCTCCTGTCCCTTTTCGGTCAGCGCGATGTGGCGCGGATGGCGCACGAACAGCGCAAAGCCGACGCTTTGCTCGAGATGCCTCACCTGCAGGCTCACCGCCGCCGGGGTCTTGTGCAGCTCGCGTGCCGCCAGCTTGAAGCTCCCCCAACGCGCCGCGCACTCGAAATCAATCAGTCCCGAAAGGCTGCGCAGGGGCTTCACGAACGCTCCATGCGTAAGTTTTTCTTATTCATAGGGCCGATTTTTTCTCGTTTGATGATTTTTATTGCTGAGCACAAAATATACTCGATTCGTCAAGGAAATGACATGAACCAGAATATCTTGGTGCTGGGGGGAACCCGGTTTTTCGGCAAACTGCTGGTGCAGCGCCTGCTGCGCGCCGGCCACCGTGTGACGATCGCCACCCGCGGCTACGCCCCGGACCCGTTCGGCAGCCGCATCGCGCGCATCCGGGTCGACCGCCGCAACGACCACGCCATGCACGCCGCCTTCCGCGCCGCGAACTACGACCTGGTGATCGACCAGATGTGCTACAGCCCTTTGGATGCGGCGATCGCCGTGCGCAGCTTCGCCGGCAAGGTGGGCCGCTACGTCATGACCTCGACCATCGACGTCTACCGGGTCCTGCCCGCGTCCGAGGCGCCCTTGCGGGAAGCCGACCTGAACGTGCTGGCGCAGCCGATCGACACCCAGTACCCGTGGCACGACCCGTCGCTCGCCACCCAGAGCTACGTCGCCGGCAAGCTGCAGGCCGAAGCCTACCTGTACCGCGACGGCTCGCTGCCGCTGGTGACCGCGCGCCTGGCGCACGTGCTGGGTGGGCCGGAGGACTTCACCGGCCGCGTGGCCTACTACGTCGACCTGGTGCGCCAGCGCGCCCCGCTGCGCTACTCGAACCCGCAGGCGGCGCTCTCGTTCATGGAAGCGCAGGCGGCGGCCGACTTCGTGGCCTGGGCGGGGATGCAGGACTTCACTGGCCCGGTCAATGCCGCCAGTGCCGGGCCACTCTCCGCACTGGCGCTGTACGAACGCGTGGCCCAGGTCCTCGATGAGCCGGGCCTGGCGCGGCGCGCCGCCGCTGCCCGGCCGGGACAGCTGTCGCCGTTCGACAGTTCGTCGGCGATGGTGCTCGACACCGGCCGCGCGGCCGGACTGGGCTACCGGTTCGACCACACCGAGGAATGGCTGGACGATGTGATTCGCCAGCACGACCTGGCGTTCGTGTAACGGCTCGCACGGGTGGCCGCCACTCGTCCATCCAGGAGCGCCACAATGAACTTGAACAGCTTTGTGAACACCGCCCGCCTGGTCCTGGGCGCCTGCATTGCGGCAGCCGCAGTCTCGGCCGCCGCGGGACCACGCGACGACGAAGTCGCCGCGGTCAGCGTCTCCAAGCAGGTATTGCCGCAACAAGTCGTCTACACCTACACCGTGACCAACAAGGGCGACCGCCCGATCACTGCGCTGTCGGTGGGCTTCGATTTCTATCGCGGCGCCTTCGACCTGTCGGGCAAGGTGCCGGCCCGGCTGGGTTCGCCGGCCGGCTGGAGCGCGCGCAGCATCACCGTCGAGGAAAGCGACGCTTACGAACTGCGCTGGGAGAATCCGCAGGCGCCGATCCAGCCGGGGCAAACGGTCGGCGGCTTCAGCGTCACGGTACCGGCCGAGGATGCGCGCTTCGCCCAATCCCACTGGACCGTGCTGGTGGATGGCCCGCCGGTGCACGCGTCGTCCACGGTCACCTACAAGGCGACCGACGAGGCGGGTAACACGGGAACGGGCAGCGCAACGGTCACGCCGCCGCATGAGCGCAGCAAGTAAAAGCCGCGCTGCTGGTTGCAGGGCTGTTTATTTGACCGGCTTCTCGCGCGCCACCCAGTACAGCAGCACCACGATCGCCGCATACGGGATCAGCGACAGCAGGTCGGAACCCGGACCGGCGAAGAACGGATTGGCCGCCTCGGCCCACTTGTTCATCATGTTGTCGAAGCCGGTCAGCACACCCGCCGTGATCGCGATGATGATGCCGGCCAGCGCCCCGCCCGCGATATAGCCCGACGCCAGCAGCGTGCCCGAGCTGCGGTCGCCCGCTGCCTGCAGTTCTTCCTCTTTCAGGCCCGCGTACTGGGGCAGCGTGGTGTTGCGGCGGTCGGCCAGCCAGCGCACCATGCCGCCGAACGCGATCGGCAGCGTCGACACCAGCGGCAGGTACACGCCGACCGAAAACGCCAGCGACTGGATGCCGGCCATCTCGAGCACGATCGAAATCATCACGCCGAACAGCACCAGCGTCCACGGCAGCTGCTGGTCGAGGATGCCCTTGATAATGTAGGACATCAGCACCGCCTTGGGCGCGTCGTACTTCTTCACTTCGGTTCCGTCGGGGCGCTTGTTGTACTGGCCGTTGATGCCCGGGTCGACCAGATAGGCCAGCTTGCCGTCGTCCGCCACCAGGTATTTGCCGGCCGGGCCACCCGCGGTGTCGTTCTTCTGCCAGACCTTGTAAGTCTTGTTGTCCGACGCCGCCTGCGGACCCTGCAGCTGCGCGGTCGCGCTCAGCTTCGACGCGTCGACCCTGATGCCGGGCGCGACCTGGGCGGCCGGTACGTACACGGTGCCGGCGTCGTTCAGCTTGAGCAGGATCGGCCCCAGGATCAGCGCCGACGCAAACGCGCCGGCCAGGATCGCGTATTGCTGCAGGCGCGGCGTCGCGCCTACCAGGTAGCCGGTCTTCAGGTCCTGCGAGGTGGTGCCGGCGTTACTGGCGGCGATGCAGACGATGGCGCCGACCGACAGCGCGGTCACGTAGTACTGGCCGCCGGTCCAGCCCATGATCAGGAAGATCAGGCATGTAAACAGCAGCGTGGCCACCGCCATGCCCGAAATGGGATTCGACGACGAGCCGACCTCGCCGGTCAGGCGCGACGACACCGTCGAGAACAGGAAGCCGAACACCAGGATCAGCAGCGCGCCCAGGATATTCATGTGCAGCGGCGTGGCCAGCGTGATCACGGCGATGATGGCGAGGCAGCCGACCAGCACCCATTTGAGCGGGATATCCTGGTCGGTGCGCAGCGACTTGTCCGCCGCGCTGCCCTTGCCGATGCCCGACAGGCCGCCCGCCAGGCCCTTCCAGATGGTCGGCAGCGAGCGCACCAGGCTGATCAAGCCGCCGGCCGCCACCGCGCCGGCGCCGATGTACAGCACGTAGGCGCTGCGGATGTCGTTGGGCGTCATGTCCTTGATCAGCATGGTCCCGGGCGACAGCGGCACCGTCAGCAGCTCGCCGAAGAATTTGATCATCGGGATCAGGAGCAGGTACGACAGCACGCCGCCGGCCGCCATGGTCATCGCGATGCGCGGGCCGATGATGTAGCCGACGCCCAGCAGCTCGGGCGAGATCTCGGCCCCGACCGAGCCGGCCTTGAGCGGCGCGCCGAATTCGAAGTTCGAGGTGTCCTTCCAGCCCTTGAACGAAATGTTCAATACCTTGTACAGCAGGCCCAGGCCGAAGCCGCCGAAGATGATGAAGGCGCGCTGCTTCGCTTCCCTGGCCTCGTCCGAGCCGGGCGCGCGCTCCTCGCCCGCGGCCGCGCGCGAGGTTTCGGTGGCCGCGGCCTTGAGCACCTCGGCGCAGGCGGTGCCCTCCGGGTACTTCAGCTCGCGGTGCTGGTCGACGATCATGGTGCGCCGCATCGGGATCATCATCAGGATGCCGAGCAGGCCGCCCAGCACGCCGACCAGCATCACGCGCGAAATCTCGAGGTCGAAGCCGAGGATCATAATCGCCGGCATGGTCACGCCAAGGCCGAACGCCAGCGATTCGCCGGCCGAGCCGGCGGTCTGGGTGATGCTGTTTTCAAGGATGGTCGAATCGCGCCCGCCTGCCTTTTTGGCCAGGCCGAACAGGGTGATCGCGATCACCGCCACCGGGATCGAGGCGCTTACCGTGAGGCCGACTTTCAGCACCAGGTACAGCGACGAGGCGCCGAATACCATACCGAGGATCACGCCCATGGCCAGCGCGCGGAAGGTCATTTCGGGTAGCTGCGCCGAGGCCGGGATGTACGGCTTGACGCCGGCTGGGCTGGGATCGTAAGGCATTCGAAATCCTTGAAAAGTATTGACCGGCAGGCCGCAACGTGCCGCCCCACGCTCCTCGGAAAGCGTGACTATCGCACATGCCGGAGAGGAATGAAAGCGGATTATAATTTGCCGGAATGGCCGTCACAACCGGAACGGCCAACCCTTGAGAGATCAGTTTTGACACAGTCCAGAAAGCTCCCCAGGCAGCCCGGCCACGCGCGCGGCTTCATCCTGCTTGCCGTTGTCGCCATCGTCGTGTTCATTGCCGTCCTTGGCGCGTGGGTCATGCTGGCCCTGGTGCCCAATGTGCCGTCCATCGAGGCGGTCACCGACTACAAACCCAAGATCCCGCTGCGTATTTATACAGCCGACCACGTGCTGATCGGCGAATTCGGCGAGGAGCACCGCGATTTCGTCCCGATCGAGAAAATCCCCGACATGATGAAAAAGTCGGTGCTGGCGATCGAGGACACGCGTTTTTACGAACATAGCGGCATCGACTGGATCCGCGCGCTCGGCGCGGTCAAAGCGAACGTCACGCACGGCTTCGGCTCGGCCGGCGGGTCGACGATCACGATGCAGGTCGCCCGTAACTTCTTCCTCGGCCGCGAGAAGGTCACGGCACGCAAGTTCAACGAAGTCCTGTTGGCCTACAAGATCGAGAACGCGCTCAGCAAGGACCAGATCCTCGAGCTGTACATGAACCAGATCTACCTTGGCCAGCGCTCGTTCGGCTTTTCCAGCGCCGCGCGCACCTACTTCGGCAAGCCGCTCGACAAGCTGTCGATCGCCGAGACCGCGATGCTGGCCGGCCTGCCGCAGAACCCGGCGCGCCACAACCCGGTCGTGAACCCGAAGCGCGCGAAACAGCGGCAGCAAGCGGTGCTCAAGCGGATGCGCGAGGTCGATTACATCACCGAGGACCAGTACCGGCAGGCGCTGGCTGAACCGCTGCGCGTGAACACACGCGGCGGCCAGGAATACGATGTCCACGCCGAATATGTGGCCGAGCTGGCGCGCCAGGCGGTCTACGCGCAGTTCAAGGAAGAGGCCTACTCCAAGGGCATCACCGTCACCACCACGATCCTGAAGTCCGAGCAGGAAGCCGCCTACAATTCGTTGCGCCGCAACGTGCTGGCATACGACCAGCGGCACGGCTACCGCGGCCCGGAAGCGCGGATCCAGCTCCCGGCCGACCACGACGAGCGCGAGGAAGCGATCGTCGACGCGATCCAGAAGCGGCCATCGTCCGACGGCCTGGTTCCGGTCGTCGTGACCGCGGCCTCGCCGAAACGGGTCGAGGTCGAGAACATCGATGGCGACACCATCGAGATCAGCGGCGCGGGGCTCAAGTTCGCACAGGCGGCGCTTGCATCCGCCGCCAGGGAATCGATCCGGATCGAACCGGGCGCGGTCATCCGCATCAGCAAGGAAGGCAAAGCCGGCTGGAGCATCACCCAGGTGCCGCAGGTGGCGGCGGCCTTCGTCTCGGTCGACGCCGATACCGGCGCTTACCACGCGATGGTCGGCGGCTTCGACTACAACCTGCAGAAGTTCAACCACGTGACGCAGGCATACCGCCAGCCGGGATCGGCGATGAAGCCGTTCATTTACTCGTCGTCGCTCGAAAAGGGTTATTCGCCGGGCACCCTGATCCTCGACGAACCGCTCGAGATGCCGGGTGAAGACGCCGGCAGGACCTGGGCGCCGCAAAACGACGACGGCGTGTTCGACGGCCCGATCACGATGCGCCGCGCGCTGGCCGAATCGAAGAACGTGCCCTCGGTGCGGCTGCTGCGCGCGGTGACCGTGCCGTATGCGCACGAGTATGTGGGCAAGTTCGGCTTCGAGCTGGCGCGCCAGCCGAAGAACCTGACGCTGGCCCTCGGCACCGGCGCGGTCACGCCGCAGCAGATGGCCGGCGGCTATGCGCTCTTCGCCAACGGCGGCTACCGGATCCAGCCTTACCTGATCGCGAAGATCCAGGACGCCGACGGCAAGGTCATCTCCGAGGCCAAACCGCCGCAAGCGCGGCAGGAAGACCAGCGCGTACTCGATCCGCGCAACGCCTTCATCACCGACAGCATGCTGCGCGACGTGGCGCGCTACGGCACCGGCGCGCAGGCGACCGTCAAGCTGGGGCGCGGCGATATCGCGGGCAAGACCGGCACCACCAGCGACGCGATGGACGGCTGGTTTGCCGGCTACGGCGGCAACGTGGTGGCGGTGGCATGGATGGGCTACGATGAACCGAAGTCGCTCGGCGGGAAGGAGTTCGGCGCGACGCTGGCGCTGCCGATCTGGATCGACTACATGCGCGTCGCGCTGGCAAAACGGCCGGAGCTGGAGCGCGTGGCGCCGGAAGGCGTGGTGCGCGATAACGACGAGTGGGTCTATGCCGAATTCGCCGACACGCCCGCACTGAAGGCGATCGACGTCGAACCGGGCGATGGGCAAGCCACGCCTGCCGCATCGGCGCCGGCGCCGGCACCCGTGCCGGCCGAGACGCAGTCGGGCCTGTTTTAACTAGCCCGGGCGATCGCGCCGGGCGCCGAACTGCCCGCGCCGCCGTTCGCGTTCGCGCTGGCGCAGCACGTCGATCATCACGTTGAAGGTGCGCGCCAGCCGGCCGATCTCGTCGGCGCTGGTGACCTTGATGCTGGCCCGGTCGTAGTCGCCCGCCTTCAGCGCGTTGGCTGCCTCGGTCAGTTGCGCGATCGGCCGCACGATGCTGCGCGCGAACAGCACGGCCAGCACCAGGAACACCAGGCCCGCCAGCGCCACGCTGTACAGCATGTTCGCATACAGCTTGCGCAGCGGCGCCTCGAACTGCGCGCGCGGCTCGCTGACGCCGACCACCCAGTCGTGCCCCGGCACCGGCGCGAAGCCGGCGTGCTCCTCGTATCCCGAGATCGTCGAGCGATAGCTGATGTTGCCGGGCGCCCTGGCGCCGACCAGGGCGCGGGCCAGGCCGGGCATCTGCACGCTGTCGATCCGGCCGCCCGTGAAGCGCCGGTCGGCTGCGATCCGCTGCAGCGCGTCCGGCGGCAAAGGCGCGAGGCTGCGGTACAGGTGGCGCTGGTCGGGATGGTGGACCAGCACGCCGTCGCCGTCGACCATGAATGCGACCCGTCCTGAACCCGCCACCGAGGCATCGAGGATCTTGCCGATGCTGGCCCCCTTGAGGCGCATGGCAACCACGCCGACCACCTTGTGCGCCTCGTCGAACACCGGGTTCGACCAGACCATGCCGGGCTTGGCCCCGGTCGCGCCGAGCACGATCCCGGTCTTGTACGAACGGCCCTTCAGCGCCTCGCGGAAGTAGTCGCGGAAGGCGTAATCCCGGCCGGCGACGCCCGGTTCGCTCGACACCAGCGCCTGCCCTTGCGCATCCATCAGCATCAACAGGTGCACGTCCGGGTTGGCGCGCACCAGGTTGGCCAGCTTGGCCTCGAGCGCACCCTTGCGCGCCTCGGCCGGCTGGCGCAGGTACGCAATGAAGTCGGCGTCGGCCGCCAGGTAATCGGCCAGGTGGCCGCTGTCGGTGACCAGCTGCCCGATCCGCCCGGCGGTACTTTGCGCAATCCGCTCCAGGTTGCGCAACTCGCTGGCGGTCACCGTCGCCATCGAATGATCCAGGTTGTACCAGGCGGTCGCCAGCATCGGCAGCAGCGCGGCCAGCACCATCGCGAGCGTCATCTTGACCGCCATCGGCCACGAAGCCGGATGGGCGATGCCGCGCACCAGTTGCAGCGAGCGGCGCCGGACCAGGCGCGGGGACCCGAGCAAGCTGTCGCGCAGCCGCTCGCCGTGGCCGTCCTGCTCGCCGATACGCAGCGCGTCCTGCAGGTCGAGGCTGCCCGCGTGGGCGGCGTACAGCGTTGCCGCCCACTGCTGCACGCTGCGCGGCCGGCCAGGCGCTTCGGGCTCGAGCGCCCAGTCGATCGCGCGCAGGAACGGTTCGCTGTAGCGGCCGCGCCCCGCCACCACCGCGGGAATCATCGGCTCGACCCGGTCGCGGCGCGCCGGCGCGGCCGGCGGCTTGGCGCCGGCGATCATCCAGTACAAGGTGGCGCCCAGCGCATACAGGTCGGTCCAGGGGCCCTGCTCGCCATCCTGGTACTGTTCGATCGGCGCATAGCCGGGCGTTACCACCTCCGCCGCCGCACGCGCGGCGCCCACAGCCAGCCGCGCCGCGCCGAAGTCGAGCAGCACCAGGCTGCCGTCCTCCTTGCGCACATAGATATTGTCCGGCTTGATATCGCGGTGCAGGTAGCCCGCCGCGTGCACCGCGCCCAGCCCGTCGAGCAGCGGCTGGATGAGGCTCAGCAGGTCGGCCTCGCGCATCTCCTTGCGGCTCGGCCACCACTGCTTGAGCGGCTTGCCGCGCTCGTACTCGAGCACCATGTAGGCAGTGCGGTTGGCCTCGAAAAAGCGGACCACGCGGACGATGTTCGGATGCCGGAACGCGGCCAGCGTACGCGCTTCGACCAGGAAGCTGTCCAGGCCATCCTGGTAGAAGCCGCGGTCCTCCGGCCAGCGCGGCGACACCGACTTGTCGTTCGCTCGCTGCGCGTAATCGGCGGGCAGGTATTCCTTGATCGCGACGCGCGCGTGCAGGTGCACGTCGGTGGCCAGGTAAGTGATGCCGAACCCGCCCTGCCCCAGCACCTGGTCGATGCGGTACTCGAACAGCCCGAACCCGGGCACCAGCGCGAGCGGGCTGGGTGCGCCGGGCGGGATGGTGCGGTCGACCACGGGCGGCTCGGGTGCGGCGGCGCGCGCCAGCGTCACCGACGCCCGGGAATACGGCCGCGACTGGACCGGGATAGTCGCGTCGTCGTCGCGGCCGGCCGTGCGCGGCGCCGGGACCGTCAGGTCGGACTGCCCTCCATGCGCGGCCAGCTGCCCGGCCGCGGCCTGGCTGGCGATATCCTGCACTTGGCGCATGCGCCGCTCCACCGCCAGCGCGGCCTCGAGCGCGGCGACGCGGCGCGTGAGCACGGCGGCGCGCGCCTGCGCACCCGCCTCGCGCGCCGCATCGCCGGTTTTGGTCTCTTCATTCATCGGCGCGGCCCTGTCTTCATCGATCGTTGCGCTCGCCGGGCTGGTCCCGTGCTAGCATGTAAGCCAACGAAACCGCCATGCCGCCTTTGTTCAGGAGCCGCCCTTTGCACCCTTGGAAGCCACCCGCGCCGCCGGTCCCCAAGCCCCTCGGCCTCGGGCTCGCGCTTGGCTTGACCGACACCGGCACCGTACGCAGCACCAACGAGGACAACTTCCTGGTCGAGCGCGAGCTGGGCCTGGTGGCGGTCGCGGACGGCATGGGCGGGCATGAGTGCGGCGAGGTCGCGAGCGCCGGCGCCCTTGGCGCGCTGCTGCACTACCTGCGCGCGGCAGCCTGCCCCGACGGCGACGACACGGTCCCCAACTTCCAGGCCAGCGCTTTCGACCCGGCGCAGACCGACCCCGAGGCCACCTGGACCGACGACACGATGCGCGCGATGATCGCGCTGCACGATGCGGTCGAATACGCCAACCTGCAGCTGTACCAGGCCAACCTGGCGCGCGGACGCGGCGACGGCAGCGGCATGGGCACCACCCTGACCGGCATGTGGCAGCCGGCGCCCGGCGGCCCGGTATTCGTGTTCCACGTCGGCGACACGCGCCTGTATCGCTTCCGCGACGGCCACCTGTCCCAGGTCACGCGCGACCAGACCATGTACCAGCAGGCGCTCGATGCCGGCTTCGCGAGCAATCTCCCGCCGCGCAACCTGCTGCTGCAGGCTCTCGGCCCCGGCCCGGACATCCGTCCCGAGCTGCTGACCCAGGCGCTCGCGCCCGGCGACCTGTACCTGCTGTGCAGCGACGGCCTGCACGGCGCCTGCCCCGACCAGCGTATCGCCCAGGTGCTGGCGCGGTGCGCGGACGACCTCACGGCCGGCTGCGCCGAACTGGTCGAGATGGCAAAGCGCGACGGCAGCCGCGACAACATCACGGTGGTGCTGGCGCGCTGCGAGGCGTAAGGCATTCATCCGGCGAGCATCGCGGCAAAGACTGGCGGCGACGGCAGGCCGCGGCACAGGCGCACGCACGGCGCGACCTTGTCCGAGCCGTCGGTCCACCACACGCTTTGTCCAAACAGGGCCGCGGACGCCACCGCGCCGGCGGCATTGCCGGCTTCCCCGATGCCGCCCAGCGCCAGGTACCAGCCGAGCGCACCGGCCGCGCCCTGCAGCGGGGGCGCGGGCAAGCCATCGAGCGCGGCCAGCGCCGCGTCGAAGCGCTCGAAATCGAAGCTGGCTTCGAGCGTGGACAGCGCCAGGTCCTCCAGCTGGTCGAACCAGGCGGCGCCTTCGCCCAGCCACTGCGCCAGCGGCAGTCCGGCGGCCGCCGCGCCGGCCAGTGCCAGCGGAAAGTGGCGCCCGACCCGGTCCACGCTTGGCATCAGCACGCCCGCCCATGCCTGGCTGTCGCACACGCCGGGAGCCAGCGCGAAGCGCCATACGGGACCGGTGAGGTAAGCGTCCAGCCAGGCCGCGCCCAACTGCTCGCGGCTACCCTGCATGCACGCCTGCAGCCAGCCGTCCCACAGCGCGACGAACGCGGGCGGCAGGCGGCGCGCCAGGAAGTCGCCGTGCGACGACAGTTTTCCGTAGAAGCCGGGCGCGCTGGCTGCTTCCATCACAGGTGTTCGCGGCAGCGGAACTTCTCGAGCGCTTCGCGCCGGAACGGGTTGTTGACGCTGCTGGCGACCAGGTCGAACACGACCTTGCGGCCATCGAAGTCGTAGGTCAGCTTGAAGCGTTCGGCCTGCGGCGCCGGCTCGAGCAGGCCCTTGTCGAGCATGCGCATCCAGGCCCATGGCCCTTCGGTTTTCAGTTCGTTGGCCGGCGCCGGGGTGAGCTCGAAGTGCACCTGGTTGACGCCCTTCCCGCTCGGGACCTGGAAGCTGGCCGCGCGCGCCGCGCCGCCGGCGGCATATGCGAGCACCTGCCCGTCGATGTCGAGGTTGAGCTTCGCGATGTCGGGGGCGGCCGACACCAGCTTCAGGTCGAAGCGCATCGAGGCCTGGCGCCCGCCCGCCGCGAAAAAGCGGTCGCGGATGGCGGCGGCGCGCTGGAACTCGTCGAGCACGTCCTGCGGCAGACCGGGCGATACGCCATTCACATTGCGCCAACGCCACTGCGCGCCGCCGCTGTCCACCCAGGCCTGCAGGTTCTTCTGGAAGAACTCGTCCATCATCCCGCCCGGTCCGAAAAAGCGGCCGAAATCGTCCGGCGTGACTTCCTGCACGGCGCTGCGCACCAGCGGATAGCGTCCGGCGATCGCGCGCCCGCAGAACGGGCCCGTCATCGCGGTCCACAGCGAGTCGATGCGCGCGCGCTCGCTGCCCTGCGTCAGGCCGGCCGCGCTGCTATCGATGCTCTTGACCAGGGTCGAGAGCGGAGCCGGCATGTCGTCGGCGTCGCGCTTGAGCTTTGCCAGCGCGTCCGCGGCCGGTGGCGGTGCGCCGGCCGCCTTTGCCGCGTTGGCGGCGTCGAAAAAGGTTGCGACGTCCTTGAGCCTGGCCAGCACCAGGTCAAGGCTGCTCGGCGCGGGCGCCCCGCCCGCCGCATCGGGAGCGGCCACCAGTTTGTGGAGCGCGTCGAAATGGGCGTCGACCGGGTTGCGTGGCCTGGCGGCCGGCCTGGTGGCCTCGGGCGCAGCGCCGAGCGCCGCTTCCAGCCTGCGCCTGGCCGCCTCGCGCAGGTCCTTCACCGCGCTGCTGGCCATGTCCACGCCAGACCTGGCGGTAGCGACCTTTTCGAGCGAGGTCTGGCGCGCCGCCGCGACCAGGAATTTACGCAGCGGCGATTCGGGGCCCGAGAGCAGGTTGATCGAGCGCGCTCCCTGGTCCAGGCTCCCGATCGGCGCCAGCACCACGTCGGCCAGCAGCGCATCCCACTGGCGGATGTACTCGTCGTAGTACAGCTGCGTCACCGCCACCTTGACCTGCGCCGCGTCGTCAAGGCTGCCTACCGCTTCGCGCCGGTCCAGCACCCAGTTATCCTTGACCACGTCGGCCACCGCGAGGTCGAGCTGTTCGCCGAACTTGCGGTAACCGGCCAGCGTGAACGCGCCCGCGATGCCGCGCGTGAGCGGCTGCCCGCCCTGGCGCACCAGGACCAGCGGCGCGTCGCGCCCCGCATTCGAGGCCACGTCGAATTCCGGCAGCTGCGCCTGGGCCAGCGCGCGCTTGACGCGGTTGTAGACCCGCTCCCCCATCGGCATGCGCGCCAGCGCAAGGCGGGTCTGCGCAACCAGCGCCTTGTCGACCTGCGGCGGCGTGGCGCTGTCATCCTCGAGCATGGCCGCAAGATGCGCCGACAGTGCCTGGCGCTGCGCTTCGTTGGCGTCGGCCAGGTTGCGGCTCCAGTCGAAATCGACCCAGGCGCGCACCGCGTCGGCATCGAAGTGGCTGCGTTCGCCCAGCATCAGGTAGACCCGCAACAGTTCGTACAGGTAGTCGGCGTTGCTGGCGCCCCCGCGCCGCAGTTCGTCTTCCATGCGGGCGACCAGGCGCGGCATCAGGGCTTGCCCCAGCACCCGGCGGTAGGCGCCGATCGCGCCCTCGCCCAGCTTGTCGCCCTGGTACAGGCCGAGCCCCATCATCCACGGCACGTCGGCGCCGCGGTCGCGGTAGCCCCCCGGAACCTCACGCAAGGCGTTCAGCAGCGGCAGCGCGGCCAGCGGCGACGGGTCGTCGGGAATCGCGGCCGCGAGCCGGGCCGCGTCACGGGTGCGTACGGCCACGTCGTTCACGTAGTTCTGGTTGGCGACGTAGCTGCCCACCAGTCCCACCGTAGTCACCGCCAGCAGCAGCGCCGCCAGGCCGATCGCCGCCCACTGCAGGCCCCGCCGGTTGCGCTCCAGCCTGAGGTTGGCGCCGGCCAGCTCACGCTCGCGGAAAATCACTTCGCGCAGCAGGCGCGTGACGAAGTAGCTGCGCCCGCCGAACGCATTGGGCGGCAGCACCCGGCGGTCCAGCCCGAAGGTGGCGGCCAGCGACGCCATCACGCGGTCGATCGGGCTGCCTTCCTGCGTGCCGCTGGTGAAGTACACGCCGCGCAGCAGCGCCGGCTCCTCGTACGCGGTGGCGCCGAATACGTCGTTCAGGAACACCTGCAGCACGTCCCGCAGGCCGCCGAACTGCTGCGGGAAATTGTAGATCAGTGCGCGCCGCTGCACGTCGCGCTCCTGCTCCATGCGCGCGAACACGCGCGCCTGCAGCTGCTGCTCGAGCGCCGCGAACTCGCCCGGGAACTGCTCCAGCGACTGGCTCACGGTTTCCGGCGCGGCCAGCGGGAAGGTCAGGCCCCAGACCTGCGCCCGTTCCTCGCGCCCGAGGTTATCGAAGAATTCAACGAAACCGGCCAGCAGGTCGCACTTGGTGACGACGACGTAGATGGGGAAGCGGATGCCCAGTTCCTCATGCAGTTCCTTGACGCGGGCGCGGATCGCCAGCGCCTGGGTCCGGCGCGCGGGCTCGCCCTGCTGCAGCAGGTCGGCCACCGACAGCGCGACGATCACGCCGTTCACCGGCCGCCGCGGCCGGTTGCGTTTCAACAGGCGCAGGAAGCCGCCCCACGCCGCCTTGTCCACCTCCCCGTAGCTGTCCTGCGTAGTGTAGCGGCCGGCGGTATCGAGCAGCACCGCTTCGTCGGTGAACCACCAGTCGCAGTTGCGGGTGCCGCCCACGCCACCCAGCGCGGCCTTGCCCATCGCTTCGGCCAGCGGGAACTTCAGGCCCGAGTGCAGCAGCGCGGTGGTCTTGCCGCTGCCCGGCGCGCCGACGAACATATACCATGGCAGGTGGACCAGTGCCCCCTTCCTGCCGCCCAGGCGCGCCTTGCGCAGCATCGCCATGGCCTCCTGCATGCGGCGCGCCAGCAGCGCCGCCTCGGCCAGTGTCTCGGCCTGGCCGGGGACCGCCGCCGGGGCCGCGTCCCCGGCCACGCTTTTCATCAGGCGCAGGTTGGCGAGCCGCACCCGCAGCCACTTGAGCGTATGCGCCAGCGCCCACGCCGCGAACAGCAGCGCGATCAGGACCCAGCGCGCCTGGCTGGACGCGAACGGCGCGTGGCCGTCGAAGGCGAACAGCGGCGCCTCGAACCACACCAGCAGCGACAGCACCAGCACGCCAAAGAACGACAGCACCGGCGGCTTGATGAACCAGGCGAACAGTTTCTTCATGGGGTCAGCAGGATGATCACTACCCGGCGGTTGCGGGCACGGTTGGCGGCGCTGGTGTTCGGCACCAGCGGCTCGGTTTCGCCGCGTCCCTCGACCGCATAGCGCGCGGGCGGCCCGGCGCGCCGCGCCAGCAGCTCGACCACCGCGGCGGCGCGCGCCTTCGACAAGGCCCAGTTCGACGGGAACTGGGCCGATACGCTCGGCACGTCGTCGGTGTGGCCGATGACCAGCACCTTGCCCGGCACGGTCCTGAGGGCGTCGCCGATGCGCCCCAGCAGCGGTCCGAACGCATCGACCACCTCGGCCCGGCCCGACGGGAACACGCCGTCGCCATGCAGCGTGATGGTCGAGCGGTCGGCGCTTTCGGTGACGCTGACCAGCCCGCGTTCGATGTCGGGCGCCAGGAACCGGGCGACCCGCACCGGCGCGACCGCGGGCGCGGGCGCGGGCGGCGCCGGCGGCGCCAGCGCGATCCGCTGCAGCGCCGCGTACACGGGGTCGGACTTGCGGTTGAGCGAAAAGCTGAAGCCCAGGTGCAGCGCAAGCAGGACCAGCGCCGCGGCGCCGGCCACGATCCACAGCGGAACCAGCCGGCGCAGCCGGTTGCCGACCTGCTCCGCTCCCTGCCAGCGCAGCGACAGGGCCGGCTCGTACGGCCCGCGCTCCTTCTGGATCAGCTGCTGCAGGCGCTCGCGCAGCAGGTCGAGCTGGCCGCGCCCGCCGTCGATCACGCGGTAGCGGCCTTCCAGTCCGAGCGCGAGGCAGGCATAGAACAGCTCGAGCACGTGCAGGTTGGCGCGCGGCGCCTGGCACAGCCGTTGCAGGATCAGGAAGAATTTCTCGCCGCCGAACGCCTCGTTGTGGAACGCGACCAGCAGGCTGCGGCTCGACCATACGCCGCCCGCGCCCCACGGCGTACTCGATATCGTCTCGTCGAGGAAGGTGCAGAGCGCGTAGCGCGCCGCGGCCACGGTTTCGAAATCGATCATCGCGGCGCGCGCCTCGAGCTCGAACTTTTTGATCGCCGCGACCAGTTGCGCGCGCAGTCCCTCGACATTGGCATGGCTGGCCATCACCCTCAGCGGCACCACCAGGTCGAGCAAGGGGTTGGCGGCGGCGACCAGCGGATTGACGCCGCTCGCCGCTGCGCTTGCGGCCAGTGGCGCCAGCGCCGCCGCATGCAGCGGCGCCTGCGCGGGATCCGGCGGCGCGGGCGCCGCGCCTGCGGGCTCCGCGGGCGAACGGCGCCGCCCTGGCGTCGGCACCAGGATCGTTCGTTCGCTGTCGGGCGGCTGCGCGCCCGTCTTGTCGTCGTCGCTCACGGCCGTGTGCTTATTTGCGGATCGCCCAGAATTCCATTTGCAGGCCGGGGAACTCGCCGGCCACGTGCATCGCGAAACCGGCCGACGTGGCCAGCTGCGCCCAGTATTCGCTTGCCTTGTCCAGCTCGAAGTAGGTGAAACCTGCGTGGAACGGCAGCTGGCGCGGCGCCACCGGCAGCGCGCGCAGGCCGATCCCGGGCAGCTGCAGGTTGACCAGGTCGCGGATCTTCTCGACCGAGCCGATCTTCACCTGGCGCGGGAAGGCGCTGCGAATATTCTCGGCGGCCAGCTGCGCGTTCACCGCCAGCACGAACGTGGCGGACTTGACCAGTTCCGGGTCGCGCATGACAGCGACCCGGATGCCGAACTGGCGCTCTTCCAGCGGGATCGGCACGGCGTGCGTGTCGAGCACCGCCGACAGCGCCTCGCGCAGGTGGTCCATCACCGGCTCGAACGACTCGCGCAGGTGGTCGTGCCGGTAGGCCGGGTACTGGGCGGCGCGCTTGGCGCCGGCGCCGAAGGTGGCGAGTTCGCCGGCCAGCGCGGCCAGCGCGCGGTACAGTTCCTCGGGGTGCAGGCCGGTCATCGATGCCAGGTGGCCGAGCAGCGGCTCGGCGCGGTTGACCAGCTGGAGCAGCAGGAAGTCGGCGATTTCCGCAGCGCCGGCGGTGCCGGGCTGCGACAGGCGCGAGGCCAGCAGCTGGCCGCGCTGCCGCAGCAGCCCGACCAGTTCGTCGGCGAACGCGGACAGGCGCCGCGCGACCCGGAAGTCGAGGCATGGCGGGCAGTAGTCGGGATCGAGCACCAGCCGGTTGTCGGGCCGCCGTTCCAGCACGCGCGCGACGCCGAGGGTCGAATACGCGTTGACCACGTCCGCCTCGGGCGCGAGGCGCATGCGCAGTTGGCCGACCTGCATCAGCGCGCTGTTGTCGAGGCCATTGCTGTCCCACGCTTCGTGGTCGACCGCGCGGTGGCGCGCAAAATTATCGAGCCCGGGGCTGTCGCCGGTTTCGGGCACGCCGGGCCGGCGCAGCGGCAGCGCCAGCACCACCAGCACGTTGCGCGCATCGGCCGGGACATCCAGCGGCAGCGGCAGGCCATCCTCGAACGGCAGCATGAACGGCGTACCGTCGGGCAGCACGCCTTCACACGACTGCAGCGCGATTTTGCCGAAGGCCAGCTGCTGCTCGTCGATCTTCAGGCTTGAAAAACCCCACGGGTACGGATGCAGGTGCGCCACCCGCGCCTCCAGCTGCGATTGCAGGTACCGATCGTGCTGCTGCAGGTGCTGCGGCTGCAGCAGCATGCCCTCGGACCAGACGACTTTACGATTCCACGACATGGCATCTCACTTGTGTTGGCTTGTCCCGTTATTCCTGCCGGTGCTGCCCCTGGTGCAGGCGGCCGATCTGGTCTTCGTAGGCGGCCGAGAAGCGTTCGCCGAACAGGCGCTGGAAATCGTCCTCGGCTTCACGTGCGATCTCGTCGTACAGCGCGACCATCCGGTCCCACATCCTGGCCTTGCGGCTGCTGGCGAGCACCTTGTCCATCACGCCTTCAGGTTCCATGCGCTGTTCGATCACGGCCGGGTTGAAGCGCGCCAGCACCCCGGCCAGCGCCGCCCGCATCCCGGCGATGACCGCCATCTCGTGCGCTTTCAGGTCATCGAACGCGCTGCCGAACGACTTCAGGGGCGGCATGTAGCCGGCCATCGCATTGGTCAGCATCTGCGCCAGCGCGCTCTCGGCGTCGGGGAAGAACTTGAGCGGGTTGTTGGCCTGCGCGCCCATCACGGTCAGTTCGAGCCGGCTCTCGCGCTTGGTCATCGCGCGCGCCAGCAGCACCGCCATGGTGCCGGCGGTCGCCTCGCGCAGCATGGCGCCGACCAGCTCCGCGGTTTCGGCCGGCGGCCCGGCAAGCTTCAGGTCCGCCAGGCCGAGGCCGCGCAGCAGCGCCTGCAGCACCTCGCCCTCGGGCACGGCGGCGGCCGGCGGCGCGGGCCGCGGCGCCGGGGACGCCGCAGCCGGCGCCGCCTGCAGGCGCGGTGGCAGGAAGTCGGCGAGCGGGTCGTAGTCGTCGGGGATCAGCGCCTGCGGCGGCGCCGCGGACACCGCCGCCGGCGCCTGGAACGGCGACGCGACCGCGGCCGCCTCCATCGGCACGCGCTCGGGAGCTGCATGGTCCGGTTCCGAGCCGCGGAATGCGAGCGCGCCGGCAGCCGCCCCGTCGTGCCCGAACAGGTCCAGCCCGAGCGGATCGCCGGCGCTTCCGGAAGCCGCCATCCCGGCTCCGGTGTCGAGGATGTTGGCGCCCGCCAGCGTGTCTTTCGGATCGGCGTAGCCGGGCGCCGCCTGCAAGGGCGGCGCCGCGGGCTGGGCCTGGAACGGGTGGCCAGGCGAGTACTCGGGCGCGAACACGGGCACCGGCTGCGGCGCCTGCTCCGCGTCGACCCCGACCTGCAGCACATAGTCGCCGATGATCAGGGTGTCGCCATCGCCCAGCGTCGCGCTCTTGCCGGCGCCGAGCGGCCGGTCGTTCAGCCAGCTCGGATTGCTACCCAGGTCGATCAGCGTATAGCGGCCATCGACGAAGTCGAGCTTGCAGTGGGTACGCGATATGTATTTGCCCGGGTCGGGCAGCTCGAGGTCGTTGCCGGCGGCACGGCCGATGGTTCCCCCGAGTCGGTCGAAGCGGCGCTCGACTGGCGCCGCTGGGGGCTCTTTGCGATAGGACTGGATTCGCAGGGTCAGGGACATGGTCGTGGAAACTTGGTTGCCATCCGTCATAGACCGATTATGCACGAGAAACTGATCGTATCGATAACATTTTTGCCACGCATGGACAGGGCAAGCACGATCGACCGCACCTTCTGGAATGGGACCTGTCCTACCCTTTGCGACGAGGACTTCCGATGGCAACCAGTCCCCATCGCAAGCATCATGGTTGGATCGACTAACGCATCGAAGGAGGTCATTATGAAACGCAAATTCGAGGTCATATTACTAGGCATACTGTTTGCATTTGGGCTCGCGGCATGCAGTTCGATGGGCGGCGGCAACTGGGGCTCTTCCAACGGCGGCGTGGCTTCGCTGTACGAGAACACCGAGTCGGGCAACTGGCCCCTCTCGGCGAGCATCACCAACGCCGGCGGCAGGGGCGTCAGCGACTTGGGGGCCAGCAGCATGGGCGCCAGCGGCAGCGGCGCCAGCTCGGGCGCGGGCGCGGGCGAGCCAACCAGTGGCGGCGGCGGCACTCCCCCGGAGAGCCAATAGGCGCCAACAGCAAGGGGCGCAACCCGCGCCCTGGTACAGCACTCCTGCCAGTCCTGGCCGGCGCTACCCGGCGCCCGGCCTCGCGCGGACATGGCTTGGCGCGGCCGGTGGCGCAGGTGAGGTGACGCGGCGACAGGCATCGGCCACCTAGTTGATCTTGACCAGCGAGCCCTCGACGGTCATGACCGCGCCCGCCTTCAGCTTCATCATCGCCCCGGCTTCCACCGACGCGTTGGCATCGGCCTTGACCTCGACCATCGCCGACTTGATCGTGATCTTGGCCGGCTCAATCTTGATGCTGCTGCCACCCACCTTCAGCTCGATCGAGGTGGTCGCCTCGATCACGATGGTCTTGCTCACCGTGATCTTCTGGTCGCCGGTCACCGCGACCGTCTGGTTGCCGCCGACGTCGAGCTTCTGGTCGACCTTGATCGCGACCGTCTGGTTGTTATCCACGTTCAGCGCCTGGTCGTTGGTGACCGTGGTTTTCTGGTCGTGGTCGATCGTGACCGTCTGGTCGTTGGCGACGTGTTCCGTGTGGTCGTGGCCGACGTCGACGCTGCGGTCGTTCTTGATGCTGATCGCCTGGTCGCCCTTGTCGGCCTTCTCGAACCCCACCTTGAGCGTGTCGTTGTTCTTCACCACCCGGTTGAAGTCCTTCTCGGCCTGCACGAAGATCTCTTCCGCGTCCTTCTTGTCCTCGAAGCGGATCTCGTTGAAGCCGGCGCCGCCTTTCGAGCTGTTGGTCTTGATGGTCGACCTGGTCTGGTCGTCGGGCAGCGTGTACGGCGGCATCGCGTCGCCGTTGTAGACGCAGCCGGTGACCAGCGGCCGGTCCGGGTCGCCCTCGAGGAAGCTGACCACCACTTCCATTCCGATGCGCGGAATGAAAACCGAGCCCCAGCCCTTGCCGGCCCAGCCCTGCGCCACCCGCACCCAGCACGAACTGGTCTCGTCCTCGGCGCCGTCGCGGTCCCAGTGGAACTGCAGCTTCACGCGGCCGTACTTGTCGGTCCAGATCTCCTCGCCCGCCTTCCCGACCACCATCGCGGTCTGCGGCCCGCGCACGACGGGCTTGCGCATCGTCCGCGGCGCGCGGTAGCTGTGCTCCGAGCCGATCGCGCGCCACACGCAGTCGAACTGCAAGCCAGCCGCACCGGCGCCGCTGCTGTAGTCGGTCACGGCGATGGCGTAATCGGCCGCGGTCACCAGGTATTCGCGGTTCTGGTCGGCGCGCGGGTGCCCCGACAGCGTGACCAGCCCGCCCGGATACAGGCCGCGCGCATTGGTGTCGGCGGCGATCTCCTCGCACTGGCCGTGCAGCTCCTCCATGCGCGCGCGCGCCAGCGCGTTGCCGTCGTCGACCGCCACGTAACCGCCCGGGTAGTCGTACATCTCGTAAGCCTGCTGCGAGAATGCGGCGGCGATGGTCGACTTGACCAGCAGGCCGCCGCTGGTACTCGACGCCGCCTTCTCGAAATCGAAGTCGTTCAGCGCATGGCTGCTCGGCTGGACCTGGCCAGCCGCGGCCCACCCGTACACCGCTTCCCGGTCGAGCACCCGGCGCCCTGCCTCGCCCGCGAATTCGAGTGTGGCATAGCCGGGAATCGCGGCATGGGCGCCATAGGAGTCGGCCAGCACCATCGTGTGCTTGCTCGCGTCGTGCGTGAAGTAGAAGTAGATGCCCGCCTGTTCCAGCAGGCGGCAGACGAAGTTGAAGTCGGTCTCGCGGTACTGCACGCAGTACGGCAGCGCCGCGTAGGTGCCCGACAGCGAACTGGCGGACAGGTCGACCAGGCCGCCGTAGGCCGCGTCGGCGCATACCGCCTTGACGATGTCGATGACCGACTTGTCCTGGAAGATGCGGCAGTTCGAACTGCGCGTCAGGAGCCACAGCCACGGATGCACGGTCGCCTCGTAGCGCGCGAACTCGCCGCTCCATCCGGTGCTGGCGAAGCGCGTCACGACCCCGTGGAAATGGCGCTGCGTGGCATCGGGCAGCTCGACCCGGATCCCCATCGGCTTGCCCAGCACGTCGGCGATCTTGAGCTCCTGGCTGGCCGACAGCAGCTGCACCCGGTATTCGGGCAGCCGCCCCAGCGCTTCCGAACCCGTCATCCGCTCGAACAACAGGACATCCTCGCCCAGGGCGCTGGTAACGGCAACTTCACGATTGGCTTGGGTAACGGGCATTGCGGGCGATCCTGTCGATGACGGTTAGGGCACCATGGTCTTGACGGTGCCGGCGTTGGTGAAGCCGATCACGCCGCCCCAGTTGCACATGCACTTGGAGACGTTGTCGAGCGCGGGCATGTTCGCGATCAGCACGGTCGGTGCGCCCGGCACCCACGGCGCCGCGGTGGCCGGCACGCACGGCATCGGCGTCAGTACGCCAAGCGCCGCCGCAGTGGCGGCTGCCACGGTCGGGTTGGCGGGCGAGTTGCACATCCCGAAGGGCATGATGTTCATCATCGGCACGTGGTCCATGATGTTGGCCGCGGGCGGTCCCTCGGCCAGCACCTTGTTCTTCGGTAGCACCACCAGCGAGGACGGCGCCACGCCGAAGGTGCAGGTCATCATCGCGCCCATCGAAACCTGGTTTGGCATCGCATCCGTCTCCCGATTGGCTTCCGTTCAGAGCGCCAGGCCGAGCCAGCGCAACTGCTGGCGCAAGGCGGTCATCTGCCCGTCCGCGTTGCGGATGCTGTCGATGTCATCGGCCTGGCGCTTGGTTTTCTTGTCGATCCAGGCCGTGAATGCATTGCCCAGCTGGTCCAGCGTCGCGGTGCTGGCATGGAACTCGTCGAGCTTGTCGTCGAGCGCCTTCAGCTTGGTGCTGCGGGACTTATCGCCAATGCATCCCGCTACCGTTGTGTCGCTGACAAAGCTTGCCTTGCTGGGCACCGTGGTTGTGCCGTCGTGGGTCACCTTGCGCTTGAGCTTGTTGTCGCCGCAAGAATAAACACAGCTGGACGGATCGAGGACCGACGTGATGGAGTGCGACTCGCCGCGCTGGCGTTTGACCCCAACGCCCCACAGGTCTACTACGAAACTTCCACGGGGGAAGTTACTGTCGAAGGAAATTGGCGCCCCCTTTGGCGCCCCGACCAGCAGGAACCAGTGGCCATTTGCCTTGCCGATCGCCTGTTCGATCACCGAGATGTTGCCACTGCAACCGTTTTGCCGCAGCAGGTAAAACGCCAGCGCGGTGCAGCTGTCGCACCGGATGCCGATTGGCGTTCCGCCGACGAAACTTTGATGGACTCTCCGGCCGTACTCGTGCCAGTACGCCGCTGAATCATCGTTGCCCGCGATACCGTCCAACAGTTGGGCCGTGGCGATCTGCGATCCTGTCATCATGGCGTCGTTGCCCGGCAAGGCGCCGTCGTCGACAATGACGAACCGATGTTGATCGGCCATTGCACCTGTCTCGCGATTATAGGATTTCTTGACGATCGTCCGGTTCAGGTACGGGTCAATGTGAGTGACGACGAGGTTGATATCTGCAGCGCGCATGGTCATTTCCTTCGTGGTTGGTTTGGCAGCGCGCCTATGCGAGCTGGTGCGCTAAAGACACGCCCATCGAAACCTGGTTCGGCATGGTGCTAGCCAATCCAGCCCAGGTTGTTGATCCCGAACTGGGGCACCACGAGATTGGGGATTTCGACCACGTTCGCCGCGGGCACGCCGGCGCCGGTAATGGTCGCGATCGAGGCCAGATACCCTGGATCGCTCGCGCCAGGATGGGCAAAGATGACCAGCAGGCTCGCCGGCGGAGGGCCGCCCAGTCCCGCGATCGCGTTGGCCACATCGACGGCCGCAACGTGCCCGGCGTTCGCGTGATGGACCCATGCGCCGGCCGCCGCCGCCGCGTGGGTCGAGGTATAGATCACCGAGGCGCAGGTAATCAGGCCGAATGCCCTGGTGATGGACGCGGCGATTCCGATCGGCGCGAAAGCGGCCGCATGGACCCCGAGGTTATTTCCCGCTCCGTGCAGGAAGGGAAGCGGACCGGCAAGCACCCCGGCCTGCGTCGCTGCCACGAATCCGGCGATATTTACTGGCACGCCAAGCGCGCCATTGTGGGTATAGATAGGCATGTTCTTACTCCCCTTTTTGTAGACACTTAAGCCGCTTGATTGCTGTTTTACGCGAAGCTGTAACGGAATTGCCCGCCGTCGGCCGCCACTGTCACGCCCCCGATGGCGCCGCCGTCCATCATCCGCGCCAGGAACTCGCGGCTGATATCGGGCAGCATGGTGTTGGTCAGGATCGCGTCGATCATGCGCCCGCCCGACTCGCTCTCGGTGCAGCGCGACACCACCAGCTTCACCACGTCCTCGCCATACTCGAACGGGATTTTGTAGCGCGCCTCGACCCGCTTCTTGATGCGCTCCAGCTGCAGGCGCACGATCTGCCCCAGCATCTGGTCCGACAGCGGGTAGTACGGCACCGCCACCAGCCGCCCGAGCAGCGCCGGCGGGAACACCTTCAGCAACGGCTCGCGCAGCGCCTTGGCCATCGCCTCCGGGTCGGGCATCAGTTCCGGGTCCTTGCACATCCCGGCAATGAGCTCGGTGCCGGCGTTGGTGGTCAGGATGATCAGCGTGTTCTTGAAGTCGATGAAGCGGCCCTCGCCGTCTTCCATGAAGCCCTTGTCGAAGACCTGGAAGAAGATCTCGTGCACGTCCGGGTGCGCCTTCTCGACCTCGTCGAGCAGCACCACGGAATACGGTTTGCGCCGCACCGCCTCGGTCAGCACCCCGCCCTCGCCATAGCCCACATAACCCGGCGGCGCGCCCTTCAGGGTCGACACCGTGTGCGCCTCCTGGAACTCGCTCATGTTGATCGTGATGAGGTTCTGCTCGCCGCCGTACAGCGCCTCGGCCAGCGCCAGCGCGGTCTCGGTCTTGCCGACGCCCGAGGTCCCGGCCAGCATGAACACGCCGACCGGCTTGTTCGGGTTGTCCAGCCCCGCGCGCGAGGTCTGGATGCGCTTGGCGATCATCTCCATCGCGTGGTCCTGGCCGATCACCCGCTGCGCCAGCAGCGAGGCGACGTTCAGGATCGTCTCCATTTCGTTGCGCGCCATGCGCCCGACCGGGATCCCGGTCCAGTCGCCGACCACCGAGGCCACGGCCTGGTAGTCGACGGTCGGCAGGATCAGCGGCGTTTCGCCCTGCAGCGCGGCCAGCTGCGCCTGCACCGTCCTCAAACGCTCCATCAGGCCGGCCCGTTCGGACTGGTCGATCGCAGGCTGCCCCGCGTCGGCCGCCGCTTCGAGCCGGCTGCCGGTGCCCTCGACCGGGTGCGCGCCGTCGCGCAGGCGCGCGCGCAGGGCCAGCAGTTCGTCGACCAGCTTGCGCTCGGCGCCCCAGCGATCCTCGAGCCCGGCGAGGCGGCCACGTTCGTCGGCCAGCAACGCCTGGGCATCGGCCTCGCGCTTGCCGGTGTCGATCCCGATCGCGCATTCGCGCCCGATGATCCCCAGTTCCGTCTCGAGCGCCTCGATCCGCTTGCGGCTGTCGTCCACCTCGGCCGGCGTTGCGTGCAGGCTCACCGCGACCCGTGCGCAGGCGGTATCGAGCAGGCTGACCGACTTGTCGGGCAGCTGGCGCGCCGGGATGTAACGGTGCGACAGCTTGACCGCCGCTTCCAGCGCCTCGTCGAGGATCTGTACCTTGTGGTGCTTCTCCATGGTGGACGCGACGCCGCGCATCATCAGGATGGCGCGCTCCTCGCCCGGCTCGTCGACCTGCACGGTCTGGAAGCGGCGTGTCAGCGCGGGGTCCTTCTCGATGTGCTTCTTGTACTCGGCAAAGGTGGTCGCGCCGACCGTGCGCAGGGTCCCGCGCGCGAGCGCCGGCTTGAGCAGGTTGGCCGCGTCGCCGGTGCCGGCCGCGCCGCCGGCGCCGACCAGGGTATGGGTCTCGTCGACGAACAGGATCACAGGCCGGCTGCTGGCCTGGACCTCGTCGATCACCGAGCGCAGGCGCTGCTCGAATTCGCCCTTCATGCTGGCGCCGGCCTGCAGCAGCCCGACGTCGAGCGCGAGCAGCTGCACGTCCTTGAGGCTGGGCGGGACGTCGCCGCGCGCGATGCGCTGGGCGAAGCCTTCGACCACCGCGGTCTTGCCGACGCCGGCCTCGCCGACCAGGATCGGGTTGTTCTGGCGCCGCCGCATCAGGATGTCGACCACCTGGCGGATCTCGTCGTCGCGCCCGACGATGGGGTCCATCTTGCCGCCTTTGGCCTGCTCGGTCAGGTCGACCGTGAACCTCTTCAGCGCCTCCTGCTTGCCCATCGCCGCCGGCGCGATCGCGCCCGAGGTTTCCCCCGGCGCCGCGACAAAGCCGTCGCTGGCCGCCATCTGGCCCTCGGGCGAATCCTTCAGCAGGCTCGAAAAACGCTCGGCCAGGTCCTCGCCCTTGACCCGCTCGAACTGGCGCGACATCCCGTACAGCGCGTTGCGCAGGCCGGGCGTCTTGAGCATCCCGACCACCAGGTGGCCGGAACGCACCTGCGACTCGCCGAACATCAGCGTCCCGTACACCCACGCGCGCTCGACCGCTTCTTCGAGCTGCGAGGACAGGTCGGTGACGGCGGTCGAACCGCGCGGCAGCCGGTCGAGCGCCGCGGTCAGGTCGCGCGCGAGCGCACCCGGATCGAGTTCGTAGTGGCGCACGATCCGCGCCAGGTCGGAATCGGGTTGCTGCACGATCTGGTTCAGCCAGTGCGCCAGCTCCACGTACGGGTTCCCGCGCAGTTTGCAGAACACGGTGGCGCTTTCCACCGCCCGGTAACACAGGGCGTTCAGTTTGCCGAACAATGCAACGCGACTGATTTCTGCCATGACGATTCCTTAGCCCGCGTGGGCGGGTAGATTGATGAGCAATTGGTCCGGGTTGCGTGTCGCCGCCGTGCTCATCGGCCAGGCGGTCCAGCCCAGCCGCGCGCCGCCGCCCAGTACCAGCGGCGGGACATCTTCCTTGCGCAGGATCAGCCGCACGTCCCAGTCGAGCGTGCGGCCGGCATACTGGCGCACCCATGCCAGCAGGCGCCGCATGCTGTCGCCGCCGGGCAGCATGCGCGTGTAGTCGCGGTAGCCGAGCGGCCCGACCACGATCCGGAATTTGTGCTGGCTGTCCCAGACCGAACGTCCCAGCACGGTCGAGGCGCCGAGCCGGTTACCGGCCTCGATGCGGCCGATGCGTGTCCGCAGTTCGTCCGGCAGGCGCATCCAGTGGCCGACGAACTGCTCCAGGTGCACCGGCAAGCGGAAGTATTCGCGCAGGATCGCGACCAGGCCCGCGGCCGGCCGCTTCTTGTTGGCCAGCAGCCCGGCGAAATGCAGCTTGGCGAAGTCGCCGACCTCGTCGCGCGCGCGCAGGGCCGGCGAACCGATGCCGAACAGGCTGCCGACGAAGTCGGTGTAGCGGTCCTGGTCCTCGCGGTCCAGGCTTACCGCCGGCTCGGCCTGGGCGCGGGCGCGGTAGAACAGCGACAGCATCCGGTGATGGAACACGTCGAGGAAGGCCAGCAGCGTCGGGTCGCCCGCGTTACGCAGGCGGTCGCGCGTGTATTCGGTCAGGTGCAGCGGCAGCGGGCCGTTGGCGCCGAGCAGGCCGAAGAAATTCACCGCGAGCCGCGCCCGCGCCTGTCCGCTGGCGGCGGTGAAGCGCGCCAGCGCGCCCTCGCTGAAGGCCATGGTGGCCGCCTGCCCGAGGCGCAGCGCGTCGTCGCGCGCGCGCAGCGAGGCGCCGATGCGCGGCAGCTCCGGATGCGCAGCCTCCACCAGCCGCAGCACCTGGTAGAAGTCCATGCGCGCGGCCTGGCGCTCGAGCAGCCGGCCCGTTTCTACAGGATCGCGCATGCGCCCTCCTGTGCGGGCCAGCGCATGATCTCGCCGCGCGCCACCGTCCTGACCACCGTCTCGGTGAACGCGTTGATCGACACGTACTGGGCGAAAAAGCGCGCCAGCACCGCGCCCAGCACGAACGCGCCGCTACCCTCGAACGCGGCATCGTCCAGCGTCACGGTCACCTGCAGGCCGCGGCCGAACGTGATCGGCCCGGGCGACGGCATGCGCCGGGTGATGGTGTAAGACGCGATCGTGCGCACCCCCTCGACCTGGCGCTGCCCGGCCAGGTCGCCTGCGTGGCAGTACAGCGCGAGCAGTTCACGCAGCGCCACCGCACCCTGCTGCGGGTCGGTGTCGGCCAGCGACAGGTAGTTGAGCGACAGGTGGTTGAGCAGGCGCCACGCCACCGCTCCTTCGGCAAACGACGGATACGGCTGGCTCGGCCCCGCCACGCAGCGCACGGCCAGCACCGGCGCGCCGGAATCGAGGATGAAATCGGTCTTGCCGACGCCCAGCGGCATCGACAGCGGCAGGTCGCGGTTGGTGCACCAGACGGTGGCGCCGAGCTGGCGCAGGTCGCTGCGGTACGGCGCCTCGGCCGCGTCCACCAGCGTCAGGAACGCCTCGCTGCCGATGTAGCTCGAGCGCGGGCCGGTGCGGCGCTGGCGCTGCGAGATCGCGCGCGGTTCGCGCCGCAGCTGGTAGAACGCCTTGTGCTGGAGCGAGCCGGCCAGGTCGTGCGCGCTGTAGAACGGCAGGAAGCGCTGCTCGGCCTGCGGCCCGGCGCCGTAGCCGGTCACGTCCTCGACCTGGTAAACCTCGTAGTCGAGCGGCCGGGTGCGGTCGACCAGCAGGTGGTACTCGAGCTGCTCGCCGGTGAGGTTGATCCTGTCGGCGCGGCGCTGGAACAGGTTGGCGGCGGGGGTGCAATTGAGCGCGAAGTGGGAAGCGTCGAGCACCTGCTCGAGCTGGCCATCGGCGCGGTTAAGCAGGATCACGATCTCGGCTTCGGTGTCGGCGCAGCGCGCCAGCGCCTCGCGCAATCCGGAGAGCTCGACGAAGTGGTAGCGCTGCGGGAACGCGAAGTACTCCTGCAGCAGCCGGTAGCCCTGCAGGCCGCGGCGGTCGTTCGGCAGCAGCGCCTCGCCGGGCGCGAAACCGAGCGGCGCGAGCGCGCTCCTGGGTAGCAGGCTGTGCCAGGCGGCCGGGCGCGCCACCGGCAGCACCAGCACCCCTTCGACTCCGGCCAGCATGCTCTCGTAGATGCGGTCGGGCAGCGCGTCGCTGCCGCGCAGGTGCAGCGCCAGGCGGTCGAGCGCCAGCTCGCGCAGCGGCACGCCGCTGCTGCGCAGGCGCAGCCGGATGCCGGCCTTGACCGATGGCGGCAGGCGCAGGTCGACGCCGGCCAGCGCGCCGCCGAAGGTGAAGAAGCGCGCCTCGGCCAGTTCGAGCGGCCACAGGGTCACCTCGTGCGCCATGCGGTACTCGCAGGCGGTGGTGTCGCCCTTGCCCAGCACGCTGCGCAGCGCGGTGCCGCGCGCGACCCGGTAGCCTTCCTTCAAGCTCGGGTTGCCCAGGTCCGGCTGCAGCTGCACCACCGCCATCGACGGCGTCGGCGCCAGGAACTGCGGATAGACCAGTTCCGACAGGTGCTGGGTAAAGCGCGGGAACTCGGCGTCGAGCTTCATCTGCACCCGCGCCGCGAGGAAGCTGAAGCCTTCCAGCAAGCGCTCAACGTAGGGGTCGGCGCAGTCGAAGCCTTCGAGCCCAAGGCGGCCGGCGATCTTCGGATAGTCGCGCGCGAACTCGCCGCCCATCTCGCGCAGGTGCTGCAGCTCCTGGCTGTAGTAACGCAGGAAGCGCGGGTTCATCGTGCCCCCGCGCTCTCGGTGAGCCGGATCGCGCCGCCGTCGAGGTCGATCTCGGTCTTCAGGTACAGCCGTTCAGGGTAGGGCTGGGCCCACATGTCGCCCTCGATCTCGAACATCAGCTTGTTATGTTCGAGCGCGGCGGAGATTGCCCGGACCGTCACCGAGGCGCGCACCAGCCTCGGCTCGAAGTCCCAGATCGCCTGGCGGATGCCGCGTTCGAGGTCGGACAGGTTCAGGCCGGCCAGCGGTATCCCGGAAATGTCCGGCATGCCGTAGTTGAGCACCGAACTGGCCACATGCGGCAGGCGCGGCGTATCGGTCACGGAAAGCAGGTTGGTCGTGTTGAGCAGCCAGGCCAGGTCGCGCAGCACCGATTCGCGCAGCGTGCGCAGCGACAGCACACGCCGTTCGCGCGCCTCGATTCCCTTGTCGGGCTCGTGGTCGGTGAGGCGGTCGAGCAGCGACGGCTGCAGCCGTTCGCGCGGCGCCAGTTCAGCCATGGCCTGCCTGCCGCTCGAATTCGATCACGCGCACATCCATCAGCGCGAACTCGCCGCTGTCGGTCGCGAACATGCGCTGCCCCAGCCCGTGCCCGGCCAGCGCGCCCTCCTCCATCCATTCGGTGCGGCGCGCCAGCTGCAGCGCGGCGTCGCCGCTCTCGGCCGTCCCGGCATAGCGGGTCGGCACCAGCGCGACGTTGTCGCCACCGTTGGTCCAGGTGAAGCGCGCCGGCGTCCACACCGCGTCGCGCAGGTCGGCCGGCGCCTCGAACTCGACGCGCGTGACGCGCTCGGCCGGCACCCAGAAGTAACGGCCATTGATGATCGCTTCGAACACCGGTCCCAGGCGCACATCGGCGTCGGCCAGCCAGGCAAAGGGCGCGCCGTCCAGCGTGCCGCTGCTGGGAATGGCCTGTTCGAAGGCCTCGGCGCGCACCGCGGCCGCCCGCGCCGGGTCGCCGGCCGCGATCCTGAGCGCGTCGACCAGCAAGGCCAGCCACGGCTGCGGCTCGCCGAACACCAGCGGCGTGCGGATGCCGGCGAAGATCCCGGCGCGCAGCACCTCGCAGCGGATCGCCTCGCGGTACACCTGCGCCATCGGCAGCGCGTCGGCGTCGAGCTGGGCCGCCATGTTCAACTGGGCCAGGGCCCGTTCCCACTGGCCGAGCACGGCCAGCAGCTGGAACAGGAAGATACGGTGCTTCGCATCCGCCGGATCGGCGCGCACCGACTGCTGCAGCGCGGCCAGCGCGGCGCCCGGTTTGCCTTCACTGAGAAGCTCGTGCGCGAGCATCATGTCCTCCGTCCGAAATGAATGGGGCGGCCCGCGCCGCCCCCACCTGCTGCCTTACGCGTGGATGTTTTCCGCGATGTTCCAGCCGAAATCGGCGTCGGCGGCGACCTCGCCCTTCGCGTCCTGGGTCGCATACGAAAACTTCACCTTGCCGAAGTTGAGCGTGACGTTCTCGGTCAGGCGGTCTTCGCCGCCGCTGCCGCCGGTCGAGAGCGAACTGACCAGCACCTCCTCCATCGTGATCTCGATATAGCGCTTCTGGCCTTCGCCGGCCTTACGCACCAGCAGCACCGCCTTCGGGACGTGGCTGCCCTTGGCCAGCGCCGTCATCAGGGCGTTGCTGGATTTGTCGACGTACTTGGTGAACGACAGGTCCTGGAAGCTGGCCTTGCCGGCGCCGCCGCCACCGCCCGTGTGCGTGGTGCCGGACTGCGACATGCCCCAGCTCCAGGCCAGCACGTCGATGTCGCCCTTGGGTCCTTGCACGCTGTCGCGCGATTCGCCCTTGATCTTGTCGCCCATGTTCATGAACATGTCAATTGCCATTTTTTTCTCCTCTGGGCCGGTGGCTGGCACCGGCGACGTGATGCACTAAGAATGCCGGCTCGGCGCCGGCCCGCTGCGTGGCCAATTCGGCCTGAATCGCTAACCCTTCGCCGACGGCAGCTTCGAGACCAGGCGCAACGACACCGTCAGGCCCTCGAGCTGGTAGTGCGGACGCAGGAAAAACTTGGACGTGTAGTAGCCTGGATTGCCCTCGACCTCCTCCAGCACCACCTCGGCCGCGGCCAGCGGCTTGCGCGCCTTGGTCGCTTCGCTCGAGTTGGCCGGGTCGCCGTCGACGTAGCGGTTGATCCACTTGCCCAGCCAGCGCTCCATCTCGTCGCGCTCCTTGAACGAGCCGATCTTGTCGCGCACGATGCACTTGAGGTAGTGGGCGAAGCGGCAGGTGGCGAACAGGTACGGCAGGCGCGCCGCCAGGTTGGCGTTGGCGGTGGCGTCCGGATCGTCGTACTCGGCCGGCTTGTGCAGCGACTGGGCGCCGATGAAGGCCGCGAAGTCGGTGTTCTTCTTGTGCACCAGCGGCATGAAGCCGTTGGCGGCCAGTTCGGCTTCGCGCCGGTCCGAGATCGCGATCTCGGTCGGGCACTGCATGTCGACCCCGCCATCGTCGGTCGGGAAGCTGTGCACAGGCAGGCCCTCGACCGCGCCGCCCGACTCGATGCCGCGGATCCGCGAGCACCAGCCGTACTCCTTGAACGAGCGGTTGATGTTGACCGCCATCGCGTAGGCCGCATTCGCCCAGGTGTAGTTCTGGCTGGCGGGGGCCGAGGTGTCCTCCTCGAAGTCGAAGGCCTCGACCGGGTCGGTCCTGGCGCCGTACGGCTGGCGCGCCAGGAAGCGCGGCATCGCCAGGCCCACGTAGCGCGAATCCTCCGACTCGCGGAACGAGCGCCAGGCGGCGTGTTCCGGGGTCTGGAAGATTTTGGTCAGGTCGCGCGGGTTGGACAGCTCCTGCCACGATTCCATCAGCATCACCGACGGCGCCGCGGCCGCGATGAACGGCGCGTGCGCGGCGGCGGCGACCTTGGCCATCCCCGACAGCAGCTCGACGTCGGGTGCGCTGTTGTCGAAGTAGTAGTCGGCCACGATCGAGCCGAACGGCTCGCCGCCGAACTGGCCGAACTCCTGCTCGTACATTTTCTTGAAGATCGGGCTCTGGTCCCAGGCCGTGCCCTTGTACTTCTTGAGCGTCTTGGCCAGGTCGTTCTTCGAGATGTTCATCACGCGGATCTTGAGCGTCTCGTCGGTTTCGGTGTTGTTGACCAGGTGGTGCAGGCCGCGCCAGGCGCCTTCGAGCTTCTGGAACTCGGGCGCGTGCAGCACCAGGTTGATCTGCTCGGTGAGCTTGCGGTCGAGCGCGGCGATCAGCGATTCGATCGTCGCCAGCACGTCGCCCGACACCAGGCTGGCGCCGGTCAGGGCCTGCTCGGCCAGCGTGCGCACGGCGCTCTCGACGGCGTCCTTGGCCTTGTCGGATTGCGGCTTGAATTCCTTTTGCAGCAGGCTGGCGAAGTCGCTCATTTCGAGCGTGCCGGTCCCGCCTTGCTGCAGTTCTGCGGTGGTTTCAGTCATGTTCTGTCTCCTGGCGAACGGTTATTCCTGGGGCTTCGGCGCGGCGGCCAGCGCCTGCATCAGCGCCGGGTCTTCGAGCAGCCGCGCGACCAGGTCCTCGGCGCCGGTCTTGCCGTCCATGTAGGTCATCAGGTTCGACAACTGGCCGCGCGCTTCGAGCAGCTTGCGCAGCGGTTCGACCTTGCGCGCAATCGCCGCCGGGCTGAAGTCGTCCATGCTCTCGAAGGTCATGTCGATCGACAGGTTGCCCTCGCCGGTCAGGGTATTGGGGACCTGCACCGCGACCCGCGGCTTCATGGCCTTGAGGCGCTCGTCGAAGTTGTCGACGTCGATCTCGAGGAACTTGCGGTCCGCGACCGGCGCCAGCGGGTCGGCCGGCTGTCCCGACAGATCGGCCAGCACGCCCATCACGAACGGAAGCTGGACGGTCTTTTCGGCGCCGTAGACCTCGACGTCGTATTCGATCTGCACGCGCGGCGCCCGGTTACGCGCGATGAATTTCTGGCTGCTTTCTGTACCCACGATTTACCCCCTCCAGGAATGAAAAAAACACCGCTTCTACGCTTGTTTCGGCGCGCCCCTGATGACCGCCAGCTGCTCGACGCCGCCAGGCGCGAGGTCTTCCAGGAGCTCGATGAAATTCTTGGGAACCAGCCGGCGTGCACGCTCGAGCAGCAGCGGCACCGGGCTCGAAGGCTCGCAGCGCTGGTAGTAATTGCAGATTTTGTCGAGCATGCGCAGCACGTCGTCGCGGCTCGCAATCTCGCCGCTGATCGCCTGCGCCGGCGCGCCCGCGCCACCCGCCGCCACGGGGTCCGATGGCTGCACCGGCGCTCCCGGGTCGGCCTGCGCCATGCCCGGCGCGGCCGCACTGGCGGGCAGGAAGTCGCGCGCGCGCCGCAGCACCCGAGCCAGCGCGTCGAGGCTGAGCGCCTGCGCGCTGCCCACCTGCTGCATCAGGATCCTTTCGATCTCGGCCACACCCTGGTGCGCGCGCGCCAGCGCCTGCGCGACCGCTTGCAGCCGCTCCGGCGCCACGTCGGCCAGCGCCGCCTCGATGGTGGCCAGCGCCACCTTCTCCTGCCCGGCCGGCGGCGGCGCTTCACCGTTCGCGATCTCGATCGCGCGCAGCGTCAGCGGGCCGAGCGCCGGCAGCAGCACCAGCGGGGTGTCCTTGAATTCGCGGATCATGGTGGCGACGTCGACCAGCGTGGCGATCGAATTGATGCGCGGGGTCGGGTCGAGGCCGTCGTCGGGGTCGAGCTGCGGATGCAGGTGGTCCCAGCGCTCGGCCAGCAGGCGCTGCATCAGCTCGACGCCGTCGGCGAAGCCCGGCACGCCCTCGAGGGCCAGCAGCGCGCGCGTGAGCGGCACCGCGACACGCAGGTCGCGGCTGCGTTCGAGCAGCCCGGATGCGAGCTTCCTGACCTGCTTCCATTCAGGCGCAACCGCGGGGGTGATGGTGTCGCCGTACTGGACTTCGGGCTTGCCGGCCGCCGCCTGCTCGAGTTCGAGAAAGGCCGGGTCGTATTCGAGGTTCGGACCGCAGGGCGAAGCCGGGTCCAGTTCCTGCAGCAATGAATCGATGTCGACAATTCGCATGGCGCGCTACACCGTGGTCTCTTTCAGGGACAGCCTTCGTAGATCCGGCTGCTCTGCGGCAGTGCCCGGACCTGGCATGTGGCGACTTGTAATATTGTTATCGCATCGATGCGACTATACGCGTTTTTCTTTAATGGTCGATATAAAGTTTTGATCAAAAGTTACACATGCATTTGGGCTTTTTACTCATCGCATGTTTGCGCAAAAATCGCGTAGAAACTGACCCGCGGTTTGGTAACGATCGGCCGGG
Source organism: Massilia sp. (assembly GCA_045810465.1). Taxonomy (GTDB): domain Bacteria; phylum Pseudomonadota; class Gammaproteobacteria; order Burkholderiales; family Burkholderiaceae_D; genus Telluria. The sequence continues at coordinate 15,618 of JBJMVW010000155.1, read as the reverse complement.
TCGGGCGCAAGCGCACGCTGCACGATCGCAGCGAAATGCAGGCCCGGCCCGGCTGGAAGCGCCGCCAACGGCGCCACCTCGCCTGCCAGTGCCCGCTGCATCATTTCGAACGCGCTGCCAGCAAACGGCCGGGTCCCCGCCAGCAGTTCGTACAGCACCACACCGGCCGCATACAGGTCCGCCGGCGGGCCCAACGGCCGGGCGCGCATCTGTTCCGGCGCCATGTAGCCGGGGGTGCCGTGGGCCGGCCCCGCCGCGCCGGGCCGCCGTGCGATCCCGAAATCGCCCAGCTTGAGCAGTCCGCCGGCGCGCAACAGGTTGGCCGGCTTGACGTCGCAGTGCACCATCCCGCAAGCGTGCACATGCTCGAGCGCGCGCAGCAGCTGGCCGAACTCGCCGAGCCGCAAGGCGCCTGGCGGGCTGAGCTGCTCCATGCACAGGCAGGCCACGCCGTCGTGCTCGCTGTAGTCGAGAATGCGCACGATGTGCGGATGCCGGCCGAGCAACAGCGCCACCTCGAATTCGCGGCGCAGCCCGGCGCATGCGGCGGCGTCGCCGAGCCGCGCCAGCTTGAGCGCGGCCACCGCGCCGCTGCGTTCGTCGCGCGCCCGCCACGCGTGGCTGCGTGCGCCGTGCGCGAGCGGGCTCAGCAAGGTGTAGGGGCCGATGCGGTCGGGAGCAGTCATGGTCGGATGGCTACAAGAATTCGCATGCCCCATGATACTTTGAGTCGTTTCTGTTTTACACTTCCCGTATCGCAACCGGTCGGTGCCACGATGACGGAACCCACACAACTCGGCAGATACCAGCTCCTGCGCGTGCTCGGCCGCGGAGCGATGGGCCTGGTCCACGAGGGCCTCGACCCGCGCCTCAACCGCCGCGTCGCCATCAAGGTGATCGCCACCAGCCGCATCATGGACGCCGCGCTGCGGGCCGAATACTCGGCCCGTTTCATCCACGAGGCGCAGGCGGTGGCGCGCCTGAACCACCCCAACATCGTCACCGTCTACGACTTCGGCGAACAGGATGGCGTCGCCTACCTGGTGATGGAACTGATCGCCGGCGAAGAGCTGTCCAGCTATTTCGACGACAGCCTCGGCTTCCAGCTCGAATTCACGCTCGAGGACTCGGTGCGCATGACCTGCGAGCTGCTCGACGCGGTCGGTTACGCGCACCAGCATGGCGTGGTTCACCGCGACATCAAGCCGGCCAACGTGATGCTGTCGTCCGAACTGACGGTCAAGCTGACCGACTTCGGCGTGGCGCGCCTGGCCAGCGTGGGCGCGGGCTTCGACGCGCCCGGCACGCTGGTCGGCACGCCGAGCTGCATGTCGCCCGAGCAGATCGCCGGCCACAGCGTCGGCCCGCGCTCGGACATTTTCGCGGTGGGCCTGATCCTGTACCAGTTCCTGACCGGCGAGCGGCCGTTCCGCGGCCAGGGCATGTTCGCGATCCAGCAGAAGATCATGTACGAGCAACCGGCGCCGCCGAGCCTCCTCAACCCGCTCCTTGCCCCGATGTTCGACCGCATCGTCCTGCGCGCGCTCGCCAAGCGGCCCGCGGACCGCTACCCGAACGCGCGCAGCATGCGCGAAGACTTGAGGCGCGCCCTCGCCGGCGACGACGTCGCGCTGCACGACACGCTGCCGTTCGAGCCGCCCGCCGCCGCGCCGGAGCCAGCCGGGGGCGACCCTGGCGCGATCGGCCTGCGGCGCGAAGCCGACCCCGACGCCACCTGCGTCGACGCCGCCGCCAACGCGCCGTGGCGGCGCCGGTGAGCCTGGTCGAACCGGGCCGGCGGGCGGCCTTCTTCCGCCAGCTCGACGAGCTGGCCGCGCGTATCCACGCGGCCCGCAACATCGACGAGATCATGCTCGGCCTCTCCGCCGACATCTGCGCGCTGTTCGACGCCGACCGCCTCACCATCTACTGCCTGTCCGACGACAAGGCGAGCATGGTCTCGAAGGTCAAGACCGGGCTGGCCTCGTTCAAGCAGCTCAAGCTGCCGATTTCGGCCGACAGCCTGGCCGGTTACGCCGCGCTGACCCGCCAGACGCTCAACCTGCGCGACGTCTACGACGACGCCGAACTCAAGTCGCACTCGGCGGAGCTGCGCTTCCAGCAGGGCGTGGACCGGCGCACCGGCTACCGCACCGAGCAGGTGCTGGTGGCCCCGATCATCGGGGACCACGAAGTGCTCGGCGTGGTCCAGCTGATCAACAACCTGCGCGGCAGGATCTTTCCCGACCTCGTGGTCGAGGGCCTGAGCCAGCTGTGCGGCACGCTGGCAACCGCGTTCGCGCAGCGCAGCCAGGCGCCGGCGCTGGAACGCAAACGCTTCGTGACGGCGATGCGCGAATCGGTGCTGCCGCGCGCGCAGCTGGAACAGGCGCTGCGCAAGGCCGAAGCCAGCGGGGCCGACATCGAGGACGTGCTGCTGGGCGAGCTTGGCATGAAACTGGGCGTGGTGGGCCGCGCGCTGGCCGACTACTTCAGCGTGCCCTACCTGGCCTTCCATCCCGAGCGCAGGAAACCGGCGCAACTGCTCGAGGGCTTGTCGCGCGCTGCGGCGCTGGAGCAGCAGTGGATCCCGGTCGAGGAGAACCGCCACGGCTTGTACGTGCTGTGCCTCGATCCGCACCAGGCCAGGAACAGCGGCTCCGTGGCGCGCCGCTTCCCGGAGGCGCGGCCGGTGTACTGCGTGACCACGCGGCGCGAGTTCGGATGGATGGTCAACCAGTACTTCGGCAATGCGCCCGCCAGCCCGGCGCCCGCGGGCGAGGCGTCGCTGCTGTCGGTGTCGCAGCAGGAGGAACTGGCCAGGACCGTGAGCTCGATGGTGGGCGGCGCCCATCGCCACGGGCTGTCCGGACTGCGTATCGAGACCACGCCGGGCGAGGATGCGCACGAGGTGCGCTTCGTGGTCAGCGGCGTGCTCAGGCTGCGCTGATACAAACGCCATGGTCGGGTAGAATTGACGGCCGCCTCCACCAACCGCAGCAAGGAAGACCGCATGCCGTTCCAGATCGAGAACAAGCTTGTCATCGGCGTCGCATCGAGCGCACTGTTCGACCTGTCAGAGTCGCACCAGGTCTATCTCGATAGCGGCGCGGACGAGTACCGCAAATACCAGGAGCAGCACATCGACGCGGTGCTGCCCAAAGGCGTGGCATTCCCGTTCATCCGCCGCTTCCTGAACATTAACAAGTTCTTCCCGCGCCAGACGCCGGTCGAAGTGGTGCTCTTTTCGCGCAATTCGCCCGAGACCGGCCTGCGCGTGATGCGCTCGATCGCACAATACGGCCTGGATATTTCGCGCGCCGCCTTCACCACCGGGAAGTCGCCCTACCCCTACCTGCCGGCGTTTAACACCTCGCTGTTCCTGTCGGCGAACGAGGAAGACGTGAAGAACGCGATCGCGGTCGATTATCCGGCCGGCCTGGTGCTGCCCTCGCAGATCGCCGACGACGAAGAAGACGCGGAGCTGCGCGTCGCATTCGACTTCGACGGCGTGATCGCGGACGACGAGTCCGAGACCGTCTTCAAGCGCAACGGCCTCGACGAATTCCACGCCCACGAGATCCTGCACGCGGCGCGCCCGCACCAGCCCGGGCCGCTGGCCGACATGTTCCAGAAGCTGGCGCTGATGCAGCGGATGGAGGAACGCGCCCAGCGCCGCGATCCGGCGTACCGCAAGATCGTGCGCATCGCGATCATCACCGCCCGCAACGCCCCGTCGCACGAACGCGTCGTCACCACGCTCAAGAGCTGGGGCGTGTCGGCCGACGAGACCTTTTTCCTGGGCGGGATGGACAAGGCGCGCGTGCTGTCGGTGTTCAAGCCGCACATTTTCTTCGACGACCAGCTGACCCACCTGAAGGCGTCCCCGGGCGGGACCATCCCGATGGTGCACGTGCCGTTCGGGATCGCGAACCGGCGCGCGCCGCCATGAGCCGCACCGGCCGCCTGTTCCAGCTGATGGATGCATTGCGCGGCCACCGCCGGCCGGTCACCGCCGCCGCGCTGGCCGAACGGCTCGGCGTCTCCGAGCGCACCATCTATCGCGACATCCAGTCCCTGGCGCAGCTGGGCGCGCCGGTCGAAGGCTCGGCCGGCCTCGGTTACCTGCTGCGCCCTGGCTTTTTCCTGCCGCCGCTGATGTTCGACGCAGACGAACTCGAAGCGCTGGTGCTGGGCGCGCGCTGGGTGCGCCGCCAGGGCGATCCGGGGCTCGCCGGCGCGGCCTCGAACGCGCTGGCGAAGATCGCGACCGCCACGCCAAAAGACCTGCGCGACCACATGGCCGACACCAGCCTGTGGGTGCCGCTCGGCGCGCCGCAGCCGGCGGTGGACGCCTTCGTCAAGCCGGCACGCGAAGCGATCCGGCACCAGCACAAGCTGCGCATCCGCTACCGCGACGAGCACGGGGCGGCCTCCGAACGGGTGGTCTGGCCGTTCGCGCTGGCCTTCTTCGAGGGCCGGCGCCTGCTCGCCGCATGGTGCGAGCTGCGCGACGCGGTGCGCCACTTCCGTATCGACCGCATCGCGGACGCGGCGAGCGCCGGCGGGCGTTATCCGACCCCGCGCCACGTGCTGCTGCGCCAGTGGCGCGAACAGTACGGCATCCCCGAGGACTCCTGACAAAAACTGTCAGTGCCGGCCGTTAGCATGCGTGCATCGATTACCCATAAGGAGACTGCGATGCACCTTTACCACCACCCCATGTCCTCGAATGCGCGCCGCGCCATGATGACGGCGCACCACCTCGGCCTGAAGCTCGACCTGGTCGAAATCAACCTGGCCAGCGCGGCCGACCGCCGGCGCCTGGCCGAGATCAACCCGAACAACATGATCCCGGTACTCGAGGACGACGGCTTCCTGTTGTCGGAGTCCGGGGCGATCATGCAGTACCTGGCGGACTGCACCCCGCGCCAGACGGTCTACCCCACCGACCCGACCCTGCGCGCCGACGTCAACCGCTGGCTGTTCTGGGCCGCGCAGCACTTCGGTCCCGCGATCGGCGTCATCACCTGGGAGGGCGTCTGGAAGAAGGTGCTCGAGGGCACCGATCCCGATCCGGCCGAACTGGCGCGCGGCAGACGCGACCTGGCAAAATTCGCCGCTGTGCTGGAGCAGCGCCTCGACGGGCGCACATGGCTGGCGGGCGAGGCCGTCACACTGGCCGAGTACGCGGTGGCGGCGCCGCTGATGTATATGGAGGCGGCGCGCCTGCCGCTGGCGGCATACCCGCGCCTGCTCGAGTGGTTCGGCCGGGTCCAGCAGCTCGATGCCTGGCGCGCCACCAATCCCGTCTGGTAAGCCCCACCGCGTCGTTCCCGGGCTCGGCGCCCGGCACGCCCCGCTCCGCGAAGACGCCTGCCTTCGTCTATAATTGGCAACCCGTTCCAGCCGATTGTTTCGCCCGCTGCATGCCTTTCGATCTCAAAAAGAACCTTCCTAAACCAGGTCATCGATTTGCCCTGCCGACCCTGCACGGCTCGTCCGACGCCTATGCCTTGGCGGTCGCCGCGCTCGAGCTCAAGGCCGACAAGCGGATGCTGACCGTGATCGTGGCGAACGCCAGCGACGGCCAGCGCCTGCTCGACGAGATCCCGTGGTTCGCGGACGGCAAGCTGGCGTGCCACCTGCTGCCGGACTGGGAAACCCTGCCTTACGATGCGTTCTCGCCGCACCAGGACCTGGTGTCCGAACGCCTCGCGACCCTGCACGAAATACGCAACGGCCAGTGCGACGTGCTGCTGGTGCCGGCCACCACTGCGCTGGTGCGCCTCGCGCCGCCGTCCTTCCTGGCCGCCTACACCTTCTTCTTCCGGCAAGGCGAACACCTCGACGAGGCCAAACTCAAGGCGCAGCTGACGCTGGCCGGCTACACCCATGTGTCGCAGGTCATGTCGCCGGGCGAGTACTCGGTGCGCGGCGGCCTGATCGACCTGTTCCCGATGGGCTCCGCGCTGCCCTACCGGCTCGACCTGTTCGGCGACGAGATCGAAACCATCCGCACCTTCGACGCCGACACCCAGCGCTCGCTGTACCCGGTCCGCGAAGTGCGGCTGCTGCCGGGCCGCGAATTCCCGATGGACGAAGCGTCGCGCACCGCGTTTCGCGGGCGCTGGCGCGAGCGCTTCGAGGGCGACCCGTCGCGCGCGCCGGTCTACCGCGACATCGGCAACGGCATCGCCTCGGCCGGCATCGAATACTACCTGCCGCTGTTCTTCGACCAGACCGCAACCCTGTTCGACTACCTGCCCGACGCGGCGCCGCTCGCGCTGGTGGGCGACATCGACAGCGCGATCCAGCGCTTCTGGCTCGACACCGAATCGCGCTACCGCTTTTTGAAGACCGACCGCGAGCGGCCGATCCTGCCGCCCGAGGAGCTGTTCCTCGGCGCCGAGCAGTTCTTCACGCTGGCCAAGCCGCACGGGCGCTGGGCCATCGCCAAGGATGCTGGCGCGCCGGCGTCGGAGCTGTCGGCGCCGGTCCCCGACATCGCGGTCAATCGCCGCCTTGAAGATCCGCTTGCCAACCTGCGCTCCTACCTGATGCGGGCCGATGCGCGGGTGATGATCTGCGCCGAATCGAACGGCCGCCGCGAGACGCTGCAGCAGTACTTCAACGAATACAAGCTGGACCTGGCCGCGGTCGACGGCTTCGAGGGCATGCGCGCATCGAACGCAAGGGTTGCCCTTGGGGTCGCGCCGCTGCAGGCTGGCTTCGAGCTGCTCGAAGCATCGGCGGGCCAGCTGGTCTTCATCACCGAGACCGAACTGTATGCGGGCGCCGGCCGCCGCGCCGGCAAAAAGAAGCAGGAAGCGACCAGCCAGGTCGAGTCGATGGTGCGCGACCTGTCGGAGCTCAAGATCGGCGACCCGGTGGTCCACATCAACCACGGCATCGGCCGCTACATGGGCCTGGCCAGCATGGACCTGGGCGAAGGCGAGACCGAGTTCCTGCACCTCGAATACGCGAAGGACACCAAGCTGTACGTGCCGGTGTCGCAGCTGCACGTGATTTCGCGCTACTCGGGCGCCGCGCCCGAGGACGCGCCGCTGCACACGCTCGGCTCGGGCCAGTGGGAAAAGGCCAAGCGCAAGGCGGCCGAACAGGTGCGCGACACCGCCGCCGAACTGCTCAACCTGTACGCGCGCCGCGCCGCGCGCCAGGGCCATTCCTTCGAATACTCCGCCGTCGACTACGAAAACTTCGCCCAGAGCTTCGGCTTCGAGGAGACCCCCGACCAGCACGAAGCCATCATCAACGTGATCCGCGACATGACCTCGGGCCGCCCGATGGACCGGCTGGTGTGCGGCGACGTCGGCTTCGGCAAGACCGAAGTGGCGCTGCGCGCGGCCTTCATTGCGGTCATGGGCGGCAAACAGGTGGCGATCCTGGCGCCGACCACGCTGCTGGCCGAACAGCACGCGCAAACGTTTGCCGACCGCTTCGCCGACTGGCCCGTCAAGATCGCCGAGCTGTCGCGCTTCCGGACCGGCAAGGAGATCAACAACGCGATCAAGGGCATGGCCGACGGCACCCTCGACATCGTGATCGGCACCCACAAGCTGCTCTCGCCCGACGTCAAGTTCACCCGGCTCGGCCTGGTCATCATCGACGAGGAGCACCGCTTCGGCGTGCGCCAGAAGGAAGCGTTGAAGGCCTTGCGCGCCGAGGTCGACGTGCTGACCCTGACCGCGACCCCGATCCCGCGCACGCTGGGCATGGCGCTGGAAGGCCTGCGCGACTTTTCGATCATCGCCACCGCGCCCCAGAAGCGCCTCGCGATCAAGACCTTCGTGCGCGGCGAGGACGGCTCGGTGGTCCGCGAAGCCTGCCTGCGCGAACTCAAGCGCGGCGGCCAGATCTACTTCCTGCACAACGAAGTCGAGACCATCGAGAACCGCCGCGCGATGCTGGAAGAGCTGCTGCCCGAAGCCCGCATCGGCGTCGCGCACGGCCAGATGCACGAGCGCGACCTGGAAAAGGTGATGCGCGATTTCGTCGCCCAGCGCTTCAACATCCTGCTGTGCACGACCATCATCGAGACCGGCATCGACGTGCCGACCGCGAACACGATCATCATGCACCGCGCCGACAAGTTCGGCCTGGCGCAGCTGCACCAGCTGCGCGGCCGCGTCGGCCGTTCGCACCACCAGGCCTACGCCTACCTGCTGGTGAACGACGTGATGGGCCTGTCCAAACAGGCGCAGCGCCGGCTCGACGCGATCCAGCAGATGGAAGAACTGGGCAGCGGCTTCTACCTGGCGATGCACGACCTCGAGATCCGCGGCGCCGGCGAAGTGCTGGGCGAGAACCAGTCGGGCGAAATGCTCGAAATCGGCTTCCAGCTGTATTCGGACATGCTCAACGAGGCGGTGCGCTCGCTCAAGGCCGGCAAGGAGCCGGACATGTCGGCGCCGCTGGCCACCACCACCGAGATCAACCTGCACGTGCCCGCCCTGCTGCCGGCCGACTTCTGCGGCGACGTGCACGAGCGGCTGTCGATCTACAAGCGGCTTGCCAACTGCGAAAGCCAGGGCAAGATCGACGACATGCAGGAAGAGCTGATCGACCGCTTCGGCAAGCTGCCGGAGCCGGTCAAGGCGCTGATCGAGACCCACCGCCTGCGCATTTCGGCGAAAATGGTCGGCATCACCAAGATCGACGTCCACGGCGAGGCGGCCAGCCTGCAGTTCATGGAAAAGCCGCCGATCGACCCGATCAAGATCATCACGCTGATCCAGAAGAACCGCCATATCAAGCTGGCTGGCCAGGACAAGCTGCGCATCACCGCCAGCATGCCCGACCTGGGCGCGCGCGTGACGCAGGTGAAGCAAACCATCAAACAACTGCTGGCATAAGAATTTATGAAGATGAACCTGGTGTTGCAGGGTCCGCGGGCCGACATCGGCCTGCTCAACGAAGTCGCCGCGCTGGCGCACCCGGTCAACATCGTGGCGCTGGGCGAACACGCCGTGCGCTGCGAAGACGTCGACGCGTCGATCCAGCTACGGCCGGTGGTGGAAGCCGCGGCCCATGCAGCGCAGCTCGACGCGACCTTCATCGAAGCGGGCCGCCGGCTGGCCGATTACCGGCTGGTGGCGATGGACATGGACTCGACCCTGATCACGATCGAATGCATCGACGAGATCGCGGACATGCAGGGCCTCAAGCCCCAGGTCGCCGCGATTACCGAGGCGGCGATGCGCGGCGAGCTTGATTTTGCCGCCAGCCTGACGCGCCGCGTCGCGCTGCTCGAGGGGCTCGATGCGTCGGCACTGCAGCGCGTGTACGACGAGCGCCTGCGCATCTCGCCGGGCGGCGAGGCGATGCTGGCCGCGGTCAAGGCAGCGGGACTGAAAACGCTGCTGGTGTCGGGAGGCTTTACCTTCTTTACCGAACGGCTGAAGGAACGCCTGGGCCTCGATTACACCAATGCGAACGTGCTCGAAGTCGACAACGGCAAGCTGACCGGCCGCGTCGTCGGCGGCATTGTCGACGCCGACGAGAAGATGCGCACCGTGCAGCGCGTGTGCGCGCAGATGGGCATCGACCCGAAGCAGGCAATCGTGATGGGCGACGGCGCCAACGACCTGAAGATGATGGGCATCGCCGGGCTGTCGGTGGCGTTTCGCGCCAAGCCGGTGGTGCGCGCGCAGGCCGACGTGGCGCTCAACTTCTCGGGCCTCGACGCTCTGGCGGCCATCCTCTCGTAACAACCGCGGCTCAGGCCTCGCGCCGCATGCGCACCAGCGGCACGCGCACGCCACCCGGCAATTCCAGCTCCCAGCGCTCGCACTCGATGAACCCGAGCGCACGGTACAGCGGCTCGCCGGGCAGCGTGGCCGACAGCTCGAGCATCCCGAACCCGGCCGCCTTCGCCTCGGCCGCACAATGCGCCATCAGCATCGTCCCGAGGCCGCGCCTGGCCATCGCCGGCTCCACGAAGAACGCGCGGATGCGCGCCGGCTCGGTCGCGGGATCGAGCAGCCGGTCGGGCGCCGTCTTGGCCTGGTCGCCGCCATGCAGCGTCGACCGCTTGCCCCAGCCGCCGCACGCAGCCAGCGCCGCGCCGTGCTCGATCACGAAATAAGTCCCATCCCTGACCAGCTGGCTGTCGACGCCGAACACCTCGCGCGTGATCGCCTCCGCCTGCGCGGGCGAGTAAAAGCCGGCCGACAGCGCGACGCCCGAGCGCCGGATCAGTGCCTGCATCGCGGGAATGTCGTGCTCGAGCGCATGCCTGAGCCGGAACTGCGCCTGGTCGTGTTCCATAAGTATCAGCAATCCCATCTAGTGTAACAACCTGTAATTCCCAAGCAGGACTACCGGAAATTTCTTATGATAGGACTATCTGGAGGACCGTCATGAAAAAGCTTGCGATCATTGTTTCCCTCGCCGCCCTGGCCGGCTGCGCGGCGCCGCCGCCGGGTCCGGCCTACTACGGCACCCGGGCGCCGACCGGCGACCCGAGCCAGTGGCAGGTCGTGTCCGTCACGCCAGTCCCGCCGGGCACCGGTGCGCGCGCCGCTGCCAACGGCCAGGCTGGCGTCACCACCAGCTCGAACCTCGACTACTCGGCCGCAGCGCCGTCGACCACGGTGGTCCAGCCGGTGTACGTGCCGCAACCGGTGTACGCGCCCGTGCCGGTGTATGCGCCGGCGCCAGTGTATGTGGACCCGTACCCGTCGTACTGGTGGCCGCCGATCTCGATCGGGCTGGGCTTTAGCTGGGGCCACTGGAGCGGCGGACACCGGGGCTGGGGTGGCGGCCGCGGCTGGGGTGGCCACGGCGGCTGGAGCGGCCACGGCGGCGGTTTCCGTCACCGCTGACCTGGTCCGGCACGGACAGTCCCTCCCCGGGATTGTCCGCCCGAGGCGTTTTTATGCCTCAATCTGCACCAAAACGGTGAGAAATTCGCGCTAATTCGCCTAACTCGCCGCCTCCCTCCCGCTTCTCCCTACCCTTCTTTGCTTACGGCTCGCTTACGCAAACTGAATCCGTTTGCAGGCTTGCTACGCGCAACAGCAATCAATTGCCGTTATCCAATTGCTATCCTACAATGGGTCAGTCGGTGGCCCTGGTCCAGCGTACGGCAACATAAAAACACACTACGGAGACAGCAAATGAATTTCAAGATGAAAGCATTGGTTGCAGGTGTAGCACTTGGGTTTTCGATGGCGGGCATGGCGGCGGAGCCGATCAAGATTGGCGTGTCCGGTCCGTTCACCGCCGGCTCGGCGCCGATGGGCACGTCGATGCGCGACGGCGTCCGGCTCGCTGCAGCCGAGATCAACGCCAAGGGCGGTGTGCTGGGCCGCCAGATCCAGCTGGTCGAACGCGACGACGAGGCCAAGAACGAGCGCGGCGTGCAGATCGCCCAGGAGCTGATCAACAAGGAGAAGGTCGTCGCCACGGTTGGCTACATCAATACCGGCGTGGCGCTGGCCTCGCAGCGCTTCTACCAGCAGGCCAAAATCCCGGTCATGAACAACGTGGCCACCGGTTCGATCGTCACCAAGCAGTTTGCCGACCAGCCGCAGAACTACGTCTTCCGTAACTCCGCCAACGACACCATCCAGTCCGCGATGATCGTGCAGGAAGCGATCGACCGCCGCAAATTCAAGAAGGTGGCGATCCTGGCCGACTCGACCAACTACGGCCAGCTTGGCCGCGCCGACCTCGAAAAAGCGCTCGAGAAGAAAGGCATCAAACCGGTCGCCGAAGAGAAGTACAACATCGGCGACGTCGACATGACGGCGCAGCTGCTCAAGGCCAAGCAGGCCGGCGCCGAAGTGGTGCTCACCTACGGCATCGGGCCCGAGCTGGCGCAGATCGCCAACGGCATGGAAAAGCTGAACTGGCACGTGCCGCTCATCGGCAGCTGGACGCTGGCGATGGCGAACTTCATCGACAACGCCGGCAAGAACGGTGAAGGCACGCGCATGCCGCAGACCTTCATCCAGGACGGCAATACGCCCAAGCGCAAAACCTTCATCGACGCCTACGTCAAGGCCTACAACCCGCCGGGCGGACGCATGCCGTCGGCGGTGTCGGCCGCGCAGGGCTACGACTCGATCTACCTGCTGGCCGCGGCCATCAAGCAGGCCGGCAGCACCGACGGCCCGAAGATCCTGGCCGCGCTCGAGAACCTGAACGAGAAGGTCGAAGGCGTGATCGCCACCTACAACAAGCCGTACAGCCACGAGGACCACGAGGCGATCAACTTCGAGAACACCCAGTTCGGTGAAGTGCGCGGCGGCCGCGTCGTGCTGGCCAAGTAAGGCACCAATGCTGTGACGTGGCCGGTCTTGAGCGATCAAGGCTGGCCATTTTCTTGTTGAACGGCGGCGCGCCGGGCGCGTGCCGCCCCTCGGGTGGAAACCATGGAAATCCTTTTGCAGCTAGTGTTCAGCGGGATCGCGCTCGGCATGATCTATGCGGTGATCGCGTTCGGCTATCAACTTACCTTTGCCACCTCCGGCACCCTTAACTTCGGCCAGGGCGAGGCGCTGATGCTGGGCGCGCTGGTCGGCCTGTCGCTGGTCGGCACCATCCACCACGGCCCTTACATGAGCTACTGGCTGATGATCCCGGTCGTCGTGCTGTTCGGCGCGCTCCAGGGCGTCTTCGTCGAGTGGATCGGGGTGCGCCCGGCGATCCGGATCAAGTCCGAATTCGGCTGGATCATGTCGACCATCGCGCTGGCGATCATCTTCAAGAACGTGGCCGAAAATATCTGGGGCAAGGACGTGCTGCCCTTCCCTTCGCCGCTGTCCTCGGCCCCGTTCACGGTACTCGGCGCCAACGTGCAGCCGATGCAGGTACTGGTGATCATCGGCGCGCTGGCGATCATGGCCGCGGTCGAACTGTTCAACCGCAAATCCATCTACGGCAAGGCGGTGGTGGCCACCGCCAACGACCGCGACGCGGCCGGCCTGATGGGGATTAACACCGGCATGGTGATCACGTTCTCGTACGCGCTGTCGTCGGCCACGGCGGCCTTCGCCGGCGCCCTGGTCGCGCCGCTCACCCTCACCAGCGCGACCATGGGTGCGTCGCTGGGGCTGAAGGCGTTTGCGGTGGCGATCATCGGCGGGCTGACCTCGGGCCTGGGCGCGATCGTCGGCGGCCTGATCCTCGGGGTGGCGGAAACCGCGACCGGCTACTACCTCTCGACCGGCTACAAGGAAGTGCCCGGCCTCGTCCTGCTGCTGCTGGTCCTTGCGGTCAAACCGTCCGGGCTGTTCGGCAAAGCCGCGATCAAGAAGGTCTGAACATGAACAAGAAAATCGTCTTTGCCAGCGTGGTGGGCATCGCCGCGCTGGTCGCCTACCCGCAGCTGTTTCCGAACCCTTATTACATCCACCTGGCCGAAACCATCCTGATCTACGCGATCCTGCTGTTCGGGCTCGACATCGTGGTCGGCTACACCGGCCAGGTGTCGCTCGGCCACGCCGGCCTGTTCGGGGTCGGCTCCTACGTCACCGGCGTGCTGGTAATGAAGCTGGGCCTGCCCTGGTTCCTGGCGGTCCCGGCCAGCATCGCCGGCGCCGCGCTGTTCGGCGCGATCCTGGCCCTGCCCGCGCTGCGCGTGACCGGCCCCTACCTGGCCATGGTCACGCTGGCGTTCGGCACCATCGTCCAGATCCTGATCAACGAGATGACCTTCCTGACCGAAGGCCCGATGGGCATCACGCTGACCAAGCCGGCGCTGTTCGGCAAGGTGCTCGACGAGACCGAGTACTTCTATATGGTCGCCGCGCTGATGGTTGTGTCCCTGGCCCTGGTGCACCGGCTGCTCAAGTCGAACATCGGCCGCGCGTTCGAAGCGCTGCGCGACAGCCCGATCGCGTCGGACTGCATGGGCGTGTCCGTGTACCGCTACAAGGTGTACGCCTTCGTCATCAGCGCCGGTTTCGCCGGCCTCGCCGGCAGCCTGTACGCCTACTCCGAACAGTACATCTCGCCGAACACCTACAACTTCGAACTGACCATCCTGTTCCTGCTGGCGGTGATCATGGGCGGCCGCAAGACCCGCTCCGGCGCCTTGATCGGCGCCGTGATCGTCGTGATGCTCCCCAGCCTGCTGGCCGATATCGAGCTGTTCCGCAAGATCGCGGTGGTGGCCGCGATCCTCGGCGTGGCTGGCTCCGGGCTCGCGCTGGCGAAGCGGCGCACCACGCTACGCGGCGTGATCGTGCCGCTGGCCGCGACCATCGGCATGGCCATCGTCTCGTACCGGCTCGAGAACATGGTCGACTGGCGCCTGACCATCTTCGGCCTGATGACGCTGTTCGTCGTCTACTACCTGCAGGACGGTATCGTCGGCTTCCTGCGCGGGCTGGTCGGCCGTGGACGCGTGCACGACAGCGCGCTGGCGGTGGAATCGAACGCCGATCCGTTCGCCGGCATCAAGGCGGAAACGCGCGGCGGCGAGCTGCTGCAGGTCCGGCAGGTGCTGATGCAGTTCGGCGGCCTGAAGGCGCTCAACCAGGTCGACCTGAGCGTCACACGCGGCGCGGTACATGGCCTGATCGGTCCCAACGGCTCGGGCAAGAGCACGATGATGAACGTCCTGACCGGCATCTACAAGCCCACCGCCGGCCAGGTGGCGTTCGCCGGCGGCGAGATCACCGGCCGCACGCCGTCGCAGATCGCGCTTGGCGGCGTCGCGCGCACCTTCCAGAACGTGCAGCTGTTCGGCGAGATGACGGCGACCGAGAACGTGCTGGTCGGCCTGCACCACACGTTCAAATCGACGATGTTCGATGCGATGCTCGGCACGCCCCGATACCGGCGCGAGGAACTGGCGGCGCGCGAGCGCGCGGCGGCGATCCTGGAATTCGTGGGGCTGGCCTCGCTGGCGACCGAGGAAGCGCGCAATCTCCCGTATGGCAAGCAGCGCCTGCTCGAGATCGGGCGCGCGCTGGGCCTGAACCCGCGCCTGCTGCTGCTCGACGAACCGGCCGCCGGACTCACCGCGCCGGACATCAAGGAACTGATGGCGATCATCCGCAAGATCCGCGACCACGGCATCACCATCATCCTGATCGAGCACCACATGGACGTGGTGATGTCGATCTCGGACACCGTCACGGTGCTCGACTTCGGCCAGAAAATCGCGGAAGGCACGCCGGCGCGGGTGCAGGCCGATCCCAAAGTCATCGAAGCCTACCTGGGCGGCGCCAGCGAAGGCGAGCCGCCTGCGGTCGCGGCGGGTTGAGGAGAACAGCCATGTTATCTATCCAGAACCTGCAGGCCGCCTACGGCAAGGTCGAAGTCCTGCACGGCATTTCGCTCGAGGTCCCGAAGGGCAAGCTGGTCACCCTGATCGGTTCCAACGGCGCCGGCAAGACCACGACCATGCGCGCCATCTCGGGCATGATCAAGCCGAAGGCCGGCACCGTCACGCTCGATGGCAAGGACATCACCGGCATGGACTCGCACCGGATCGCGCGCGCGGGCCTGGCGCACTCGCCGGAAGGCCGGCGCGTGTTCGCCACCATGAGCGTCACCGACAATCTGCTGCTGGGCGCCTTCCCGCGCTTCACCGGCGCGCGGCCCAAGGGCCAGGTGCAGCAGGACCTGGAGCGCGCGATC
>JBJMVW010000154.1:0-3821 GCA_045810465.1 Massilia sp. | reverse complement strand
TCCGAGCTTGACCAGTTCATTCGGGACATCAACGACTTCGAGGGCGGCAATGTGCCGAAGTATTCCGAAGGTGAGTTCAAGGCGCTCGAGGACAGGATGAACCAGACCTACCAGCAGTTCATGGCGACGCCGGTGAGCGGGGCGTCGTATCTCGGCACGATCCGCAAATCAGGCGTGGAAAAGACCCAGCATGCGTGGCTGGCGTTTCGCGATGCGATGGAATTGTTCGGGTCGATGAAATACCCGTCGGCGCCGGCCTCGGGACTGCGCGCGCTGCTGACCAGCCGGCGCTTGAAGCAGCTGATGGAGCTGGAGAATGCGGCGGTTGGGCGCTAGTGCGGCGAGCCGCGGCAGGGGTCAACCGATGACAAATCGTCCTCGGCTGCGGCGGATTTGTCAGGTGCCACTTGCACTATATGTTTCCTCGGCAAATTCGATTAAACAAAAACCGTGTCCAAACGGGTCCGAAAAGGTGATGCATTTCGACCCCATCCACTCGACACATTCAGATTCCTGCCTGGCGCCAGCAACAATAGCTCGCTTGGCAGCCTGGTCAATACCTTCGACAACGAAATCTATGTGAACTGGTGTCCAGTGCCTCGTGTATTGGCGAGTAGCAGTTGCGGCCGAACTCGCCGTAGACCCGGCGGTCTTTCGTAATAAGTACAGTACACAAGAGGCGCCGACTAGCTCTGCAACGTCGCCGTCGATAACGCGGCTGAGGGTCAAGCCAACTGCAGCTTGGTAGAAAGCCACTGCCGCTTCAAGGTCTGGGACATCGATGTTTATTAGCACTCTCATCGTTTCCTCCAGTTGTACTTACCGCCCGAACGCACCAATAACACGGCCGTACTGATGATGCTGTACGCGAACGGCGAAGGCGTCTATCCGAACCTGAACCTAGCCACCAAGTACGGGTAGCGAAAACTCGGAGCGCCAAGGAACAGACCGGTTTCGATCTGGCCTACAAGGCCGCCAGCGATTTCGCCCAGCACCGCGCCGAGTACGAAACCGACCATGGCTGGCCTTCCGCGACGCGATGGAGCTCGACCAGCTCGGCTGACCTGGTGGACAATATCGCGCCCAGCAAGCAGGCCATCAATAGAAGGTTTCCGCGCATCGTCGCACCTGTCTGAAATATAAGAAAAGGCAGGCAAGGCTTGGGTTGCGGCGGCGCGAAACGTGCTTCATGACTTGATGCTTATCTCAGTTGTGACAATTGGCGAATAATTGCCTATCTGGAATGCGCTATAGTCTGCAGATTCTTGTCCAAACTGCGAAAAACAATAATCAATATGCGATTTTCACTACTGGTCATTATTGCCACGTTGCTTACCGCGTGCGGTGGAGGCGGCTCTCCCGCCACTCCAATCACCTATACCGTAAGCGGCAGCATTGCCGGCTTGGAAGCAAGCGGACTGGCATTGACGAACGGAGGAGACACCGTCCGCCCCGCCGCTAGCGACGCCCACTTTTCGTTTGCCCAGAAATTGAGCAATGGCGCATCGTACTCGGTCAACATCGCTACCCAGCCGCTAGGTTTCCAACTGTGTAATCTCACCGGTCCGGCAAGTGGCACGATCGCCAGCACGGACGTCACGGCCATCGTGGTGAACTGCAATTCCGCGCTGGGCCTGGTCAGCACTATTGCCGGCACGGATGGATCGATCGGCGGATATGTCGATCCACTGACCACCACCGCCTTCTCAAATCCGTATCACATTGCCGTCGATGCCGCAGGAACGATCTATGTAGCGGACAACAGCAATAGCAGCGTACGCAAAATTAGCGGTGGCGTCGTCACAACACTTGCAGGCAATGGTGTGAACGGCAATACCGATGATGTGGGTACCAAGGCCCGCTTCGGTTCTCCCGTTGGCATTGCGGTGGACAACACCGGCAATGTGTTTGTCACTGACGGTACCAATCGCAATATCCGCAAGATCGCACCCAACGGCTCCGTCACCACCGTTGCTAGCAACGGTTTCACCAGTCCGAGCGGCATCGCTGTCGACAAGGCTGGCAACCTGTTTGTCGCCGACACCTATGACAACCGTATTCGCAAGATCACGCCGGCAGGCGAGGTAAGCACCTTTGCCGGCAGCGGCAATATGGGAGAGGCGGATGGGCAAGGAGAAGCCGCCAGCTTCTCCTACCCTGTCGGCATCTGCATCGACGCCACCGGCAACCTGTACGTCAGCGACTCAGCCGGCAATCGAATCCGCAAGATCACACCGACTGGTGCCGTCGGCACACTGGCTGGCAATGGCGTGTTTGGCGGCAAAGCAGACGGTCCAACGGCAAGCGCTACCTTCAACCGACCAATTGGCATCACTATCGACAACGCCGGCTTCATTTACGTGGCAGAGTTGAGTAACAATCTGGTCCGCAAACTCAGTCCAAGCGGCCAGGTCAGTACGCTGGCGGGTGGCGGTGTCGGATATAAAACAGATGGCCTCGGCAGCATCGCCAGCTTCACTTCGCCCAAAGGTATCGCAGCCGACAACCATGGCAATCTTATCCTTGCCGACGGGACGCGGATTCGTAAATTGACGCCGGCGGTTAGCCCCTGAATCGGAATTCGCTTTGCTACGAATCTGGTTATTTACGCACTTTTAGTTAATAGAAGTTTAGCAATTTGATTACTATGCGGAAGTGGTTTAAAAATTGTTTACGTGCTGGACCATGCGAGAAACAAAAAACCCCATGACTTCAAAGAGTTATGGGGTTTTGTTTACTTCCCTAGGTCAGGTACGCTCTAGAACGGAATATCGTCATCCATATCCGAGAAGTTCGGTGCCGGGCGCTGCGGCTGCGGACGGGCCGCGGGTGCAGGCGGCGCCTGGCGCGGAGCGGCCGGGCGGCTCGGCGGGGCGTCGTAGCCGGCTTCGTCCATGCCCATGCCGGCGTCGCCGCCCATGCCCTGGCGACCGCCCAGCATCTGCATGTTCTCGGCGATGATGTCGGTCGCGTAGCGCTCGATGCCGTCCTTGTCGGTGTATTTACGGGTCTGCAGGCGGCCTTCGACGTAGACCGACGAACCTTTCTTGAGGTACTGGCCAACGATCTCGGCCAGGCGCCCGAAGAAGGAGATCCGGTGCCATTCGGTCAGTTCTTTCTGCTCGCCGGTGTTGCGGTCCTTCGACTTGTACGAGGTGGCTACTGCGATGTTCGCGATCGCGTCGCCGCTTGGCATGTAGCGGATTTCCGGATCGCGGCCCAGGTTGCCGACGATGATGACCTTGTTGACTGATGCCATTTTGTGACTCCTTCCAGTTTGTGGGCCCCTGGCTCTGCACTTGACTAAGCGCCAGGGAATTAGGTGTTTGCTACGACTCGCTATTATTGCCTGTTCCCGGCCGGGCGGAAAGTAGATTTTTGCGCTCGGCGGGACCATTGCTCAGACCCGGCTCCCGTCCTTTGGTGCCGTGCATTGGCAAGAGGCGCATCAATGCTGGCTCGCCGGCCGCGCCCACCCTACTCGCTCCGGGGGAAATTTATTTTCAGATTCTGATCGCTTCGCCATTGAACAGGGCCTGAATCGGCCCACATAGGCAAAGCCCTCCTCCTGGCCCGGCAGCGGGCTTTCCAAAGCTGCATTCAAAGGGCATCAAGGTTGGCACGAATTCTCGATACCGTAAATTACGGGCGAGAAAAAAACCAGCTATAGTTACGCGTTCTCCCTTCGATTGGCCCGCTCACCGCGATGTTCCCGTGCGCCGGCCCTCAACCAATTGAAAGCCTGCTAAGAACTTAATGGAAGAAATTCGTATTCGCGGCGCACGCACGCACAATCTGAAGAACATCAATCTCGACCTGCC
>JBJMVW010000153.1:0-8713 GCA_045810465.1 Massilia sp. | reverse complement strand
TTGCGCGGCAGCGCGCGTGGCGCCGGGTAATGCTCGACCGCCGGCCCGGCGGCCGGGGCGGCGCCCGCTTCGGCCGCGGCGCCGCCCGGCAGGCGCACGGTGGTGGCGGCATCGGCGCATGGCTGGTCGGTCAGCGTCACGCGGCCCACGTGGTCGACGCATTTGACGATCTCCGATCCGGCCCAGGCCGCCGGGGCCGCCAGCATGGCGGCGATCAAGCTGAGCTGCAACGCGTGACGCTTCATGATTCGCTCCTTTTTTTGATCGTTCCATTGTGACGGTGACAACCTCCGGTATCTGTTCGGTGACACACCCTGTCCGTCGGCCCGCCTGAAGATCGTGAACATTGTCCGAACCCTCACGGAACAACCAACTCTAACGGCCAGTGGGCAGGTCGGTCGTCGCCCGCTTAACCAAACAGTTCAAGGAAGGAAAAATGATGGAAAAGCTGACGCGACGCACTTTTTTCAAGGCCGCCGGCGCCACTGCCGCGGCGCTCAGCACGCAGGCCCAGGCCCTGGCCAGGGGCGCGACCGAACACGATCACGGCGCCGCCCAGGCGCAACAGACGGCCGCGCCCGGCGCGGCGCCCGCCACCTATATGTTCTTCAGGCCCGAAGAGGCGCGTTTCATCGAGGCCGCCACCGAGCGCCTGATCCCGGCCGACGCCAACGGGCCGGGCGCCCTGGCCGCCGGCGTACCGAATTACATCGACCGCCAGCTGGCGGGGGCCTGGGGCGCCGGCGAGCGGCTCTACCGCAGCGGCCCGTGGCAGCAGGGCTTGCCCGGCCAGGGCTACCAGTTGCCGTTCACGCCAGCCGAGCTGTTCCACAACGCGCTGCGCGGGATCAATGACGACCTGCGGGCGCGCCGCGGCACCACCTTCGACAAGCTGCCCGGCCCGGAACAGGATGCCTACCTGCTGTCGTTGCAGACCGGCCGCCAGAGCCTGAACGGCGTGCCCGCCAACACCTTTTTCGAATCCTTGCTGTCGCTGAGCATCGAAGGCTTCTTCAGCGATCCAATTTACGGCGGCAACAAGGACATGGCGGGGTGGAAGATGATCGGCTTCCCTGGCGCCTATGCCAGCTTCTACGACCTGGTCGACCAGCACGGCCTGCTGTACACCCGCCCGCCGGTCTCGATCGGCGACAACGGGCGCGGCATGATCGAGATACACCAGATGAGCCCCCCGGCGCGCGCCCCCTCGGCCGACATGCCGCAGGCGCCGGCGCCCAAGAAAGGAGGCGCATGATGGCTACCCGCCTGAAAGAAACCGACGCAGTGCTGATCGGCGTGGGCCTGGTCGGCACCTTGCTTGGGCGCGAGCTGACCAAGGCCGGCCTCAGGGTCGTCGGGCTCGAGCGCGGCAACCCGCAGTTCACCGTCCCCGACTGGCAGAGCCCACAGATGCACGACGAACTGCGCTATTCGGTCCGCAAGGCCTTCATGCAGGACAATACCAAGGAGGCGATGACGTTTCGAAATAACGTCGACCAGGTGGCGCTGCCGATCCGTCGTTGGGAAAGTTTTCTGCCCGGCAGCGGCCTGGGCGGATCGGCAGTGCACTGGAACGGCCAGACCTACCGCTTCCAGGACACCCACTTCCGCATGCGCAGCCGTATTATTGAGCGCTACGGCAAAAATTTCATGGACCCCGAGCTGACGATCCAGGACTGGGGCGTCACCGGCGCCGACATGGAGCCGTATTACGACCGCTTCGAATACCTGCTGGGCACCAGCGGCCAGGCCGGCAACCTCAGGGGCAAGATCATCGCCGGCGGCAATCCGTTCGAGGACCCGCGCGCCCGCCCGTATCCGACGCCGCCGATGAAGGAACCCTATGGCTCGGCGATCTTCCGCAAGGCGGCGGCCGGCCTGGGCTTCCACCCGTTCCCGCAGCCGTCCTCGAACATGAGCCAGCCGTACACGAACCCCGAAGGCATGACCTTGCAAACCTGCATGTTTTGCGGCTATTGCGAGCGCTATGCATGCGAGCATTTCGCGAAGTCGTCGCCGCAGACCGTCCTGCTGCCGGTGCTGCTGAAGGACAAGAATTTCACGCTGCGCACCCAGGTGCAGGTGTTGCGCATCAACCTGTCGAAGGACAAGAAACGCGCCACCGGCGTCACTTATACCGACGCCTCCGGGCGCGAGTTCGAGCAGCCTGCCAAGCTGGTCATCCTCGGCGCGTTCCCGCTCAACAACGTGCGCATCATGCTGCTGTCGGGGATAGGCGAAGCGTACGACCCGCGCACCGGCCGCGGCACCATCGGGCGCAACTACTCGTACCAGACGATGAGCACGGTGCAGGTGTTCTTCGACGAATCGGTGAACATCAACCCGTTCATGCGCTCGGGCGCGAACGGCACCCTGATTGGCGATTTCGCGGCCGACAACTACGACCACGGCCCGCACAAATTCGTCGGCGGCGTCTATCTCGGCGAACTGATGACCAATGGCCGTCCGATCGAATTCCACCCGACGCCGCCGGGCACCCCGCAGTGGGGCGCGGCGTGGAAGGCGGCGGTGGTGCGCCATTACAACCATACCGCGGTCATCAACATCAACGGCAGCTCATCGTCGAGCCGCAACAACTACCTCGACCTGGACCCGACCTACAAGGATGCGTGGGGCCTGCCGTTGTTGCGGATCACCTTCGATTTTCCGGCCAACGACCTGCGCATGTCCGGCTACGTGACGGGCAGGGCGCTCGAGATCGGGCGCGCGATGGGCGGGCGCCTGGCGGTCGGGGCCGGACGCAAGGGACCGTACACGATCACCCAGTACCAGACCACCCATAACGTCGGCGGCGCGGTCATGGGCCTCGACCGCAGCACCAGCGCGGTCAACCGCTTCCTGCAGAGCTGGGACGTGCCGAACCTGTTCGTGATCGGCGGTTCGGCCTTCCCGCAAAACCCCGAGTACAACCCGACCGACACCGTGGGCGCGCTCGCTTACCTGTCGGCCGACGCGATCGTCAACCGCTACCTGAAGTCTCCCGGACCCTTGGTGCAAGCATGAAAACCTCGTTGACAATTCCGTTGATGCTGGCACTGGCAGTGGCGGGCTGCCGCACCGGGGAGCGCGGGCAGGCCGGGCAGCCGGAGGTGCAGCGCGAACCGGCTGCGCCGGCGCCCGGCATGCAACAACAGCAGGGGGCGGTGCTCACCCAGCAGGCCACGCAGGGCGGCCCGGCGCAGGCGCTCGGCCAGGCCGGGGCGGCGGCGGCGCCATCCGGCGGGGCGGTATCGCTGCAGGCGGGCCAGCAACTGGCGGCCAACGGTTCCCCGAACGGGGTGACGGCCTGTGTCGGCTGCCATGGCGCGCAGGGGGAAGGCAATGCGGCCGGCGGCTTCCCGCGCATTGCCGGCATGCCCAGCTACTACCTGGGCAAACAGCTGGCAGGGTACGCCAACGGCGCCCGCGTCAATCCGATCATGCAGCCGATCGCCAAGGCGATGAACGCGCAGCAGATCCGCGACGTCAGCGCGTATTACGCCTCGCTTGGCGCCACCGGGCCGGGGGCGGGCGCGCCAATGCCCGCGGGCGGCGCGGCGGCGCGCGGCAGCGCGCGCGCGCAGGTGCTGGCGCTGGCGGGCGACCGTTCAGCCGGCGTGCAGGCTTGCGTCAATTGCCACGGGCCGGGCGGCGCCGGCGAACCGCCGGTCTATCCTTACCTGGCCGGGCAGCATGCGAGCTACCTGACGGCGACCATGACGCAATGGAAAAACGGCCAGCGCAAGACCGACCAGAGCGGCCAGATGCCGCATATCGGCCGGGCATTGTCGGATGCGGACATTGCCGCGCTGGCGGCGTACTACAGCGCACTGCCGGCTCCGCCGCCTGCCGCGCGGATGGTGAACACACCGTCGGGATCGACATTGAAGCCGGCGATAGCGGCGGCGGCGGGCGCGCCCGGGCCGAAGGCGCCTGGCGGGGCCGGCGTGTTTGGCGCCGGCACCGAGCAAGGTTCGCCGCTGACCGGCGGCTCCCAAGGTACGGGGGGCGGTGGCGGCACGCAAGGGACGCTGCCGCCTCCGCCGCCGATCAAGCGCTAAGGCCCGGACGCGGGGGATGCGTCCCCGGTCGAACGCACCCTACGCGGACCGGCGGCGCCTGGCGCCACCGGCCGTGCCGCTTAGCTGCGGTTCGGGTTGTTCGGACGCGCGTCCTCGCGGTTCGGCACGCCGTCGCCGTCGTTATCGCGATGGCCGCGGGCCCAGCCGCCGCGCTGCTGCACCCAGCGGCCGTCGCGCTCATGCCAGGTTGGCGTGTTGTAGACGTAGCCGCGGCGTTCGCGCACCCAGTGGCCACGCGTCCACACGTAGTGGTGGTTGCGGTACTCGTAGTGGCCCGGCGCCCATACGTGACCGCGGCGCGCCTCGGGAACACGTTCGTCGCGCGGCGGTGGCGGCGCTTCGCGCACCACGACAACAGCGGCGTTAGCGGAAGGCAGGGTGAACCCGGTGCCCAGCGAGCCGGCAACCATTGCAGCGATCAGCAATTTTTTCATAGTCATCTCCTTGAAACCCGGATGGGTTCCACTTTATAACCCTTTAACAACGGCAATGTATGTGCGCTGTGCCGCATTGGCGTGTAACAGTTGTTACTCCGCAAGACGCGGGCGCAGCCCGCTGCCGCCGCGCACCAGCCCGGAGGACCGCTGCGCCAACGGCGCGCGCTTCGTGATATCGTCGCCAATCCACCGTCGGGGCGGCAGCGATATGCGGATGCTCGCGACCCTCGCGTGACGGCCTGCGCTCTGGCCGTCCAGGGAGACACGATGCCGAAAGTGTTGCTCAACTGCTTGCTGCGCGCCATCCTTGCCATGCCCGCGCTGGCGCTGCCCGCCCCGTTACGCGTGGTCGTGGACGAAAACTATCCGCCTTTCGTGTACCGCAATGCCGATGGCAAGCTCGAAGGGTATGAGGTCGATGTCTGGAACCTGTGGCAGAAAAAGACCGGCGTCGCGGTGGAGCTGGCCGGGGCCAACTGGGCCGATGCGCAGCGCATGCTGCTACAGGGGGGCGCCGACGTCATCGACCCGATCTTGCGCACCCCCGCGCGCGAAGCGCAATACGATTTTTCGCCGCCGTTCACCACAGTGACGAGCTCGATTTATGCCGACGCTTCGATTGCCGGCATCCATGACGTGCCCAGCCTGAAGGGGTTTGAAGTGGCTGTGCAGGAGGGCGACGCCTGTGGCGATAAACTGCAGGCCGCCGGCATTACCAGTGTGCGCAGCTTTCCTACCTACGCCGCGCTGATGGCGGCCGCTGCCGACCAAAGCGTCAAGCTGTTCTGCCTCGACCAATACTCGGCCGATTACCACTTGTACCGTCTTGCCCTGCAGAGGAAGTACGTCAAGGCATTCGATATGTACCACGAGCAGCTGCGGCACGGCGTCAGGAGGGGCGATACGCGCACCCTGGCCCTGGTCAACCGCGGCATGGCGCAGATCACGCGCGACGAGACCGCCGCGCTGCACGACAAATGGATCGGACGCCCGCTCGTGTTCAGCCGCTACGCCGAACTGCTCGCCCAGGGCTTGTTGGCGCTGGCGCTGCTGGTCCTGCTGCTCGCGATCTGGCTGGGCTCGGTGCGCCGGGCGGTCCGGATCCGCACCCTCCAGCTGGAACGGGAAAAAACCCAATTGCGCACGCTGGTGGAAAGCAGCCCCGACCTGATCTGGCTGAAGGACACCGCTGGCGCCTACATCGCCTGCAACGGCCGGGTGGCCGCGCTGCTCGGCAAGGAGCGCGGGGAAATCGTCGGCCGGACCGACTACGAGCTGTTCGGCCCGGCCACGGCCGAGCTGCTCTGGCAGGATGACATGGCGGCGCTGCGGGCCGGCCGACCGGTCATCTGCGAAGACCATCTGGTGTGTCCCGGCGGCGGCACGCGCCTGTTCGAGACCATCAAGACCCCGGTGATCCAGCCCGACGGCGCGGTGCTCGGCGTGCTCGGCGTGTCGCGCGACATCACCGAACGCAAGTTGTATGAAGAGACGATCCGTGCCCAGGACTTGTTGCTCAAGGAGATGAGCTCGTTGGCACGGATCGGCGCCTGGGAACTGGACCCGGCGACCCGGATTTTGCGCCTGACCGACGAGGTGGCCCGCATCTTCGAGGCGCGCCTGGCGGCGCCGTTCACGCTCGCCGCTGCCCTCGGGTTTTACTGCGGCGCCAGCCGCGCGCTGCTCGAACGCGCGGTGGACGACGCCGTCGCGCGCGGCGAACCGTTCGACCTGGAGCTGGAGATAGTCAGCGGTGGGGGAACGCGCAAGTGGGTGCGTGCGATCTGCAGCCCCGTGCGGGCCAACGGCAAGACAGCGAAGCTGCGCGGCACGTTGCAGGACGTCACCGAGCGCCGCGGCCTGGAAGAATCGATGAGGATGGCCAACCTGATCTACCAGACCAGCTCCGAAGCGATCGTGGTGACCGATGACACCAACGACATCGTCGACGCCAACCCCGCCTTTACCCAGCAGACCGGTTACCAGCTGCGCGATGTGCTCGGCACCCGGCCTTCGCTGTTCAGTTCGAGCATGCACGACAGCGGTTTTTACCAACAGATGTGGCAGCAGCTGTTGGCCAACGACCACTGGCAAGGCGAGATCCTGGACCGCAACAAGGACGGCTCGTTCACGGCCAAGTCGGTCAACATCCGCCTGGTCCGGTATCCGGACGGGCGGATCTACCGGCATGTTGTGCAGTTCCACGACATCAGCGAACAGAAGCAGAAGGATGAACTGATCTGGCGCCAGACCAATTTCGACTCGCTGACCGGGCTGCCGAACCGCCGCCTGTTCCTCGACCGCCTGCAGCAGGAGGTGAAGAAGGCGCACGTCGCCCACCGGTCGCTGGGCGTGCTGCTGCTCGACCTCGACCACTTCAAGGACATCAACGACAGCTTCGGCCATGCCACCGGCGACCAGGCCCTGATCGCGCTGACACAGCGCCTGGCCGGTTGCGTTCCCGAGAGCGCGACCATCGCGCGCCTTTCGGGCGACACCTTTGCCGCGGTCGTCAGCGAATTCGACCAGCGCCTGCACCTCGAGGAGACTGCCGAAGCGGTGATCGCGGCGGTGGCGGTGCCGCTGCGCTTCGGCCCGGACCAGGTGGCCTACGTGTCGGCGAGCGTGGGCATCAGCGTGTATCCGGACGACGCCACCCAGGCGGCCGACCTGGTCACGGACGCCGAGCACGCCATGTACCTGGCCAAGAAGGCCGGGCGCGGCCGCTTCCAGTACTTCACGCCCTCACTGCAGCACCAGGCGCGCGTCAAGCTGATGCTGACCAACGACTTGCGCCAGGCGCTCGCGCGCGGCCAGCTGCACGTCCACTACCAGCCGATCGTCGAGGTGGCCAGCGGCCGCATCCGCAAGGCCGAGGCCCTGTTGCGCTGGTCGCATCCGGAGCGCGGGATGATCAGCCCGTCCTGCTTCATCCCGTTGGCCGAGGAGTCCGGGCTGATCGACGAGATCGGCGACTGGGTGCTGCGCCAGGCGATCGCCAGCATCGAGCGCTGGCGCGAACAGTACGGCAGCGCGGTCGAACTGAGCGTCAACATCTCGCCGCTGCAGTTCGAGCACGCGGGCCCGTTGCCGTGGCTCGAGCGCGTGGTGCGCTCCGGGCTGCCGCCGGACAGCATCACGGTGGAGATCACCGAGGGCGTGCTGGTCAGGGACTCGGAGCAGGCCATGGCTTGCCTGAAGACGCTGCGCGCGAGCGGCGCCAAGGTGTCGATCGACGACTTCGGCACCGGGTTTTCGGCGCTGGCCTACCTGAAGCACTTCGACGTCGACTACCTGAAGATCGACAAGTCCTTCATCAAAAACCTGACCGACGACGGCAGCGACAAGGCGCTGACCGAAGCGATCATCGACATCGCGCACAAGCTCGGCATCGAGGCCATCGCCGAAGGCGTCGAAACCCGGGCGCAGCGCGACATGCTGGCCGGCTTCGGCTGCGATTACATCCAGGGGCACTTCTATTCCAGTGCGGTCTCGCGCGACGCCTTCGAGGGCTTGCTGAAACGGCAGATGGTGTACTAAGCTGCTGCCGGTCCAGGGGCTGGAGCGCGGCGGCCGCTCAGGCGCCCACCAGCTGCGCGAAGCGCGCCAGGTCGACGTTGCCGCCGCTGATCAGGATCCCGACCTTCTTGCCCTCGACCGGGTACGCGCCGTGCAGCGCCGCGGCCGCCGCCAGGCAGCCGGTCGGCTCGACCACCATCTTCATGCGCTCGGCGAAGAACTTCATGGTCTCGACCAGCTGCGCGTCGCTGACCGTCACGATGTCGTCCACCAGCCGCTGGATCAGCGCGAAATTGTGCTGGCCCAGGTGGCTGGTCTGGGCGCCATCGGCGATCGTCTGCGGCACGCCGATGTCGACGATCCGGCCGCCGCGCAGCGACTGCTGGCCGTCATTGCCGGCTTCCGGCTCCACGCCGATCACCTTGCAGCCGGGCGCCAGGCGGGAGGCCGCCAGCGCGCAGCCGGCCAGCAGGCCGCCGCCACCGAGCGGCACCAGCAGCACGTCGAGCCGGCCGGCTTCCTCGATCAATTCCTTGGCTGCGGTGCCCTGGCCGCAGATCACGTCCGGATGGTCGTACGGCGGGATCAGGGTCATGCCGCGCTCGCGCGCCAGGCGCTGCCCGATCTCTTCGCGGTTCTCCTTGTAGCGGTCGTAGACGATCACTTCGCCGCCAT
>JBJMVW010000152.1:0-45275 GCA_045810465.1 Massilia sp. | reverse complement strand
TGCTGGCCGCGTGCAAGCGCTACCTCGAATTCGCGCCGCGCGACTTCGTCACGTTTGAATACTGCATGCTGGACGGCTTCAACGACAGCGACGAGCACGCCCGCGAACTGGTGGCGCTGGTCAACGACCCGCAAGTCGGCGTGTCGTGCAAGTTCAACCTGATTCCGTTCAATCCGTTCCCGGAATCGGGCCTGACCCGTTCCAGGAACCCGCGCATCAAGGCCTTCGCGCAGGTGCTGATGGATGCCGGCATCGTGACCACGATCCGCAAGACGCGCGGCGACGACATCGACGCCGCCTGCGGCCAGCTGGCCGGCGAAGTGCAGGACCGCACCAAGGTCGCCCAGCGCATGGAAAAGATGGCCGAGTACCAGAAGAAATTCGGCGAAAACTTCGGCCGCATCGTGGAGATCCGTTCTTGAACGCGGCGGTGGCCAGCCGCGTCGCCGCTGCGAGCTTGCTGGCGCTGCTGGCCGCCTGCGCCGGCAGCGGCGGCGCCACGCATGAACTCAAGACCGCGTCGGACCAGACGGCGGCCGAAAAGCGCGCCTCGATCCGGCTGCAGCTGGCGATCGGCTACTACCAGGACGGCAAGTACGAAATCGCGCTCGACGAGGTCAAGCAGGCGATCGCCGCCGACCCCGAGTCCGCCGATGCCTATGGCGTGCGCGCGCTGATCTACACCGCGATGGGCGAGGCCACGCTGGCCGACGACAACTACCGGCGCGCGCTGAAGATCGCGCCGCGCAACCCCGAGCTGGCCAACAATTACGGCGCCTTCCTGTGCCGCTCGGCCAGCAAGACCGACGAGGCGCTGCGCTACTTCGACCAGGCACTCGGCAACCGCGCCTACCAGTCGCCGCTCAACGCGCTGGTCAATGCCGGCAACTGCAGCCTGAAGGCAAAACGCTACGACGCCGCCGAGCGCTACCTGCTCGACGCGTTGCGCTACGACCCCGAGCTGGCGGCCACCAACACCGGGTTGGCGCAGGTGTATTACGAGCGGCGCGACTACCAGCGTGCCGGTTTTTTCATTAATCGACTGACAGCGGCGACGAAACTGGATACGCTGGCAGCCGACGTGCTGTGGCTCGCGCTGCGGGTCCAGCACAAGTTGGGCGAGCGCACCAGTGAAGCCAGCCTTGCCGCGCAGCTGCGGCGGCGCTTCCCCGGGTCGCCCGAGTTTGCCGCGTTCGAGCGCGGTGCATTTGACGAGTGAGACAACGACAATGACTTCAGAGCGGGCAGAACAGCCGGCGGCGCCAGTGCAGCATCACGGCGTCCCGGGCAGGGCACTGGCCGCCCAGCGCGAGGCGATGGGCTGGACCGTGGAACAGGTGGCCGAGCAGCTCAAACTGGCGGTGCGCCAGGTGATGGCGCTGGAAGCGGGCGACTACGCATCGCTGCCGAGCCCGGCGGTGACGCGCGGCTTCGTGCGCGCCTATGCCAAGATCCTGAAGCTCGACGCGGCGCCGCTGGTTGCGATGATCGAGATGGACACCCCGCCCGCGCCCGACAACAGCGCCACCGTGGTGCGGCGCGAGCAGAAGCCGACCTCGTTTTCGCAGTCGCGCTTCCCGTCGCACGGCAAGCGCAGCAAGCTGCCGCTCGGGCTGGTCGCGGCCGCGGTGGTGGTGGTCGGCGCCGGCGCCGCCGCCTGGCACTTCGGGCTGGTCCCGATCGGCCAGCACGGCCAGGCCGTGGCGCCCGGCGCAAGCGACAACGCCACGCTGCTGCCGCCGCCTGTCAACGGCGCTTCGGCGCCGGCGTCGCCGTCCACGCAGGAACCGCTGCAGAGCACCGTGGTGCCGCTGATTTCGGTGCCATCGGCTGGCACGGCCGCGCCGGCTGACGGCGAAGGCAGCGCTGCGGCGCCTGCCGCAGGCGCCGCCCCGGCCGCCGCCGACACCGCTCCGGCCACGGCTGGCGTCAGCGCCGCGCCCGCCGCTCCGGCGGCCGCTGCCGGCGCCAATCCGCTGGTGTTCACCGCTCACGAGGATTCGTGGATTTCGGTGAGTCCGGCCAGGGGCGGCAAACCGCTGTTCTCGCGGCTGGTCAAAGCAGGTAGCACCGAGACGATCGACGTGGCCGAGCCGGTCAGGGTCGTGGTCGGCAATGCGCCGGGCGTCTCGGCCACGCTGCGCGGCGCCCCGGTCGAGCTGCCCGGCAAGACCGCCCGCATCAGCCTGAAGTAACACTTAACGCAACAGAACAATGACTTCTTCGAACCTGCCAATTCCTTCCGGGCCGCTGGCGCGCCGCGCCAGCCGCAGCGTGCTGGTTGCGCACGGCAAGCGCCAGGTCTGGGTCGGCGGCGACGCGCCGGTGGTGGTGCAGTCGATGACCAATACCGACACGGCGGACGTGATCGGCACCGCGATCCAGGTCAAGGAACTGGCGCGCGCCGGCTCCGAGATCGTGCGTATCACCGTCAACACGCCGGAAGCGGCGGCGGCGGTGCCGGCGATCCGCGAACAGCTCGACAAGATGGACGTGGACGTGCCGCTGGTCGGCGACTTCCACTACAACGGCCACCTGCTGCTGCGCGACTATCCCGAGTGCGCGCAGGCGCTGTCGAAATACCGCATCAATCCGGGCAACGTGGGGCAGGGCGCCAAGCGCGACACCCAGTTCGCGCAGATGATCGAAGCGGCCATCAAGTACGACAAGCCGGTGCGCATCGGCGTCAACTGGGGCAGCCTCGACCAGTCGCTGCTGGCGCGCATCATGGACGAGAACGCCGCCCGCGCGCAGCCGTGGAGCGCGCAGGCCGTGATGTACGAGGCCCTGATCACGTCAGCCATCGAAAACGCGCTGCGCGCCGAGGAGATCGGCCTGCGCCGCGACCAGATCATCCTGTCGTGCAAGGTGTCTGGCGTGCAAGACCTGATCGCCGTGTACCGCGAGCTGGCGCGTCGCTGCGACTACCCGCTGCACCTGGGCCTGACCGAGGCGGGCATGGGCAGCAAGGGCATCGTTGCCTCGACCGCCGCGCTGTCGGTGCTGCTGCAGGAAGGCATCGGCGACACCATCCGCATTTCGTTGACGCCCGAGCCGGGCGGCGACCGCACCCGGGAAGTCGTGGTCGCCCAGGAGATCCTGCAGACCATGGGTCTGCGCAAGTTCACGCCGATGGTCATTGCCTGCCCGGGCTGTGGCCGCACCACCTCGACCGTGTTCCAGGAACTGGCCGACAACATCCAGACCTTCCTGCGCGAGCAGATGCCGGAGTGGAAAAAGTCGTATCCCGGCGTGGAAGCGATGAACGTCGCGGTGATGGGTTGCATCGTCAACGGGCCGGGCGAGTCGAAGCACGCCAACATCGGCATCAGCCTGCCGGGCACCGGCGAATCGCCGGCCGCGCCGGTGTTTGTCGACGGCCACAAGTTCGCCACCCTGCGCGGCGAGCGCATCGTCGAAGAGTTCCAGGCGATCGTGCTGGATTATGTGAAGAAGAATTACGGTCGCGAGACTGCACCATTAGTCCGGTAGGGTGGGCGGCTCTGCCGCCCACGCGGTGATAGTTAGCGGCGAGATCATCGAGTCCGGTGACGGCACCACCTGCTATCACCGCGTGGGCAGCGAAGCTGCCCACCCTACCGAGGCAAAGCTAAAGCGAAGAAAATGTCCAAACCAGAAAAAATCGTCGGTGCAGCTGGGGTTCCGAGCGACCTGTCGCTCGCCAGCGGAACGGCCTAGGCTTGCAAGCCTAGGCTCCTTAGCGACACTCAAGCATTACACAGCAACAGAATCCACCGGCGTTAAAAAATTATGTCCGAACAAAAGAAATCCGAGAAAATCGTCGCCATCAAAGGCATGAACGACATCCTGCCGGCCGATGCGCCGCTGTGGGAGCTGTTCGAAAACACCGCCGAAACGATCCTCAAGAGCTACGGCTACCAGAAGATCGTCACCCCGATCGTCGAGGAAACCGGCCTGTTCGCGCGCGCGATCGGCGCCGTGACCGACATCGTCGAGAAGGAAATGTATTCCTTCGAGGACTCGATGAACGGCGACAAGCTGACCCTGCGTCCGGAAGGCACCGCCGGCGTGGTGCGCGCGGTGATCGAACACAACCTCGTGTACGACGGCCCCAAGCGCCTGTGGTACAAGGGCCCGATGTTCCGCCACGAGCGTCCGCAGCGCGGCCGCTACCGCCAGTTCTTCCAGTTTGGCGCCGAGGCGGTCGGCTTTGCCGGCCCGGACATCGACGCCGAACTGATCATGCTGTGCCGCCGCCTGTGGGATGACCTCGGCCTGGAAAACATCCGCCTCGAGCTCAACTCGATCGGCAATGCCGACGAGCGCCTGCGCCACCGCGCCGACCTGATCGCCTATTTCGAAGCCAACAGCGACGTGCTCGACGCCGAAGCCAGGCGCCGCCTGCACGCCAACCCGCTGCGCATCCTCGACACCAAGAACCCGGCCATGCAGGACCTGGTCAACCAGGCTCCGAAGCTGCTCGATTACCTGGGCGAAGAGTCGCTGGCCCACTTCGAAGGCCTCAAGAAGATCCTCGACCGCAACGCCGTGCAGTACACGGTCAACCCGCGCCTGGTGCGCGGGCTCGACTACTACAACCGGACCGTGTTCGAATGGGTCACCGACGAGCTGGGCGCGCAGGGCACGATCTGCGCCGGCGGCCGCTACGACCCGCTGATCGAAACCTTCGGCGGCAAGCCGACCCCGGGCGTCGGCTTTGCGATGGGCATCGAGCGCATCATCGAGCTGATGAAAGCGGCTGGCGAGCCGGCCGAGCCGGCCCAGTGCGACGTCTACATGGTGCACCAGGGCGACGAAGCCCAGCTGCAAGCCTTCATCATTGGCGAGCGCCTGCGCGATGCTGGCCTCGATGTTGTGTTACATTGCGCAACGCCAACGGGCGCGGGCAGTTTCAAGAGCCAGATGAAGAAGGCCGACGCGTCCGGCGCGGCCTTCGCGGTGATCCTCGGCGAGGACGAAATTGCCAGCCAGATGGCGACGGTCAAGCCGCTGCGCGGCGAGGCCGGCGAACAGCAGCAGGCCAGCGTCGCGTTCGATAAGGTCGTCGACCATGTGGTCGACCAGATCATCGGCGACGGCCACGACCACGATCACGTGCACTACCACGCTTGAGAAGCAATCCAGCCCGACCAACCCAACCATAATTAGACAAACACGATGGCATACGATCTCGAAGAACAGGAACAGATAGCCAGTTTCAAGGCGTTCTGGAACCAGTACGGCAACCTGATCAGCTGGGTGCTGATCATCGCGCTGGCCGCCTACGCCGGCTACAACTTCTGGAATTCGCACAAGCGCACTGAAGCGGCCGAGGCGTCGGCGCTGTACGACGAACTGCAAAATTCGCTGACCGCGAACGACAACGCCAAGGTCCAGCGCATCGCGGCCGACATCAAGTCGAAGTATGAAGGCACCGCTTACGCGCAGATGAGCGCGCTGGGCGCGGCCAAGGCCGCCTTCGACGCCAACGACCTGAAGGCTGCCAAAACCCAGCTGCAATGGGTGATCGAGCACGGCAACGACGAGTACCAGTCGATCGCGCGCCTGCGCCTGGCTGGCGTGCAGCTTGACGAGAAGGCCTACGACGACGCGCTCAAGACCTTGTCGGGCAGCTTCCTGCCGCAGTTCGCCGCCGAGGTCAACGACCGCAAGGGCGACGTGCTGGCCGCACAGAACAAGCTGGCCGACGCGCGCAACGCCTACGTCGCCGCGCTGGCCGCGATGGACAAGAAAAACCCCGGCCGCCGCCTGGTCGAGGTGAAGCTCGAAGCGATCGGCGGCACCGTGCCGGCCGACCAGAAAGCGGCGGCGTAAGGCGGCGTTGACGTTAAGATAAGCGTTAACACGTCGTTCCCGCGAAGGCGGGAATCCCAGTTCGCACGATGCCGCTGGCGTTTGCAGCAACAGGAACGCGGGAAACTGGGATTCCCGCCTTCGCGGGAACGACGTTTGTACGAATAGTGTCTGTCAGACTAAGAACAAGGTAAAAGAAAAATGCGTATTACCCGTAAGCTTGTTGGTGTCGGCGTACTGGCCCTGATGACGGGCTGCTCGACCTTAAGTTCGCTCAATCCGTTCTCGTCCAAACCGAAAGGCAACCAGCCGGCCCCGCTGGTCGAGCTGAAAGGCACGATGGCGGTGCGCACTGCGTGGAAGCTCGACATCGGCAAGGCCCAGTCCTACCAGTTCTCGCCGGCGCTGGCCGGTAACACGGTGGTGGTGGCCGGCGCCGACGGTGCGATCGCGCGCGTCGATGGCGCCACGGGCAAGGAACTGTGGCGCATCAAGGCCGGCACGCCATTGACCGCCGGCGTCGGCACCGACGGCAACCAGATCGTGGTCGGCGGCGCCAAGGGCCAGCTGCTGGCCTTCGACATGAACGGCAAGCCGCTGTGGAAAGAACAGCTGTCGAGCGAGATCCTGTCGTCGCCGGTGGTGGGGCAGGGCGTGGTGGTGGCGCGCTCGATCGACAACCGCATCGTCGGCTTCGACGCCACGACCGGCGCCCGCAAATGGACCGTGCAACGCACCGCGCCGGCCCTGACGCTGCGCCTGGCGCCCGGCCTGGTCATCGCGGACAAGGACGTGATCGTCGCCCAGCCGGGCGGCAAGCTGGCCTCGCTGATCCTTGCGACCGGCGCGCCGCGCTGGGAGATCGAGGTTGGCGTCGCCCGCGGCGCCACCGAGCTCGAGCGTGTGACCGATATCGGGGGCACCCCGGTGGTATTCGAGAACGATGTCTGCGCGGTGTCCTACCAGGGCCGTGTCGGCT
Source organism: Massilia sp. (assembly GCA_045810465.1). Taxonomy (GTDB): domain Bacteria; phylum Pseudomonadota; class Gammaproteobacteria; order Burkholderiales; family Burkholderiaceae_D; genus Telluria. Next base: position 38,500 of record JBJMVW010000152.1, on the reverse strand, counting down.
GCTTCGACCGTACCACCGGCAGCGCGCGCTGGACCCGCGACCTGTCGTCCGAAGTCGGCGTCTCGGTCGACCAGCGCTTCGTGTTCGCCGCTGATGACAAGGGCTCGCTGCTCGCGTTCAACCGCGATGGCGGCGCCAGCGCCTGGAAGAATGACAAGCTGTCGTATCGCCGCCTGTCGAGCCCGCTGTCCTACGGCCGCGCGGTGGCGGTCGGCGACTACCAGGGCTATGTGCACTTCCTGTCGCGCGAGGACGGCGCCTTGCTGGCGCGCGCCGCGACGGACGGCAGTGCGATCGTCGGCCAGCCGGTAGTGGTAGGCTCGAACCTGATTTTTCAAACACAAAACGGAACTGTGGCCGCGATCGCGGTCGAATAACATAATCAATGAAGCCGGTAATTGCACTCGTAGGCCGACCCAACGTCGGGAAATCGACCTTATTCAACCGCCTGACCCGCTCGCGCGACGCGCTGGTGGCCGACCTTCCTGGCCTGACCCGCGACCGCCACTACGGTGAAGGGCGGGTCGGCGATCGCCCGTTCCTGGTGATCGACACCGGCGGTTTCGAACCGGTGGCCAAGGAAGGCATCATGCACGAAATGGCGCTGCAGACGCGCCAGGCCGTGGCCGAGGCCGACATCGTCGTGTTCCTGGTCGACGGCCGCCAGGGCCTGACGCCGCACGACAAGACCATCACCGACTTCCTGCGCAAGAGCGGCCGCAAGGTCCTGCTCGTGATTAACAAGAGCGAGGGCATGAAGTACACGTCCGTCACCGCCGAGTTCTACGAGCTCGGCATGGGCGACCCGTACGTGATTTCGGCCGCCCACGGCGACGGCGTGACCGACCTCGTCAACGAAGCGCTCGACCAGGCTTTCGCCCAGCGTCCCGAGGACGCCGAGGAACTCGAGCCGGCCGAGCGCGGCGTCAAGATCGCGATCGTCGGCCGCCCGAACGTCGGCAAGTCGACCCTGATCAACACCCTGGTCGGCGAGCAGCGCGTGATCGCGTTCGACATGCCCGGCACCACGCGCGACTCGATCGAGGTGCCGTTCGAACGCGGCGGCACGCATTACACGCTGATCGACACGGCCGGCATCCGCCGCCGCGGCAAGGTGTTCGAAGCGATCGAGAAGTTTTCGGTCGTCAAGACGCTGCAGTCGGTGTCGGAAGCGAACGTCGTGGTCCTGCTGCTCGACGCCCAGCAGGACATTTCGGAGCAGGACGCGCACATCGCCGGCTTCATCCTCGAATCGGGGCGTGCGCTGGTGGTGGCCGTCAACAAATGGGATGGCCTGACGTCCGACAAGCGCGACGAGGTCAAGATCGACCTCGACCGCAAGCTCGACTTCCTGTCCTTCGCCCGCACCGTGTTCATCTCGGCCCTGAAGGCGACCGGCATCGGGCCGCTGATGAAGGCGGTCGACGAGGCCTACGCCGCCGCCACCGCCAACCTGTCGACCCCGCGCCTTACCCGCGCGCTCGAGGAAGCCATCGAGAAGCAGGAACCGCGGCGCAAGGGCAGCACCCGCCCCAAGATGCGCTACGCCCACCAGGGCGGCCAGAACCCGCCCATCATCGTCATCCACGGCAACGCCCTGGACGCGGTCAGCGAGCCGTACAAGCGCTACCTGGAGAAGCATTTCCGCGACACCTTCAACCTGATCGGCACCCCCCTGCGTATCGAATTACGTAGCGGCAAGAATCCGTTCGCCAGGACGCAGAAATAACCGGTAGCAGGACGACAAAAAGCGGCAAAACCGGTTACAGTACCTTAGGGCCAACATTCGCCTGCGAGCAGAACGTTGGCACGAACCCCTTGAAAATCCGGCTAGTCGCCTCAACTTTTAAACTACAACAACACCACGGAGCTGTTATGAGCAATAAAGGGCAACTGTTACAAGACCCATTCCTCAATGCCTTGCGCAAAGAGCACGTTCCCGTCTCGATCTATCTGGTCAACGGGATCAAACTCCAAGGACATATCGAGTCCTTCGATCAATACGTGGTCCTGCTACGTAATACGGTTACCCAAATGGTCTACAAGCATGCAATTTCGACGGTCGTCCCGGCCCGCGCGGTCAACCTCAACCTCGAAGCGGAAGCTGAGTAACGCCGATGGCTGAAGCCCCCGGCACCAACACCATGCGCGCGGCGCTGGTGGGCATTGATTTCGGGGCTGTCGACTTTTCCGCCAGCCTCGGAGAACTATCGCTGCTGGCCCGCTCCGCAGGTGCCGACCCGGTCACCACGATCACGGCCCGGCGCGCGTCGCCGGACCCGGCCTACTTCGTCGGCAGCGGCAAGGCCGACGAAATCGGCCACGCCTGCGCCGCCGAGCAAATCGACATCGTCATCTTCAACCACGCGCTGTCGCCCGCACAGCAGCGTAACCTCGAACGGCGCCTCAACGTGCGCGTCGTCGACCGCACCAGCCTGATCCTCGACATCTTCGCCCAGCGCGCCAAGACCAACGAAGGCAAGCTGCAGGTCGAACTGGCCCAGCTGCAGCACCTGGCCACCCGCCTGATCCGCGGCTGGACCCACCTCGAGCGCCAGAAGGGTGGTATCGGCCTGCGCGGCCCCGGCGAAACCCAGCTCGAGACGGACCGCCGCCTGATCGGCGAGCGCGTCAAGATGCTGCGCACCCGCCTGACCAAGCTGCGCAAGCAGCACGAGACCCAGCGCCGTGCGCGCGGGCGCAACCAGACCTTTTCGGTGTCGCTGGTCGGCTATACCAACGCCGGCAAGTCGACCCTGTTCAACACCCTGACCAAGGCCGGCGTCTACGTCGCCGACCAGCTGTTCGCCACCCTCGACACCACCAGCCGCCGCCTGTACCTGGGCGACCAGGTCGGCAACGTGGTGGTGTCCGACACGGTCGGCTTCGTGCGCGAACTGCCGCACCAGCTGGTGGCCGCATTCCGCGCCACGCTCGAAGAAACCATCCACGCCGACCTGCTGCTGCACGTTGTCGACGGCTCCTCGCCGGTGCGCAACGAGCAGATCGAGCAGGTCAACGACGTGCTGCGCGAAATCGGCGCCGACCACATCCCGCAGATTCTTGTCTGGAACAAGATTGATGCCACTGGGCTAGAACCGGGGGTGGAACGTGATGAATATGATAAAATCAGCCGCGTTTTTATCAGCGCCCAGAGCGGCGCGGGCCTGGACTTGCTGCGCGATGCAATCGTCGAGGCGGCAACCGCCGAGCCCGGTCCGACCAATATCAACCAGGAGCAGGACGATGCCGTGTCGGGCTTTGCCCGCCGGGAGGCGCAGCAGGTGTTGGGCTCTCCCGTTGACAGTATTCCAACCTCCACCCAAGTCGGACCACACTAGGATATGTTCGGTTCATTACTAAAGAGATTCGGCATAAAACTATCGCTGAACGATCCACGCTGGGGCAAAAATCCCGATCGCGACCGCAAGGCCCAGGAAGGCCGCCGGCCGGGCGAAGGCGGCCCGCCCGACCTCGACCAGCTGTGGCGCGACTTTAATGCGCGCCTGAACCGCCTGTTCGGCCAGCGCGGCAGCGGCGACAGCGGCGGCCCGTACCGCCCGGACGCGCGCGGCGCCGGCATCACCGCCTCGGTCATCATCTTCATCATCGCGCTGATCTGGCTTGCCAGCGGCGCCTTCATCGTGCAGGAAGGGCAGGTCGGCGTGGTCACCACCTTCGGCCGCCTGAGCCATACCACCGGCCCCGGGATCAACTGGCGCTGGCCATACCCGTTCCAGGCGCACGAGACGGTCAACGTCGCGCAGGTGCGCACCGCCGAAATCGGCTATCGCGGCAACGTGCGCAACAAGCAGGCGCAGGAAGCCCTGATGCTGACCGACGACGAAAACATCATCGACATCCAGTTCGCCGTCCAGTACAAGCTGAAAGACCCGGTCGCCTGGGTGTTCAACAACCTCGACCAGGACGAGACGGTGCGCCAGATCGCCGAGACCGCGATCCGCGAAGTGGTCGGCAAGAGCAAGATGGACTTCGTGCTGTACGAAGGGCGCGACAAGGTCGCCGTCGAGGTGCACCGGATGATGCAGCAGCTGGTCGACCGCTACAAGCTGGGCGTGCAGATGACCAATGTCACGATGCTGGCCGTGCAGCCGCCGGAGCAGGTGCAGGGCGCCTTCGACGACGCGGTCAAGGCGGGCCAGGACCGTGCGCGCGCGCGCAACGAAGGCGAAGCCTATGCCAACGACGTGATCCCGCGCGCCCGGGGCCAGGCCTTCCGCCTGATGCAGGACGCCGAGGCCTACCGCTCGATGGTGGTGGAAAACGCCACCGGCAACGCGGCCCGCTTCGGCCAGGTCGTCGCCGAGTATTCGAAAGCCCCGGGCATCACCCGCGACCGCATGTACATCGACACCATGCAGCAGATCTTCACCAGCGCCAGCAAGGTCATGATCGACGCCAAGGCCAACGGCAACATGCTGTACCTGCCGCTCGATAAGCTGATCGCCCAGACCGCCGCCAACGACGCCGCCATCGGCGGCAAGTCGGGCCCGGTGCAGGCGCCTCAGCCGTCGCAGCAACAGATGCAGCCGCAGACGCTGCCGCCGCAGGATGCCATGCAATCGATTGACGCGGTCCGCAACCGCGACTCGCGCAGCCGCGATGCGGCGCGCGAAAGGGAGAGCCGCTGATGAGCCGCCTGGTAACTATTTTCGTGACGCTGTTCGTCGCGCTGATGCTGCTGTCCTCGACCGTATTCGTGGTCGACCAGCGCAAGTTCGCGATCGTGTTCGCCCTCGGCGAGGTGCGCGAGGTGATCAGCGAGCCTGGCCTGCACTTCAAGCTGCCGCCGCCGTTCCAGAACGTGATCTACCTCGAAAAGCGCATCCTGACGCTCGACACGCCTGATTCCGAGCGCTTCATCACGGCCGAGAAAAAGAACATCCTGGTCGACGCCTTCGTCAAATGGCGGATCGTCGAGCCGCGCCTGTACTTCGTCAGCTTCGGCGGCGACGAACCGCGTGCGCGCGACCGCATGTCGCAGATCATCAAGGCGGCGCTCAACGACGAAATCACCAAGCACACCGTGCGCGAAGTGATTTCCGGCGCGCGCGGCAACGTGATGGAAGCGGTGCGCGAGAAGGTCGTCATGGAAGCGAAGCAGATTGGCGTGGCGATCGTTGACGTGCGCCTCAAGCGTGTCGACTACATCGACCAGATCAACAACTCGGTGTACGACCGCATGAAGGCCGAGCGTACCCGCGTGGCCAACGAACTGCGTTCGACCGGTTCGGCCGAGAGCGAGAAGATCCGCGCCGACGCCGACCGCCAGCGCACCGTGATCTTGGCCGAAGCGTTCCGCGACGCCGAAAAGATCAAGGGTGAGGGCGACGCCAAGGCATCGCAGATCTACGCCCAGGCGTTTGGCAAGAACCCCGAGTTCTACAAGTTCTACCGCTCGCTCGAAGCCTACCGCGCCACCTTCCGCAACCACGGCGACGTGATGGTGCTCGACTCCAATTCGGAGTTCTTCAAGTACTTCCGAAACCCGGGCCAAGGCAAGTAATCGTCGGGTGCGCACTCGTGCGCACGAGTGTGCACCCTACGTAAGCTGTGCACGTCACCTCGCTTGGCATGGTTCTCTGCCAACGGCCCCCCGTTTTCGGGTAAAATTGCCGATTCGGCGATGAGAACGCATTCCACTCCCGCGCTCATTGTCGCCCGAAACTTTACAACTCCCAACGCTTTGTCCATGCCGAACTGGCTTTTGCCCGAGAATATCGCCGACGTCTTGCCCTCCGAAGCGCGCAAGATCGAAGAGCTGCGCCGCTTGATGCTCGACACCTTCCGCCTGTACGGCTACGAACTGGTGATGCCGCCGATGCTCGAGTACGTCGAGTCGCTGCTTGCCGGCGCCGGGGAAGACACCGGCCTCAAGACCTTCAAGGTGGTCGACCAGCTCAGCGGCCGCCTGCTCGGCCTGCGCGCCGACATGACCACCCAGGTCGCGCGCATCGACGCCCACCTGCTCAACCGCGATTCGATCACCCGCCTGTGCTACGCCGGCAGCGTGCTGCATACCCGGCCGTCGGGACTGCACGCCACGCGCGAGCCGCTCCAGATCGGCGCCGAGATCTACGGCCACGCCGGCCTCGAAGCCGACGCCGAGATCCAGGAACTGGCGCTGGCCTCGCTTGCGCTGGCCGGCTTTACCGAGCCGCGCCTGGACCTGTCGCACGTCGGCGTGCTGCGCGCGCTGCTGGCCGAAGACCCGGCCGCCAAGCGCGATGAAGCGCAGCTCTACAACCTGCTGCGCGCCAAAGACGCATCAGGCTTGCAAGAAATTACCCAACACTATTTGCCGGTCACGCGCGACGCACTGCTGGCCCTGCCCAACCTGTACGGCGACGTCGAGGTGCTGGGCCGCGCGCGCGAACTGCTGCCGGCGCTGCCGGGCATCACGCGGGCGCTGTCGGAACTGGCCGCGCTGGCGAGCTGCGCCATCGGGCGCGCCGAAGTCGCGATCGACCTGGCCGACCTGCGCGGCTACCAGTACGAAAGCGGCGCGATGTTCGCGCTGTACGTGCCGGGCCTGCCGAACGCGGTGGCGCGCGGCGGCCGCTACGACCACGTGGGCGAAGCGTTCGGGCGCGCGCGACCGGCGACCGGCTTTTCGCTGGACTTGCGCGAACTGGCGCGGCTGCTGCCGACCGCCGAGCGCAAGCATTCGGTGCGCGCGCCGTGGGGCAACGCCCCCGAGCTGCGCGACAAAATCGCTGACCTGCGCAAGGCAGGCGAAGTCGTGATCCAGAGCATGCCGGGTCACGACAATGTTCAGGACGAGTTCGAGTGCGACCGCGTGCTCGTCCTCGAAGACGGAAATTGGATTCTCAAAAACTTAGGTTAAGTGTGATGTCAAATAAAAACGTGGCAAAGAACGTCGTTGTCATCGGTACCCAATGGGGCGATGAAGGCAAGGGTAAGATCGTCGACTGGCTGACCGATCACGCCGCCGGCGTGGTGCGCTTCCAGGGCGGCCACAACGCCGGCCATACGCTGGTGATCAAGGGCCAGAAAACCGCGCTCCAGCTGATCCCGTCGGGCATCATGCGCGAAGGCGTGGCCTGCTACATCGGCAACGGCGTGGTGGTCTCGGTACCGGACGTGATGCGCGAGATCGACAAGCTGCAGGCAGCCGGCATCGAAGTCGTGTCGCGCCTGAAGATCTCGGAGGCCTGCCCGGCGATCCTGCCGTACCACGTCGCAATCGACGTCGCCCGTGAAGCCCGGCGTGGCGTCAACAAGATCGGCACCACCGGCAAGGGCATCGGCCCGGCCTACGAGGACAAGGTCGCGCGCCGCGCGATCCGCATCGCCGACATGCTCAACGAGACCCGTTTCGCCGAGAAGCTGCGCGAAAACCTCGACTACCATAACTTCGTGCTGACCGGCTACCTGGGCGGCGAAGCGATCGACTTCCAGAAGACCTTCGACGACGCGATGGCCCTGGTGCCGCGCCTGAAGCCGATGGTCGGCGACGTCTCGTCGGCACTGTACGCCGCGCACAAGGCCGGCGGCAACCTGCTGTTCGAAGGCGCGCAGGGGTCGCTGCTCGACGTCGACCACGGCACCTACCCGTACGTGACCTCGTCGAACTGCGTGGCCGGCAACGCCGCCGCGGGCGCCGGCGTCGGCCCCAACATGCTGCACTACATCCTGGGCATCACCAAGGCCTACACGACCCGTGTCGGTTCCGGCCCGTTCCCGGCCGAGCTGCCGACCGATGCCGGCGTTGGCGAACACCTGTCGCGCGTCGGCCACGAGTTCGGCACCGTGACCGGCCGTGCGCGTCGCTGCGGCTGGTTCGACGCCGCGCTGCTGCGCCGCTCGGTCCAGATCAACGGCGTGTCGGGCATGTGCCTGACCAAGCTCGACGTGCTGGACGGCATCGAGTCGCTCAAGCTGTGCACCGGCTACAAGATCGACGGCCGCTCGGTCGACATCTTCCCGGTCGGCGCCGAAGACGCGGCCGCCTGCGTGCCGGTGTACGAAGAAATACCGGGCTGGAAGGAAAGCACCGTTGGCGCCAAGTCGATGGACGAGCTGCCGGCCAACGCCCGCGCCTACATCAAGCGCATCGAAGAACTGGTCGGCGTCCCGGTCGACATGGTGTCGACCGGTCCGGACCGTGAAGAGACGATCGTCCTGCGCCACCCGTTCGCGGCCGAGTAAAAAATCAACAAAAACAGGAGTTCCTGAAAATGACCACCCCACCATCGACCGACAACGACCTCTGGGTTTCCTGGGACGAGTACAACCGCCTGATCGAGCGCCTGGCGCTGAAGGTGTACGAATCGGGCTGGAAGTTCGACATGGTGCTGTGCCTGGCGCGCGGCGGCGTGCGTCCGGGCGACGTATTCTCGCGCATCTTCGACGTGCCGCTGGCGATCCTGTCGACCAGCTCGTACCGGGAAGAATCGGGCACCAAGCAGGGCGACCTCGACATCGCCAAGTACATGACGATGACCAAGGGCCCGTTGAAAGGCCGCGTGCTGCTGGTCGACGACCTGGCCGACTCGGGCGTGACGCTGCAGAAGGTCAGCACCCACCTGACAGAAAACTTCAAGGAAGTAGCCGAAGTCAAATCGGCGGTGATCTGGGTCAAGGGCACCTCGTCGATCCGTCCGGACTACTACCTGGACGACCTGCCGCACAACCCGTGGATCCACCAGCCGTTCGAAGACTACGACGGCCTGCGCCCGCACCAGCTGGCGGCGTGGATGAAGAAGTTCGAGAAGTAATCAAAATCGGGGCGCTGCCCCGATTTTTTTGCCTGGCAGATAGGTGCGCTGTGCCGTGCGTTCGGGAGCGCACCCGACGGCTGTAGTAACATTCGGGAAAGCATAATAATCAGCCTCCCATGACCCAAAGCTTCTTCCAGACCTTCATCCTTCTCCTGCTGGTTACCGATCCATTCGGCAATGTCCCGTTGTTCGTCAGCGCCCTGAACCCGGTGCCGGCTGCGCGCCGGCCCCGGATCGTGATCCGCGAATGCGCGATCGCCTTCCTGCTCCTGTTGCTGTTCATGTTCTTCGGGCGTCACTTCCTGACGGCGCTCCAGCTTACCGAGGTGTCGCTGCGCATCGGCGGCAGCGTGATTTTGCTGCTGATCGCGATCCGCATGGTGTTCCCGCACCCGGACGGCGTGCTCGGGCGCACCGAGGGCGGCGAACCGTTCATCGTGCCGCTGGCCATTCCCGCGCTGGCCGGCCCGTCCGCGCTGGCGACCGTGCTGCTGTTTTCGTCGAGCAGCGCCGAAGAGGTGATGGTGCATGTGGCCGCGCTCGCCGCGGTCGGCCTGGTCTGGCTTGCCGTCTTCCTGAGTGCAGACCGCTTGCAGCGCCTGCTCGGGACGCAAGTGATGACCGCCTTCGAGCGCCTGATGGGCCTGCTCCTGACCGCGATGTCGGTCGAGATGTTGCTCGGCGGCGTGCGCGAATTCATCAAAACCCTGTGAGGCCCTACCGAGTCGATCCTTGACGACGGAATGTGTCAAACTGTGTTGCTACCTAACATACAGCCTCCCGGCTACCCATCGACCATGAACCTCCAGCACGACGCACTCCACGACTCGCTGCTGTTTCTAAGCGGCGGTGGCGAGGCCGGGGCGCGGATGCGCGCGCACGACTGGTCCACCTCGCCGCTCGGGCATCCTGGCAGCTGGCCGCAGGCCCTGCGCACCGTGGTCGCCGTGATGCTCAACTCGAAGTTTCCGATGTTCGTCGCCTGGGGACCCCAGCTCGCTTTTCTATACAACGAGCCATACGCTGAAATCCTGGGCGTGAAGCACCCGACTGCGCTGGGAACACCGTTCGCGGACGTGTGGCCGGAAATCTGGCACGACGTGGGCCCGCTGGCCGAACGCGCCTTGGCGGGCGAGGCCATCTTCCGGCAAAACTTGCCGTTGACCATGCGCCGCCGCGGCTACGACGAACAGACCTGGTTCACGTTTTCGTATTCCCCGATGCGCGACGAAGCCGGCGCAGTGACCGGCGTCTACTGCGCGTGCGTGGAAACCACGGCCCAGGTGCTGGCCGAAAAATACCGCAACGAGGAAAACCAGCGGCTGGTTGAACTGTTCGAGCAGGCCCCGGGCTTCATCGCGGTGCTGCGCGGGCCGGAGCATGTCTTCGAACTGACCAACCGCTCGTACCTGCAACTGATGGGCGGCCGCAAGCTGGTCGGCCTGTCGGTCCGCCAGGCAGTGCCCGAGGTGGCAGGACAGGGCTTCTTCGAGCTGCTCGACGACGTGTACACCAGCGGCAAGGCGTTCGTTGGCCGCGCCTCGCCGCTGCTGGTCCAGCGCGACCCAAGCGGCCGCATCGAGGAACGCTTCATCGACTTCATTTACCAGCCGTTCCGCGACGCGTCCGGCAACGTCGCCGGCATCTTCGTCGAGGGCAGCGACGTGACCGCGCGCAAGGAGGTCGAAGACGAGCTGCGCGCGGCCAACCGCCAGAAAGACCAGTTCCTCGCGATGTTGGCGCACGAACTGCGCAACCCCTTGGCGCCGATCACCACTGCCGCCCAACTGCTCAAGCGCGGCACGCTCGACGCCAAGGCGACCCGCCACGCGAGCGAGATCATCGCCCGGCAGGCCGAGCACATGACGGAGCTGGTGAACGACCTGCTCGACGTCTCGCGCGTGACGCGTGGCCTGGTCACGCTCGAGAAAGACGAGCTCGACGTGAACATCATCGTGTCGAATGCGGTGGAACAGGTGCGGCCGCTGATCGATGCCCGCCGGCATGCGCTGACCTTGCAGCTGTCCGGCCAGCCGGCCCATGTGCTGGGCGACCGCACCCGCCTGGTGCAGGTGGTTTCCAACCTGCTCAACAACGCTGCAAAGTACACGGCGGCGGGCGGGCAGCTCATTTTGGCGGTGACGGCAGACGAACACCAGGTCGAGGTCGCGGTGCGCGACAACGGCGTGGGCATCGACGCGGAAATCCTGCCGTATATTTTCGAGCTGTTCACGCAGGCCGAGCGTACGCCGGACCGGTCGCAAGGCGGACTGGGGATCGGCCTGGCGCTCGTGAAAAGCCTGGTCGGGCTGCACGGCGGCAGTGTCGAGGCGCGCAGCGACGGCCCGGGCAAGGGCAGCGAATTCGTCGTACGCTTGCCGCGCCTTGCCATTCCAAGCGCGACGGGCGAAAGCACGTCCGGCGCGCCCGGCGACCAGGACGGCGAGGCGCCGTTGCAGATGCTGGTAGTCGACGACAATACCGATGCCGCCCTGATGCTTGCCACGCTGCTCGAACTGCAAGGGCATCGCGTCTCGGTGGAGCACGACGGGCGCGGGGCGCTACGGCGCGCGCAGCAGGAACGGCCACAGGTTTTGCTGCTCGATATTGGCCTGCCCGACATGGACGGCTACGAACTGGCCCGCCAGCTGCGTGCGCTGCCCGAAATGTCCGACGCGGTGCTGGTTGCGCTGACCGGCTACGGCCAGAGCGAAAACCGGCGCCAGGCCGAACAGGCTGGCTTCGACCACTACCTTGTCAAGCCGGCGAGCATGGATCAGGTCGGCGCAATCCTGGCCCAGGCGCGCGCGGACAAACTGGCGCGGCTTCCATAAGCAGTGCCGCCGCCAGCGGTGCGCGGATTGCCGCGGCCTCGGGTGTATCCTGCTGTTTTCGCTAACCGAGGAAAATGGATTCACCCGGCATGAGAACCTGGCGCATTGCGATTGAAGAATCAGCACTAGACCGCTCCTGCGAGGCATCGCGCGACAGCGGCGGACATTGGCACAAACCCGGCATGGCCGCGTTGTACGTTGCGACGACCGCGGAACTGGGAGTGCTGGAAAAGTTCGTTCACACCGACGGCGACGATCCATCGCTGGTGCTGGTAGCGATCGACCTGCCGGACGATCCAGGGCTGGGCCGCATCGTCGACATCGGCGAGCTGCCGGAAGGATGGGACCAGATACCGGCGTCGGGCAAGGCTGCCACCTTCGGCACGCGGTTTTTGGAGGAGTGCAAGCACCTGTACATGCAGGTGCCATCGACGATTGTCCACGAAGGGGCGAACCTGGTGATCAATCCGGCGCATCCGGCGTACGAACAGGTGCGGCTGCAGGTTGTCCGGCCGTTCAGCTTCGATCCGCGCATGTTCAAGCGTTGACCGCTGCAGCGTCAGAGCCACTATGGTTTGAACGCGTGGGCGGGAGACCCGCCCACCCTACGGACAAGTAGCGTTTCATTTGTAGGGTGGGCACCCCGTGGCCACGCGGATGTCGGCTCTGTGCATGCTTGCGCGTGGGCAGGGGCTGCCCACCCTACGGACAAGTAGCGTTTCATTTGTAGGGTGGGCAGCTCGCTGCCCACGCGTTCAACCAGCAGGGTCGATCCCGCTATTTCCCCAGCATCGACACCACGTTATCCGCCCCCGGCGCCCCAAACGCCTGCTGCTTGAGGACATGCAACTGGTCGCGCACCTGCGCCGCCTTTTCGAACTCGAGGTTCTTGGCGTGGTCGACCATGAGCTTCTCGAGCCGCTTGATCTCCTTGCCCATCTGCTTCTCGCTCATCGCCTCGACCTTCGCGGTCTCTTTCGCTTCCTCGAGCATGTCGCGCGCGGCGTTCGGGCTGTAGACGCCGTCGATCATGTCCCTGATCTTCTTCTGCACACCCTTCGGCGTGATGCCGTTGGCCTCGTTGAAGGCGATCTGCTTGGCGCGGCGGCGCTCGGTCTCATCGATCGCGCGCTTCATCGAATCGGTGACATGGTCCCCGTACAGGATCGCGACGCCGTTCAGGTTACGCGCGGCGCGGCCGATGGTCTGGATCAGGCTGCGCTCGGAACGCAGGAAGCCTTCCTTGTCGGCATCGAGCACGGCCACCAGCGACACCTCCGGCAGGTCGAGGCCCTCGCGCAGCAGGTTAATGCCGACCAGCACGTCGAAGGTGCCAAGGCGCAGGTCGCGCAGGATCTCGACCCGCTCGACGGTCTCGATGTCGCTGTGCAGGTAACGGACCTTGATGCCGTGGTCGCCCAGGTACTCGGTCAGCTGCTCGGCCATGCGCTTGGTCAGCGTGGTCACCAGCACGCGCTCGTCCTTGGCGACGCGGTCGTTGATCTCGCTCATCAGGTCGTCGACCTGTGAGCGGGCAGGGCGCACGATGATCTGCGGGTCGACCAGGCCGGTCGGGCGCACCACCTGCTCGACCACGTTGTCGGCGTGCGAATTTTCGTAGTCGGCCGGCGTTGCCGACACGAACACCGTCTGCCGCATCTTGCTCTCGAACTCGGTGAACTTGAGCGGCCGGTTGTCGAGCGCCGACGGCAGGCGGAAGCCGAAATCGACCAGGTTGGTCTTGCGCGAGCGGTCGCCGTTGAACATCGCGTTGAGCTGGCCGATCAGCACGTGCGACTCGTCGAGGAACATCAGCGCGTCCTTCGGCAGGTAGTCGACCAGGGTCGGCGGCGGCTCGCCCGGCATCGCGCCCGACAGGTGGCGCGAGTAGTTCTCGATGCCCTTGGTGAAGCCGATTTCGGCCATCATCTCCAGGTCGAAGCGGGTGCGCTGCTCGAGCCTTTGCTCTTCCAGCAGCTTGCCCTCCTTGCGGAAGAATTCGAGGCGGTCGCGCAGCTCGGCCTTGATCGACTCGACCGCGCGCAGCACGGTGCTGCGCGGCGTTACGTAGTGCGAACCCGGGTACACGGTAAAGCGCGGGATCTTCTGGCGCACGCGCCCGGTCAGCGGGTCGAACAGCTGCAGCGATTCGATCTCGTCGTCGAACATTTCGACGCGGATCGCCAGCTCGGCGTGCTCGGCAGGGAAGATGTCGATCGTGTCGCCGCGCACGCGGAAGCTGCCGCGCCCGAAGTCGACTTCGTTGCGCGTGTACTGCATCTGGATCAGGCGCGCGATGACGTCGCGCTGCGCGACCTTGTCCTTGGCGCGCAGCGTCAGGATCATCTTGTGGTATTCGCTCGGGTTACCGATACCGTAGATTGCCGACACGGTGGCGACGATGATCACGTCGCGCCGCTCCATCAGCGACTTGGTGCACGACAGGCGCATCTGCTCGATGTGCTCGTTGATCGACGAGTCCTTTTCGATGAACAGGTCGCGCTGCGGCACGTAGGCTTCCGGCTGGTAGTAATCGTAGTACGAGACGAAGTACTCGACCGCGTTCTGCGGGAAGAACTCGCGGAACTCGGCGTACAGCTGGGCCGCGAGCGTCTTGTTCGGCGCGAACACGATCGCCGGCCGGCCCGCGCGCGCGATCACGTTGGCCATGGTGTAGGTCTTGCCCGAACCGGTGACCCCGAGCAGGGTCTGGTACATGAGGCCGTCGTCGATCCCCTCGATCAGGCCCTCGATCGCGGTCGGCTGGTCGCCGGCCGGCGGGAACGGCTGGTGCAGCTTGAACGGCGAGTTGGGGAAGGTGATCACGGTTGGCGCCGTGTCGTTTGCGACGGTGAGTTCAGCCATACTTTGCTACCTTTGCTAGAATGGGAGTCCGCTTGCGGCCTTGTAGCCTAAGGGCCGCTGTCTATACAACCGCTGCGAACCCAGCCCGACTCTAAGTTTATCACGATGAATTCCACTGCCTCCGCCAGCCTGTTCGGCGCCATCGACATGGCCCCACGCGACCCGATCCTGGGCATTACCGAAGCCTTCAACGCCGATACCAACCCCGCGAAAATCAATCTCGGCGTTGGTGTGTATTACGACGACAATGGCAAAGTGCCACTGCTGGCTTGCGTGCAACAGGCGGAAGCAAAATTGATGGAACAGTTGTCGCCGCGCACCTACCTTCCGATCGAAGGCCTGGCTGCTTACGACAAAGCGGTGCAGGAACTCGTATTTGGTGCCGACAGTCAAATTATTCAAGAGAAGCGCGCGGTGACCGTGCAAGCGCTCGGCGGTACCGGCGCACTGAAGATCGGCGCCGACTTCCTCAAGCGTTTCTCGCCGAACTCCGAAGTGTTCATCAGCGACCCGAGCTGGGAAAACCACCGCGCGCTGTTCGAAAGCGCCGGTTTCGTGGTCAACAACTACAGCTATTACGATCCGGCCACCCACGGCGTGAATTTCGAAGGCATGCTCGCGTCGCTCAAAGCGATGCCGGCCGGCTCGATCGTCGTGCTGCACGCCTGCTGCCATAACCCGACCGGCGCCGACCTGACCCAGGACCAGTGGACCCAGGTGATCGAAGCGGTCACCGCCAATGACCTCGTGCCGTTCCTCGACATGGCCTACCAGGGCTTTGGCGCGGGCATCGCCGAAGACGGCGCCGTGGTGCGCCGCTTTGCCGACGCCGGCGGCCCGCTGCTGGTGTCGAACTCGTTCTCGAAGTCGTTCTCGCTATACGGCGAGCGCGTCGGCGCGCTGTCGGTGGTGGCGTCGAGTGCCGAGGAAGCCGCACGCCTGCTGTCGCAGCTCAAGCGCGTGGTGCGCACCAACTATTCGAACCCACCGCTGCATGGCGGCAAGGTGGTGGCGACCGTGCTGGCCACGCCCGAGCTGCGCCAGCAGTGGGAAGACGAGCTGGCAGGCATGCGCGTGCGCATCAAGCAAATGCGCGAAACGCTGGTGCAAAAGCTCAAGGAAAAAGCGCCAGGCCGCGACTTCGACTTCGTGCGGCAGCAGGTCGGCATGTTCTCGTATTCTGGGCTGACCAAGGATCAGGTGGGCAAGCTGCGCGCCGAGTCGATCTATGCGGTCGACACCGGCCGGATTTGTGTTGCCGCCCTGAATTCCAAGAATATCGATCGCGTCGTTGACGTCATCGCCAAAGTCCTCTAAACTCTTGGCTCTTCCGATCGAGCGCAGGCTTGGCCGGAAGAAGTAACACTATTCCCTGATAGCTCAGTTGGTAGAGCGACGGACTGTTAATCCGCAGGTCCCTGGTTCGAGTCCAGGTCGGGGAGCCAGAATGTTGGGAAAAACCACGAGCGATCGTGGTTTTTTCTTGCCTGAAAGGCGCGCACGCCAGGTCATCACGGTCTGTGCAATGTGCAAGTTACCGTATATAATTGCAACATCAATTCCCTGATAGCTCAGTTGGTAGAGCGACGGACTGTTAATCCGCAGGTCCCTGGTTCGAGTCCAGGTCGGGGAGCCAGAATTCAGAAGGGCCGCGTGCAAACGTGGCCCTTTTTGTTTTGGCAGCCGCCGTCCGGCGAACCTCTCCGTCCTGACTTCCGGTGCGAAATCCTCGATTGCCGCACTGGCCCCGAACGCTTTCCGGTCGAGGGGCCGCATGCGACGGCGCCCTTCGCAGTTGACACAAGTCAGTTCCCTATCAGATACACGGTCTGCCTGTGCAATGTTTTCGCGGCTACTTGTCTAACTATTACTCGTCACCCGCAGCCCCGGGAAGGTTGCCGCGATGAGTTTGTTGGCCGGGCAACATTGTCGCGCATTCAAATGGAAGGACCATTGATATGGGCAAGTCTCCAATTGGCTTCATGAGCTACGTTCGGTTCGACGACGAGCATGAGAACGGTCGGCTAACCGAATTTTGCAAGCGGCTTAGCGGCGAAGTACGCTTGCAGACGGGCGAGCAGTTCGAGATTTTTCAGGACAGGAACGACATTACGTGGGGGCAGCAATGGAAGAACAGAATCGTCGACTGCATCGATGCTGGCATGTTTCTGATTCCCATCATTACGCCCAGCTTTTTCAAGAGCGATCCTTGCCGCGAGGAACTCGAGCGCTTCCTCACCAGGGAGGCCGAACTGGGCCGCAACGATCTGATTCTGCCGCTCTATTACGTCAACTGCCCAATCCTTGAAGACGAGTGCAAGCGCAATGCAGACCCCCTAGCCAAGCTTGTCAGTGAGCGGAACTACTTCGACTGGCGCAAACTGCGCTTCGAACACTTTGGTTCTCCCCAGTCGGCGCAAATGCTGGCCAAGTTGGCGACTCAAATCGCCGACGCCCTCGAAAGCAGACTTCCCAAGCAGGGGCGGAGCATTTGTACGTTGGCCGCATTGCCTTCCGGCGCGCATGGTCCACTGGGGTTTTCTTCGGCCGAGCAAGGTGCAGTCGGGCGAGCTCCAGATGCCGATTCGCACGCGACGCGAAAGGTGGAATTTCGGACGCACATCGTCGATGCCTTTCACCGCGGCGATTACACGACCGTAAAGGATGCCCTCAGGGCCGCGAAAGCCGGTGATCAAATACTTGTCCGCCCCGGATTGTATTCAGAAGGGATTGTGATAGACAAGGCAGTTGAAATCATCGGCGACGGAGAGCTTGGGGAGGTAATACTTGAGGCAATCGGAGAAAACACTGTCCTGTTCCAGGCCAACATAGGACGGATCTTCAATCTCGAGTTGCGCCAGATGGGTGGCGGGCAGTGGCACACTATCGACATTACGCAAGGGCGGCTGGATGTGGAAGGATGCGACATTTCCAGCCACAGTCTTGCCTGCGTTGCCGTACACGACGGCGCGGATCCGAGATTGCGGCAAAATCGCATCCACGACAGCACTGCGAGCGGTGTTTATGTGTACAGAAACGGACGGGGTACCTTCGAGGATAACGAGATTTTTGATAACACCTACGCGGGCGTACTAATTAAGACTGGCGGAAATCCCACTTTTCGGCGAAATCGCATCCATGGTAATAAGCGATGCGGGGTGTTCATGAGCGAAAAGGCTCTGGGCGTGTTCGAAGAGAACGACATCTTTGCGAACCCAAACGGCGGCGTGACGATCAAGAGCGGAAGCAATCCTTTTTTTCGCCGTAACCGGATTTACGGCGCGGGACAGTGCGGTGTCTATGTGTCTCAGAATGGCCAAGGTACGCTTGAGGGCAACGAAATTTTCGGCAAAACGTTGATTGGCCTACGCACGAGCTCGGGTGGCAACCCCATTTGTCGGCGCAACGGCATCAGCATACACCCGGGAGAAGCGGTCTTGGTGGACCATGGAGGGAAGGGTGTTTTCGAAGAAAATGACCTGCGCGAGAACGTCAACGGGGCATGGGATATATCGTCAGACTGCATCGGTCAGTTAGTCCGCAAGGAAAATCAGGAATAGTCGGGGCTCTATCGGCCGTGCGCTCACCTCACTGAAAGGAAGGGCCACAGTTATGCATGGGGTCCGGGTCCGGACCCCTTTCTTATGTCCGGTTATCGTTTAGCCCGGCGCGGGCAGCATCAGCGGATCCCGGAACCTGATGATCTCGCGCACGTCATCCCGATCGACCACCTCCATGCTGGACAGTCCCGGCGGGCCGTAATCGACGTAAATCTCCTTCGGGTTGCGGATCAGGTGGTCCAGCCCTTCGACCAGGATTTGGACAAGATCGTTCTTGTGGTCGTATGAGATGCCCAGCAACGGGATCCACTCGGCCTCCAACTGGTCGCCAATGTTCAGCCCCGCGACCTCGATATGGGTCTGCTTCCCCTCCAGCATTTTCGAGATTTGCTCGAGGTACGGCGCCCATGTCGCTTTGTCCAGTTTGCTTGTAGCCATGATTTACCTCCGGGTTCAAGAACGGCCGGCTGTCTTTCACACCGCCGAACGCCGGCACGACGAGCGAATCATGATACCGGGTTTTGGTGGCGCCGCTTTCCGCACGCCGCGCGGTGTCGGATTTTCTTACAAGCTGGCCCGGAATCCTTCCCTTGTAGTGCTAACTCTTTGATTGTCCTTGGTTATTTCCAGTTGGCACAGCTATTGCGTATGCGTAAATACCGCGCCATGTTGGCGCTGGGGATGTCCACTTCCCACATAACTATAAGGACTGTCATGACAAAGCACCTGTTTTCCCGGGCCCGCTCGGCCCCCGCCATCCGCCGCGCCGTCGCCGCCTTGTTCGCTGCCGGCGCCCTCGCAGTCGCACCCGGCGCCAGTGCCGGCCTGTTGACCTGGTCGATCGCCGGGCCGGGCTCCACCTCGGTTTCGCATGCCGGCGACACCACGTTGCTCAACTACAGCGAAACTGGCTTTGGCGTTTATTCGACCAATACCTGGACCGCCACCGCATTGGCCGGCCAAGCGGGCGATTACAGTTTCGACTGGAACTACAGCGGGTTTCACGCGTTCTTCCTGGTGACCGCTTTCCTGAACGCGAATTCGCCGACGTCGAGCACGTCGCTGGTCAACGCCGGTCCCGCGGTATGCTGCAGCATGCCGTCGAATGGCTTCGGCTACAACGGCGCCTACACGTTCACCGACGTCCATGCCGGCGACACCCTGAGCTTTACCTTTGGCGGCCGCAACGCCGACTCGACGGACGTGTTGCAGGGTACGCTCAAGCTGACGCAGCTTGGCGCCGACGTGCCCGAGCCAGCATCGCTGGCGTTGCTGGGGCTGGGCCTGGTGGGTTTCGCGGCAGCGCGCCGCCGCGCCGGCTGACCTGAAAAGCGCGGAACCGACAAAAAAGGCTGCATCCTGCGATGCAGCCTTTTTGTTTGATCCGCTTGCTGCCTGGGACCAATTCAGCGCAGCTTACTCCCGGCCGGGCACCGGCTTGACCAGCGATGCGGCCTGTTTCGCCCGTTCACGTGCGGTCTCGATGTCGCCGGCGGTCGCCAGCGCCACGCCCATGCGCCTGCGCGCGAACGATTCGGGCTTGCCGAACAGGCGGATATCCGCGCCCGGCACACGTAGCGCTTCGGCCACGCCCTCGAACGCGATACCCTTCGCCTCCAGCTGGCCGTAAATCACGGCCGATGCACCCGGCGAGCGCAGTTCCACGTTCACCGGCAGCCCCAGCACCGCCTTGGCGTGCAACTCGAATTCGCTCTGCACCTGGCTGGCCATGGTGACCATGCCGGTGTCGTGCGGGCGCGGGCTCACTTCCGAGAACCACACCATGTCGTCCTTCACGAACAGCTCGACGCCGAATACGCCCAGGCCACCGAGGTTGGCGGTGACCTTGCCGGCGATCTCGCGCGCACGCTCGAGCGCGGCCGGGTTCATCGGATGCGGCTGCCACGATTCGACATAGTCGCCGTGCACCTGCAGGTGGCCGATCGGCTCACAGAAGCGGGTCTCGACCTGGCCGCCAGCGCCAATCGCGCGCACCGTCAGCAGGGTGATCTCGTAGTCGAAGTCGATGAAGCCTTCGACGATCACGCGGCCGGCGTCGACCCGGCTGCCCGCCGCGGCGTAGTCCCACGCGGCCTTCACGTCGCTTGCGCTGTCGAGCTTGGACTGGCCTTTGCCGGACGAGGACATGACCGGCTTGACCACGCACGGGAAACCGATCTGCGCGCAGGCCTGCTCGAGTTCAGCCAGGCTGCTGGCGAAGCGGTACGGGGAGGTGGCCACGCCCAATTCTTCGGCGGCCAGGCGCCGGATGCCTTCGCGGTTCATCGTCAACAGCGCGGCGCGCGCGGTCGGGATGCAGGTGATCTGGCCGGCCGCTTCCAGCTCGGCCAGTTTGGCGGTGGCGATCGCTTCGATCTCGGGCACGATCAGGTCGGGCTTTTCCTGTTCGATCAGCGCAGCCAGCTCGTCGCCGTTGGTCATGTCGATCACGTAGGCGCGGTGCGCGACCTGGTGGCCGGGCGCGTTCGGGTAGCGGTCGACCGCGATCACCTCGACGCCCAGGCGCTGGAACGAGATGATGACTTCCTTGCCAAGTTCGCCGGAGCCGAGCAGCATGACTTTGGTGGCCGAAGGGGAGAGGGGAGTGCCGAAGGTGCGGGGTGTGGACATAAGAGGCGTGCAGCGCGTGGCTGGTGAAGGTAACGGAAGTTTGCGACTATAGCAAAAGGCTCCGTGCGGTGCACCGGGGTCGCGAGCGGACGCAGGCCCCAAAACCGTCGTTCCCGCGAAATCGGGAACCCATGCTGAGCGCCCGGAGTCATGAAGCGCGAGGTACTGCACAGCCGCGCCGGGCCGGCGGCCGTGCTTCGAGCGGGCGACACAAATTCCGGCGCGGGACTAGCGAAAATGAAATTGAGTCGCTATAATGCGGCCTCCTTTCCCTGATAGCTCAGTTGGTAGAGCGACGGACTGTTAATCCGCAGGTCCCTGGTTCGAGTCCAGGTCGGGGAGCCAGAATACTGAAGGGCCGCGTGCGAACGCGGCCCTTTTTGTTTGCGTGCGCGGGCAGCGCGGGGCCGCCTCAAGCAGGCTCCGCAGGAAGCTTCTATAATCGACGGCTTTGGATCCAAGTATGGCGCACCACGCAAATACCGCCGCAACCAGCGGCGGGGAGCAGGACGGGCTCGCGCCAGGCCCGCGTTTATGGGCGATGTTCGCGCTGGCGCTCGGCGTCGGCATGTCCTCCCTCGACACCGCGATCGCCAACACCGCCTTGCCGGCCATCGCCGCGCAGCTGCACGCGACGCCCGCCGCGTCGGTCTGGATCGTCAACGTCTACCAGCTCGCGATGGTCGCCACGCTGCTGCCGGTCGCCGCGCTCGGCGAAATCCTCGGCTACCGCCGCGTCTACATCTTTGGCATGGTGCTGTTCACCGTCGCCTCGCTCGCCTGCGCGCTCGCGTGGTCGCTGCCGTCGCTGATCGTCGCGCGCCTGTTCCAGGGCTTCGGCGCGAGCGCGATCATGGGCGTGAACACCGCGCTGCTGCGCGCGATCTATCCGGCGCGGTTGCTCGGCCGCGGCTTCGGCACCAATGCGCTGGTGGTCGCGGTCGGCTTCGCCGTCGGGCCCAGCGCAGCCTCGCTGATCCTGGCCGCATCCTCGTGGCAGTGGCTGTTCGGGATCAATGTGCTGCCTGGCGTGGCCGCATTCTTCCTGGCGCGCCGCGTGCTGCCGGTGACGCCCAAGGCCACCCACAAGGTCGACGCGCTGGCCTGCGCCTATAACGCCGCTGCCTTCGGCCTGCTGATCCTCGCGTTCGGCGACGCCGCGCACCGTGCCGGGCTGGCCAAGCTGCTGCCCGAAGCGCTGGGCGCGCTGGTGTTCTTCGCCTTGCTGCTGCGGCGCCAGGGCGGCCACCCGGCGCCGTTGCTGCCGGTCGACCTGTTCCGCCGCCCGCTGTTCGCGCTCTCGGCGCTGACCGCCGTCTGCACCTTCGCCGCCCAGGCGCTGGCGTTCGTCTCGCTGCCGTTCTACTTCGAGACGACGCTGGGCCGCTCGCCGATCGAGACCGGCTTCCTGATGACGCCGTGGGCGGTGCTGGTGGCCGTGATGGCGCCGATCGCCGGACGCCTCAGCGACCGCTATGCGCCGGGCCTGCTGGGTGGCATTGGCCTGGCGATCCTGTCGTGCGGACTGGTGACCTTGCTGCGCCTGCCGGCCGCGCCAGATGCATTGGCGATCGGCTGGCGCATGGCGCTGTGCGGCATCGGCTTCGGCTTTTTCCAGGCGCCGAACATCACGGCCATCATGGGCAGCGCCCCGCCCGAGCGCAGCGGCGGCGCCAGCGGCATTGTCGCGACCGCGCGGCTGACAGGGCAGGCCACCGGAGCGGCGCTGGTCGCGTACTGCCTGACCGTTTCCAGTTCGAGCGGCACCTCGTACGCGCTGGCGCTGGCCGCCTGCTTTGCCGGCGCCGCCAGCATCGCCAGCTTTTCGCGCCTGGCTGTCGCTCCCCAGGTCGCCTGAAATTTGCTGCCGATTACCCGGCGCGATCGCCGGGGTGGCGCAACCTCAATGACTCTCGGGCGCCGGCGGCCGCAGGCGCCGCCCATCCTCGCCGAACACATGGATGCGCCCTTGCGGCGCGCCCAGCGCCAAGGCCTGCCCGGCCTGCCAGTCGCGCTCCGCGTCGGCGCGCACCACCACCTGCTCGCCGCTGCCGTCCACCGTCGCGTACAAATACGAGCCGTCGCCCAGGCGTTCGACCGCGAACACGGTAGCGGGAATGCCGCCGGCCGGCGCATCGGCGCGAATGTGCTCGGGCCGGATCCCGACCGTCACGCGCGTGCCCAGCGGCGGCGGCTCGGCCAACGCGGTGTCGAGCAGCGCGCTCCCTCCAGCCACCGCAATCGTCGCCAACCCAGGCCCGCGCTGGCGTACTTCGCCGGCCAGGAAATTCATCGTCGGGGCGCCGAGGAAGCCCGCCACGAACAGGTTGTCCGGCTCGTGGTACAGCTGCAGCGGCGGCCCCACCTGTTCGATGCGCCCACCATTCAAGACCACGATGCGGTCGGCCAGCGTCATCGCCTCGACCTGGTCATGGGTCACGTAGATCATCGTGGTCGCCAGCGCGCGGTGCAGCTTGGCCAGTTCGATCCGCATCTGGACCCGTAGCGACGCGTCCAGGTTAGATAGCGGCTCGTCGAACAGGAACACGGCAGGCTCGCGCACGATCGCGCGCCCGATCGCCACGCGCTGGCGCTGGCCGCCGGACAGCTCCTTCGGCCGGCGCTTGAGCAGCGGCACGATCTGCAGCGCCTGCGCCGCCTTCAGCACTGCAGCCTCGATCTCCGCTTTCGGCTTGCCGGCCAGCTTGAGTGCGAACGCCATGTTCTCGTGCACCGTCATGTGCGGGTACAGCGCATAACTCTGGAATACCATCGCCAGGCCGCGTTCGGCCGGCGGCACGTCGTTCACGCGCGCGCCGTCGATGAAGATGTCGCCGCTGTCGACGTCGTCCAGGCCGCAGATCGCGCGCAGCAGCGTCGACTTGCCGCAGCCAGACGGGCCGACGAAGACGACGAATTCGCCATCCGCGATGTCGAGGTCGACCCCATGCAGGATGGTCGTGGGCGGCGCGCCCGGGCTCCGGTACGACTTGCGGATGCCAGCCAGTTTCAGATGTGCCATGTCAGCCTGTGTGCGGGTTTGGCGCGCGGCTTACGCGGCGCGCAAGACGATGTCGACACGGTGCAGCTGCCGGTCGGCGCGCAGCGGCACCAGCGCAGCCCCATTCTCCACGCCGGCCGCGAGGCCGTCCAGCGACGCCGACGCCACCTGGGAATCAGCGCCGACCGCGTCGTTGACGACGTTGATCTCGTACACCGTCTCGCCGTCCGGCAGCCGGTAGCGCATCGTGAAGCCGGGCCAGGACGATGGAATCACCGGCTTGACGCGGATCGTGTCGCCGCCTTGCAGCGTGAAGCCGAGCACCGATTCGAGCGCGACCCTGTACATCCAGCCGGCCGAACCGGTGTACCACGTCCATCCGCCGCGCCCGACGTGCGGTTCGGCGCCGTAGATGTCGGCCGCGATCACGTACGGCTCGACCTGGTAGGTGGCCACCGCGGCCGGCGTCTTGGTATGGCTGACGGGGCTGACCATCTCCAGCAAGCGCGCCGCGCGTTCGTTGCGCCCGGCTTCGGCCATCGCTCGCACTGCCCAGCAGGCGGCGTGCGTGTACTGGCCGCCGTTCTCGCGCACGCCGGCCACGTAGCCCTTGATGTAACCCGGGTCCTGCGGCGTATCGACGAAGGGCGGGGCGAGCAGGCGCACCAGGCCGTCGCGGTCGGACACCAGGCGCTGTTCCATCGCGTCCAGCGCCTGGTTGGCGCGGTCACGCGGGGCGGCGCCGGAGATTACCGACCAGGCTTGCGCCAGCGCGTCGATCTGGCACTCGTCGCTGTCGCGCGATCCCATCACCACGCCATTGTCGTAGTAGGCGCGCCGATACCATTCGCCGTCCCAGCCCGCCTCGTTCAGGGTAACGGCGAGCTTGTCGCGGTAGGCGCTGTAGCGTTTGACGCGGTCGACGTCGCCGCGTCGCTCGCATACCGGCAGGAAGTCGGCGATGATGCGGAACAGGAAAAAGCCCATCCACACGCTTTCGCCGCGGCCTTCGCGGCCGACGCGGTTCATGCCGTCGTTCCAGTCGCCGGTTCCCATCAGCGGCAGCCCGTGCGCGCCGCTGGTCAGCGAGCGGTCGAGCGCGCGGCAGCAGTGTTCGTAGACGTCGGCCGTGACGCCGGCCTGTTCCGGCTTCAGGAACACCTCGTCCTCGCCATCGGCCAGCAGCGGGGCGGCCAGGAAGCCTTCGACCTCGTCGAGAACGCCCCAGTCGCCGGTGGCGTTGATGTAGAAGGCCGTGATGTAGGGGAGCCACAGCAGGTCGTCCGCAAAGCGCGTGCGCAGGCCCTTTTCGAGCGGGGCCGGGTGCCACCAGTGCAGCACGTCGCCTTCGACGAACTGGTGCGCCGCGTGCAGGCGGATCTGGTTCCGGGTCAGCTCGGGCATCGCATAGACCATGCCGCTCGAATCCTGCAGCTGGTCCCGATAACCGTAGGCGCCTCCTGACTGGTAGAACGCCGAGCGGCCCCAGATGCGGCAGGACAGGTTCTGGTAGGTCAGCCAGCCGTTGACCATCAGGTCGACCTCGGGCGCCGGCGTGGTGACCTCGACCGCGCTGACGGTGCGCTGCCAGAACTCGCGCACTGTATCCAGGGCGGACGCGATGCTGCCGGCCGCACGGTAGCGCTGCACCAGGTCGAGCGCCGCCTGGCGTTCGGTGGTTTCGCCCAGCAGCAGTGCGCATTCGACGCTGGCGCCGGGCGCGATGGTCAGCCTGGCCTGGAACGCAGCGCACGGATCCAGGCCGGCGCCGCTGCGGCCGTCCAGCGCTGGCTGTGACAGCGCGGCAGGATTGGCGGGGCTGCCATGCGGGCCGACGAAGGCCGCGCGGTCGGCGCTGAACGACGTCGCGTTCGCGCCAGGTGCGAGCAGGGCGGCAAAGGTCACGCCATCGGCAAACGCGCCGGCCATCCGGTTGGTCGCGAGCAGCACGCCGTCGACCGCTTCGGTGATGACGTGGCGCCCGCTGTCGGCCGGGGTGCCGCCCAGGACCAGCTGCAGGTAGGAGTACAGCGAAACCGTGCGTGGCTGCGCGCCGCGGTTGCGCAGTGTGATGCGGACGATCTTGAGCGGGTCGTGGCGCGGCACGAACACGGTGCTTTCCTGCTCCAGGCCGTGGCTGGCGTGACGGAAGGTGGTGTAGCCGAAGCCGTGCACCGCCTCGTAGCCGGCGCCGGCCGGCATCGGTCCCGGCAGCGGCGACCAGTAGCTGCCTTCAATCTCGTCGCGCAGGTAGAACGCTTCGCCATGCGGGTCGCGGACCGGGTCGTTGAACCACGGCGTGAGCCGGTGCTCGCGGCTGTTGCGGCTCCACGTATAGCCGGCGCCGGTTTCGCTGACCAGCACGCCGACCTGCTCGTTGGCGATCACGTTGGTCCAGGGTAGTGGAGGACGCACCAGCGCGCCCGCGCCATCAAGGTCGAGGCGCACCACATACTCCTTGCCGTCGGCCGTGAAGCCGCCGTTCCCATTGAAGAAGCGCAGCGGCGCACGCTGCGTGCCGGCGTCAGGCCCGGGGTGCGCGGCGGCAGGCAAGGGCGCCGGGGCGGCGCATGGCGCGAACTGCGGCAGGCGCTGTTCGAGCACGGCGCGCGCCAGGCAGGCGATCCGGTCCAGGTCCGCGCGCGGCACGCGCGCGGGATCGAGCAGTGTCGCGGCTCCCTCGCGCCCGGCCCAGTCCTCGCATGCACCGATAACGACCACGTGCAGCGGCAGCGCCAGCGCGCGCCAGTAGCGCGCCGCCGCCAGCAGCGCGAGCACGGCCTGGTCGTCGCGTCCGTTGGCCGTGACGACGCACAGCGCCTGCGCCGCAGGCAAGCGGTAATCGGGCAGGATCGAGGCGCTGCCGGTGGCGCGGCGCTGCACCTCGCCTGGCGCGCGCAGGGCCGGTTCGCCGTACAGCAGGGCGGCGGCCAGTTCCTCGAAGCGGTCGGCCTGTTCGGAGCCGATGCCGACGCAGTCGAGGATCTGGCGGCGGCGCGCCGCGGCCAGGCGGCCGGCCGACGCTGCGTCATCCATGCGCTGCGCGAGTGCCAGCGCCGCCGTGCGGTCGGCGGCCGCGCCGAGGGTGAAGTGGACAGCGGCCGCCGCGCCGGCCTGCAGCGCTACCGTAGTGCGCAGGCTGAACGCCGGGTCAAGTACGTTGCCGGCGGTGCCCGACAGCGGGTCGCCGGCCGTCAGCGCCGCGGGCGCCGCCAGGCTGCCGCCGCGGCCGATGAAGCGCTTGCGGTCGGTCTCGAACCGGACTTCGGCGCCGCCGCGCATCGCGTGCACCAGCCACAGGCCATCGCCGTCGTCCCCGCGCGGCCGGCGCCGCGCCAGCAGCGCGCCGGCATCGGCGTGCCACTCGGTCTGTATGAACAGCTTCGAGAAGGCAGGGTGCGACGCTTCCGCCGCGCGCGCGTTGAGGACCACTTCCAGGTAGCTGGTCACCTCGATGCGGCGCGCCCGGCCATCCAGGTCGCGCAGCGTGAGCGTGCGCACTTCGAGGTCGGCGTCAGGCGCGACGGCAACCTCGAGCCGCGCTTCGATGCCGCGCCAGGTGCAGCCGATCCACGCGATCCCGTCGTCCGCACCGCTCGCGTACAGCGCGCCCGCCACATGCAGCGGGCGCTGGCCGACCGACCAGTATTCGCCGGTGTCGAGGTCGCGCAGGTAGACGAAGCTGCCATCGCCATCCTCGACCGGGTCGCCCTGCCAGCGGGTCAGTGCGCAGCCGGGCACTTCGGCATAGCCGGTGCCGGCGGGCGTGATGAGCGTGGTGAGGCGGCCGTTCGAGAGCAGGCGGGCGCCGGCGGCAGGGCTGGGAATCATCGAAGTCATGGGCGGTACAGGAGACGTTTTTGGGGTTTGTAATCGGTTACATCGCGACCAATTCTACCTGACATTCTTGCCGTTAAAGCAAACTTGTATCGTGCGCTGCAGCGTGAAAGTGTGGCGCGCACGCAAATTTGAAATTGACCAAAAACAAATAAAATGCTGTACATTAGAAAAAATGTAACCGATTACTTCACGTTTTCAAACCAGGAAAGCCGGGCGATTCCCTATGGCGGTGACGATCAAGGATGTGGCAAAGGCGGCCAACGTGTCGGTGGCTTCGGTCTCGCGCGCGCTCAACGGCAGCAGCAGCGTCACCGAGGAAACCCGCAAGCTGGTGCTGCAGGCCGCGCACGCGCTGCGCTACATTCCGCACAGCGGCGCGCGCAGCCTGTCGACCAGCCGCACCAATACCATCGGCGTGGTGCTGCCCGACCTGTACGGCGAATTCTTCTCGGAGCTGATCCGCGGGATCGACGTGGCGGCGCGCCGGCGCGGCTTGCACCTGCTGGTCTCGAGCTCGCACGGCGATGCCGACGAGGCGGGCGCCGCGCTGCGGGCGATGAGCGGGCGGGTCGACGGCCTGATCGTGATGTCGCCGCATGTCGACGCCGGCTTCCTCGCCGCCAACCTGCCCGACACGCTGCCGATCGTCCTGCTCAACACGCACGACGCCGGCCACACCTGCTCGTCGCTCACCGTCGACAACTATGGCGGCGCGGCCGCGATGGTGCAGCACCTGGTCGAGATCGGGCATCGCCACATCATGATGATCTCCGGCCCGGAGAACAACTTCGAGTCCGAGGAGCGCCTGCGCGGTTTTCGCGAGACGCTGGCGCGGCTGGTGCCCGAACTCGACCCGCGCGAGGTGGCCGTGCTGCGCGGCGACTTTACCGAGGAATCGGGCTACCGCGCCGGCCACCAGCTGCAAGCCCTCAAGCGCCTGCCCGACGCCGTGTTCGCGGCCAACGACATGATGGCGATCGGCTGCCTGTTCGCGCTCGGCGAAGCCGGCCTGCAGGTACCGCGCGACCTTGCGCTGGTCGGCTTCGACGATATCCCGACCGCGCGCTTCATCACGCCGCCCCTGACCACGGTGCGGGTGCGCATGACCGACATGGGCAGCCGCGCGCTGGAAAACCTGGCGTTCCAGGTCGAGCACCCCGAGGGGACGAAGAAATCGGCCCAGGTGCTGCAGACCGAACTGGTGGTGCGGCGCTCGTGCGGATCGCCCAGGCCGCGCGGGCCGTCGGGTGGGTAGCGGACAGGATTGGTAGTTCAAAGAGAAGTCATAAAAAATCAATAGGAGACTTGCATGCAAATGAAAACAAGCGTACGCGAACTGCGCCGGGCCCTGATGGGGCTGTCGACCGCGGCGATGCTGGCTGGCGCACCGGCTTATGCCCAATTGAGCACTGCGACCATCAAGGGCCAGGTCACGCAAAGCGGCGCGCCTGCGGGCGCGTCGACCCAGGTCCTGGCCGCCAACACGGCCACCGGCTACACCTACCGCACCAGCACCGCTGCCGACGGCAGCTATGTGCTGACCGGCCTGCCGCCAGGCGTGTACCAGATCCAGGTCGGCGGCCAGAAGTCGGAGGCGGTAACGCTGGCGATCGGCCAGACCGCATCGCTCGACCTGTCGCTTGGCAGCGCCGCCGACGCGGCTGCCGGCACGCCGCGCGTGGTGATCCTCGGTTCGGCCCAGCGGCGCGATGTGAAGACCTCCGAGGTCGGCACCTCGGTGTCGCGCGCGCAGATCGAGAACCTGCCGCAGGTGAACCGCAACTTCCTGTCGTTCGCCGACCTCGCGCCGGGCGTGCGCTTCGACGTCGAGCAGAAAACGGGCTACGGCTCGCTGCAAAGCGGCGCCCAAAACCAGGACAACGTCAACGTGTTCATCGACGGTGTCGGCCAGAAGAACTACATCCTGCGCGGCGGGATGACGGGCCTGGACGCTTCGCGCGGCAACCCGTTCCCGCAGTCGGCGGTGGCCGAATACAAGGTCATCACGCAGAACTACAAGGCCGAATTCGACCAGGTCAGTTCGGCCGCGATCACGGCGATCACCAAGTCGGGCACCAACGAGTTCCACGGCGACGTGTTCTACGACCGCACCGGTTCGAACTGGACGGCGTACGACCCGATCCAGCAGAAGAACCGCGCGGCCGGCGTCGACCGCCCGAGCTATTCGCAAAGCCAATATGGCGCCACGCTCGGCGGCCCGATCAAGCAGGACGTGATGCACTTCTTCCTCGCGTATGAGGGCAAGGATATCTCGCAGCCGCGCCAGGTGGTGGCGCAGCGCCAGGACCTGCTGCCGAACGCCGGGGTGGTTCCGGGCTTGCTGGCGATGGCAGGTTCGGCGACGTCGACCTTCAAGGAGAATCTCCTGTTGGGCAAGGTCGATGCGCAGATCAACCAGGACAACCGCGTGGAATTCACCACCCGCATCCGGCGCGAGAGCGATTACGTGCCCGAGGACTTCAAGCTGTCGGTGCCCGGCAACGAGAAGGACCGGCGCAACGACGAGACCCGCTTCGACATCAAGCACGAATGGTCGCACGGCGACTTCCTGAACGAGGCGCGCATCGGTTACGAGAGCTTCGAATGGAATCCGCACGCTAAGCTGTCGACCCCGTTCGTCAAGTACGTGGTCTCGCCGAGCAATACCGAGAACAACGTCGTCGACGTGCTGTTCACCGGCGGTTCGCCCGACGCGCAGGACCGCAAGCAGCGCGGCGTCTCGCTGCAGGACGACCTGACCTGGACCGGGCTGGCCGGGCACACGATCAAGGGCGGCCTCAAGGTCAAGCGCGTCGATTTCGACCTGTTCGGTACGCCGCGCGCGGTGGACATCCGGCGCGAGATGATCGACACCCGCACCGGCTTGACCACCGTGATCAATACCGATCGCGCGCTGGCACCGGTCGGCGTCAGCTACGGCGACTCGCAGTACGGCCTGTACCTGCAGGACGACTGGCGCGTCAACAACAAGCTGGAGCTCAACCTCGGCGTGCGTTGGGACTACGAGACCAACATGCTCAACAACGGCTACACGACGCCGGCGGACCGCGTCGCCATCTTCGACCAGCAGGACCCGCGCGACGGCGCGCCGGCAGGGCAGACCTATGCGCAGTCGCTGGCCAAGGGCGGCGTCAACATCCGCGATTACATCAGCAATGGCTCGAGCCGCCAGGCGTTCAAGAATGCGTACCAGCCACGGGTGGGCTTCTCGTATGACCTGAACGGCGACCAGAACACAGTGATCTTCGGCGGCGCCGGCCGTTCGTATGACCGCACGATGGCCAACAACGCGCTGGACGAACTGCAGCACAACGCCCAGCCGGGCGGCGAGATCTGGCTCATCCGCAGCGACCTGAAGCAGCCATACACCGACCAGTTCAGCCTCGGCGTGCGCCAGGCGGTCGGCGTGTGGAATACCGAACTGGGTTACATCCGCTCGCACAGCTACAACCAGTTCAACTGGTTCGGCGGTAACCGCGACGTCAAGGGCGGCTGGGGTACGCAGAGCCCGATCGATCCGCTGTGGGGCTCGGTGCCAGGCTTCGGCACCCTGATCCTGGGTGACTTCATCAGCCAGGCCAGGACCGAATCGGTGTACCTGAGGGCCGACAAGCCGTTCTCGCCGAAGTCGGGCTGGGGCCTCTCCGCGACCTACACCTACTCACAGGGCGAGACCACCAACAAGGAGTGGACTAACGATATCTTCAACTGGACCTACGGCCGCTCCAGCTCCGGCTGGAACCCGTCGGAAAACGTCGAAAAGCATCGCCTGGTGGTCGCTGGCCTGACCGACCGCATCCTGCCTTGGGGGATCATGGTGTCGACCAAGATGACCTATGGTTCAGGACTGCCGTACCGGATTACCGACTGCTCGCGGGGCTGGGACCAGTGCGTCTCGGCCAAGGGTAACGGCGGCCCGTTCCGCCAGATCGACCTGGCGTTGGCGAAGGACGTTTCGGTCGGCTTCGGCAAGGTATCGCTGCGCATGGACGTGATGAACCTGTTCAACACGATCAACTACGGCGGCTATGACGACTGGGGCGGTGGTCCGTCGACCCCGCCGGCCAACTACCTTGGCGGCGACAACAGGAACCTCGGGGTGCCGGGCGCGATCAGCGGTCCGATGCGCACCCTGAAGTTCAGCGCCCGCTACGCGTTCTAGCACAGGCTTGCCGGCCGCCGCGCTTCCGGGCGTTGCGGCCGGCCGCCTGGCCTCGTTGCCACCCCAAGGATTATCCACATGATTGAACGCTTATTGCCGCTGGCCGCGCTGGCCGGCGTCCTGGCGGCCGCGCCATTGGTGCAGGCCGAACCCGCATCGCGCCCGGCGCCGGCGCTCTACGCCGCCAGTTCCGCCATGCTCGACGACCTGTCCGAGCGCACCTTCCGCTTTTTCTGGGACACCGCCAATCCCGCCAACGGGCTGGTCCCGGACCGCTATCCCAAGCCTTCGTTTTCGAGCATCGCGGCGGTCGGCTTCGGCCTGACCGCGTACACCATCGGGGTCGACCGCGGCTACGTCACGCGCGAGCAGGCGCGCGAGCGCACGCTGGCGACGCTGCGCTTTTTCCGCAACGCGCCGCAAGGCCCGCAGGCGCAGGGCGTGAGCGGCTACAAGGGCTTCTTCTACCACTTCCTCGACATGAAAACCGGCGCCCGCAGCGCCAACTGCGAGCTGTCGACGGTCGATACCGCGCTGCTGCTGGGCGGCGTGCTGCACGCGCAGTCTTACTTTACGGGCAACGACGCCAAAGAGGCCGAGATCCGCCAACTGGCCGATGACATCTACCGCCGCGTCGACTGGAACTGGGCCGCCGGGGCGCGCCCGAATGCGGTGGCGCTGGGCTGGGACCCCAGGGACGGCATGAGCAAGTACGACTGGCGCGGCTACAACGAGGCGATGCTGGTGTACGTGCTCGCGCTCGGCTCGCCGACCCACGCGCTGCCGGCGGCGGCGTGGAAGGATTGGACCAGCACCTACGACAAGAGCTGGAGCAAGCAGTGGGGCCAGGAGCACCTGGCCTTCGCCCCGCACTTCGGCCACCAGTACTCGCATGTCTGGATCGATTTCCGCGGCATCCAGGACGACTACATGCGCCGCCGCGGCATCGACTATTTTGAAAACAGCCGCCGCGCCAGCTACGCGCAGCGCGCCTACGCGATCGCCAACCCGCTTGCCTGCAAGGGCTACGGCGCCAACCTGTGGGGCGTGACCGCGAGCGACGGCCCGGCCGATATCGTGCTCGAGCAGGGCGGCGTCAAGCGCGCCTTCCACAGCTATGCCGGCCGTGGCATGGGTGCGGAACACTACGACGACTGCACGATGGCGCCGACCGGCGCGGCCAGCTCGATCGCATTCGCGCCCGAGATCGCGATTCCCGCGATCGCCCATATGCGCGACCAGTACGGCAGCCAGGTGTACGGCAAGTACGGCTTCCTCGATGCCTTCAACCTGTCGTTTAACCGGGACATCAAGACGGCGGACGGACACGTGGTGCCGGGCTTCGGCTGGGTCGACGGCGATTACCTTGGCATCGACCAGGGTCCGATCGTCGCGATGATCGCCAACTACCGCGACGACGCGGTGTGGCGCGCGATGCGCACCAACCAGTACATCCGGGCGGGCCTGCTCAAGGCCGGCTTCAGCGGCGGCTGGCTGGACCGGAACAGCGCGAAGTGAAGCAAGGAAGAGCAGCCAGGGGTTGGGTGGCGCTGCTGTGCGCGGCCGCGCTGGCCTGCCTGCTGTCCGCGTGTACCCGGCACGAAAGCGGCCCGGTGGTGCTGCGCTTCTGGGCCATGGGGCGCGAGGGCGAGGTCGTGCGCGAACTGCTGGACGACTTCGAACGCACCCACCCGGATATCCGCGTCGAGGTGCAGCAGCTGCCATGGACCTCGGCCCAGGAAAAGCTGCTGACCGCCTTCGCCGGCGACGTCACGCCCGACCTGTGCCAGCTCGGGAACACCTGGATCTCGCAATTCGCGGCGCTCGGTTCGCTCGCTCCGCTACAAAGCTATGTTGGCCGCCCCGGCGGCGTGCCGGCCGACGACTACTTCCAGGGCATCTGGGAATCGAACCGCATCGGCGCCTCGCTGTACGGTGTGCCGTGGTACGTCGATACGCGCCTGATCTACTACCGGCGCGACCTGCTGGCGCAGGCCGGCTTCGCCGCGGCGCCAGTGGACTGGGCCGAATGGACGCGTGTGCTGGCCGCGCTCAAGCGCCGCAGCCCCCGGGACTACGGCATCCTGCTGCCCCTGAACGAATTCGAGCCGCTGCTGGCGCTGGCCCTGCAGCAGCAAACGCCGCTGCTGCGCGACGGCGACCGTTACGGTAACTTCCGCAGCGCCGAATTCCGGCGCACCCTGCAGTTTTATGTCGACATGTTCCGCAACAAGTGGTCGCCGGCGGTCTCGAACACCCAGATCTCCAACGTATGGGACGAATTCGCCAAGGGCTACTATTCGTTTTATATCTCCGGACCCTGGAACATCGGCGAATTCAAGCGCCGCCTGCCCGCCGACAAGCAGGACATCTGGATGACCGCACCGCTGCCCGGGCCGACCGGTCCCGGCGCTTCCAGTGCGGGCGGTTCGAGCCTGGTGGTGTTCGAACGCTCGCGCCACAAGAACGAGGCATGGCAGGTCATCGACTACTTGTCGCAGCCGTCGGTGCAGCACCGGTTTTACGAAATGACCGGCAACCTGCCGCCACGCCGCAGCGCGTGGAACGACCGGCAGCTGGCGAACGATCCGTATGTCGCCGCGTTCCGCAACCAGCTCGAACGGGCCAAGTCGCCACCCAAGGTGCCGGAGTGGGAACGCATCGCGACCGAAATGCGGCTGGTGACGGAGGCGCTGGTGGCGGGCCGGATGAGCGTCGACCAGGCCGTGACCGAACTCGATGCGCGCGCCGATCGCATCCTCGAGAAACGGCGCTGGATGCTGCGCCATGGGGACCGTTCATGAAGACCCGGCGCGCCGCCTGGCTGCTGGCCGCCCCCGCGCTGATCGTGATCGCGCTGTTTTTCTTCGTGCCGGTGTGCGCGGCGCTGGTGCTCAGCCTCACCGATTTCGACCTGTACGCGCTGGCCAGCCTGCAGAACCTGCGCTTCGTCGGCCTCGACAACTACCTGCAGCTGCTGCGCACGCCGCTGTTCTGGAAGGCGCTGTGGAACACGCTGGTGTTCGTCGCGGCCGGGGTGCCGCTGTCGATCGTCGCCTCGCTCGGCGCGGCACTGCTGATCAATTCGAAGCTGGCGTGGTTCAAGCCGCTGTTTCGCACCGTGTTCTTCGCGCCGGTGGTGACCTCGATGGTGGCGGTGGCCGTGATCTGGCGCTATCTGTACCACACCCGCTATGGCTTCATCAACTACGCGCTCGCGAGCCTCGGCATCGACCCGGTCGACTGGCTCGGCGATCCGCACCTGGCGATGCCGGCGATCGTCATCTTCGCGGTCTGG
This sequence comes from Massilia sp., assembly GCA_045810465.1. Classification (GTDB taxonomy): domain Bacteria; phylum Pseudomonadota; class Gammaproteobacteria; order Burkholderiales; family Burkholderiaceae_D; genus Telluria. The sequence goes on along the minus strand of JBJMVW010000152.1, from coordinate 3,523 downwards.
AAGAACTTCGGCTACAACATGATCATCTTCCTCGCCGGCCTGCAAAGCATCCCGGCCGACCTGTACGAGGCGGCGGAGCTGGATGGCGCGCGCCGCTTCGCGATGCTGCGCCATATCACGCTGCCGGCGCTGGCGCCGACGATGTTCATGGTCAGCATCCTGACCATGACCGGCTACTTCCAGCTGTTCGCCGAGCCCTACGTGATGACGCAGGGCGGGCCGCTGCAAAGCACCGTCAGCGTCTTGTACTTCATGTATGAGCAGGGCTTCAAGTGGTGGAACCTGGGCAGCGCGACGGCCGTGGCATTCGTGCTGTTCGTGCTGATGTTCGGCGTGACGCTGCTGCAGATGCGCTTTGCGGGAAGGGGATTGGAAGAATGAGCCTGCGTTCGAGATCGGCGTCCACGCGCACGATCGTGAATATCCTGCTGGCGCTCGGCGGCGTGGCCGCCGTGTTCCCGCTGTTGTGGATGGTGGCGGTGTCGTTCATGGCGCCCGGCGAGGCAAGTCACTTTCCGCCGCCGCTGCTTCCCCAGCAGGCCACGCTGGCCAACTATCACACACTGTTCGCGAATGCCGGCATCGGCCGCTACTTCGTCAACAGCCTGCTGCTGGCGCTGGGCGCCACCTTGCTGTCGCTGCTGTTTAATGTGGGCGCCGGCTACGCCTTCGCCAAGCTGCGCTTCCGTGGGCGCGAGCGCGTGTTCCGCCTGCTGCTCGGCGGGCTGGTGATCCCGGGGCAGGTCGCGATGCTGCCGCTGTTCCTGATCCTGAAGGAGCTTGGACTGGTCAACACCTTCATCGGCGTGCTGGTGCCGGCGGCGGCCAGCATCTTCGGCATCTTCCTGGTGCGCCAGTACGCGCTGACCATCCCCGACGCCTTGCTCGAAGCGGCGCGGCTGGACGGCGCCAGCGAATTGCGCATCTTCCGCTCGATCGTGCTGCCGCTGCTGTCGCCGATCCTGGTCACGCTGGCCATCTTCAGCTTCCTCGGCAGCTGGAACGACTTCATGTGGCCGCTGATCGTCCTGACCGACAAGGACATGTACACCTTGCCGGTGGCGCTGGCGATGCTGTCGAACGAGCACGTACAGGACAACGAATTGATGATGGCCGGTTCGGTGCTGACCATCGTGCCGGTGCTGCTGATCTTCCTCGGGCTGCAGCGTTACTACCTCCAGGGACTCTTGATGGGAAGCGTGAAGGGATGACGCGGCGCTATCTTGCGGGCGTGGCCGCGCTGCTGCTGGCCACGGGCGCCTCGGCGCAGGAACGGGTGCTGGACGATTTCGACCAACCGCTGGCGTGGAAGCTGGTGGTGTCCGACGGCGTCAAGGGCGCGCTGCGGCAGGAGCCGGGCCGCGGCGGGCAGGGCATGCGCATCGATTTCGACCTCGGCACGACGTCGGGCTATGCCGCCGCGCGGCGCGACCTGCCGCTCGACTTCGATGGCGAATACGAAATCTCGTTCTGGATGCGCGCCGATGCGCCGCTGAACAACTTCGAGCTCAAGCTGGTCGACGGCAGCGGCGAAAACGTGTGGTGGGTCAGCCGGCCGGACTTCCAGCTTTCACGCGAATGGCGCAAGTACACCTTCAAGAAGCGCCACATCGCGTTTGCCTGGGGGCCGGCGAAGGACCAGGCGCTGCGCCACATCGAGCACCTCGAATTCGTGATCAGCACCGGCCATGACGGCGGGCGCGGCAGCGTGGTCATCGACGACCTGTCGATCCGCCAGCTGACCGCTGCGGGGCCGATGCCTGTGCCAACGCTGTCGGCCAGTTCCGGCCAGCCGGCGCCTGCCTTGCTCGAAGGCGCGGCGGGATGGTCGAGTGACGGCGGCGGCGAACAGCGGCTGGCGATCGACTTTGGCCGGCCGCGCGAGTTCGGCGGCCTGGCGCTGCACTGGGGCGCTGGCGCCCACGCCAGCCGTTACGATATCGCGCTGTCCGACGACGGCGCCAGCTGGCGCACTGTTCGGCGGGTTAGCGATGGCGACGGCGGCATCGATCCGATCCTGCTCACCGAGAGCGAAAGCCGCTACCTGCGCGTGGCGATGCACGCCGGCCCCGGCCGGCACTACCGCATCGAACGGCTGGAGGTGAAGCCGCTCGAGTTCGGGGCCTCGGCCAACGCGTTCATCCAGGCGCTTGCAAAGGAGGCGCCGCCGGGCCGCTACCCGCGCGGCATGTCCGGCCAGCAGAGTTATTGGACGGTGCTCGGCGTCGACGGCGGCCGCGAGACCGGCCTGTTTTCCGAGGACGGCGCGCTCGAAGTCGCACGAGGCGGCTTTTCGATCGAACCGTTCGTGGTCGATGGCGGCAAGGTCGTGAGCTGGGCGGACGTGAAGACGGAGCAGTCGCTGCGCGAAGGCTACCTGCCGCTGCCCTGCGTGACCTGGAAGGCGCCAGGCTGGCAGCTGCACACCGTCGCCTTTGCTCGCGGCACGCCGGAGCAATCGCAACTGGTGGCCCGGTACGAACTGCGCAATGACGGCGACCGGGCGCGCAAGCTGCGGCTGGTGCTGGCGCTGCGGCCGTTCCAGGTCAACCCGCCGATGCAGTTCCTGAACACGCCGCCGGGCGTGAGCCGGATCGAGTCGATCGCATGGAAGGGCGGCCACTTCGAGGTCAACGGCAAGCCGCGGGTGTTCGCGCCACGCCAGCCCGACGCCGTGGGCGCCGCGTCGTTCGACAGCGATGCGATTCCGGCGCGCCTGGCCGGTGACGGCTGGAGCGCAAAGCGCAGCACCGACGACCCATTCGGCTTCGCGTCCGGGGCGCTGGCGTACGACTTCCACCTGGCGCCGCGCGCCAGCGCATCGGTCGGCCTGGTCGTGCCCCTGGCCGGCGCCGCCGTGCTGCCCGAGGGCGCCGCATCGCCCGCCTGGCTGCAAGCGGCACAGGACGAGGTCGCGGACGGCTGGCGCAAGCGCCTGAACCAGGTCACGCTGCGGGTACCGCCCGAGGGCCGGCAACTGGTCGACACGGTCCGATCCTCGCTCGCGCACATGCTGATGACGCGCGCCGGGCCCGCGCTGATGCCCGGAACGCGCTCCTACGCGCGCTCGTGGATTCGGGATGGCGCCATGATGTCCGAAGCGATGCTGCGGCTCGGGAACGATGCGGTCGCGCGCGACTATGCGCGCTGGTTCGCGCCTTACCAGTTCGAAAACGGCAAGGTGCCGTGCTGCGTCGACCGCCGCGGCTCCGATCCGGTGCCCGAAAACGACAGCCAGGGCGAGTTCATCTTCCTCGCCGCCGAGCTGTGGCGCTATACGCAAGACCGGGCGCTGCTCGGGCAGCTGTGGCCGCATGTGGCCGGCGCGGCGGCCTACATGGAGCAGCAGCGCCAGTCCGAACGCAGCGCCGCCAACCAGGCGCCGGGGAAGGAAGCGCTGTACGGCCTGCTGCCGGCATCGATCAGCCACGAAGGCTATTCGGCCAAGCCGATGCACTCGTACTGGGACGACTTCTGGGGCCTGCGCGGCTACCGCGACGCGGCGATGCTGGCCGCGGCGCTC
>JBJMVW010000151.1:0-1876 GCA_045810465.1 Massilia sp. | reverse complement strand
CTTGCGCTGCCGATGGGTGCTGTTCCTGGGAGCACCGCAATTTTGGCCTCGAAATGTGACAGGCGTTTGACGGCGCATGGCTGCAGCGACGTCATCCGCAGAGATCGGCTGACAGTCCGCGGGTGCCCAATTTTCCTGTTCCTGCCAGCAAAAAGCATTGATAATCACGTCTCCCGGTTGTTGACCGATAGAAATTCCAGGAGATGCGAGTGCAGGACCACGAGAAAGACGAGCCGCAGGCTGACCTTCCCGAGAAACCATCGCGCAGGCGGATTTTCCAGGCCGCGGCAGCGGTCGGCCTGGCGGGCAGCCTGCCGGCGGTAAGCGAGGCCGCGCCGGCGAAACATGCCAAGGCGGTCAAAGGTTCGCTCGACGCCAAGCTGAAAGCGCACGTCAGGAACGTGGTCGTGATCTACCTCGAGAACCGCAGCTTCAATAACCTGTTTGCGAACTTCCCCGGCGTGGCGCAGCCGCTGGCGGAGCTGCCGGTGTCAAGCACTGCCCAGAAAGACCGCGACGGCTCGGTGCTGCCAACGTTGCCGAAAGTGTGGGGCGGGATGGTGCCGGCGCGCCAGAACATCGGCGGCACGGACTACCTGGTGCGCGAGGACGACATCAAGGACCTGCCGAACGCGCCGTTCAGGCTGACCGACACGAAAGGAGCGCCGCTGCCGGAAGGCCTGGTCACGCGCGACCTGTGGCACCTGTTCTACCAGAACCAGATGCAGATCAACGGCGGCAAGAACGACGGCTTCGTGGCCTGGGCGGACAGCGGCGGCATGGTCATGGGCTACTACGGCGAAACGCAAAAGAACCTGGGCCTGTGGCAGATCGCGCGCGAATACACGCTGTGCGACAATTTCTTCATGGCGGCGTTCGGCGGCTCGTACCTGAACCACCAGTTCCTGATCAGCGGCCGCACGCCCGAGTACTTCAACGCCGCCTCGACCCCCGCCCACAAGAAGATCGCCGTGCTCGAAGACGGCCCGACCGGCTATCGCCTGGCGGTGGCGCCCGAGTCGCCGAAGTCGGCGCTGGAAGGCAAGCCGAAGTTCGTCAACAACGGCACGATTTCGCCCGACGGCTACACCGTCAACACGATGGCGCCGCCGTACCAGCCGAGCTGGGTGCGCCCGGCCCCCGGCGGCGATCCGATGGCGGCTGACCCGCTGGACCCGTCGGTATGCCCGCCGCAGACCTACGACACGATCGGCGACCTGTTGTCGGCCAAGGGTGTGAGCTGGGCCTGGTATGCCGGCGCGTGGCAGGCGGCGCTGGACAAGCGTGGCGAAGGGTCGAAGCCAAACTTCCAGCACCACCACCAGCCGTTGAACTATTTCCGGCAGTTCGCGCCCGGCACCAGGGCGCGGGCCGAGCACCTGCGCGACGGCGGCCTCGGGGACAGCCCGATTTCGAACAAATTCATCGCCGACGCGGTCGCCGGCAAGTTGCCCGCGGTGGCGTTCTACAAGCCGCAGGGGAACCTGAACCTGCACGGCGGCTACTCGGACATCGAGTCTGGCGACGCCCACGTGGCCAACGTGATCGAGCACCTGAAGAAGTCGCCGCAGTGGAAGGACATGGTGGTCGTGATTACCTTCGACGAGAACGGCGGCTGGTGGGACAACGTGGCGCCGCCGAAAGGCGACCGCTGGGGCCCGGGTTCGCGCGTGCCCGCGATCGTGGTGTCGCCGCACGCCAAGAAGGGCGCGGTCGACCACAACTTCTACGACACCACCTCGGTGCTGCGCCTGATCACGCGGCTGCACGACCTGCCGCTGCTGGAAGGCCTGGCCGAGCGCAACGCGGCATTCGAAGCGCGCGGTGCCCGTCCGCCCGGCGACCTGACCGCGGCGCTGAGCTTCCGCTGAGCGGT
>JBJMVW010000150.1:0-8592 GCA_045810465.1 Massilia sp. | reverse complement strand
TGTTGCGGTGGCCTTCGCCGCGCGACTGGTGGTACTTCTGGATTACCAGCAGGCCCGCGTACTCGCCCTGCGAGCCGGCGTTCGGCTGCAGCGAGATGGCGGCGTAGCCGGTCACCGCGCACAGCATGTCCTCGAGCTGGCCGATCATCTCGCGGTAGCCGACGGTCTGCTCGTCCGGCGCGAACGGGTGGATGTTCGAGAACTCGGGCCAGGTGACCGGGATCATCTCGGAGGTCGCGTTCAGCTTCATGGTGCACGAGCCGAGCGGGATCATGGTGCGGTCCAGCGCCAGGTCCTTGTCGGCCAGGCTGCGCAGGTAGCGCAGCATTTCGTGCTCGGCGTGGTAGCGGTTGAAGGTCGGGTGCGTCAGGTAGGCGCTGGTGCGCGCCAACTGGGCCGGGAAGGCGGCCTGCGCGGCGGCGTCGAGCGCGTCGATGTCGACTGGCTGCGCCTTGGCGGCGCCGCTGGCGAAGATCGAGACCAGCAGCGCGAGGTCCTCGCGGGTGGTGGTTTCGTCGAGCGAAATGCCGATATGGCCGGCGTCGACCTTGCGCAGGTTGATACCGTTCTCGATGGCGGTCGCGTGCAGTTCGGCGGCGCGCTCGGTCGCGACGGTCAGCGTGTCGAAGAAGGTGGTGTTGGCCAGCTGGTAGCCGAGCTGCGTGACCGCGGCGGCGAGGATGCCGGTGTAGCGGTGCACGCGCTGCGCGATCTGCGCCAGGCCTTGCGGGCCGTGGTAGACCGCATACATCGACGCCATCACGGCCAGCAGCACCTGCGCGGTGCAGATGTTGGAGGTCGCCTTTTCGCGGCGGATGTGCTGCTCGCGGGTCTGCAGCGCCAGGCGGTAGGCCTGGTTACCCTGTGCATCGATGGTGACGCCGACCAGGCGGCCCGGCATGCTGCGCTTGTATTCGTCGCGGGTCGCCATGTAGCCTGCGTGCGGGCCGCCGAAACCGAGCGGGACGCCGAAGCGCTGGCTGTTACCGACCACCACGTCGGCGCCCCATTCGCCCGGCGGGGCCAGCAGGGTCAGCGCCAGCAGGTCGGCGGCAACCACCACCATCGCGCCGGCCGCGTGCAGCTTCTCGACGGCCGCGGCGTAATCGCGCACTTCGCCTTTCACGCCCGGGTACTGCAGCAGCACGCCGAAGCAGCCCTGGTCCAGGTTCGCCACGTCGCTGGCCGCGACCGTGCGCACCTCGACGCCGAGCGGCCTGGCGCGGGTCTCGACCACTTCGCGGGTCTGCGGCAGCACGTCGTCGGCCACGTAGAACACCTTCGACGCCGACTTGCCGACGCGCTGGATCAGCGTCATCGCTTCGGCGGCGGCGGTGCCTTCGTCGAGCATCGACGAGTTGGCGATGCCCATGCCGGTGAGGTCGGTGACGACCTGCTGGAAGTTCAGGATCGCTTCCAGGCGGCCCTGCGAGATCTCGGGCTGGTACGGTGTGTAGGCGGTGTACCAGGCCGGGTTTTCGAAGATGTTACGCAGGACGACGGCAGGGGTGTGGGTGCCGTAATAGCCCTGGCCGATCATCGACTTCATGACCTTGTTCTTCGACGCCAGCGCTTTCAGCTTCGCCAGCGCTGCCTGCTCGGGCAGCGGCTCGAAGAACTGGCCCAGTTCCAGCTTGCTCTTCTTGCGGATATTGGCCGGCACCACCGCCTCGATCAGTTCTGCGCGGGAGGCGTAGCCAAGGGTCGACAGCATGGCTGCCTGTTCGGAATCGGACGGGCCGATGTGGCGCGGGATGAAGGCGCCGCGTGCTTCAAGTTGGGTCAGGCTGGAGCGGGTCATGGTAGGAGGGCAAAGAAGTTCAGGGCGTCGTTCCCGCGCAGGCGGGAACCCATTAAGTCAGAGAACCCGTCATTCCCGCGAAGGCGGGAATCCAAGTTCGTTGCGTAGTCGGCACGCAACCTTGGGTTCCCGCCTGCGCGGGAACGACGATGTCGCGCTAGTCGGAGAAAACCTCGCGCCGGGCCTGCCGGCGCTTGTCAAACCAAAACCGGCGCAGGCAGCGATGCGTGCGCCGGCCGGCTGGATCAATGATTGTCGGTGGCCTTGCCGTAGGCGGCGGCGTCGAGCAGCCCGTTGATCGCATTCGCATCGGCCGGCTGCAGCTTGAACAGCCATGCCGAGTAAGCATCGGCGTTGATCGAGTCCGGCGCGTCGGCCACCGGCTGGTTGACCGCGACCACGGTGCCCGATACCGGAGCGTAGATGTCGCTGGCGGCCTTGACCGACTCGACCACCGCGGCGTCGTCGCCGGCGGTGAACGACTTGCCCACCTTCGGCAGCTCGACGAACACGATGTCGCCCAGCGCGTCCTGCGCGTACTCGGTGATGCCGACGGTGAGGGTGCCGTCGGCTTCGGCACGGACCCACTCGTGGGATTCGGTGTATTTCAGGTCGGCTGGGATGTTCATGTGTGGCTCCTAATGTGGGTGACGCGTAAGTATAAAGATTATTGTTCTGGTGATGCCGGAATCAGGCCGCGAGGATCTTCCCGTTGCGGACGAACGGCAGCTTGACCACGCTGGCGGCCAGCTTCTTGTCGCGGATCTCGACATGCACGGTGTCGCCGATGGCCACGTCGAGCGGCACGCGCGCCAGCGCGATCGCCTGCTGCATGGTCGGGCTGAAGGTACCGCTGGTGATCTCGCCGAGGTTGCCGGCCGCGCTGACGACCTTCTGGTGCGCGCGCAGGATGCCGCCTTTTTCGCGCAGGATCAGGCCGACGAAGCTGGCCTTCTGGCCGTCGCGCTGCAGCGCCGCCTTGCCGATGAAGTCGCGCTCGGCCACCAGGTCGACGGTCCAGGCCAGGCCGGCGTCGAGCGGGCTCACGTTGTCGTCCATGTCCTGGCCGTACAGGTTCATGCCGGCTTCCAGGCGCAGCGTGTCGCGCGCGCCCAGGCCGGCCGGCTTGATGCCGGCCGCCGCCAGCGCGTTCCACAGCGCTTCGGCCTGCGAAGCGGGGAAGGCCAGTTCGAAGCCGTCCTCGCCGGTGTAGCCGGTACGCGCCACCATCACCTCGCCGAAGGCGGTGTCCTTGACGATGACGGCGTTGAAGGGTTTGAGCTGCTCCGATGCGGCCTGCGTGGTCGGCAGCACCTGCCAGGCCTTGGCGCGCGCGTTCGGGCCCTGGACTGCGATCAGGGCGATCGGGTTGGCGCCGTCGCGGCGCGGGGTGATGGCCAGGCCGCTGCCGGTGGCCTCGTTCTGCTCGCGGATCCAGGCCACGTCCTTCTCGGCGGTGCCGGCGTTGACCACCAGGCGGAACCAGTTCTCGCTGAAGAAGTAGACGATCAGGTCGTCGATCACGCCGCCCTGGGGATTGAGCATGCACGAGTACAGCGCCTTGCCCGGCGCCTGCAGCTTGTCGACATTATTGGCCAGCAGTCCGCGCAGGAATGCGCGCACGTTCGCGCCCTCGAGGTCGACCACGCACATGTGCGACACGTCGAACATGCCGGCGTCGGTCCGCACCGCGTTGTGCTCCTCGATCTGGGAGCCGTAATTGACGGGCATGTCCCAGCCGCCGAAATCGACCATCTTGGCGCCGGCGGCGCGGTGTGCGGAATTGAGCGGGGTCGCTTTGAGCGTCATGAAATCCTCAGGTTGGATGAAGGGATGCAGGCACGGCTGGCCGGTGCGGCCTGGCGTGCGCGTCGCGCCCCTCTGTCCTTGGTACCTGAGAGATAGCGGAAGAACCGCCTGCCCCTTCGGTGGACCGTCGGCATAGCGCCGCGGCCGCTCTCCAGAGTTGACCGGCCGCGCTGTGCGCTGCCGCCCCCTGACCGGTCCTTTTGCCTGAGAGTTTTTGGGTGATGCCCCTTCGGCGGCAGCTGATCCTGCCCTCTCCCGATCAAGACTGTGGAGGATATGTCAGCAGGGCGTGACTGTCAACCGGCGCCGGGGCCTGTCATGGCGCGCGCGTGGCGCGGGCGGCCCCGGGCGGCCGCTGTGGCAGGGGGCGCACTGTTGGCGTGCGGTCGTGCAGGCTCTAGCCGCCTGATTTGTTAAACTTGTTCTACACTTTTTGGGGCAGGACAGAACTATGAGCCAAGACCAAGCAAAACAACAGAAAGAAGCCTATTTCACGCTGTCGGGAGACGTGAACAGCGACATGGTGCATCGTGTGTTCGAGGCGGCGGCGAGCATGACCGAGGACGGGATCGAGACGGCGCACGTGATGCTGCAATCGAACGGCGGCTACGTCAGCGACGGGCTGTGCCTGTACAACTTCATGGCGAACTCGCCCATCAACTTCATCATGTACAACGGTGGCGCGGTCGCATCGATCGCGGTGATCCTGTTCCTGGCTGGTTCGCGCCGCTACGCCAGCGAGACTGCGCGCTTCATGGTCCACAAGTCGCACGCGACGGCCTCGCCGGGTTCGCGGCCGGAGGCGCTGTCGATCATCGTCGAAGGCCTGCGGGCGGACGACGCGCGCACCGAATCGATCCTGCGCAAGCACGTCGAGCTGACGCCCGAGCAGTGGGCGATCCACCAGTACTCCGACCTGCACCTGAACTCCCGCGACGCCAAGATAGCCGGCCTCATCAACGACATCGCCGACTTCTCCCCGCCCAAGGGCGCCGCCCTGCGCAATATCTAAACCCAAAAATAGGGTCAGAGTCGAATTAATTGGAATATTTCAGATAATCATTGACCAGAAATAGGGTCAGAGTCGAATTAATTGGAATCTTGCCCAGTCGCACCACAATTCGGCGCACTCGGCCGTGAAACAATTTCTGTGATTAAAGATTACCGATCAATTCGACTCTGACCCCACTTAATAAATAGGGTCAGAGTCGAATTAATTGGAATATTGACGAGTCGCATCAAATCGGCGCACTCGGCCCTGAAACAATTTCTGAAATTAAACATTGCTGATTAATTCGACTCTGACCCCATTTTTAGAGATTAAACATTGCTGATTAATTCGACTCTGACCCTATTTAAAAGAAAAGAGCCTCTCGTCGGCGGGGCCGCGTGAGGCTCTTTTGTCGTTTCCTGTGTGGCAACTGTATGACGGCGCCCGGAAACACGGCGCCGTCCAGCGATCAGGCGAGCTTAGCGCTTGTCGTCGTTCTTGTGGCTCTGGCGGCCTGCCTCGGCGTGCTGCTCGGGAGTGCCACCGCGGGTGCCCGAGCCCGACGAGCCCGAACCCGACTGCTTGTTGCCGTCGTTCTTGTGGCTCTGGCGGCCAGCCTCAGCGTGCTGCTCGCGGGTGCCGCCACGCATGCCCGAACCCGAGCCCGAGCCGGACGATGCCGACTGCTTGTTGCCATCATTCTTGTGGCTTTGACGGCCAGCTTCAACGTGTTGCGCGTGATTGCCGCCCTGGTTGCCCGATTTGCTATTCGAGTTCATGTTCATTCCTTTCAAAGTTTGAAAATGTCCTACTCGCCGATGCCGCTGAAAAATATTTTTTCAGTAGCGTTTCCGGTGGTGCAATCATGCGAGCCGAACTGTTGAATCGGTATCGGATCATCGCCTGAGCTTGTGTAGGACACGCTCCTACTAATAAAGAATGTTTTACTCTCGAAATTTTCTGCCGACGGCAAACAGCCGGTCAGAATTCCTCCCAGTCCACATCCGGTTTAACGGCGGCGCGACGAGGCGCACCGGACGCAGCAGGGGCAGGCGCCTTGCGCGGTTCAGCCCCGGTGGCCCGCAAGCCCGGCCGCGTCACCGGCGCCGGTTTCACCCCGGCCGGCCTGGCCGCGGCGGGCGCCCTGGCCGGGGGCGCCTTGCGCGCCGTGCTTGCAACCAGGTGCACCTGCGCGACAGGCTTGGCCGTGTGTTCCGACCCGAGCACGAACGCGCCGATCACGCGCCCCAGGCCACCGGCCTGCTCGCGCATCGTGGCCGCGGCGGCGGCCGATTCCTCGACCAGCGCCGCGTTCCGCTGGGTCGCCTGGTCCATCGCCGCAATCGCCTGGTTGACCTGCTCGATGCCTGCCGTCTGCTCGGCGCTGGCGGCGGCGATTTCGCTGATGATGTCGGTCACGCGTTTGACGCTGGTAACCACCTCGTGCATCGTGTTGCCGGCCTTGTCGGCCAGTTCGGTGCCGGCGCTGACCTTCTCGACCGAATCGTCGATCAGCGCCTTGATTTCCTTGGCCGCCGCGGCCGAGCGCTGGGCCAGGCTGCGCACCTCGGAGGCGACCACGGCGAAGCCGCGCCCCTGTTCGCCGGCGCGCGCCGCCTCCACCGCCGCGTTCAGCGCCAGGATGTTGGTCTGGAACGCGATCCCGTCGATGACGCCGATGATCTCGGCGATCCGCTTGGACGAGTCGTTGATCGAGGCCATCGTGCCAACCACTTCGGCCACGACTTCACCGCCCTTGACCGCCACCTCCGACGCCGAGATCGCCAGCTTGCTGGCCTGGTGCGCGTGGTCGGCGTTCTGCTTGACGGTCGCGGTGAGTTCCTCCATCGACGAGGCGGTCTCCTCGAGCGAGGCGGCCTGCTGCTCGGTACGGGCCGACAAGTCCATGCTGCCGGTGGCGATTTCGTCCGATGCGCCGGCGATCAGCTCGGTCCCGGAACGCACGTTGACGATCATCGCCACCAGTTTGTCGGTCATCTCGCGCATCGCCCGCATCAACTGGCCCGACTCGCCGACGCCTTCGTTGTCGGCGCGCACCCGCAGGTCGCCGTCCGCCACGCGCCGCGCGACCAGTACCGCTGCGTGGATCGGCCGCGCGATTTCGGCCGCGAGCCACAGGCCCAGCATGACTGCGAAGCCCAGTTCGCCCGCCAGGTAGACGACAGCCCAGGTGCGGATTGTTCCTAGCTGCAGGTTCAATTGGCCGGCGAGGGCGGCGCCACCTTTGTGGCCCAGCCTGGCGCCGAGTTCGCTAATGTCGCCCAGCTGCACCAGCAGCCAGGCGGCCATCAGTCCGCCCAGGCAGAACAGCAGCCCGACCGCGGCATAAATCTTGGTATTGGTTTCCAGCTGACGGATGGATCTCATGATCGATTCCTCATTGTTTTGCAAGGTTTCCGGCAGGGAGCGGAGGCATTCAGTTATCTTATGGAAACGTCGCCTAGGCGCCATTGATCCAGGACAAGGGAAAAGATGCCCGTAGCCATTTCACGCAGCCGCGGCCCGGGCCGGCCGGCGCCCCGGAAAACTGCGGTTCCTGCTCGCTCCCCAAGCGCAGTGGCGTCGGCGCCAGCGCGGCCGTTTCGCAAACGGCCGCGCTGCGTTATAGTCCGGTACGCCACGGTGGCGTGCTCCTCAAAGTGGAAACATGGTCTGGTGGTCACACATTTCGGCGCTGGGTGGACTGAACGTCACCGCACTGATTGCGCTGGCGATCGCCGCCTGGCTGGTCGGCGCGCGCTGCTGGCGCCTTGCGATGGCCTGGTGCCTGCTGTTCTGCGCCGCGATGCTGGTCGCGGTGGCCAGCCAGGTCGCCTTCATCGGCTGGGGCATCGGCCTGCGCGGGCTGGACTTCACCGGCTTTTCCGGCCACGCGACGCGCGCCGCCGCCGTCTACCCGGTGGCCGTGTTCCTGCTGCTGGAACGCCGGCCCGCCCGGCTGCGCATGCCCGCGGTGGCGTTCGGCGTGCTGCTGGCGGCCGCGGTTGCCCTGGCGCGGATCAAGGTGGGCGCGCATTCTCCTGCGGAGGCGGTGCTCGGCTGCGGCCTGGGCCTGGCGGCGGCGCTGCTGTTCTTCTGGCGCGCGTATGCCAACCGGCGCGGCGCACCCAAACCCCTGCTGCTGGCGCTCGCGCTGGCCATGCTGTTGTTGCCGAAAGCCGAGCCGCCCAGCGCGCACCAATGGGTGACCGCGCTGGCACTGGCGCTGTCGAACCAGGACCGCCCATACCTGCGCGCCAGCTGGGAACCTGCACCCTGGCGCTACGTCCCGCCGTGCCCGGCCGAGAAAGTGCTTTTCGGCTACATTTGCACTTAGCCGATATGCAAGCAACAGATGGTATGATTCAGCCTTTGACGATTCCCAGGAAGCTTCTCTAGCAACGTGCGACTATCCTCCATCAAATTGTCGGGGTTCAAGTCTTTTGTCGATCCCACCAATTTCCAGGTCCCGGGGCAGCTCGTTGGCGTGGTTGGGCCGAACGGCTGCGGCAAGTCGAACATCATCGATGCGGTGCGCTGGGTGCTGGGCGAATCGAAAGCCTCCGAGCTGCGCGGCGAGTCGATGCAGGACGTGATCTTCAACGGCTCGACCCACCGCAAGCCGGCTGGCCGCGCGTCGGTCGAGCTGGTGTTCGATAACAGCGCCGGCAAGGCGGCCGGCCAGTGGGGCCAGTACGCCGAGATCGCGGTCAAGCGCACCCTCACGCGCGACGGCACCTCCACCTATTTCATCAACGGGCAGCCGGTGCGCCGGCGCGACATCCAGGACATCTTCCTCGGCACCGGCCTCGGGCCGCGCGCCTACGCCATCATCGGCCAGGGCATGATCGCCCGGATCATCGAGTCGCGCCCCGAAGAGCTGCGGGTGTTCCTCGAGGAGGCCGCCGGCGTCTCGAAGTACAAGGAGCGCCGCCGCGAGACCGAGAACCGGCTGTCGGACACGCGCGAGAACCTGCTGCGCGTGGAAGAC
>JBJMVW010000149.1:0-37654 GCA_045810465.1 Massilia sp. | reverse complement strand
ATGCCGTTCGCCGGGTCGACCAGGCGCCCGTTCTTGATATGTAGTTTCATCCGTGGGTTCCCGCCAAAATGCTCATTACCGCCATCCGCACCGCAATCCCGAAGGTCACCTGCGGCAGGATCACCGCCTGCGGGCCGTCGGCCACCGCCGAGTCGATCTCGACGCCGCGGTTCATCGGGCCCGGGTGCATCACGATCGCGTCCGGCCTGGCCAGCGCCAGCCGCTCCGGCGTCAGGCCATAGCTCTTGAAATACTCCTGCGCCGACGGCAGCAGCGCGCCCGACATGCGCTCGTTCTGCAGGCGCAGCATGATGATCACGTCGACGCCCTTCAGGCCTTCGTCCATGTCGGTGAAGACGCGCACGCCCATCTGCTCGAGGCCGCCCGGCAGCAGCGTGTGGGGGCCGATCGCGCGCACTTCCGGCACGCCCAGCGTGGTCAGCGCGTGGATGTCCGAGCGCGCCACCCGGCTGTGCAGGATGTCGCCGACGATCGCCACCGTCAGGTTGGTGAAGTCCTTCTTGTAGTGGCGGATCGTGTACATGTCGAGCAGGCCCTGGGTCGGGTGCGCATGGCGCCCGTCGCCGGCATTGACCACGTGGATCTCCTTCTGCCCGCTCTCGTTCAGGTGCTTGGCGATCAGGTGCGGCGCGCCCGACTGCGAGTGGCGCACCACGAACATATCGGCGTGCATGGCCGACAGGTTGTCGATGGTGTCGAGCAGCGACTCGCCCTTGGTGGTGGACGAGGCCTGGATGTTCAGGTTGATCACGTCGGCCGACAGGCGCTTGGAGGCGATCTCGAAGGTGGTGCGGGTGCGGGTCGAGTTCTCGAAGAACAGGTTGAACACGCTCTTGCCGCGCATGAGCGGGACCTTCTTGACCTCACGGTCGGAAATGCCGACGAAGCTCGACGCGGTGTCGAGGATGTGGTTGATGATCGACTTCGGCAGCCCGTCGATGGTGAGCAGGTGCTGCAGTTCGCCGTTTTTGTTCAGTTGCGGGTTAAGCATTGTCGTCTTCAATCGAGAGCGAGAGTTGACCGGCGCCAGTGCGCTGCAGCGCCAGCGACTGGCCGGGTTTGAGGGTGATGCGCTCGCCGACGAAATCGGCCGCTACCGGCAGTTCGCGTCCGCCGCGGTCGGCCAGCGCGGCCAGCTTGATGCAGGCCGGGCGGCCATAATCGAACAGCACGTTGATCGCGGCGCGCGTCGTGCGGCCAGTGTACAGCACGTCGTCCACCAGCACGATGGTGGCGCCGTCGACGTTAAAGCCGATCTGGGTCGGCTTCACTTCCGGGTGCAGGCCCTTCTTCGCGTAGTCGTCGCGGTAGAACGAGACGTCGATGAAGCCGAGGCGCCCGTCGAGCCCGAGGTCGACCGCAAGGCGCTCGGCAAGCCAGGCGCCGCCCGAGTAGATGCCGACGATGGCGGCGTCCGGTGCGCCCGCCAGCCCGTTGCGGACCTGTTCGAGCAGCGTGCGGTACAGCGCTTCGGCGTCGAAGTCGTTAGTTGATGTTGGCATGGTCGTCAAAGTATTGTTGCAAAATGATTGCGGCAGCCTTGGCGTCGATAATCTCGCCGCGCCTGGCCTGGATGACGGCGGACGAGTAGCGCTCGTCCACCAGTATCACCGGCAGGTTGAAGCGTCCGTGCAGCTGGTTGGCGAAGCGGCGGCTGCGCAGGGTCATCTCGTGTTCGGCGCCGTCCGGGTGGCGCGGCTCGCCGACCACCAGCCGGGCCGGGCGCCACTGCTCGATCAGTTCGCCGATCAGCTTGAACCGGCTCGCGTTGTCGATGGCCTTGATGACGGTGAGTGGTTGCGCTTGTCCGGTCAGGGTGTTCCCCATCGCGATGCCGATACGCTTGACGCCGAAGTCGAATCCGAAAACGATGTCAACCATTGTCACGCATGGCCGGCCTCGGAAGCGAGCATCATCGGGTCGATACCCAGCAGTTTGATGGCGGCGGTGTAGCGCTCCTCGATCGGCAGGTCGAACAGCACGTGCGCGTCGGCGCCCACCGTGAGCCAGCCGTTGCGGGCGATTTCTTCCTCCAGCTGGCCGGGGCTCCAGCCGGCATAGCCGATCGAGACCAGCATGCGTTGCGGGCCGTCGCCGTTGGCGACCGCCTCGAGCACGTCGATCGAGGTGGTGAACGCGACTTCATCGGTCACCGACAGCGAGGACGAATAGCGCCCGCCCGGCGAATGCAGCACGAAGCCACGATCGTCCTGCACCGGGCCGCCGAACATGATCGGCTCGTCGACGACGCTGCTGCGCAAGCCCTCGGCCAGTTGCAGGTCGATGCGCTCGAACAGCACTTCCATGGTCATGTCGGTCGGCTTGTTGATCACCACCCCGAGCACGCCCTTGTCGTTGTGCTCGCAGATGTAGACGACCGTGCCGCCGAAGATCGGATCTTGCATCGACGGCATGGCAATCAGAAAATGGTTGGCCAGGTTCAAGCCCGAAGCGGCGGGCCCGACTGCGCCCAGACTTTCGCTATCCTGATGCGGCAGCCCGGGCATCGGTAGAGTTTTGCCGACTTTGCTCTTCTTCATACGCGTACTCTCTCTTGGCACTCTCTCGGACTAACCGCTAGTATCCATACTACAACATTGGGCTTTTCGATAGTTTACACTGATTTGAGCCGGCACCTCATGGACGCGCGTGCCCTACCCCGAATGGTAGGCAATTGGTGCTTTTGTGCATTGACCCTGAACACAATGATGAAATTGAGCAACTCCCTGGTCTGGTTCCGGCGCGACCTGCGCAGTGTCGACCATGCCGCCTTGCACCACGCGCTGGTGTCGTCGCAACAGGTGTATTGCGTGTTCGTGTTCGATGACGACATCCTGGCGCCGCTGCCGGCGGACGACCGGCGCGTCGGCTTCATCCACGCCAGCCTGCTCGAACTCGACGCCGACCTGCGCCAGCTCGGCGGCTGCCTGCTGGTGCGCCACGGCCGCGCCGCCGAGGAAATCGCGCGCCTGGCCGCGCAGCTGGGCGTGGATGCGGTGTTCGCCAATAGCGACTACGAGCCGCAGGCGATTGCGCGCGACGCGGCAGTGGCGGCGCGGCTGCGGGCCGATGGCCGCACGCTCTACAGCTTCAAGGACCAGGTCATCTTCGAGAAGAGCGACGTGCTGACGCTCGGCGGGACGCCGTTTTCGGTCTTCACCCCGTATAAGAACGCGTGGCTCAAACTGCTGGCGGCGCAGCCCGCCGCGCTGGCGCCGTGGCAGGTCGAACCGCACGCGGCGCGCCTCGCAAAGGCGCCGGCCGGCCATGCGCTGCCCTCGCTGGCGGGCGTTGGCTTCAGGCCATCGTCCACGCCTGCCCTGCCGGCCGGGATGACGGGCGCCGCGCTCCTGTTCGAACGCTTCATCGCGCAATTGCCGGCCTACGGCGCCGACCGCGATTACCCGGCGCTGGACGCCACGTCAAGCCTGTCGATGCACCTGCGCTTCGGCACCACCTCGGTACGGCACCTGGTGCGCACGGTGCAGCAGTTGGTGGCGAACGGCGCCGGCGGCGCGGGAGCGCCCGTCTGGCTGTCGGAACTGGTGTGGCGCGAGTTCTATTCGATGATCTTGTTCCATCATCCGCACGTGGTGGAGCATGCGTTCAAGCCGGCGTTCGATGCGATCGAATGGGAGAGCGGGCCGGAGGCCGACGCGGCGTTCGCGGCGTGGTGCGAAGGGCGCACCGGCTATCCGCTGGTCGACGCGGCCATGGCGCAGCTGAACCGGACTGGCTTCATGCATAACCGCTTGCGCATGGTGACGGCCAGCTTCCTGGTCAAGGACCTCGGGATCGACTGGCGCCGCGGCGAGCGCTATTTCGCGCTGCGCCTGAACGATTACGAGCTGGCGTCGAACAACGGCGGCTGGCAATGGGCGGCGTCGACCGGCTGCGATGCACAGCCGTGGTTCAGGATTTTCAATCCGGTGACGCAGTCGCACAAGTTCGATCCGCAAGGGGCGTTCATCCGGCGCTACCTGCCGCAGCTGGCGCAGCTCGACAGCAAGGAGATCCATGCGCCGTGGACGGCGGGGCCGCTGGCGCTGGCGGCGAAGGGTGTGGTGCTGGGGCGCGATTATCCGTGCCCGATGGTCGACCATGACGAGGCGCGGCAGCGGACGCTGGAGCGGTTCGCGGTGGTCAAGCGTCCGTAGAACGCGTGGGCGGACAAGCCGCCCACCCTACAGGAGACCTTGGCTTTACTTGTAGGGTGGGCGGGTTTCCGCCCACGCGTTCAAGCATCGGTCACTCCAGCACCAGGAGGTCCGCAATCGCCTCCAACAGCACCGGCTCCTGGTACGGCTTGCCAAAATACGCGTTCACGCCAAGCTCCAGCGCATGGTTGCGGTGCTTGTCCGCCGTGCGCGAGGTCACCATCACGATCGGGATCGCCTGCGTCGCTTCATTTCCCCGCACGTGCCGCGCCAGGTCGAAACCGTCCATGCGCGGCATCTCGATATCGACCACCATCAGGTCCGGCGCCGCCCGCTGCATCTGCTCGAGCGCGTCGACGCCATCCTTCGCCAGCACCACGTGGTAGCCTTCGCGCTCGAGCAGGCGCTGGGTCACCCGGCGCACCGTCAGCGAGTCGTCGACCACCATGATCGTGCGGCGCGGCGCGGCCGGCTGCGGCGCCACGCCGGCCGCGCGGGCGGGCACCCGCAGGTGCGCGCCGTGCTGCGCCAGCGCCAGCGGGTTCAATATCAGGACGATGTCGCCCGAACCGAGCACGGTGGCCCCGGTCACGCCCGGCATCCGCGACAGCTGCGGCCCGATGTTCTTGACGACCACTTCGCGATTGCCCAGCACCTCGTCGACCTGCAGCGCAATGCGCCCGGCCCCGCTCCTGGCGATCATGACCGGGCACGCACGCTCGCCCTGCGCGCCCGCCGCCGCCGCGCCTTCGCCCAGCAGCGTGCGCAGGTGGTGCAGCGCCAGTAACTGTCCCTGCACCTGCAGCACGCCTGCCTTGTACGCCGCCGCGAGGTCGGCGTCCTTGACCTGCAACACCTGCTCCACCAGCGTCGACGGCAGTGCGTGGGTCCTGCCGCCGCACGCGACCAGCACCACCTGCGTGACCGCGAGCGTGAGCGGCAGGTGGATGGTGAAGCAAGCGCCCTGGCCAGGCCTTGTTGCGATCGACACGCGTCCGCCCAGGGCCAGTGCTTCCGAGCGCACCACGTCCATGCCAATCCCGCGGCCGGCCAGTTCGGTCAGCGCGTCGGCGGTGGAAAAGCCGGGTTCGAAAATCAGCTTGGCGGCATCCCCGTCCGACACCTCGGCGCCGGGCGCGAGCAGTCCGCCGGAACGTGCCCGGGCGCGGATGCGCTCCAGGTCCAGCCCGGCGCCGTCGTCGGAAAATTCGATCGCCACTTCGTTGCCCTGCTGGCTGACCTGCACCAGCAGCTCGCCGGTGTCGGCCTTGGCGGCGGCGGCCCGCTGTTCGCGCCCCTCGATGCCGTGGACGATCGCGTTGCGCAGCAGGTGTTCGAACGGCGCGGCCATCTGTTCCAGCACGCTGCGGTCCAGCTCGACCGAGCCGCCGCGGATGTCGAGGTTGACGCGCTTGTCGGTCTCCTTGGCGGTCTGGCGGGCCACGCGGAACAGGCGTTCGGACAGGCTCGCGAATGGCACCATGCGCGCCCGCATCAGGTCGCGCTGCAGTTCGCGCGTCAGGCGCGACTGGGCGGCCAGGTCCTCGCCGGCGCTATCCACCGTGCGCGCCAGGCTGTCCTGGAAGCTGGCGACATCGCCGACGCTTTCGGCCATCATGCGCGTCAGTTCCTGCAAGCGCGTGAAGCGGTCGAATTCGAGCGGATCGAACTGGCGCTCGCCGGCGATCGACAGGCGCGAGGCGATCTGCGATTCGGCCTGCATCTCGACTTCGCGCAGCTGGCGGCGCAGGCGCGCCAGCTGTTCGGAAAAATCGGACAGCGCGGTCTTCAGCGAGCCGACCTGGTTCTCGAGGCGCGAGCGCGTGATCGACACCTCGCCGGCCTGGTTGACGAGGCGGTCGAGGATGTCGGCGCGCACCCGGACCAGCGGCGTGCGCGCGACCGGCGCGGCCGGCGGCGCCGGTTCCGGTCCGGCTGCCGGTTGCTGCAGCTGCTCGAGCAGCAGCAGCGACTGGTCGTAGTTGGCCAGCAGTTCGTCGAACGCGGGCTGCGACGACGTGCCCGCATGGACCATGTTCTCGATCTGGGTTTCCAGCTCGTGCGTGTGCTGGCCGAGGCGCATCGCCCCGGCCATGCGCGCGCTGCCCTTGACCGTGTGCAGGGTGCGCAGCAACTGCTGGGCGGCCGCGCTGTCGGCCGGGTCCTGCTGCCACTGGCGCAGGCCATTGCCGACCTGCGGGAACAAGTCGCTCGCCTCCTCGAGGAACACCGGCAGCAGGTCGGGATCGAGCTCGTCGCTGATGGCCGGCTCGGCCACCAGCGGCGGCGGCAAGCCAAGGGGCGCGGCGACGCCTGCCACGACCGGCGCAGCGTGCGCCCCCGCTATCGGTACGGGCGCGATCTCCTCGACCAGGGACGCCGGCTGCGGCGCGGCCCCGACCAGGCTTTCGTAGGTCGCGGCGAACAGCTGGTCGAGACGACGGGCCAGTTCGGGATCGGCAGCGCCATCTGCGCCGGCACCGCGCCGGACGGCCACCTGCTCGCGCAGTGCCTCGAGCTGCGCGACCAGGCCAGGCTGCGCGCAGGCGAGCTCGCCGCGTGCAAAGTCTTGCAGCATGCCGTCGATGCGCTCCAGCGCCGCCTCGAGCACGGCGCGCTGCGCCTCGTCCAACGGCGGCGACGCCGCGGCCAGGGTCTCGAGCGTGGATTCGAGCGCGGCGGCGACGTCGCGCAGCGCCGCGAAGCCGACCGTCGCGGACGCGCCGGCCAGCGTATGCACCGCCCTCAGCGCCTGCACCGGCGCCGGCCGCTGCGGCTCGGCGCGCCAACCGGCAAACTCGCGCTTGAGCACCTGCATCAATTCATCCGTTTCGGCGCGGTAGATGTCGTACAGCGGGAGCTCGACCTCCAGTGCGCCGATACGCTTGCACTCCACTGGCGGCGGCTCGCCCGACGACAGGTCGCGCAGCAGGCCATCCGCCTCGTCGAACCCGAAGCGCCGCCTTGCCGCATCGGCGTTTTGGGCCAGCAAATCGGTAAAGAAGCCGAGCGCGGTGAGGTTGCGCGCGATGTTTCCGAGCAGCGCAGGCCGGTCCTGGCTGGCCGCCAGCCTGGCCACGCCGTCCTTGACGTGCCGGACCGCGCGCATCGCGGCATCCTGGTCGAGCAGCGCCAGCGCGCCCTGCAACTGGTGCAGCAGCGCCTCGGCCAGCGCCAGCGGTTCGCCGCTGTCCTGCCCTGCATGAAACTGGTCGACCAGCTTCTCGACCTGGCGCAGGCTGTTCCTGATCTCGCCCGCCAGTGCCGCCACGGTCTGGCCCTGCTGCAGGCGGCGCGCCAGGTCGCCCCGCCACTGCGGCGCCTGCGGCGGCGTTTCGCCGGCGGCCAGCGCCAGCAGGCGCGCGCCGACCACTTCCGCGTGCGCGGCAAAATCCTCCGGCAGCTGGCGCACCTGGTCGATGCCGTGTTCGACAAACAGCATGGCCGTCGCCATCTCGAGGCTGAACTGGTCGCTGCGGCCGGCCGCGATCGACCCGTTCGCCGCGCGCGCGAGCTCGCGCAGCAGGCGCGCCAGCGCCGGCACGCCCAGCTTGTCGCTGGCCGCCCCCAGCGTCGCAAGCGCGTGGTTGAAGCTCGCTTCCAGGCTGGCGTCGGCGCTCGACGCCAGCCGGTCCCAGTCGGCCTTGGCCTGCGCCAGCGCTTCGCGCGCCAGCTTCAGCGCGGCGCCATCGATCCTGCCATAGCGGGGCGTGGAATAAGCGGCCGGCACCTGGCCGTCCAGGCGATAGGCGCCGCGCAGCAGGCTGGCGCCGTCGCCGTCGCCGCCGGCCGGCGCCGCCGCGATGAAGAACAGGGCGTCGCGCAGCATCGCTTGCGGCAGGCTGCCCTGCCCCTGCGCCAGGCGGCGCACCTGCAGGTTGACCTGCCCAAACAGCTGCTTGAGGTACAGGTCGCTCGCGAGCTGGCCCTGCGCCGCCAGGGCGGCCACGCTGTGCATCGCCAGCCAGAAGGTGCGCGCCTGCGGCTCCTGCTGGGCGCGCGCGATCGGCGCGATCGCTTCCTGCAGTTCGAGCGCATGCGTGCGCTGGCCTTCGGCGTCGGCGCTCTTCATGAAAGCCAGCAGCGCTTTTTCGAAGCGCGCGCGGCAGGCCGGGTAGTCGGGCGCCGCGCCATCCACGGCTTGCGGCGGCAGCGCGACCGGCGCCGCCAGGTCGACCTGCAGCAGGTCGGACGGGTGGACCCTCGCGGCCCCCAGCAGCTCCTGCAGCGCGCGATGGTAGGGGAACAGCCGCATCGGCTGCGGCGGATGGCCGGCCAGCAGTTCGTCGAGGTATTCCGACAGCGCCTGGAAGGCTTCGGTCACGACCTGCGCGTGCGCGCCCGTGCAGGCCAGCCTGCCATCCTTGAAACGGTCCAGCGCCTGCTCCGCCGCCGCGGCCAGCGTGCCGACGCCCGCCACGTCCACCATCTGCAGCGCGCCATGGGCCTGGTGCAAATGGGTTTTCGCATGCAGCAGCATGGTCGGCTGCGCCGGCAGGCTGCGCGCGGCGGCCTCGCGCAGGGCGGCGCCGGCGGCGGCCAGCGCGTCGCGGATCTCGCCGATCACCCAGGACAGCGGCCCGGTATCGAAGGCCTGGGCCTGCGGGGAAGTCGTCATGCTCATACTTGTAGTCAGGCGCCGACGCGAAAGCGCGACACCGAGTCTTTCAGTTCCTGCGCCAGCAGCGCGAGCTGGCGGATCGATTGCGCAGTCTGCTCGGTGCCGTCCCGGGCCTGCCCGGTCACCGCCAGGATGTGCTGGATATTATCGGCGACGCCGTTGGCCGAACTGGCCTGGCGCCCGGTGGCGACCGAGATCCCCTCGATCAGTTCGGCCAGCCGGTTCGACACCCGCGAGATGTCGGCCAGCGCGGCGCCGGCGGCGTCGGACAGGCGCGCGCCCTCGACCACGCCCTGGGTCGACTTCTCCATCGCGGCCACGGCGTCGTGCGTATCGGCCTGGATGGTGCGCACCAGCGCGCCGATCTGGCTGGCCGCGTCGGCCGAGCGCTCCGCCAGCCGCTGGACCTCTTCGGCCACTACCGAGAAGCCGCGTCCCGCTTCGCCCGCCGACGCGGCCTGGATCGCCGCGTTCAGCGCCAGCACGTTGGTCTGTTCGGTGATGTCCGAAATCAGTTCGGTGATTTCGCCGATTTCCTGCGACGATTCGCCAAGGCGCTTGATGCGCTTGGAGGTTTCCTGGATCTGCTCGCGGATCCCGTGCATGCCGGCGATCGCGTCTTCCACCGCGGCCGCCCCCTGCCCGGCCGCGGCCACCGACTGGCGCGCGACGATGGCCGATTCATGGGCCGACTCCGACACCTCGGTGATCTCGCCGGCCATCCGCAGCACGGTGGCCGAGACGTCCTCGATTTCGCGCGACTGCTGCCCTGCCGCCGCCAGCAGGCCGCTCGCAACCTGCTGCGCCTCGTTCGAGGCGCGCGCCACCTGACCGGTGGTCGTGATCACGCGCAGCACCAGTGCGCGCAGTTCCTCGACCGTGTAGTTGACCGAGTCGGCGATGGCGCCGGTGATGTCCTCGGACACCGTGGCGTGCACCGTCAGGTCGCCGTCCGCCACTTGCTGCAGTTCGTTCATCAGGCGCAGGATCGCAGCCTGGGTCTGGTCGTTGGCGGCCTTGGCATCTTCTTCCTTGGCCTGGGCCAGCCGGCGCAGCGCCTCCGCCTCCTGGCGCCGCGCATCGGCGCCGCGCGCGCGGTTGTGCGAGTCCTGCAGCATCACGCGGCTGATGCTGCCCGCGGTGGCCAGCGTGAAGACCGACGCCGCGACCAGCAGCCAGAACCAGCCATCGTGGGAATCCTGGTCGTGGCGGTAGTCCTGCTGCAGGCTGGCCAGCAGTGTTTTCAGGTCCTCGTTCGCGCCCGCCACCACCTGTCCTGCGTTGCGGGCGGCGTCGAACTTGTCCGGGTTGCCGAGGAAGGCGTCGGCCAGGCGCCAGTACGGCGCGAAGCCGCCGCGGACCGCTTCCAGTTTGGTGCGCAGGTCGGGCTCGCGCAGCGGCGCCAGCCCAAGCGCGGCGCTGCCGTCCAGCAGGCCGTCGAGCAGCGCGCGCAATGCACGGCTGTCGGCGCCGAGCTGCGCCGCGGCCCCCGGCCTGGCCCCGGCCGGGACCAAAAATTCGCCGGCGCCGCGCGACACGCGCCCGGCCTGCATCATCAGCCGGCCCAGCGCGGTCAGTTCGCGCGCGCTGCCCCCGCGCTGCGCCTTTTGCGCCAGCACCTCGTCGACGCTCGCGAGCAGCCCGGGCGCGGCCGCGTCGACCTGTTCCAGGCTGTCCCGGAAGCCGGTCAGTGCCGGTTTCGCCTTCAGGATCGCGGCTGCCGCGTTCTCGGACAGGGCCCAGATGGCGCGCACCTGCGCCAGCTCGGCGGCGAGTGCGCCCGAGGACGCCGGGATGCGGTGGCCATCGAACTCCCCGCCGTGCGCCAGCAGCGCCAGGTCGCGGTTGAGCAGGCTGCGGCTCTCCTGCAGCTGGTCGAAGGCCACGGCGCTGCCGTGCAGCGCGTTGGGCGCGGCCTTGCCGATCCGCTGCGAATGCATCAGCGCGTCGCTGGCAATCCGGGTCCGGCTCGCGGCCACCGCGTTGCGCGCGGCGTTCTGCCACAGCGCGAGGACCGCCAGTCCGGTGCCGATGACGGCGGCGACCAGCAGGATGCGCAGCTGGCGCGGCAGCGACATGTGGCCGATCAGCGGCAGGCGCAGGTCGGCGGCGGCGCGGGCGGCGGCGGCGGCCGCGCGCTGCTTGCGGCGCACCACGTTGCCGGCGTCCCCCAGCCGCAGCGCGGCGTCATCGGCCGAGTTGATGGCGGCCGGCGCGGGCGACCCGGCCAGCAAATCGGAACCGAAGCGCGTGTCGGGCGACGCCATCACGGTATCGCCGACACCGGCGTCCCTGCTTGAAAAACCGATTGAAAACTTCGACCCGAATCCCATTCCTGCTCCCAAACCTGTGTGTATTGTTTGCCTACAGCCCGATGTGCGCGAAGCGCTCGTCGCGCACCAGCGCCGCGAGCGACAGCCGCGTCCATTCGTTGGCCTCGGGGTCGCGCAGGCGCTCTCCCGCCGGCGTCATGCCGGCCGCCTCGCGCAGGCCGTACACGCGCGACACCAGCAGCGCGCAGTTGAACCCGAGCGATGGCGCGAATGTGACCAGGCGCGCGGCCGCCGTGGCGCCGGGCGCCGTGGCCGCAGCCTCGCCGCCGGCGTAGCGCGCCAGGTCGATCACGCCGACCAGGTTGCCGCGCACGTTGGCCAGCCCCAGGTACCAGGGGCGGGTCAGCGGCACCGGCGTCAGCGCGCCAAGCGGCGCGATCTCGCCAGCCTCGACCAGGTCGAGCAGGTAGCGCCCGGCGCCGATCGCCACGCCCAACTGGTGGACCCGCGGCGTGCCGCCGGTGCGCGCGGCCTGCACCCGTTCGAGCAGCTGCGCCTGGTACTGGCGCAGCCGGTTGCGGCGGTCGGCCGCCGCGTCGTCCGCCGCCATCTCAGGCGCCGAGCGCGGCGATACTCGCGAGCAGCCGGGCCGGGTCGACCGGCTTGACCAGGTAATCCCTGGCGCCCTGGCGCATGCCCCAGATGCGGTCGGTCTCCTGGCGCTTGCTGCTGCAGATAATCACCGGTACCTGCGACAGCTCCGGGTCGCGCGCGATCGCGCGCGTCACCTGGAAGCCGTTCGCGCCGGGCATGACGACGTCCATCAGGATCAGCTCCGGGCGCTCGGCGCGGATCTTGGCCAGCGCGTCTTCGCCATTGTCGGCGGTGGTCACGGAAAAGCCGTGCTTGAGCAGCAGGTTGCTCAGGTAGTAGCGCTCGGTCGGGGAATCGTCGACGATCAGGATCTTGTGTATGGCCACGTGTGGCTCCGGAAGCTTGGGTCAGGCGCTGCCGGCGTGCTCGCGCACGGCCGCCAGCAGGCTGTCTTTGGTGAACGGTTTGGTCAGGTGCGCGCACGAGCCGGCCAGCGCGCCGCGCGCGCGGTCGAACAGCCCGTCCTTCGACGACAGCATCAACACCGGGGTGGCGTGGAAGCGCGCGCTTTTCTTGATCAGCGAGCAGGTCTGGTAGCCGTCCAGGCGCGGCATCAGGATGTCGCAGAACACCAAGGCCGGCTGATGATCGTTGACCTTGGCCAGCGCATCGAAGCCGTCGTCGGCGAGCACCACCTGGTACCCGGCCTGGGCCAGGAAGATCTCGGCGGATCGGCGAATGGTACTGCTGTCGTCGACCACCATGATCGTAAGCCCCGTCGGTTGCGGCGATGTCGTCATCATATTTCACTTCGGCATGAACAGTGCACGATAGCATAGGGCCTTGCCCTTGTGCGTGATGCGTTGCTGCCATTCAACTTTGCAGCAACACATCGTTCGCGCGAACACGCGAACCCATGCGCATTACATGAACCGATCCATCAGATCGCCGTCATCTCGAAATCGTCCTTGCGCGCGCCGCATTCCGGACAGGTCCAGTTCATCGGCACGTCGGCCCAGCGGGTGCCCGGCGCGATGCCTTCGTCCGGCGCGCCGGCGGCTTCATCGTAGACCCAGCCGCAGATCAGGCACATCCAGGTCTGGTACGCCTGTGCCGTTGTTTCATTACTACTCACGTTGTCGGTCCTTCTATCTAGTAAAATGTGGAATCAGGTATCTTAATCTACCCGCCGTGCAAAACCAACCGTCTCCCCTCATCCTGACCTTCGGCGTGTCCGACCCGGTCGGCGCGCTCGGCATCCAGGCAGACCTGGCCGTGTTCGCCGCGCTTGGCTGCCACGCGCTGACGGTGGTCACCGGCCTGCTGGTGGCCGACTCCGCGCGCATCGAAGACATGCAGGAAGTCGACACCGGCTGGCTGGTCGACCAGGCTCGGGTGCTGCTCGAAGACATGCCGGTGGCCGCGTTCAAGATCGGCGCCATCGCCGGCATCGAGCAGGCCTCGGCCATCGCCGAAATCGTGTCCGACTACCCGGACGTCCCGCTGGTCCTCGACCCCTTCCTCTCCAGCCTGCCCGATTCGGGCCTGGCCGACGACGACATGCTGACCGCGATCCGCCAGGTGCTGGTGCCGCAGACCACGGTGCTGATGCTGTCGCAGGTCGAGCTGGCGCGCATGGCCGAGACCTGGCGCGAGGGCCCGAGCGAAGGCATGCTCGAACTCGACGTCGCCGAACTGACCGGCAGCGGCTGCGAATATGTGCTGGTGACCGGCACCGGCGGCAGCGGCGGCACGCGCTCGAACACCCTGTTCGACGCCGACGGCGTGCTGGCCAGCGTCGACTGGCAGCACCTGCCCGGCCCGTTCATCGGCGCCGGCAGCACGCTGTCGGCCGCGCTGGCGGCGCTGATGGCGCGCGACGTCGACGCCGCCGACGCCCTGCGCGCCGCCCAGGAGTACACCAGCGGCGCGCTGGCCAACGCCCAGCGCTTCGGCATGGGCAAATACATCCCCAGCAAATTCTACCGGGCCGCGCCGGCGGCCCCCTGATTCATCGACACACTTCAAGCGACCATGAGCAAACCTGAACAACCGCAGACCTCCAACAACGACATCCTGTTCGCCCGCGCCCAGCAGACCACGCCCGGCGGCGTCAACTCGCCGGTGCGCGCGTTCCGCTCGGTCGGCGGCACCCCGCGCTTCATCACGCGCGCCGAAGGCCCGTACTTCTGGGACGCCGACGGCAAGCGCTACATCGACTACATCGGCTCGTGGGGCCCGGCGATCGTCGGCCACGCCCACCCGCAGGTGGTCAAGGCGGTGCAGGACGCGGCGGCCAACGGCCTGTCGTTCGGCGCGCCGACCCAAGGCGAGATCGAGATCGCCGAGGAGATCTGCCGCCTGGTGCCGTCGATCGAACAGGTGCGCCTGGTCTCGTCGGGCACCGAGGCGACCATGAGCGCGCTGCGCCTGGCGCGCGGCGCCACCGGGCGCGACAAGATCGTCAAGTTCGAAGGCTGCTACCACGGCCACGCCGATTCGCTGCTGGTGAAAGCGGGCAGCGGCCTGCTCACCTTCGGCAACCCGACCTCGGCCGGGGTGCCGGAGGACTTCGTCAAGCACACGCTGGTCCTCGACTACAACAACGTGGCCCAGCTCGAAGACGCGTTCGAATCGATGGGCGACACCATCGCCTGCGTGATCGTCGAGGCGGTGGCCGGCAACATGAACCTGATCCGCGCCACGCCCGAATTCCTGCGCCGGATGCGCGAACTGTGCACCGAATACGGCGCCATCCTGATTTTCGACGAGGTGATGTCGGGCTTCCGCGTCGGCCTCGGCGGCGCCCAGGCCCTGTACGGCATCACGCCCGACCTGACCGCGCTGGGCAAGGTGATCGGCGGCGGCCTGCCGGTGGCGGCGTTCGGCGGGCGCGCCGACCTGATGCACAACATGGCGCCGATCGGCCCGGTCTACCAGGCCGGCACGCTGTCGGGCAACCCGGTGGCGGTGGCCGCCGGCATGACCACCCTCAAGCTGGTGCAGCAGCCCGGCTTCTACGACCAGCTGTCCGGCCAGGCCGGCAAGCTGGTCGCGGGCCTGGCGCAAGCGGCGCGGGAAGCCGGCGTCGCGTTCTGCGCCGACTCGGTCGGCGGCATGTTCGGCATGTACTTCGCAGCGCACATCCCGTCCAGCTATGGCCAGATGATGGCCGGCGACAAGGCCCGCTTCAACAGCTTCTTCCACGGCATGCTCGACGAGGGCGTGTACTTTGCGCCGGCGATGTTCGAAGCCGGCTTCGTGTCGATCGCCCACGACGACGCGGTCATCGAGGCGACCGTGGCCGCCGCCCGCAAGGTGTTCGCGCGCATCGCCTGATGCGCGCGCTGCCGCGCGCCGCGCGCCCACGCGGGTGGCCGGCGCCGGCGGCAAACCCCGTTTATCCCGGTTCGGGCGGTCCCGGTTTGGCCTTTCCCAGCCGGTGCTGGCCAGGCCCAAACTCGCCTCGATAGGCGCGCGGGCGCTCTTGTCCCGCTCCCGGTGGCGGGCGGATGATCTGGCGGCAGCGCTGCGATCATCCCATGAACCGCAACCGGAGTTTGCCATGCAACCTGTCACACCTTTCGTGCGCCATCGCCTCGGCGCGACCGCGGCCGGCGCTGCGCTGGCCTGCCTGCTCGCTGCCCCCGCAGTGCAGGCGCAGCAGCACATCAAGCTGGAAGACCCGATTCCAGCACCGATCAGGCCAAGCCCGATCCAGATCGCGCTCCAGCCGGTCCTGTCCGGCCTGGTGTCGCCCGTCGTCGGCGCCACCGCGCCGGGCGACCACAACCACCTTTACGTGGCCGACCAGGTCGGCCAGATCTGGCGCCTGGCGGTCGGCGAGCACGGCCGCCAGGCGGGCAAGCAGCCCGAACTGTTCCTGGACGTGAAACGCTTGCTGGTCAAGCTCGGGATTCCGCCGACGAACTACGATGAACGCGGACTGCTGGGCCTGGCTTTCCATCCCGAGTTCCGGACCAACGGGCTGTTCTACACCTTCACTTCGCAGCCGGTGCGCGGCCGCGCCGACTTCAGCACCTTGCCGGCCGGCGCCACCCCCAACTGCCAGAGCGTGATCACCGAATGGCGCGTCAAGCAGCCGGGAGTGCGCGACAGCCAGGTGGACCTGTCCAGCGCGCGCGAGCTGGTCCGGATCGACAAGCCGCAGTTCAACCACAACGGCGGCGCACTGGTGTTCGGACCTGATCACATGCTGTACGTGTCGCTGGGCGACGGCGGCGGCGCCGACGACCAGGGCGTCGGCCATGCCCCGATCGGCAACGGCCAGACCCTGGCGCCGGGCAACGTGCTCGGCAAGATCCTGCGCATCGACCCGCTCGGGCGCAATTCGGCCAACGGCAAATACGGCATCCCGCCGGATAATCCGTTCGTCGGCAAGACCGGGGCCGACGAAATCTTCGCCTACGGTTTCCGCAACCCGTTCCGCATGTCGTTCGACCCGTTCGGGCGGCTGGTGGTGGGCGACGTCGGCCAGAACGACATCGAGGAAGTCGACCTTGTTGTTGCGGGCGGAAACTACGGCTGGCGGGTCAAGGAAGGCACTTTCCGGTTCGACCCGGACGGCCCGAACAGCGAGACCGACCCGGACGTCGGCAAGGGCTTCGTGTACGCCAACAGTCCCGGCATGCCGGCCGGCCTGGCCGATCCGGTCGCCGAATACGATCACTCCGACGGTCCCGGGGTGCCCGAGACCCGGCTTGCCGTCATCGGCGGCTTCGTCTACCGCGGCGACGACGTGCGGCGCCTGCGTGGCCACTACGTGTTCGGCGACTACTCCGGCGAAGCCAGCAAGACGCCCGAGGGCCACCTGTGGACGCTGGGCCGCAACAACGAAGTCGAGGAACTGGTGGCGGCCAACCGCCACCCGCTCGATCTTGCCGTCCTCGGCTTCGGGCAGGACCGTGAGGGCGAACTCTATTTGCTGGCGAATGGAACCGGCACGGTGAGCGGGAAAACCGGTGTGGTGATGAAAATCAGCAAAGCGCCGCGCCGCGACGACTGATGGGTTTGCGGGTAGCAGGAACGGTGGTTGCACAACCATGTCCAATCATCGTCCTGCCGCGGCGCCGCGCGCGGTTCTCCCGATGGCGCTGGCAAGCTTGCCGCGGCAGGCGCGTTCTTGAAGGAGGACCGAGCAATGGTAACCATCTCGCCCGAACTGCTGCTGGCCGCCGACGCCAGCAACAGCCTGCAGTACTATCGCGGCATCGCCGCCATCCTCGACAGCTGTGCCGCCGCGTATGCGGTCAACACCAATATCCGCCTCGCCCACTTCCTCGCGCAAATCGGGCACGAGAGCCGGTTCCGCGCGGCCGAGGAAGACGGCAATTACTCGGCGTCGCGCATGCACGAAATCTTCGGCTGCGGCACGCACGCGCCGTACGACGAGCACACCGACGATTGCCAACTGCGCCCCGACGGCAGCCCGGCGCGGATCCGTCCCAAGCTGTGGACCGACCAGGCGCGCTACGTCCACAACCCGCAAAACCTGCTCAGCTACGCCTATGCGCTACGGGAGGGCAATGGCGATGAACTGTCGGGCGACGGCTTTCGCTACCGCGGCCGTGGCCTGATGCAGCTGACCGGCAAGAACAACTACCGCGCGTTCACCGATCGCCACAACCAGAAACGCCCGGACGACCAGCAGGACTTCGTCGCCGCCCCCGACCTGCTGGTGAGCCAGCTCAACTATGCGGTTGAATCCGCGTTCTATTTTTGGGACGAACGTAAGCTCAACCGAATTGCCGACACCGACGACGTGGTGGCGGTCACGAAAGTGGTCAACGGCGGCCTCAATGGCCTGGCCGACCGGAGGGCGCGACTTGCACGCATCAAGGCAGCGATGGCTTAGGTGGGCTGCGACGGCGGCCTGTTTACTGTGCGGCGCCGCGGCGGCGCAGGATTCGCTGTGCGAGGCCGGCGAGCCGATCGTGTTTTCCTGCCATATCGGCAACAAGACGCTGTCGCTGTGCCGGCCTTCGGCGCCGGGCCGGCAACTGGTCTACCGCTTCGGCACCCCGAACAAGCTGGACATGGCCTATCCCCCGCCCGGCATCGACACCGGCGGCCGCTTTGAAGTATCGGACACGCCGCTCTACGGGGGCGGCGTGACGACCGTCGCGTTCCGGCGCGGCGGCTACCAATACCAGATCTACAGCAAGACCGGTCGCGCCGACGATCCCGCGCGCACGCCTGAATTCGAGGACGGTGTCATCGTGGTCCGCAACGGCAAACCGGTGCGGCACCTGGTGTGCGACGACGGCGGCGAAGGCTTCCGCCAGGAGCTCGGCTTCCTGCCGAGGGCCGCGCGCTGATCCCCCAGCGCGCCTTAACGCATGCGCAACAAACTGTTACACAACTGCAAATCTGCGTCTGGTTCCTCATGTTAAACTTCGCCCCGACCATGAACAGTCCCTTTACAACCCCAGTTATCCCCGCCCGCTGATGCCGTTCCGGTTGGCCGCGCGGATGCATTTGCGCAGGCCAACCATGAAGAAATCCTTTCGTCGTCTCACCGAAAACGCCACGCTCAAGGCCCTCGGCCCCGGCCTGATCACGGGCGCCGCGGACGACGATCCTTCCGGCATTGCCACCTATTCCCAGGCCGGCGCGCAATTCGGCTTCAACACCCTTTGGACGCTGGTGCTGACCTACCCGTTCATGGTCGGCATCCAGCTGGTGTCGGCGCGCATCGGGCGCGTGACGGGGCGCGGCCTGGCGGCCAACATCCGGCGCACCTATTCGCCGTGGCTGCTGTATGCGATCGTGCTCCTGCTGCTGGCGGCCAACGTGATCAACATCGCCGCCGACATCGCCGCGATGGGCGAAGCGCTGCACCTGGTGGTGGGCGCCGGTTCGCCGCACCTGTACTCGCTCGGCTTCGGCGTCCTGTGCCTGTCCCTGCAGATCATCCTGCCGTACAGTACCTACGTGCGCTTCCTGAAGTGGCTGACGCTCGGGCTGCTGGCCTACGTCGCGACCGCGTTCGCGATCAACATGCCGTGGACCGAGGTGCTCACGCGCACCGTTTTGCCGCACTTCAAGTTCACCAAGGAGTCGGTGGCGCTGGTCGTGGCGGTGTTCGGGACCACCATCAGCCCCTACCTGTTCTTCTGGCAAGCATCGCAGGAAGTCGAAGAGATCCGCGCCGACGCCAGCGCGAAGGCCCTGCTTCGGCACCCGGTGCAAGCGGCGGCGGCCCTGCGCCGCATCAAGATCGACACCTTCTCCGGCATGGCGTTCTCGAACCTGGTGGCCTTCTTCATCATGCTGACCACGGCCGTCACGCTGGGCGCGCACGGCATCACCGACATCCAGAGTTCGGCCCAGGCCGCCCAGGCGCTGCGCCCGGTGGCGGGCGAATTCGCGTTCATGCTGTTCGCGCTGGGGATCATCGGCACCGGCATGCTGGCGGTACCCGTGCTGGCTGGCTCGGCCGCCTACGCGGTCACCGAGAGCTTCCGCTGGCGTAACGGCCTCGACCTGAAGGTGGTCGAGGCGCGCGAGTTCTACGGCATCATCGCGCTGGCGACCATCGGCGGCGTCGCGCTGAACTTTGCGCCGATCGACCCGATCCAGGCACTGGTGCTGTCGGCCCAGATCAACGGCGTGATCGCGGTGCCGATCATGACGGTCATGATGATGCTGGCGCATAACCGCAAGCTGATGGGCGACTTCACGCTGGGCACGCGCCACACGCTGACCGGCTGGCTGGGCGTGGCGGTCATGGCGGTGGCGGTGGTGGCGATGTTCGCGACCATGTAGTTGCGCGGCCAGATGTTTCAAAAAAGCTACAAATAATGCCTCAAGGCAAATTTGGCGTGGCCTCTCATCGTTATAATGGTGCGTTGCACCGCCCGCAGCCTACGAAGGCATATCCTGGAAACGCTCGACACCATCGCTCACTGGCGCGCTCGCCTCTTCGCTTCGCTGCTGTCCATCGTGCTCGTGCTCGGGGTGGCTGTGTGGATCCCGACAACCGGCATCCTGTTGCAGCAGCGTATGTGGGCGACGGCGGCGATGAACAGCGTGGCGCTGGGGTGGATCGGCGTCCTGTGGTGGCGCCGGACCATGGCCTACACGGTACGGGTGCTGAACTTCCTCGCCATCAACTTGTTGATCGGCATTGCGCTGATGGTCGTGGTCGGCCCGATCAGCGAGATCTACCTGTTTTCGGCCCCCGTGCTCGCCGCGGTCTTGCTCGGCACGTGGCCGGCGGTGTGGATCCTGGCGGGCAGCGGCTGCGCCTTGTTCATGCTGTGCTATGCCGGCTACGTCGACCAGCCGATCGTAGGCTTGCCGGCCACCAACCTGTTCGCCGCGCTCGCGATCGCCATGAACTACCTGTTCGTCGGGGCGGTCCTGACGCTTTCCTGCGCGTTCCTGCTCAAGCGCCTGGCCAGGTCGCTCGACGACCTGCACCGCCTCGCATTCTTCGACGTGCTGACCGGCCTGCCCAACCGGCGCCTGCTGGTCGAGCGCATCGACGAGTTGCTTGGCCGCGAGCAGGACGGCGGACGCTGCGCGGCGGTGATGTTCGTCGACCTCGACCGCTTCAAATACATCAATGACGGGCGCGGCCACGCAACCGGCGACGCACTGCTGGGACGCGTGGCCGCGCGGCTGTCGGGCGTGGTCGGCAGCGGCGACATGGTAGCGCGCATCGGCGGCGACGAGTTCGTGGTGGTGCTGGCGCACCTTGGGCAAGACAGGACGCGCGCGCATGCCGCCGCCCTGGCGACGGCCGAGAACGTCCGGCGCGCCCTTGACACCACCTTCGAAGTCGACGGACAGGCCTACAACGCGTCGGCCAGTATCGGCGTTGCGCTCCTGCCCGGTTCCGGCCAGACCGCCGACGACCTGCTGCGTGAAGCCGACACGGCGATGTACCGCGCCAAGCTCGCGGGACGCAATCGGGTCGCCGTGTTCGAGGCGGCCATGCAGGCCGAGGTCGAGCGGCGCCTGACGCTGGAACGCGACCTGGCCGGCGCGCTCGAGCGCGGTGAACTGGCGATGCACCTGCAGCTGCAGGTCGACCGCGGCGGCGCACCGGCCGGCGCGGAAATGCTGATGCGCTGGCGCCGCGCCGACGGCACGATGGTGCCGCCCGACCTGTTCATTCCGGTAGCCGAAGAGTGCGGCCTGATCCTGGGGCTGGGCCAGTGGGCATTGCGCCAGGCCTGCGAATGCGTGGTGCGCCTTTCCCAGGCCGGCCATCCGCTGCCGCTCTCGGTCAACGTCAGCCCGGCGCAATTCCGCCAGCCCGACTTTGTCGAGCAGGTGCGCGCGATCCTGGCCAGCACCGGCGCGCCGGCCAGCCGGTTGATCTTCGAGGTCACGGAGGGGTTGCTGATCGACGGCGTGGACGACACGATCGAGCGCATGCGCGAACTGGCCGCGCTCGGGATCCGCTTGTCGATCGACGATTTCGGCACCGGCTATTCCAGCTTCGCTTACCTGAAGAAAATGCCGCTGTACGAGCTCAAGATCGACAAAAGCTTCATCCGCGATATGCCGGGCGACCCCAACGGCACCGCCATCGTCCAGTCGATCCTGGCGATGGCCGGGCACCTCGGGTTGAGGGTGGTCGCCGAAGGGGTGGAGACCGGCAAACAGGCCGCGCTGCTCGCGGCTAACGGCGCCGACGGGATGCAGGGCTACCTGTTCGCGCGTCCGATGCCACTGCCCGAACTGCTTGCCATGCTCGACAGCGGCGCCGCGCGCTTCGATGCAGGCCGGCTCACAGGCAGCCTTCGATGAACTGGACCGCCTCGAAGCGGCCGGCATAAAACGTGCTGATGTTGCCGTTGTAGGTCTCGAACCGGACCGCCAGCCGGCCGTCGCCCGAGAGCGCCGTCAGGTATTGCTCCGAATCGCCGTAGGCGTGCTGGCTGCTCTTCAGGCGTGGATAGGCCTCGCGCACCCGCATCACCGGGTCGCCGACCGCGACGCCGGTATCGGTGCGCGGCCCAGGCTGCGAGACATCGATGCGAACCAGCAGGTCGTCCCGGAACATCAGGGCGACCCCGGGATGGCCGGCGAGCTCGACGATATCGCAATCGGCGCTCGCCAACAGCCCCGCTTCGGTTCGCTTCAACACGCCGTTCACCCTTGCGTTGGCGCTGTCGAACGGCATCCCGATCGCCAGTGGCCCCATGCCGTCCAGCCTCAGGTCCCACGCGCCGGCGAACGCCGACATTGGCGCCCACAAGGCGATGGCGAGTGCGGCGGTCTTCAGGACACGCATGCTGGTTCCGCCATATCAGCCGCCAGGCGCGAGTGGCGGGATCGTGGCGTGCAGGTGTAAATCCGATACCTGTGCCAGGTCTCGAGCGTCCAGCCGCCGCCCAGCTTGCCGAGCAGGTCAGGGGCTCGCAGGTTCAGGTAAACAAGGATCACTTTTCTCGGCCTGTGCGCGAGCGAGGCCGAGATATTCGCCAGCACCTTGTCGAGTACTTCCGCCTTGAACGGATTGAAAAAATACAGGACCAGGTTCTCGTCCGGCAGTGCGAATTCGGTGGCATCGCAATGCAGGGTGGCCACGCGCTGCGCCTTGCGCCTGCGGTAGCGTGAAATATTCCGTGCCGCGAGATGGTTCAGTTCCGCGCTGAACTCGACGCCGATCACTTGCTTGAACGGCAATTCCCCGGCCAGCAATAGGGTCCTTCCCTTGCCGGACCCGAAATCGACAAACGCATAATCCTGGCAAGGGATATCCAGCCGGCGCAGCAAGCGCCGGAATGAAAAAACCGGGGAGCCCTCGTAGGCCTCGCCAAGGGGTTTGTTCCGGCTGCCGATCGTCAATGCCGGAAGGTCGGCCATCGTGCGCGTGTCGACCCCGTGGATCCAGTCAAACGTGCTGTTCCAGAGTCTTCCGTAAAGGTGGAGCGGCGAATAGCGCCAGCCATTGTTCGTGCGCCAGGCGCAAAACGCCTCCTTTGCGAAGGATATTCGGAAACGCATGGTTGGCACCTCCTGGCTGGGCTGCACACGTTTGCTGGCTGGCACGCGTGGGGGTGGATCGCGGACATTGAATTTATGACACTATCATGGCTGGCATCGCCGGCGCAACCGCAGTTGCCGGTTCATCTGCGCTGACTTAAGCCGGTTTCGCCAGTGCAATTACCAGCACCACACCCGCTGGCGCAACAGGCCTTACTTGAGCCAGCCGCGCCGGCGGAAGTACCAGAACGGTGCGATCGCGCTGGCCAGCATCAGCGCCAGCGCGAACGGGTAGCCGAGCGTCCAGTCCAGCTCCGGGAACCAGCGCTTGAAGTTCATGCCGTAGATGCTGGCGATCAGCGTCGGCGGCAGGAATGCGACCGAGGCCACCGAGAAGATCTTGATGATCTTGTTCTGGTTGATGTTGATGAAGCCGACCGTGGCGTCCATCAGGAAGTTGATCTTGTCGAACAGGAACGAGGTGTGGCCGTCCAGCGATTCGATGTCGCGCAGGATCTGGCGCGCTTCCTCGAACTGTTCCGAGTTGAGCAGGCGGCCGCGCATCAGGAAGCTGACCGCGCGCCGGGTGTCCATCATGTTGCGGCGGATGCGCCCGTTCAGGTCTTCCTCGTGTGCGATCGCATTCAAGGCCGCTGCCGCGTCCTGGTCGGTGAATTCCTTCTGCAGCACCCGGCCGCTGACCTCTTCCAGGCTCTTGTAAATGCCTTCCAGCGCGTCCGCCGAATACTCGGCGTCGGTCGCGTACAGGTCGAGCAGCACGTCCATGTAGTCTTCGATCGAACCGGGGCGCGAGCGCGCGCGCAGGCGCACCAGGCGGAACACCGGCAGGTCGTCGGTATGCACCGAGAACAGCATTTTCTTGGCCAGGATGAACGCCACCGTGACGATGCGCGACGGCCCGTCGTCTTCCTCGAGCAGGAAGTCGGTGCGCAGGTGCAGGTCGCCGTTTTCGGCTTCGTAATAGCGGGCCGAGGCTTCGATGTCCGAGACTTCGTCTTCGCCCGGCAGGATCACGCCGTAGATCGCCTTGACCCAGGCGCGCTCGTCGTCGTCCGGGTCGGTCAGGTCGACCCAGACCGGGGTCACATTTTCAAGATCCTGGCGGGAGGCGATCGGTACCTGGTTGAGTCGGCCATTTTGTAGGACAAATACGTTGATCATGCGCTTTTTCTCGGCCGGTTTCGAAACAGCGCAAGTGTACCCGTAAGCCCTGAGGCCGGCCACCCCGAATCAGCATTTTTGACCCGGGACAGCTGTTTTTTGTCACTTTATGGCAGCTCGGCAAAGTTCATGCGGCGCTGGATGATGCTGGTGCGGCGCGCCAGGTAGGAGGTGGCGCGGTGGCTGTCGTAATACCGGGGATTGGGCAGCATCACCGCCAGCCTTGCGGCCTGGGCCGGCGCCAGGTTGGCGGCCGAGGTGTGGAAGTAGTGGCGCGCGGCCGCTTCGGCGCCGAACACGCCGCGGCCGAACTCGACCACGTTGAGGTAGACCTCGAGGATCCGTTCCTTGCTCATCACCGCTTCAAGCATGTAGGCGACCACCAGCTCCTGGCCCTTGCGCAGGTAGCTGCGGTAGCCGGACAGGAACAGGTTCTTGGCCAGCTGCTGGGTGATGGTGGAACCGCCGCCCACCACCTTGTGCTTGCGGTTGTTGCGTTCGTAGGCTTTTTCGAGCGCGTCCCAATCGACGCCGTCGTGCTCGGCGAAGTTGGCGTCCTCGGAGGCGATCACGGCGCGCTTGAGGTTGCTGGAGATGCGGTTGTACGGCACCCACTGCTGTTCCAGCTTCGCGTTGGGATTGGTTTCGCGCAGCGCCTCCAGTTGGCCGCGCATCATGCTGGTCGACGAGGGGTTGAACCGCGACCACCAGCACACCATCAGGAAGAAGTACAGCTGCAACAGCAGTACGGCCAGCAGCGGCCCCAGGAACAGCCACTTGATCCACCGCCGCCCTGGGCGCCTGGCGGAAACCGCACGCGCCGGGCGGGCCCGGCCGACTGAAGCTGAACCTGCCAGGGCCTTGCGCGCTGCTGTCATAGTTTTCTACGCATCTCGTTCAGGATGGTTGTCGTATCGGGACGTACGCCGCGCCATAGGGCGAAGGCTTCGGCCGCCTGTTCGACCAGCATGCCCAGGCCGTCGCGGGTGGTGGCGCCGTGCGCCTCCGCAAAGTCCATGAACACGGTTGGTTTATTTCCGTACATCATATCCAATGCCAGCGTGTCCTGGCAAAAAGCGATGGCCGGCACCGGCGGCAGGTCGGCCGACAGGCTGGCCGAGGTGGCGTTGACGATCACGTCGAACGGCGTGGCGATCTCGTCGAAGCCGCAGGCGGCGACCTGGCCGGGATGGGCCGCCAGTGCGGCGAAGTGGGCCGCCAGCTCCGCCGCCTTGGCGCGGGTGCGGTTGGCGATCACGAGGCTGTGCGGGCGTTCGCGCAGGATCGGCAGGATCACGCCGCGCGCGGCGCCACCGGCGCCCAGCAGCAGCACGCGCCTGGCCGTCAGCGGCACGCCGGCGTTGCGCACGATGTCGGCCACCAGGCCCGGGCCATCGGTGTTGTCGCCATGGATTTCGCCATTCGCGAAGCTGAGCGTGTTGACGGCGCCGCCCGCGCGTGCGCGCTCGGACAGCCGGCTCGCCAGTGCGGCCGCCTGCAGCTTGAACGGCACCGTCACGTTGGCGCCCCGGTAGCCGGCCGCGGCCAGCTTGCGCACCGTGGCGGCAAAGCCATCGAGCGGCGCCAGCTGGCGCTCGTAGCTGATGTCCTGGCCCGTCTGGGCCGCGAACGCGGCGTGGATCTCGGGGGATTTGCTGTGCGCGATCGGATTGCCGATCACGCAATACCGGTCGCTCATCCCTTACCTCGCAGCTCGGCTTGCATCTTGTCCTCGCGGGTGAATTTGAAGCGGGTGATCACCACCCACAAATCGTCCTTGTCCTTGGAACGCATGTTGGGCGGGAACTTGCCGAACGGCGCCGCGCGGCGCACGATCTGCAGCGCCGCCTGGTCCAGCGCGCGGTTGCCGGAACTGATCGAAATGCGCGGGCCGCCATCCTTTTCATACAGCGTGCCATCCTGGAAGATCGGGATGTACACGACCAGCTCGCCATACAGCTTGCGGCCGTTCTGCTGCGGGAAGTTCAGCGTACCGACTTCTTCCACGCGCTTTTGCATCTGTTTGTAATAGATCGCATAACCGACTTCGCGCGTGCTCGGCGTGATGAAGGTTTTCTTGGGGCGCTTGTTCTGGTCCTCGATCGTCTGCGCGATCTCGGCGGTCATCCGCGCGAGTTCCTTGTTGGTGTCGACCAGGTCGGCGCCCTGGCGGTTCGGATCGGGCTTGTCTTTTTCGGTCACCGGCCGGGCGTAGAACTTCGAGCGCTGCGCTTGCGTCAGCACGTTTTGCTGGAGCTGTTCGAGTTCGGCGATGCGGCGTTGCAGCGCCTTCATGCTTTCGCCGTCTTCGACTTTGCGCAGGTCGGGCAGCGGCGACCTGGCGCGCCCTGCGTCGGCGTTGCCGCCGCCGTCGAGGTTGGCCTGCGCCAGCGCTTCGGCCTTGCTGGGCGCTTTCGCGTGCCGCGCGTTGACCAGGATGACCTCGAGGCCAGGGTCGGCCGGCTCGAGCCGGAACGCGTCGGGCGCCACGAAGCGTACCGCCAGCAGGGCCACGTGCGCCAGCACCGAGATGGCGACGGCGATCATCAGGGGACGGTTTTGTTGGGAATACTTCACGCGGTGGGGACGCCGGACGGCAGTTGAATCAGGGAATTCTTAATTCTACCGTGCCGGGGGTACGGCGTGGGGGTTGCGGAGGCGATTCGGCGATGCGGGCCAACAATTGGTGATCAAGGCGATAACAAGCTTGTTTAAACAATATTGTTAACACCAGCACGTCGTTCCCGCGGAAGCGGGAACCCATGCTGAGGGAAGGTCGTTCGCGACCTTTGCGCGATTCGCCACGGTTGGTGGCCTGCGATTTCGGATGCCCGGTATGGGTTCCCGCTTCTGCGGGAACGACGTTGGTTGAGCGCGTCTGTATGCCGGCGCATCGTCAGCCAGCAACGCACGTACGCGTGCGCACCGGTGCGCACCGGTGCGCACCCTACGTTGCGCCTCGCCGCAGGCTCATTTCGACGGTTCGGGTTCCGGCGCCGGTTCCGGATTGACGACCGCGACCATGCCCTCGGCTTCAACCACCTCTTCCACCGCGGCCTGGCCGGAATCGCCCTCTTCTTCCTCGTACGCGAGCTCGGCATCGGGCGCGACCGCCGCCACTTCGAGCAGGCGGGCTTCGAGCGACAGATCGACTTCGTCCCAGCGCACGATGTCGAGCCGCACTTGCGCGCCGCGCGCCACCGGCGGCATGCCAGGCAGGCGGATGATCAGCGGGATCTCGACCAGGCGCAGCACTTCTTCCTTCAGCACCACGGCGTCGACCTGCTTCGCGTTCTCCTGGCCCAGCCAGCGCAGGCACCAGTAGCGCTCCATGTTCTGCTGGAAGTCGTTGTAGGCGGCGTAGGCGGCGTCGAACGCCGACACGATCGAGAACAGCGTGGCGTCGCGGTGCTTGAACGGCGCCACCAGCGGCGCGGTCACGCCGTGTTCGGCGCAGGCCAGGATCTGCCACTGGTTGACCAGGTCGGTGTAGCGGCGCAGCGGCGAGGTGCTCCACGCGTACTGGTCCACGCCCAGCCCCTGGTGCGGCGCGGCGTGGGTGACCATGCGCACCTGCATCTTGGCGGCCCAGCCGGCGCCGCTGCCGGCGCCTTGCGAACGGTAGATGCCCGGCACGCCCGAATCGTGCAGCAGTTTGCCCCAGGTGCTGTTGGCGAAGATCATCAGCTCGGCGACGATCTTGTCGAGCGGGGCGCCGCGCTTGCGGCGCACGATGGTCACCACGTCGTTGTCGACGTAAAAATTGAAGTCGACCCGGTTCGCCTGCTCGGGCTTGAGGCCGAAGGCTTCGCGCTTTTTCATGCGGCCCGCTTCCAGCTGCAGCGCCCATTTCCACAGCAGCCCCAGTTCGGCCTTGTGCGGGTACTCGCCCTCGCCCGACTCCAGGGTCTGCTCGTTGACCACCTCGTCGAGGTCGTTGTGGCGCAGGTTGCTCTTGATCGGCACCAGCTCGGCGCGGGTGGTGGTCGAGATCACCGACCAGTCCGCCGGGTTGAGCGTGGCGTACAGCGACAGCGCCGGGCAGTTGCTGCCTTCGGCCAGGGTGAAGGCGTTGACCACCTCGTCCGGCAGCATGGTGATCTTATCGCCCGGCATGTAGACGGTCGACATGCGAGCGCGCGCGATCTTGTCGATCGCATCGTCCGGGCGGATGCCCAGGCCCGGCGCCGCGATGTGGATACCCACGCGCACGGTGCCGTCGGCCAGCTGCTCGACCGAGAACGCGTCGTCGATCTCGGTGGTGGTCACGTCGTCGATCGAGAACGCGGCCACGTTCGCCAGCGGCAGCGTGGCGGGCGCGCGCGGCACCGACACCGGCGCGAAACCGGCGCCGCGCGGGAAGTGCTCGAACAGGAAGCGCGACATGTGCAGGTCCTTGGCCGAGCCGATGCCGCCGGTTTGCAGCATCAGGCGCTGCGGGGTGGTCTGCAGTTCGTTGGCGGCGGCCTCGAGCGCCTTGTATTCGATGGTGTTCTTGTCGGGCTTGAACA
The DNA here is from genome assembly GCA_045810465.1 of Massilia sp. Lineage (GTDB taxonomy): Bacteria > Pseudomonadota > Gammaproteobacteria > Burkholderiales > Burkholderiaceae_D > Telluria. Next base: position 9,330 of record JBJMVW010000149.1, on the reverse strand, counting down.
GCAGCTGGTGCACCATCGGCTGGAGGGCGCCCGGCAGCGTGCCGGCCTTCAGTTCCTCGACCCAGGCAGCCTGGACCAGGGCCTGCTGTTTTTTCTTTTCGATACCGGCCTGGGCCGCGCGCAGCGATTGCTCGGGCGCCGCCTTGTAGCGTCCGCGTCCCTTTTTGTAGAAATAGATCGGCGCGTTGTGCAAAGCCAGCACCAGGCCGGCCGCCTCGCCTGCTAACGGCGCATGGCCGAAATACTCGGCGCCCAGCTCGGCGAAACCGAACTCCTCCTGGCCCGCGACTTCCCACAGGAACTCGAGGTCGACCTCGGCCGCGATCGCCTTGGCGGCGTCCAGCAGCTCGGCCGGCTCCGGCTTCTCGTACTGGAGCAGTACGTCCTTGACCTTGACCTTGGTGCGCTTCCCGCTCGGCATCTCGACCTGGTAGGCCTCGCCTGCCTGCGACAGCACCGAGCCGACTTTGAAGTCGCCCGATTCTTCAAAAAATAGATTCATCGTTATTTCGCGTTCGTAAGTGTTGCGTTTGTCACGAGGTCTAGCACCTCAGGCAAGAATACCTCTGTGACCAGGAGCAGTCCTTGATGGCGGCGGTAGACACAGCGCCGCGCATATAAATGGGGTTCGGCCGCGATGCGCCCGGCCAGCCCGGCGCCGAGCGCCGCCAGCGCGCGCCGCATCAGCGGATGGCCGGGGCGGATGCGCGCGAATTCGAGTTGCCCGCGCCTGACCAGCGGGTCGCGGAACAAGGTTGTGCCGAGCGAACGTTCGCCCAGCGCGGAAAACAGCGGCCAGTCGCTGGCGCTGCTCGAGGTCGGGACCACCGTGTGCGCGAACACCACCGGTTCGCCGTCGCAGCGCAGCAGCACCTCGCGCTCCCACACCCGTTCGGGGCGCGGCAGGCCGATCGCGTGCGCTTCGTCCGGCAGGCACAGGTTGGTTCGCTGGTGCAGGCGCTGGACCCGGAACGCACGGCTGTGCGCAACCAGGCGCGCGGTCAGCGAGCCGGGGGTGGCCAGCCAGTCGCGCATGCGCGCCGGCGCGTGTACCGAGTTCACGTGAGCTTGCCATTTCGCCTGGCGCAGCGACGCGCCCCTCACCTTCCCGCTTCCGTTTCGCAGAACGCGAGCACCTCGTCCACGTAGCGCGCAAAGTCCGAAATCGCATGGTCGCCGCCGTCGATCACGTGCTGGCGCGCACCGGCATAGTGCGCCACCATGTCGCGGTAGTCGAGCACTTCGTCGCCGGTCGCCGCCAGCAGGAAATAGCGCTCCGGGCGCGTGATGCGCTCGATTTTCAGCGCGGCCAGCTCGTCGATATATTCGCGCCGAAACTCGAACGGTTCATCGGAGTGCCAGGCGGTGGTGACGCCGACGTGCTTGTCGAGGTCCTTCAGCGGGTTCACCGCCGGGTTCAGCAAGGCCGCACGGCAGCCGAGCCGTTCTGCCAGCCAGGTCGCGTAATAACCGCCCAGCGACGAGCCGGCAATGGCCAGTTCGTCCGCCGGGTAGCGCTCGACCAGAAGCAGCGCCAGCCTCATTGCCTCTTTGGGCGAGGCCGGCAACTGCGGGCAGATCAGTTCATCCGCGCGCCCGAGCGCCTTCATCCGCTCGTGCACCACGCGTGCTTTGTACGAGCGCGGCGACGAGCGGAAACCGTGCAAATACAGAATCATTGCGCCAGCGCCTGCAGCAGTTTCTGGTGGATGCCGCCGAAGCCGCCGTTGCTCATCACGAGAATATGGTCGCCCGGCTGCGCCGCCTGCACGATCGCCTGCACCATATAGTCGAGCTGGTCGAAGCTGTGCGCGATCGTGCCCATCGGTTTCAGGGCGTCGGCCAGCGACCAGCCGAGCGCCTGCTGGCTGCCGAAGCCGAACACCAGGTCGGCGTCCTTGAGGCTGCCCGGCAGCGCGTCTTTCATGGAGCCCAGCTTCATCGTGTTCGAGCGCGGCTCGAGCACGGCCAGGATGCGTCCGCGGGTGCCGATCTTCTGGCGCAGGCCGCCGACGGTGGTCGAAATCGCGGTCGGATGGTGCGCAAAGTCGTCGTAGACGGTGATGTCGTTCACCACGCCGCGCACTTCCATGCGCCGCTTGACGCTCTGGAAGCGCGCCAGTGACTCCGCCGCCTGGGCCGGTGGCACGCCGACGTGGCGCGCGGCGGCGATCGCGGCCAGCGCGTTGTAGCGGTTGTGCTTGCCGGTCAGTTCCCAGTGCACGGTGCCCTGTACCTCGGCCGGTCCGTCGCCACGGTTGAACAGGACGTCGAAACTGGCGCCGCCCGGATGCTCGACAATGGTCCAGCTCACGCCGTCGGCGGAACCGAAGCTTTCCTTGTCGCTCCAGCAGCCGCGCTTGAGCACGCGCCCCAGCGAGGCTTCGTCGCCATTGACGACCAGGCGGCCGACGCCCGGCACGGTGCGTACCAGGTGGTGGAACTGGGTTTCGATGGCGCCGATGTCGGGGAAGATGTCGGCGTGGTCATATTCGAGGTTGTTCAGCACCGCCGTCCTGGCGTGGTAGTGCACGAACTTGCTGCGCTTGTCGAAGAACGCGGTGTCGTACTCGTCGGCCTCGATCACGAAGAAGTCCGATCCGCCAGGGGCGTCGCCGGACAGGCGCGCCGAGATGCCGAAGTTCATCGGCACGCCGCCGATCAGGAAGCCGGGCGCGTAGCCGGCGTCTTCCAGGATCCAGGCCAGCATCGACGAGGTGGTGGTCTTGCCGTGCGTGCCGGCCACCGCCAGCACCCACTTGTCGCGCAAAATGTGTTCGCCGATCCACTGCGGGCCGGACATGTAGCGCAACCCGCGGTTCAGGATTTCCTCGACCAGGGGGTTGCCGCGGGTCATCACGTTACCGATCACATACAGGTCGGGATTCAGCTTCACCTGCTCCGGGCCATAGCCCTGCACCAGTTCGATGCCCTGGGCTTCGAGCTGGGTGCTCATCGGCGGGTAGACGTTGGCGTCGCAACCGGTGACCCGGTGGCCGGCTTCCTTGGCCAGGACCGCGAGGCCGCCCATGAAAGTGCCGCAAATACCGAGGATATGAATATGCATGGGTAGTGGGGAGGAAATGGCGAATACGCGATTCTACCCGACGCGATGCCGTTTTCCGTTCAAGAGTATTATCTTGGACATCATGCCTATCCAGAACAACGATCCCCTCCAGGCGCGCGCCCGGATCGCGGCCGCGGCAGCACGTTTGATCGCCCAGGACGGCGCCGATTACGGCACGGCCCGGCGCAAGGCCGCGCGCCAGGTGCTCGGGGTTGACCAGCCGTCGTCGAACCTGCTTCCGGACAATCTCGAAATCGAGGACGAGGTGCGCAAGTACCAGGCCCTGTTCCAGGGGCCGGGCCAGGCCGCGCGCCTGCGCGAGCTGCGCCTGGCCGCGCTCGAAGTGATGGACGCACTGGCCGAGTTCCGGCCCTACCTGACCGGCGCCGTGCTAAACGGCACCGCGGGCGAGCACGACGATATCCACCTGCAATTGTTCGCCGACAGCGCCAAGGACGTCGAAATCCACCTGCTCAACAAGAACGTCAATATAGAGATCTCGGAGACGCCCCATTTCAAGGGCGCCCGCCATGATCCTGTTGAAACCGTCAGCTTCCTGTGGCATAACGAGGCAGTGCACGCCGAGTTGTATGAATTTCATGACTTGCGCGGGGCACTGAAACCGCGCGCCGACGGCCGCCTGCAGCGTGTCGACGCGGCCGGCCTGCGCGCCCTCATCAGTACGGACGAAACCCTGGAACAAGACGAATGAAGAACAAGAAGATGGCTGGCTACGCGGTGGTGGCCGCGTCGTTCGGCGTAATGGGCGCTTTGGTTGGGATCAACGAGAAACCGCCCGCAGGCCCGGTCACGACCGCGATTGCCCCAACCGGCGGCGCGCCGCATACCGTGGTTTCCGAGCTGTATGCGCAATCGCTGAACGATATCTCGGGCAAGCCGCAGGCCTTGTCGCAATGGAAAGGCAAGCCCCTGCTCGTGAATTTCTGGGCAACCTGGTGCGGCCCGTGCGTGCAGGAGATGCCGGAGCTGTCCCAACTGGCGGCGGGCGAAGCGGGCAAGCGCTTCAACGTAATCGGCATCGGGATCGACTCGCCGTCCAACATTGCCCAGTTCGCGGCCAAATACAAGATCTCGTACCCGCTGTATGTTGCCGGTATGGGCGGCACCGAGCTGTCGCGCGGCTTTGGCAACAGCGCCGGCGGGCTGCCGTATACAGTATTGATCGGCGCCGACGGGCAAGTGCGCAAGACCTACCTGGGGCGGTTGAAGTTCGAGGAATTGCAGAAGGACTTGGCTAAACTATAAGCCCTCGCGGGTCAGAGCACGTAGGGTGGGCGGGTTCCCCGCCCACGCGTTCGAACAGTGTGTGAGTTGTCGTGCAAGTGGAATGCATCGGCCGCTTGAACGCGTGGGCGGGGGACCCGCCCACCCTACTGATGCTATAACCGTAGGTCAGGGCACGGTTTACCCGCGTGTGCTCTGACCTCGACACTTTTGCAGTTTTGACGTTGGCGAACGGTCGTTCTTTTTCGATCTCCCGTCAAGTCGCCTTCATAAACCGGCAATTTTATCGCTTGCCAATACTTGGGCTAGGCGGCAAAATGCCTGACTTTCGGGCAAACAGACTCATCAATCATGGCGAAAAAGCTCCTGCTGCTCAACGGCCCCAACCTGAATTTGCTGGGAACCCGTGAGCCTGCGGTGTACGGCGCGACCACGCTGGCCGACATCGAGAGCGCAGCCTCGGCCCAGGCCGCGGCTGCCGGCGCGGAGATCGCTTGTTTCCAGAGCAACCATGAAGGAGCGTTGATCGACCGCATCCACGCCGCGCGCGGCGAAGGCGTGGACGCGATCGTCATCAATCCTGGCGGGCTGACCCATACCAGCGTGGCGCTGCGCGACGCGCTGGCGGGCGTCGCGATTCCTTTCGTCGAGGTGCATATCTCGAATATTTACCAGCGCGAGGAATTCCGCCACCACTCGTTCTTGTCCCCGATCGCGCGCGGGACGATCTGCGGGCTGGGCGCGGACGGATATCGGTTTGCCATCGACTTTGCGCTTAAATAGCATTAATCTACGTCAACTTCACGCATTATGCGGTCACGCGGTTTCCACCTGACGAGCTGCATTCTCTAAAACATAAATAATTCCAAGGGGTTTCACATGGATCTACGAAAACTCAAGACTTTGATCGACCTCGTCGCCGAATCGGATATCGCTGAACTGGAAGTGACCGAAGGCGAGAGCAAGGTACGCATCGTCAAGTCGTCCGCCATGCCGCAGAGCCAGATGGTCATGATGCAGCCGCAAGGCGTGCAGCAGTTCGCGGCGCCGGCGCCGCAGGCCGGCGCGCCGGCCGCAGCAGCAGCCCCGGCTGTGGCCGCCGAGCCGACTGGCCACGTGGTCAAGTCGCCGATGGTCGGCACTTTCTACCGCTCGTCGGCGCCGGGCGCCCCGGCCTTCGTCGAAGTCGGTTCGACGATCAAGGAAGGCGACACCCTGTGCATCATCGAAGCGATGAAGCTGCTCAATGAAATCGACGCCGATGTTTCCGGCACCGTCACCAAGATCCTGGTGGAAAATGGCCAGCCGGTTGAATTCGGCCAGCCGTTGTTCGTGATCGGCTAATCCGCCTTGCCCGACCGGGCCGATCGGCCCGCCCTGCGCTTGGCGCCCCCAGATCCATGTCGTCCCCGGCGCGTTGCGCCGGTACTCATAGAAACATCGAACTTAACCATGTTTGAAAAAATTCTTATCGCCAATCGCGGTGAAATCGCGTTGCGTATCCAGCGCGCGTGCCGCGAAATGGGCATCAAGACGGTTGTCGTTCACTCCGAGGCGGACAAGGACGCCAAGTACGTGAAGCTGGCCGACGAGTCCGTCTGCATCGGTCCGGCGCAGTCCGCGCTGAGCTACCTGAACATGCCGGCGATCATCAGCGCAGCCGAAGTGACGGACGCCGAGGCGATCCACCCGGGCTACGGCTTCCTGTCGGAGAACGCCGACTTCGCCGAGCGCGTCGAGAAATCGGGCTTCGTGTTCATCGGCCCGCGTTCCGACTCGATCCGGCTGATGGGCGACAAGGTGTCGGCCAAGCAGGCGATGATCAAGGCCGGCGTGCCGTGCGTGCCCGGCTCGGACGGCGCCCTCCCGGACGACCCGAAGGAAATCATCCAGACCGCGCGCAAGGTCGGCTACCCGGTCATCATCAAGGCGGCCGGCGGCGGCGGCGGCCGCGGCATGCGCGTGGTGCACACCGAGGCGGCGCTATTGAACGCGGTGGCGATGACCAAGACCGAAGCGGGCACCGCGTTCGGCAACCCGGAAGTCTACATGGAGAAGTTCCTGGAAAATCCGCGCCACGTGGAGATCCAGATCCTGGCCGACGAACACAAGAACGCCGTCTGGCTTGGCGAACGCGACTGCTCGATGCAGCGCCGCCACCAGAAAGTGATCGAGGAAGCGCCGGCGCCGGGCATCCCGCGCAAGCTGATCGAGAAGATCGGCGACCGCTGCGCCGAAGCCTGCCGCAAGATCGGCTACCGCGGCGCCGGCACCTTCGAGTTCCTGTACGAGAACGGCGAGTTCTACTTCATCGAGATGAACACCCGCGTGCAGGTCGAACACCCGGTCACCGAAATGATCACCGGCATCGACATCGTGCAGGAGCAGATCCGCATCGCCTGCGGCGAAAAGCTGCGCTTCCGCCAGCGCGACATCATGCTGTCGGGCCATGCGATCGAGTGCCGCATCAATGCCGAAGACCCGTTCAAGTTCACCCCGTCGCCGGGCCGCATCACCGGCTGGCATCCGCCGGGCGGGCCGGGCATCCGCGTCGATTCGCACTCGTACGCCGGCTACTACGTGCCGCCGCACTACGACTCGATGATCGGCAAGGTCATCGCTTACGGCGCGACGCGCGAGCAGGCGATCCGCCGCATGCAGATCGCGTTGTCGGAAATGGTGGTCGAGGGTATCCTGACCAATATCCCGCTGCACCGCGAGCTGATGGTGGACGCGCGCTTCATCGAAGGCGGCACCAACATCCACTACCTGGAGCAGAAGCTGGCGCACAAGCCGGACCTGCCGAAGGAAGGCGCGATCGGCGCAAAATCGGAAACCAAGGTCGAAGCATGAGCTGGACGGAAGTCGTCATCGAGATCGCACGCGAGCACGCCGAGGCCTTGTCTGACGCCTTGATGGAAGCGGGCGCGCTGTCGGTGTCGGTGGAAGACGCGGACGAAGGCACGGCGCTTGAGAAGCCGCTGTTCGGCGAGCCGGGCATGACGCCGACCGAGGCCGCCTGGGACCACAGCCGCGTGGTGGCGCTGACCGACGTCGACGCCGACCAGGCCGCGATCGTGGCCGAAGCCGCCGCAGCGGTCAAGCTGCCCTCCCCGCCCGCCTTCAGCACCCGCCACGTCGGCGACGCCGACTGGGTGCGCCTGACGCAATCGCAGTTCGAACCGATCCACATCGGCCGCAACATCTGGGTGGTGCCGAGCTGGCACGAAGCGCCGGACCCGGGCGCGCTGGTGCTCGAACTCGACCCCGGCCTGGCGTTCGGCACTGGCAGCCACCCGACCACCCGCCTGTGCATGGAGTGGCTGGAAGCGCACCCCGCGCCGGGCAAGACGGTGCTCGACTACGGCTGCGGCTCCGGCATTTTGGCGATGGTCGCCAAAAAGCTCGGCGCGGCGGACGTGACCGGGGTCGACATCGACCCACAGGCGGTCGAGTCGGCGCGCGCGAACGCCGAGCGCAACAACTGCGAGATCGATTACTACCTGCCGGACCAGTTTGCCGCGTCGCCGAAAGCGTCGCAAGACGGCGGCCGCTTCGACATCGTGGTGGCCAACATCCTGTCGAACCCGCTCAAGCTGATGGCGCCGATGCTCTCGGGCCGCGTGGCCGCCGGCGGTTCGCTGATCCTGTCGGGCGTGCTGGCGCGCCAGGCCGACGAAGTGGCGGCCGCGTACGCACCTTTCATCAAGCTGGGCGTCTGGGCCGAGCAGGACGGCTGGGTCGCCCTTCACGGGCAGCTCGGCAGCGACACCGCACCGCCGAAGCGCGCCACCACCGGCGAATAACGGCATGGCGCTCGCCACCCAATGCCCCCATTGCGGCAAACGGTTCCGCGTCGCGGCGGACCAGCTGAAGCTACGCGGGGGCATCGTGCGTTGCGGCGCCTGCCATGAAATCTTCGACGGCAATGCCACGCTGATCGACCTCGACGCGCTAGGCGAGCAGGCGGACAGCGCATCAGCCGCACCCGCCTCCGCCACTCCGGTTGAACCCGTCGTTCCAGCGAAAGCGGGAACCCATACCGAGCCAGCGGGTACGCCGCCTGACCCAGCGGCCTTCGTCCCAAAAGACTCCGACCTCGACGGCGAACCAATCTTCACGCTCGACTTCGACCACGCGTTCGACCCGCTCGGCACCCTGCCGAAGGTCGAGCCGGTCGACGAAGCGCAGCCGGCCGCCGGAGCGGAACCTGAAGCCGCCGCGCCCGAAGCGAAGCCGGAACCGGCCGCGCCCGAGGAACAGCCCGCATCCGGCGAGCCGGCGCCCGCCGGCCCCGGGTTCGACCTGCCGGTCGACGAAGAGCTGGTTGCAGCTCCCCTGCCCGGCCACGACCACGACGACGGGCCCACGCTCGAGCACTCCGCACAGGCGCGCGCCCTGCTGCACACCCCGTCCCCTGGCGAGCCGCTGCCGATGCGCGAATCGGCCCCGGGCGACCTGTTCACCGAGCCGGCGCAGCCGCGCATCCCGCCGCGCGCCAAAGCCGCCGATGGGCGTCCGGGACGCCGCTCGAAACTGACGCCGACGAAGATCGCGGCGCCCAAGCTGCGCGTGCCGGACATCGACGAACCCGAATTCGTCCGGCGCAGCCGCCAGCAGGAACAATCCGGCAAAACCCGCCGCCTTGTCATGGCCGCCGGCTCGGCTGTGCTGCTGGTGGTGCTGGCCGCGCAAGCCGTAACGACCTTCCGCAACACGCTGGCGGCGCGCTACCCGGCCGCCAAACCTGCGCTCGCCGCCACCTGCGCGCTACTCGGCTGCCGCATCGAACTGCCGGCGCAGATCGACAACCTGACCATCGAACAGGGCGAACTGACCACGCTCGGCGCGAATAACACGTACTCGCTCAGCACCCTGCTGCACAACCAGGGCAGCCTGGTGCAGGCCTGGCCGCACATCGAACTGACGCTGACCGACACCAACGACAAGCCGCTGCTGCGGCGCGTGTTCACGCCGGCCGAATACCTGGCGCAAGGCGCCGCGCCCGCCACCGGCTT
>JBJMVW010000148.1:0-36762 GCA_045810465.1 Massilia sp. | reverse complement strand
AGTTCAGCTACTCGGTGCGCCTGGTATCGGAAATCACCGAATCGAACGGTTCCTCGACGATGGCAACGGTGAGCGGCGGCTGCCTCGCGCTGATGGACGCCGGCGAGCCGATGAAGGCGCACGAGGCCGGTATCGCCATGGGCCTGATCAAGGAAGGCGGCAAGTTTGCGGTGCTGACCGACATCCTGGGCGATGAAGACCACCTGGGCGACATGGACTTCAAGGTAGCGGGTACCGCCAACGGCATCACCGCGCTGCAGATGGACATCAAGATCCAAGGCATCACCAAGGAAATCATGCAGGTCGCGCTGGCGCAGGCCAAGGACGGCCGTCAGCACATCCTGGCCGAGATGCAGAAGGCGATGCCGCACGTGAAGACCGAACTGTCGGACTTCGCACCGCGCCTGATCACCATCAAGATCAACCCGGAGAAGATTCGTGACGTGATCGGCAAGGGCGGCGCCGTGATACGCGCGCTGACCGAAGAGACCGGCACCCAGATCGACATCACCGACGAAGGCATCGTGACCATCGCATCGGTCGACGCCGCCGCCGGCCAGGAAGCCAAGCGCCGCATCGAAGAGCTGACCGCATCGGTCGAAGTGGGCAAGACCTACGACGGCACCGTGCTCAAGCTGCTGGACTTCGGCGCGATCGTGCAAGTGATGCCGGGCAAGGACGGCTTGCTGCACATCAGCCAGATCGCCAACGAGCGCGTCAACGCCGTGGCCGACTACCTGAAGGAAGGCCAGCAAGTGCGCGTGAAGGTCCTCGAGACCGACGAGCGCGGCCGCCTGAAGTTGTCGATGAAGGCCGCCGAAGCGGCAACGGAAGCAGCAGCGCAGTAATCGTCACCGGCTCCGGCCAGCAAAAACCGCCGGTGCGAGAGCCTGGCGGTTTTTTTATGGTCAATCGAGTTCGGACCTTGCTGTTGCACCGGGACTTGGTGTAGTGTCTTAAATCGCCTTGACAACAAGTCGGACGGGGAAAAATGGAAGCGTCGAAATTTCAACAGTTGCTCTGTGAATCTGAATCACAGCTTCTCGACTTTAAATTGGAGCCATACGACTTCAGTGCTTCCGATCCTGAGGAAAAATCCCGACGACGCGCGAAATTTGTTAAAGATATCGTGTCGTTTGCCAACACCCCGCGTAGTACAAGCGCCTATATCATTCTCGGCGTCAAAAAGCATGCGGACGGAAAGCTTGAGCTCCGTGGTATACAAACCCATATCGACGATAACGAGTATCAACAATGCGTAGAAGCATGGGTTTATCCCTTTCCCTTTTTTTCATATCAGGAAGTCACGTTCGAAGGTAAGCAGTTCGGGGTCATAGAGATACCATGCGAGCTCGCACTAGCTGGCCCTTTCTTTCCAACCACACAAAGCCGTGGCGGTGAAATGCTGCGGCCAGCGGTATTGTATTGGCGTCGGGGCTCAAAGAATACTGAAGCCGCCGCGGAAGAACGGAACTATATTCATTCGTGGTTCGCAAAAAAGGTAGAGAGCCCGCTCCCACTTTCGCCGACGCCTGAGTGGACCCGGTTCTCGTCCCTAGCAGCCCTCGGACAATTTGGGCACCGTTACGTCCTATTGCTAGGTTTAGACAGGGCGGCGCAATACGAAGAGTCTTCTGCGCTTGCAGCGCTAGATTGGGGATTGGTCATAGATTTCGATCCGAACAGCGAATCTGACGGTGTACTTTCTAAAGTGCGCCCAACCCTTTCACAACGTAGGGCTATACATATCTCCACAAAAGGTGATGCTTTAACTTCGACAACCAATCGCTCTACTGACTGGTATTTTTCCCGCGGATTGCGAGGACGCGAGTCGTCAATTCCAGGTGTTAAATGGAAGGATTGGCTTAACGCTTATTCGTCGGATTTCCGTACTCGATTAGAGAGATTTGCTGCCTCAGGCGTTGCCCCGGTGATCGCAATTGCAGTGTGGACTGACTCTTCTCTTGAACAACATTTGCGTCGGTCGTTGGAAACGGTGTTGGAAACATTTGGTGAGACCGCCTCATTAGTTGTTGTTACTGATACTGCTGGCAATTTCACAAAAATTGCCAATGAGGTAGGCGCTGATATTGTAGAGCTAGAGCTCAGACATTTTTTTAATGGGCTTTCCATATATCAAGCTAAGCTCGAGAGCAGCGCCGAGGATATAATTTTGCTTCCCGGTATTGAGGGAACGGAAAAGCAAATTTCAATAGAGGATTTTGTCTGGCTTGAGGAAGACTTAGAGGTGATTCACTTAGGGCTCGGCACGCGCGCTCCAGAGAATGTTGACCAACCGTTTCAGTTCCTTCGCGGCGCCACTATATCCTGGTTCGAGCTCGGTTTACACGTGGACGCGGAGCGCGATAAGACGTCTAGTATTCAACGCGTGATACGTGATGACTTATTGCGACGGCAAGCCACGCGCGTGAATCTTTATCACAGGCCGGGCGCCGGGGGGTCAACGGTTTCTCGCCGCATCGTATGGGATCTTAGACGTGAATTTCCAACGGTTATCCTCCGTCGCTGTGATCCACGGGGTACGGCAGAACGAATTGCGTGGTTGTTTCAACTAACAGAGAAACCGCTCCTCGTGTTGAGGGAAGGAAGTACCGTTGACGAGGGGCATGCAGATGACCTCTTCAGGATCCTTCGCTCGCGAAACGTACCCTTCGTCATTTTTCAAGTGCTGCGTCGCCATGAGATGCCCATTGAACGCGACAGAATTTTTTCGCTGGACGCGGCGTTAAGTTTGAGCGAGACATTCCGTTTTGTAGAAATCCTTGCAAGGGAGGCGCCATCAAAACGACAGAAGCTTTCCGTGCTGTCCTCTACGGTTAACGGAAGTAAGACACCGTTTATATTCGGGTTGACCGCTTTCGAAGAAGATTTTAAAGGTATTACGCCCTACGTCCAGCAGCATCTGGCGGAGTTGCCGCTTGTGCAAAGAAAGATCGTCTTATTTTTGAGCCTTGCACACAAATATGGACACTCTTCGGTAAATGCACAAAATTTTGCTGAGTTCATTGGCGTACCTTCAAATCGAGCGGTGGACCTTAATTTAGCTCTTTCTCCAGGCGCTCGGGGACTTTTGGTCGAAGGTCCGGGAATGACGTGGCGAACGGCCCATGAGTTAATTGCGTCGGAAGTTATTCGGCAGGTGTTAAGTGAGGGGCAGCGGGACCCCAGGAACTGGCGCGCGAACCTTGTGGACTTTGCGATAGAGTTCGCCGATTTCTGTAATCCGACGCGCCCTATTCCATCGGAAGAATTGAAGACGCTTGTCGAGCGCGTTTTCATTTTTCGAGATGACAATGATCCACTCGGTACCACCGGTTCTGGGCTGCCATTATTCTCATCCCTATTGAATGACATCCCCACAGCAGAAGGTAGACTTCGACTTTTTCTGAAACTCGTGGAGATTTTTCCTGGACACGAGCATTTGTGGGCGCACCTGGGTCGGTTCTATTCGGTTGAAATGCATCGGCTGTCGGATGCAATAACAGCTATCGACCGTGCCATCTATCTGAATCCGAATGACCATGTTCTGCATCATATGAAGGGGATGGCGTTTCGTAAACAGGTATATGACGATCTAGCGAGTAATGGATCGATTGAGCAGGTAATCGCGAATGGCAAGCTAGCCTCTTCCTGCTTTGCAATTGCCCGGCGCTTAGCTCCTGATGATGAGCACGGGTATATCAGCGAGGTACAGCTCTTGCTGCGCGTATTAGATAGGCTGAGCGTTCGCTGTCGAAAGAACGCGGTGTTGACGGCAGCAGAGGCTTCGGAAGAATGGTTGCGCGAATCCTTCCAAATGGCTGAGGACCTCTTACAGGACGTTCGACATTTGCGCCGGGGGGAGAGGCCGAGCAACCATGAGGAAGAGTCCCGGGCACAGTTGGATTCCCTCTACGGCGCTCATGAGATAGCACTCCAGCGATGGCAAAATCTACTTGATCGTAAAGGAGGCGGGGGAGCGCAAATGGTTTTTGCTCCGCCTATCCGCCGTCAAATCGTCTGGACCTATCTAGCGCGAAACGGGCGAACTTGGAGGGGAATGCCACAGAAGGATTTGAATAGGGCCATTGAGCTGCTCAATAAGAATATAGAGGAGCAGCCGGACGACGGGAGGAGCTATCGGCTTTGGATGCAAGGGGCGCGCTATTTATCGCCGCCACCGAGTCTCGACTACGTGTTGGAACGGATGGCGTACTGGAAAACGAGTAGAGATGATTTGGACCCTTCTTATTATATCTTCGTGATGGCAGCCATTCAGGCAATTAACGGCTCGACACTTTCAGCGGAGAAAGCGCGTCGAGCTCTCGAAGAAGTAAGAATTCGCACGCGATCACGACTTGATCGGACTGCTAGTTTTGAATGGCTCGGCAAAGGAGATGGGTTGAGCTGCCTAGTCCAACATGAGAGTCTTGGTGAATGGGATAGTGACCTTGATTTCTGGAGGAATCGATCACTCTTAATGCGAAAGGAGGGAATCGTTGTATCGCTCACGGGACCGCAAGCGGGCGAAATTGAGATCGCCGGTGGTCTACGTGCTTTTTTTACGCCCGTCAAAGCTGGAATCGTAAAAGGACGGGATGAGAACTCGCTCGTAACATGCTATCTGGGCTTTAGCTTTGACGGAATCCGAGCGTGGTCCGTGGAGCGCGCCTAAGCGAATCGTTGCACCTGCCCTCGTAATCCTCGGCGAGCGAGACTATGGTTACACCGCAGTTCTCGCCGGCCAGGAAGCCAAGCGCCGCATCGAAGAGCTGACCGCATCGGTCGAAGTGGGCAAAACCTACGACGGCACCGTGCTCAAGCTGCTGGACTTCGGCGCGATCGTGCAAGTGATGCCGGGCAAGGACGGCCTGCTGCACATCAGCCAGATCGCCAACGAGCGCGTCAACGCCGTGGCCGACTACCTGAAGGAAGGCCAGCAAGTGCGCGTGAAGGTCCTCGAGACCGACGAGAGCGGCCGCCTGAAGCTGTCGATGAAGGCCGCCGAAGCGGCAACCGAGGCTGCTGCGCAGTAATTGCCCAGCCGGCTCCGGCCGCACAAAAACCGCCATCAGCCTGGACGCGCGCAAGACGCGGCCGGTGCGGATGGCGGTTTTTTTATTACCGTAAAGGTTGTCGGCGAGTAGGGTGCGCTCTCGAGCGCACGCGTGACGTCCGCCCTCTGCCCCCACCTACGCGCGCCCCGTAGCGCACCCCACCAGCTCGCCCCGCAAGAGCCTTCCCTCTAATCCCAACACCCTTTGTGCGTCATCCAGATGCCCTGATGCACGTCATGCGGTTGCGAAAAGAATAACCTAAACTCAACAATGGAGTAAAGATAGCAACATCGGCCGGCGACCGCGAATCTTGCGGTTCGCGACGATATTGCTCGGCGGCGAACGAGACGACTACCCGGTATGGCTATTGTGAGCTCCCCCTTGGATAAGGATGTGCGAGGCATGGCAGCGCATTCGGACGAGGCCGACACCCAGCTGGTGGCGCGCATCCGGCTGGTGCTGGCGCTATCGGCATTGCTGGTCGCCGTTGTCGACCATACCGTCCACGGCCGGGCCAACGCCACCGTGGTGCTTGTCCTGGCTGCCTACGCGGCGACCTGCGCGGCGACCTGCGCGGCCGCCTGTGTCAGCAGCCACTACCAGCTGCAATGGGCACGCGGGAAGCTGATGCACCGCCTCGACGCCGGCCTGTGCGCGGCAATGACCACCGCCGGCGGCCAGGCCGATATCTTTCCGCTGGTCTTCCTGTGTTTCGCGATCGTGGTGGCGTCGCTGCGCTATGGCCTGGATGAAGGCGCGCGCGTCACCCTGGTTGCGGTCATCCTGTACTGCGCGGCTGCGATCGTCACGCCGGGCGAGGTGGCGCCGGCGCGCCTGTTCCTGCGTGCGGCCGTGTTGCTCGCGTTTGGCCGCGCGATTGCGCAACTGGGCGAACGGCAAATCCAGGCCGCGCGCCGGCAGGCGTTGGTGCACGACTTGCACCAGGTGGCCAACCCGCGCTTCGGCATCGACCGGACCATGACGGCGGCACTGGAGCGCACCCGCGCATTTTTTATGGCCGATAGCTGCATTACGCTGCTGGAGGAGCACGACACGGGCCGGTATGCGATCCGCACGGTGCGTCCGGAAGGTCCGCCGGTGGTGCCCGCGGAAACGGTCGATGCTGGACTGGGGCGCGCGATGTTGCCCGACCCGCGCACGCATGTGCTGTTGTATGTTCGCCCGCGGCGCCGCTGGCGCGGCCAGGCGCCGACGTCGCTGAGCCACGCCGGCGCTGCGGGCCGCTGGATGCAACACGACGAGGCGCGGCTGCAGGAGCTCGCCGACCTGCTCGAGGCCGGCTCCTTCATCAGCGCGCCGCTGGTGTTTGGACGGGGCAAGGGCCGCATCTACATCACCGCCGGCACCCGCCACCTCGGTCCGGGCGAGGCCTTGTTCCTGGCGCGGATCGCCGCCCAGGACCTGCTCGCCATCGACCGCATCGACCTGCTCGACCGCATTGCGTCCGACTCGGCCGCGGCCGAGCGCAGCAAGATCGCGCTGGACCTGCACGACACGGCGATCCAGTCCTGCATCGGCTTGCAACTGGGGCTGGCGGCGCTGGCCAAGAAGGGTGAGCCATCGAATCCGCTGGCCGGCGACCTCGACAAGCTGGTGGCGATGGCGGCGGATGTCATCGTGGAATTGCGCAATTACGCCGAGGGGGCATGCGGCGGGCCGGCCGCCCACGAACCGGTCTGCCTGGCGGCGCTGCGGCGCCAGGCCGCC
This sequence comes from Massilia sp., assembly GCA_045810465.1. GTDB lineage: Bacteria > Pseudomonadota > Gammaproteobacteria > Burkholderiales > Burkholderiaceae_D > Telluria. The sequence continues at coordinate 29,977 of JBJMVW010000148.1, read as the reverse complement.
CACGCGGCGGCCGCGTACGGTGTCGAGGTCCGCATCGACATCGAAGGCAGGATCGAGTTCGGCGACCGGCTCACTGCGGAGGTGCTGCAGATCGTGCGCGAAGGCATCAGCAATATCTGCCGCCACACGGCCGCGAAACGCGCGGCGGTGTCGCTGCGCTGCAGCGGCGGCTTGCTGCGCATCGAAATCAACAACGAGCACGGCGGCCAACAGCCGCCTGCGTTCCGGCCGCGTTCGATCAGCGCGCGCGCCACCGCACTGGGCGGCACCGCCTTCGTGCGCCAGGGCAGGTTCAACGACACCATTGTCTGAGTGGAGATTCCCTTATGAACAGCGAGTTGCCCGAACCAGGCAGCGGCACCATCCGCGTGCTGCTGGTCGAAGACCACCAGACCATGCTGTGGGGACTGCAAAAACTGATCGACGCCGAACGCCCGCGCATGGCCGTCGTGGGGACGGCCTGTACCTGTCCCGACGCGCTGGCCGGCGCCGCGCAACTGGCGCCCGACGTCATCCTGCTCGACCTCGACCTGGGCGGCGTGAGCATGATCGAGTTCCTGCCCGAACTGCTGGCGAACGGCTTGTCGCGCGCGCTGGTGCTGACCGCCGCGCACCACACCGAAACGCTCGACCTGGCGGTGCGGCGCGGCGCGCGCGGCATCCTGCATAAGGAAGTCTCGGCCGGGCAGGTGCTCAAGGCGATCGAAAAAATCCACCGGGGCGAGCTCTGGTTCGATGCCGAAACCATGGGCCGGGTGTTTGGCCAGCTGCTCGAATCGCGCGAGGCGCGCAAGCCCGGCGCCGCAGTGGAGAAGCACGCGAGCCTGACCGCGCGCGAGCGCGAAATCGTCAGCGCGGCCGTCGAACACAGCGGCAGCGCCAACCATGTGGTGGCCGAGCATCTGTTCATCTCCGAGCACACGCTGCGCAACCACCTGACCTCGATCTACCGCAAGCTCGACGTCACCAATCGGCTGGAGATGTACGTGTACGCCATCCGCCACGGACTGATCCAGCCCGAGGCGGTCCGGCAGCGCGAGGCGCCGCTCAACGGGCGCTGAGGATCGGCCCGATGGTGCGGACGATGATGATCATCGCCGGCCCCAGCACGACCATGATGATTGCCGGGAAGATGAACAGGGCCAGCGGGACCAGCATCTTGGTCGGCACCTTGGCGGCGTGCTCCTCGGCCCGCACCTGGCGCTTGTGGCGCAGGTCTTCCGAAAACACGCGCAGCGACTCGCCGATGCTGGTGCCAAATTTGTCCGACTGCGACAGCATGGTGGCGAAGGTGCCGATTTCCTCGATGCCGGTGCGCAGCGCCAGGTTGCGCAGCGACTGGGCGCGGGTGCCGCCGGCGCGCATCTCGAGGTTGGTCAGGTGCAGTTCCTCGGCCAGCGCGGGGCTTTTGATGCCCATCTCGTCGGCGATCTTGGTCATCGACGCATCCATTCCCAGCCCGGCTTCGACGCACACCAGCATCAGGTCGGCCGCATCGGGGAAGTTCTCGAAGATCTCGCGCTTGCGCTCGCGCAGCCGCAGCCACAGCACCACATTCGGCAGGTAGCAGCCGGCCGTGGCGGCGATCAGCAGGAACATCAGCACGGTCATCTGGTCCATGGCGCTCAAGGCGCGCAGCAGCAGCCAGGTGCCGGCGGCCAGGACTACCGGCAGGATCGTCTTGCAGCCAAAATAGACCAGGCGCGCATCGTCGCGGCGGATGCCGGCGTTGATGAAGCGCAGGCGCAGCGGCGAGTGCTCCCAGTCGCCGCTGGGCGCCAGCACCGACGCGAACGGACCGACCACCTGCGCCACCGTGGCGCTCCAGTCGGGACTGGCGGCCGGGTTTTCGATGGTTTGCAGGCGCCGGTCGCGTCGGGTGGGCACCAGCAGCAGGAACAGGCCGGCGACGGCGGCGCTGACGGCCAGGCAGACCAGGGCGGCAAGCACGAACATGATGATCTCCTCAGATACGGATGCGAATAATTTTCCGGAGCAGCAAGATGCCGCAGGCCATCGATAGCAGCATGCCACGCACGATCGACACGCCGAGCGGGTCGTTCCACATCGGCGCCATGAATTCCGGGTTGAACACGCTCATCAGGCCGCCGATGGCGAACGGCAGCAACGACAGCAGCCAGGCCGACATCCTTCCCTCGGCCGACAGCACCCGCACGTGCCAGATCAGCTTCAGGCGTTGGCGGATCAGGCGGCTCAGGTTGGTCAGCACCTCGGTCAGGTTGCCGCCGGATTCGCGCTGGATCAGCACCGCGACGACGAAATAGCGCAGGTCGGTGATCGGCACCCGGGCGCTCAGGTTCGACAGCGCCTGGTCGAGCGACACGCCGAAGTTGACCTCATCGTGGACGAAGCGGAATTCGCTGGCGATCGGCTCGGCCATCTCCTCGCCGATCATCTGCAGGCCGGCGCCGAACGCGTGGCCGGAGCGCAGCGCGCGCGCCAGCAGGTCGAGGGCGTCGGGCAGCTGCTGTTCCAGTTTCGCCAGCCGGCGCCTGCGCCGGCGCTGGACCCAGGCCAGCGGCAGCCAGGCGGTGAAAGCGGCGACCAGCACACCGGCCAGGAACGGCTGGTGCAGCAGCGCCGTCAGCGCCAGGAAGCTGGCCGCGCCGGCGGCCAGGCAACCGAGCAGCAGCTTCGACACGGTCCAGTTCAGGTTGGCCTGCAGCAGGCAGCGGTCGAGCCGGTGGGCGCGTGGAAGGCTGAGCAGGAAACGCTGGAACGGCGGCAGTTCGCTCATCATGCGCTCGCGCAGCAGGTGCGACTGGGCCGAGCCGTCCGCCGCGGCCGACAGTGCCTGCAGGCGCAGCTGGATCTTCTTCGCCTGCGGTCCCTTGTAGGTCTTCCACATCAGGTACAGCCCTTCGAACAGCAGGATGACCGCAATGAACACCAGCGCCGACAGCAGCGGCGACAGGTGGCCGGGTGGGTGGTTGGGCATGATGTTCCTCTACTGGTAGCGGCGCGTGGGGTCGAACATCGTGTCGGGCAGGGTGATGCCGAACGTGCGCAGCCGCTCGGTGAATTTGGGGCGCACGCCGCTGGCCTGGAAATAACCTTCGACCGCGCCGTCCGCTCCCACCCCGGTCTGGCGGAAGCCGAAGATTTCCTGCATCGTGATGATGTCGCCTTCCATGCCGGTGATCTCCTGGATGCTGGTGATCTTGCGGCGGCCGTCGATCAGCCGCAGTGCCTGGATCACCACCGTGACGGCCGACGCGATCTGCTGGCGCGCCGCCTTGTGCGGCAGGTTCAGGTTGGCCATGCCGATCATGTTTTCGAGCCGCGCGACCGCATCGCGCGCGTTGTTGGCGTGGATCGTCGTCAGCGAGCCGTCGTGCCCGGTGTTCATGGCCTGCAGCATGTCGACCGCTTCGGCGCCGCGCACCTCGCCGATGATGATCCGGTCCGGCCGCATGCGCAGCGCATTGCGCACCAGCGCGCGCTGGGTGATTTCGCCTTTGCCTTCGATGTTCATCGGCCGCGTCTCCATCCGCACCACGTGCGGCTGCTGCAGCTGCAGCTCGGCCGCATCCTCGATCGTGACGATGCGCTCGGCCGGCGGGATGAAGCCGGACAGGATGTTGAGCAGCGTGGTCTTGCCGGCCCCGGTGCCGCCCGAAATGATCATGTTGACCTTGGCCTTGCACAGCCCTTCGAGCACGCTCGCCATGTCGGGCGTCAGGCTGTGCAGGTCGGCCACCAGGTTGGCCATCTTCAGCGGAATGTGGGCGAAGCGGCGGATCGACATCATTGGCCCATCCAGCGCGACCGGCGCGATCACCGCATTGACCCTGGAGCCGTCCGGCAGGCGCGCATCGACCATCGGGCTCGACTCGTCGATGCGGCGCCCCACCAGCGAGACGATCTTGTCGATGATGCGCAGCAGGTGCTTCTCGTCGGTGAAGCGCACCGTGCTCAGTTCCAGCCGGCCCTTGCGTTCGACGAAGATCCGGTTGTAGCTGTTGACCAGGATGTCCGACACGGTCGGATCGGCCATCAGCAGTTCCAGCGGTCCGAAGCCGAGCATCTCGTGCTGGATGTCGCGGATCAGCGAGCGCCGTTCGAGTTCGTTGATGGCGGCCTGCTCGTCGTCGAGCAGGCGTTCGGCCATCGCGGCGATTTCGGAGCGCAGCGTCGCCGCCGGCAGCGCCTCGAGCGCGGCAAGGTCGAATTTGTCGAGCAGCTTCAGGTGGATGCGGCCCTTGATCGCGTGGTAGTCGTCGCTGCCGCCGGACGCCGTCCCGCGGACCTCGGCCTTGCTCTCGACGGCATTGAGTTTTTCACGGAAGGACATGGCGTTCTCCAGGGGCGCGCCCGAGCAGGCGGTCGAACAGGCTGCGGCCGGCCACCGGACGCGGGGCGAGCGCGCTGGCCATGCCGGCCAGGTTGCGCAGCACCGGATTGGAGCGTGCGCTGGCCATCAAGGGTTCGCCATGGTCGATCGCGGCGCTGACCGGCCTGTACGAGTTGGGCACCGTGTGGATCGTGAACTTGCCGAGCGCGCGTTCGATCTCCGCAATGCCGATCGCGCCTTTGCGCTCGAAGCGGTTGACGATCAGTTCGACCTTGCCGGGGTCGTAGTCGAGCGACATAAAGATTTCCAGCATCTTCTTGGCGTTGCGGATGAACGGCAAGCTGGCCTGCAGCACCGGGTAAATCAGGTGGGCGCGGTCGAGCGCCTTGATGCCCAGCGTGTCGATCGGGCGGCCGATATCGAGCAGGATGAAATCGTAGTGCAGCATCGCCACCCCGAGCACCGCGTCGACCTGCGCCGCGCTGATCTCGACCGCCTGGGCATGGTCGTCGGGCGCCGCCAGGATGCTGAAATTGGGCGCCACCTTCACCGTGCTGGCGGCCAGGAACGAGGCATCGAGGCGCCCGAGGGCGCGCGCCACGTCGGCCAGCGTCGATGGCGGCCTGGCGTCGTGCACGAACGAGAGCGCGTCGCCGAACTGCAGGTTAAGGTCGATCAGCAGCACCGACCGGGTCTCGGACAACAGGTAGCCAAGGCTGGTGGCGAGGAAGGTGGCGCCGCTGCCGCCTTTGCACGGGACGAAGGCCAGCACCTTGCCGCCGCCGCGCGCCTGGGCGCCGCGCAGCTTGCCGCCGATGCGGTTGACGGCCGCCTCCAGCTCGGCCGCGGTAACGGGCGAGGACAGCACCTCGCGCACCCCGGCGCGCATCGCGCTGAGCAGGAACTCCGGCGAGCAGCCGGCGCACAGCAGCACCACGGCGATGTGCGGATGGCGCGTGGTCAGGTCCTCGACCTGCGCCAGTGCAGCGGCCTCGCAGCAGGCGCCGTCGACCAGCATCAGCTCCGGCTCGTCCTGCTCGGCCACCTGGCGCAGCTTGTCCCTGCCTCCTTCGGTCAGCACCGCGACATGCGATGCGGCCTGCAGCAGCTTGCCGATCTCGTTCAGGTGGATCTTGTTGGGGGATATGACGGCGATTTTCATGGCGTTTTCCTTGGCTTCGGTTCATTGGCATATCAGCGCGTTGTTGGGGTCCTGGCGCATCATTTCGCGCGGCAGGTAGGTGCTGAACGACGGCAGCGCGCGCACCGGCATCACCAGCCCGGCAACCGGCGAGACCCAGCGGTAATTGATGCTGGTGATGGACACGGTCACTCCCGCGCAGCTGCTGGTATCGCAACCGGCCGGCTCCCACACGAGGTTGACCCCGGCGATTTCGGGAACCATGGCCTGCATTTTGCCCAGCACCTGCGACGGGTTGCCGGCGTCGGCGCACACCACCGCGTAGCGCGCGCCCAGCCGGGTCGCCTCGGTGGCCGCGTTCCAGGTGAACAGCATGCGGCTGACGTCGGTCACGCCCAGCAGGAACATGAAGAAGAGCACCAGCACGAGCGCCAGTTCGATTGTCGTCGCACCTGTCTGGGCGGTTTTCATAGCGGGCTGCGCATGGTGGCGCTGATGTCGTTGAAGGTGAGGGTCGCGAAGCGGGCCCCGAACATGTTGGTGATCATCGGCTTGAATTGGTAGCCGGACACCCGGATCGTGACGGTGTTAATAACGGGATCGCTGCCGGCTGGCTGCCAGGTCGGCGCGGGCACGATGGCCGCGGTGAGCGCGGTATCGAGCAACGGCCCGGTGCCGGCCACGTTGCCATAGACAATCAGGTTGCGCGCCTCCTCGACATGGGTGCCGGGCGTCTGCACCGACAGGTAGCGCACCGCATCGCGCACCACTTTGGCGGTGGTGTTGTAGCGGTAGACGGCGCGTCCCAGCTCGGCGCTGACCAGCGACAGCACCAGCAGCAGCGGCAGCGCGAACGCAAACTCGACCAGCGCGACACCTTGTTGGCGGGTTTTCATGGCGCTCACCTGACCAGTACCGGCACCAGCGGCCCGGCCGTGCCGCCCGGCAAGCCGCTGGTGGTGCAAGGTGTGCCCGGGGCACTGGCCAGCCCGCGGAATTCGAGCTGGGTAGGTTCGCGCGGACCGGTCAGCGGAGCGAGCATGAACATGCAGACGTAATCGACCACCCTGTTGTCGTCGTTGATAACCGGAACCACCGCCAGCCGGCGGCTGGTGCCGTACTGCCTGTGCTCGCCAGTGGCGCCGGGCGTCGCCAGTTTCTGGAAGCTGTTCAGCTTGCCGGTGTCGTGGAAGGCGATCTGCGCACCGGCCCGGATGCTGGTGCCGGTGTCGGCCAGCGAGGCGTAGGCCGCGCGTTTGGTGATGTAGTTTGCGGCAGTGGCGTCCGAGCCGGCCGGCTTGGCGCCGTCGAAGGCGTTCTGGGGCACTACCGTATTCGTCCAGTTCAGCGACGTGTAGGCATAGCCCGTCTGGTCCGGGTGATAGACGCTCGGCGACTCGCTGTTCCTGTAGACGCCGAAGCGGTAGTTCCAGATCCTGTCGACGCTGGTCTGCGCGCCCGGCGTGCCCAGCGTGTCGCCGATACGGGTGCCGCAGTGTCCGCCTTCGGCCAGCTCGGCCGCGGTCTCGTTGGCGTTATTGCTGCCGTCCAGGTTGTACCAGCCCATTTCGCCGGGCGTCGTGGCGACGCCTGCCTTGTCGAACACGGTGACCCACTCGCCGACCAGGAAGCCGAAGTTGTTCGCAGGTCCGCCGCCTACCTTCGCCTTGATCGCGACCGGGAGCGGGCAGGTGGTCTGGGCGCTGGAGCGGGTGGCGACGGCGCTGGCCAGCACCTGGCGGCTGGCCGGGTTGGCGGCGGTGTTGCCGGTAAAGGCGCCCATTGCATGCAGCAGCCACATCTTCACCCCGTCCTGGCGGTGTTCGCACTGCACGTAGCGGGCGCTGGCCGGCGTGGTGGTGACGCCGTAGGACGCGTCCCTGAAGCTGATGTCGGCGTCCACCAGCTGGCCCTTGCCGTCCCAGCTGGCCGATTGCAGGTTGACCCGGTTCAGGTTGGCGGCGGTCTTGCCGGCACTGCGCGCCCGGGCCAGGGCGCTGGCCAGGCCGTCGAGCTCATCCGCGGCGGCCAGCGCGCAGCTGTCCATGGCCGTCTGCAGCTCGGTCTTGACGATGAACAGGCGGCCGAAATCGAACGCGATGGCGATGAATCCCAGCAGGAAGAACAGCAGGAAGCTCACCGTCAGGAGCACTGCGCCACGCTGGTCGGTGGCGCGGCCAGGGCGGTGCAAACCGGTGGGTGGAGTCAGGGTAGGCATGTTGTGGTATCCGGAAAATGACGGGCCGCGACAGCCGCCGGCGGCCCGTCGGCCAGCCGGTCAGGCGCACGCCGCCGAGGTGGTCAGGCAGGTGGCGACCCGCTGGATGAAGCCAGTAAAGCTGGTGCCGGTGAGGTCGCGCAGCGCCACCACCAGGATGATCGACACCACGGCGATGATCAGCGCGTATTCGACCACCTGGGCTCCTTCTTCCTCGCGCGAGAAGGAGCGGATCGATTGGCTGGCGGCCTTCAGTAGGGTGTTCATTGGCGTACCTTTCAAGTGATTGCAGGGATGACTTGCGGGTGCCGGCGCGCTCAGGCGCAGGCTGCCGAGGTGGTCAGGCAGGTGGCGACGCGGGCGATGAAACCGGTGAAGCTGGTGCCGGTGAGGTTGCGCAGCGCCACCACGAGGATGATCGACACCACCGCGATGATCAGCGCATACTCGACGACTTGCGCGCCTTCCTCGTCGCGGGTGAACGATTTGACCGAATGGCTGGCTGCTTTCAAGAAGGTATTCATTTGTGGTCCTTGTAAGTTGAGGTTGACAGACGATTGCGCTGGGAAGGTCCCAGTCCTGCGAACAGCGCCGCCCCTGCGGGCGGGTTACTTCTCCGGACACCTGCGCTGCCTTGCCGGTGGCGGATTCCTGGTTGCGCGCCGGTTGCGCGCGCCGGTCATTTAACGCCGTCGGCCTTGACCCCGCCGATATTGATCACGTTGAGCACCGGTGGCGGCGCCTTGAAGCTGTCCTGGTAGCGCACCATCGCTTCGGCTGCGGCCTGGCCGTCGATGCCGGCCGCCGGGTCGGGGTTGGCCGACGCCGCCGGGTTGATCGTCATCGCGCTGCGCGCCTGGCGCACCGCGTCGCCAAAGTGCTTGTCATAGTTCGGGGTCGCCGCGCAGCCGGCCAGCATGGCCAGCACCGTGCAGGAACTCAGTTTGTTCATGTTGCTCTCCTTATTTGTCGGCTGCGGGTGCGCTGGCTGGGGCCGGTTTGCCCTCCGCCCGGCCCATCAGGATGATGCCGGCGCGGCCCGGTTCGCCGTGGTAATCGGTCGGCGCGGGGAGGGCGGCGGCCGGTTTCACCAGGCGCGGCGTGACGATGAAGATCAGCTCGGTCTGGTCCTTCTGGAACTCGGTCGAGCGGAACAGCGCGCCGAGGATCGGCAGCTCGCCGAGGACCGGGAAGCGGCTGAGCGTTTCGGTGACGTTGTTGCGGATCAGTCCGGCGACCGCGAAGCTCTGGCCGTCGTTCAGTTGCACCGTCGTGTCGATACTGCGGCTGGTCAGCGACGGCAGTACCGAGGTCACGCCGCCGACCGTGGTGAACGGCGAGCCGGTCTGCGCCAGTTCCGATACCTCGGACACCAGTTTGAGGTTGACCCGGCTGCCGTCGAGCACCGTCGGCGAGAACGTCAGTCCGACGCCAAATTGCTTCTCTTGCAGGGTGATCGTGGTGCCGCCGTTGTCGTTCGTCCTGGCGACCGGGATGAAGATCTTGCCGCCCGACAGGAAGCTGGCGGTCTGGCCGCTGATCGCCATGATGTTCGGTTCGGCCAGCACGCGCAGCAGGCCGTCCTTTTTCTGGGCGTTGACCCCGATCCGGGTCAGGTTGCCGCCGCCGGTCTCGCTGGATTTGCTGAACAGCCCTGCCGCGCCGCCGAAGATGCCCGTGATGACCTGCGACGTGAGCCCGTCGGCCGAGGTGAACATGCGGGCAAAGTCGATGCCGAACTTGTCGAGCAGCGTTTTGCTGACCTCGGCGATCTTCACCTCCAGCATCACTTGCTGCGGCGCCGCGACGCGCAGCAGGTTGACCACGCGCTTGCCGTCGCCATACGCGGTGGCCAGGCGCATCGCTTCGTCCAGCTTGGCGTTGTCGCTGACCTTGCCGGTCAACACGATCGCGTTTTCGGCGCTCTTGACCAGGATGCCGCCTTCCTCGGGCATCAGCTCGACCAGTTTGGCCTGCAGCGTCGCCGGGTCGATCGCCACCACGATGTCGCGCAGGTAGCACACGCCGCTGGCGTCCTGCACGATGACGTTGGTGGCGCCAGCCTTTTTGCCGCGCAGGAACAGGTCGGTCGGGCTCAACAGCAATACGTCGAGGTCGGCAATGCTGGCCTGGTCAGCCGCCGTGGCGAGCGGCGCCGCGGCCGGCGCCGGGGCTGGCGGCGCGCCTGCCTGCTGGACCGGGGCCGCCGGCGGCTGGGCGCTCGCCACGATCCGGATGACCGGGGCCGCCAGTGGAATTACCGACGCTTTGCCGAGCATCACCTGGGCGGCCGGCGCGACGATCACCGACTTGCAGTTCCTGGTGCCCGGTTCGGCCGCCCCGGCCGCCGGTGGCGCCAGCATGGTTGCCGTCGCAATGGTCCAGGCCCCAATACGGATGTGCGTGTTCATGGTTTGGTTCTCCGTGGCGGTTCAAAAGCAGCTCAGCGCCGACATGCCGTGCTGGGTCACTTCCACACAATTGGCGCGCCTGGCAGGCGGCGGCACCGGCGCCGCAGCGCGTTTCTCGCGCGCCGCCAGCTTCGGCGCGGCCGCCTTCTTGTCGCCAAACAGTTCGTTCTTGGTGACGCCGGCCGTCGCCACGGTCTTCTGGTCGACCTGGTTGCGCAGCACCAGCGAGAGGGTGCCGACGCTGCGCGCCAGGTCGAGCTTTTCCGAGTCCTGGGGCGACAGTTCGAGCGTGACGGCGCTGACCACCTTCGGCTTGGTGTCGTCGCGGCCCGCTTCCTGCGCCACGGCCAGCACCAGCACACGCTCCAGCACCGTCTTGCTGATCTGCTTGCCTTCTTCGCCGCGCTCCTTGTCCTGCTGCGCATTGACCATCACGTCGACATAGTTGCCGGGCAGGGCAAAGCCAGCCACGCCCACCACGTCGTTCACGCGCACCGTCATGGCCCGCTTGCCCTCCGCGATCACGGCCGACAATCCGCCCAGCGTGCCCAGCGGCGCCAGCTTGCGCTCGAGCAGCGGTTCGCCGCGCATCACGCTGACCCTGACGATGCGGTCCTGCAACTCCCTGGTCTCCTTGAACCCGCCGGGCGGCACCGAGCCGCTCGGCCAGTCGAGGGTCGACAGCATTTCGGCGTTGACCTTGCTGCCCAGTTCGATGTCGACCGCCGCCACGACCACCTTGTTCGACGCGATGCCTGGCTGGCGCGAGACCCAGCCGGTTGCGTAGGCGGCTGCCGCCAGCCCGAGAACGAGCGCGAGCGCGATCAGCCCGAGTGCTTTGAAGTTTTTCATGATGGTGCCCCAGGGGTCAGGCGAGGTTGAACTGCTGCGCGACGAGGTAGCTCGCGGTTCCCACGGCGATGCTGATGCCGTAAGCGAGCTTGCCCACCGACTGGATCGAGCCTGGCTGCGGCTTGCCGCCGGCCAGCGTGGACCACAGCATGCCGTGCATCACGGCGCCGACGTTGGCAAGCATGCGCGCGGCCACCTGCTTGTGCAGCGCGTAGGCAAGGGCGGCGATGCCGCCGGTGACGACGCAGAACAGCAGGGCGTGGACGGTGCCGGAGACGCCGAGGAAGGCGCCGACCATCGCCATCAGCTTCACGTCGCCGGCGCCCATCACGCCGATCGCGTACATCGGCAGCATCGCGCAAAAGCCCAGCAGCATGCCGGCCGGCGCCCAGGTCCAGCCGGCATGCCATTCGGGCGGGACGAGGGTGTTGTAGGCCAGCGCGAACAGGATGCCGCCGCCGGTGACCAGGTTGGGGATCCTGAAGCTGCGGTAGTCGCTGACCGCCGCTGCCGCCAGCAGCACGAGCAGCACGCCGGTACGCGGGTCGGTGACCAGCATGCCGAGCAGTTCGAAAAAGGAGTGCAGTTCAGCCATGATCTTGCTCCCAGTGACGTTGTCGGGTAACCAGCCAGGTGCGAACCTGTGTTGGTTGATCGATGGCTTGAGTATATTTAGGCGGCCTGATCTGCGAATGAGAGGGATGTCCTTTTCCCGAAGGGACGCCACTCCTGATTTCGGTGGCGGGAAATAGTGCGCGGCACCCACGCGGCGGCGGGCGGGCCAGGACTTTTGTCCTGTACGGCCGTCAACCTCGGCCAGCACGCTTGACGCCGTGTCCGTGCGCACGCATTGGCTTGCTCCTATAATGAAGCACGATAAGCGCCAGGCTGCGGGCAGGCGTGCCGCTTCCGTCCAGACGAAGCGTTCCAGGAGGCTGACATGAGTTTGGCAAGTGACCAGGACGCGGGTGAGGGCAGGCCGTCCCTGCTCAGCCAACGGATGAAGGAGCTGCGCAACCTTGTGCTGGACGAATGGGCGGCCAGGGCGCGGCTCGAGGTCGAGGGGGCCGGGACGCTCGGGACCCCGATCCTCATGAATACCTTTCCCGTTCTCTATGACAATATCACGCAGGCCCTGACGCCTGGGTATCCGCGCACCAGCGCGGCCGTCGCCACCCCGACGGCCGCGCTCGAACATGGCGGCGAACGCGCCCGGCTGACCAGCTACGAAGCCAAATCGGTAATCCGCGAATACCAGCTCCTCCGGTTAACCATCATCGACGTGCTGAAGCGGCACGACGTGCCGTTTGGCGCCGAGGAAATGCAGATTATCAGCGCCTCGATCGACGCCTCGATCCGCGAAGCGGTCACTGCCTTTGCGTTGGCCCAGTCTGCTTTCCGTGAGCAGTTCGTCGCCGCACTCGCGCACGACCTGCGCAATCCCCTGGCCAACGCCGGCGTGGCGGCCCAGCTGATACGCCGCACCACCGATGTGCAGAAGATACACGGCTATGCCGCCAAAATCAGCGACAACCTCGAACGCGTCGACCACATGATCCGCGAACTGCTCGATACGGTGATCTTCCAGAGCGGCGAGCGGCTGCAGCTTCGCCTGTCACAGTTCGACATCGATGAAGTCGTCAGGCAGGTCTGCGAGCAATTTGAAATCGCCCACGGACAACGCTTCATACTGGACGGCGCCCCGATCATGGGCTGGTGGGGGCGGGACGAAATGCAGCGCGCCATCGAAAACCTGATCAGCAATGCGCTGAAGTATGGCGCCCATGACAAGCCCATCAGTATCCGCTACACCAGCGACCACGGACGCCTGCACCTGTCGGTGCATAACCACGGGGATTCGATTCCGGCCGAGCAACTGGAAAGTGTGTTCCAGGTGTTTACCAGGGCCCAGGCGGCGAAACACGGCGATATCCAGGGATGGGGCATTGGCCTGCCGTTCGTCCGCAGCGTGGTCGAGTCACATGGCGGCAGCATCGACCTGGACAGTTCGGAGGAGCGCGGGACCACCTTCGCCATCAATCTCCCGCTCGATGCACGGCCTTTCCAGGACGCGCCCGTGCTCGAACCACGCGCCAGCCCGGCCTGACCGCGCCAGCGTCCAGCCGCACGATTTAATTGTCGTGAAGTTAAGCGATTAGGGTATAAACTGTTGCCAATTTTGCTTGTTAGGTTCGTTTAGCTAACGTAGCATTGCAAAATGCAAAACTATTCCGTGTTCATCATCGATGGCCCCCGACGCGCGCCAGGCGGCTGGTTCCGCCGCCGCAGCGGGCGGCCAGCATGATGAACGTGTTTTTCACGATTGACGTCGAGGTCTGGTGCGGCGGCTGGCAGAACCTCGACGAGAAGTTTCCAGGCGCATTCGAGCGGCATATCTATGGCAGGACCGCGCAGGGGGATTTTGGCATGCCGTACCAGCTCCAGGTCATGAACGACCATGGCCTGGCCAGCGTGTGCTTCGTCGAGCCGCTGTTTTCAGGCCGCTTCGGCCCCCAGCCGCTGGCCGAGGTCGTCGGCCTGGTCAACGAAGCAGGGCACGAAAACCAGCTCCATCTTCACCCGGAATGGGTGGACGAGGCGCGCCAGCCCTTGCTCGATGGCGTCACGCAAAAGCGCCAGCACCTGCGTTATTACTCGGCCGCCGAGCAAGCCTCGCTGATCGCCAGCGGCCTGAAGATGATGGCCGTGGCCGGCGCCCCGCGCGTGAATGCGTTCCGCGCCGGCAGCTTCGGCTTCAACCGCGATACGCTCGACGCGCTCGCGGCCAATTCGATCCCGTTCGACAGCAGCTACAACGCGACCCTGTTCGGGCTCGACAGCGGCGTCAGGCCGGGCCAGGCGGCCTGGTCGCCATTCGAGTGCGGCGGGGTGTACGAATATCCGATGACGGTGTTCGCCGACGGCACCGGCAAGATGCGCCACGTCCAGCTGACCGCGTGCTCGTTTGCCGAGATCGAGGGGCTGCTGTGGCGCGCGCTGGAGGCCGGCTACACCTCGTTCGTCATTCTTTCCCATAGTTTCGAGCTGCTGAACGCCGGCAGGAACGCGCCCGATCCGATGGCGATCCGCCGCTTCCGCAAGCTGTGCGCCTTCCTCGACAAGCACCGCGACGCGTTTCGCCTGCGTGGCTTCGGCGGCCTGCAGCCGGCGGCTCCGGCCCAGCCCCCGGCCTTGTCGTCGCCGCTCTGGCGCACCGGCGCGCGCATGCTTGAACAGGCTTACCGCAGGAGATACCAATGAGCCGCTGGCAGTTGCGCCATGTGCCTTTCAAATTCCAGTTGAGCGACCTGACGCTGTTCAGCCTTCCGGTGCCGCTGCAGGTGCGCGCCGAACGCCTGGTCGACGAGACCAGTCCCGCCAACGCGCTCACGCCGCCGGTCGACGAGCTCGTTACCGGCAGCCAGGGCTTCGTCGTGCACGGCCTGCCGCTGCAGCAGGAGACGCGCGTGCTGACCCGCGCCGGCGACTTCTTCTGCTACGTGCCATCCCAATACCAGCACTGCTACATCGACCTGCGCCAGAGCTTCGACGACTACCAGAAGAAGTTTTCGTCGAAGACGCGCTCGACGATCAACCGCAAGCTGCGCAAGTACGCCGAGCACTGCGGCGGCACGATTCCATGGAAGTCGTACCACGGCGCGGGTGACATGCGCGAATTCTTCAGCCTCGCGCGCAGCGTCTCGAAGTCGAGCTACCAGGAGCGCCTGCTCGACGCCGGGCTGCCCGAGTCGGAGGAGTTCATCCGCGGGGCCGAGTCGCTGGCCGCCGAGGACCGCGTGCGCGCCTGGCTGCTGTTCGACGGCGAGCGCCCGGTGTCCTACCTGTATTGCCCGGTCACCGACGGCGTGCTGACTTACTCCTACCTCGGCTACGACCCCCAGTACCGCGACAAGTCGGTCGGCCTGGTGCTGCAGTGGCTGGCGGTGCAGCAGCTGTTCGGCGAAGGCCGCTTCCGCTACTTCGACTTCACCGAAGGCCAGTCCGACCACAAGCGCCTGTTCGCGACCCACCAGCGTCACTGCGGCAACGTGTTCATGCTGCGGCGCAGCCCGCGCAACGCGGCGATCATTTACGGCCACCTGGCGACCGACCGCTGCTCGCGCTGGCTGGGCGAGACGCTCGAACGCTTCGGCGTCAAGGCCAGGGTCAAGCGCCTGCTGCGCTTCGGCCGCGCGTGATGGGGAGCGTATGAAGCAGATCCTCAAACGCGTGCTGCACCTGCTGTTGGGCGAGTACGCCGTCTACCGCATCTACACGCGCCCGACCGCCGAGGCGCCGGCGCCGCGCTCCGGCAAGAGCGCAGGCTTTGCCGTGCGCGAGATCGGCGGCGCCGAGCTGCTCGCCAGCCCCGACCAGGTCATTCGCGACCAGGCCGGCTACCTGGGCGACGACTGCTGCGCCTTTGCCTGCTTCGACGGCGCGCGCATCGTCGGCGTGTGCTTCTACTGGTTCGGCGCGCGCTACAGGAAGCGCAATTTCTGGCCGCTGGCCGAACGCGAGGCCAAGCTGGTCCAGGTCATCACGCTGCCCGACATGCGTGGGCGCGAGGTGGCGCCGACGCTGGTCGCGCTGTCCACCCACGCCATGCGCGACAAGGGATTCGAGCGCAATTTCGCCCGCATCTGGCATTCCAACACGCCGTCGCTGCGCGCCTTCGCACGCGCCGGCTGGAGCTGCGTGAGCACGGTGGTCGAGATCAATCCGCTGCGCCGGCGCCGCCCGCTGCGCATCCGGCTTGGCGGTTAAATGCCAGGGCCGAAATCTTTGTCTCCCAAAGCCGCCGAAACGTGTGTCGGGCATGCCGTCATAGGTGCTATAGTTGCTGATTTAACAGATGCTGCCCATCCGTAACAATTGGACTGGCGCCAGGTGCGGCAGCGCCAACAACAAACTAAAAGGAAACTACCGATGACCACGAAGGACTACGCCGACCGCATCAGCCAGCTGCTGCAGAACCACCAGGCAGACATCGGCGCCGAGTGGCTGGCGCAGCTCCAGGCGCTGGCCGTGCGCGGCAATGCCGCCGCGAACGAGCAGCTGCGCAGCCACACGCAACAGTTCCTGGCCGCGTTCACCAACGCCACCCGAGCCGGCGAACTGGACAACGTGGAGCATCGGTCGTGGGACGAGGTGCGCGACCTGCTGGCCGAGATCTCGTCGAGCCGCGCCAAGGCAGGCTCGTCGCCGGCCGAAACCGCAACCTTCGTGTTCTCGCTCAAGCAGCCGCTGTTCGCGCGCCTGGCGGCCGGCTTTGCCGGCGAGCCGGCGCTGCTGGCCGGCGCCTCGTGGGCCATCAGCACGCTGCTCGACCACCTCGGCCTGTACACGATCGAAGTGTTCCAGAAGGCGCGCGACCTGATCATCGTGCGCCAGCAGCAGGAACTGCTCGAGCTGTCGACCCCGGTGGTCAAGCTGTGGCAGGGGATCCTGGCGCTGCCGCTGATCGGCACGCTCGACTCGGCGCGCACCCAGGTGGTCATGGAAAACATCCTGCAAAAGATCGTCGACACCGGCGCCATGATCGCGATCATCGACATCACCGGCGTGCCGACCGTCGACACGCTGGTCGCGCAGCACCTGATGAAGACCATCGCCGCGGCGCGCCTGATGGGCGCCGACTGCATCATCAGCGGCATCCGCCCGCAGATCGCGCAGACCATCGTGCACCTCGGCGTGAACCTCGAGGACGTGGTCACCAAGGCGACGCTGGCCGACGCCTTCCTGGTCGCGCTCGAGCGCACCGGCAACTCGGTCGTCAGCGGCACCAACAAACACTGAGAACAGCACCATGGAACGTATTCCTATCCTCCGCATGGGCGACCTGCTGCTGGTCACGATCCAGGTCGACATGCATGACCGCCTCGCGATGGCGCTGCAGGACGATCTTGCCGAACGCATCGTGCAGGATGCCGCCAAGGGCGTCCTGATCGACATCTCGGCGCTCGACCTGGTCGATTCGTTCATCGGCCGCATGATCAGCAACACCGCCGCGGTGGCGCGCGTGCTCGACGCCCGGACGGTGGTGGTCGGGATGCAGCCGGCGGTCGCGATCACGCTGGTCGAACTCGGGCTGACACTGGACGGCGTGAAGACCGCGCTGAACGTGGAGAAAGGCATGGCGCTGCTCGGAAAGAACCTCCACTGATGAGCGAGGCTTCCCATACCGCGGCCGGGCTCGAAACCCGCCTGCTGGAGCACCACCGGCAGGCGCGGCGCGCGCGCGTGACGCTGCCGCTGCGCTCGGACGAAGACGTGGTCGGGCTGCGCAAGCAGGTGCGCGAGCGCGCGGTCGCGATCGCGCTGTCGCTGGTCGACCAGACCAAGCTGGTGACCGCGGCCAGCGAACTGGCGCGCAACACGATCAAGTACGGCGGTGGCGGCGAAGTGCACCTCGACAGCCTGGCCGACGGCGGGCGCCACGGCGTCGGCCTGGTCTTCGTCGACCGCGGCCCCGGCATCGGCGACCTCGGCCAGGCCCTGCGCGACGGTTTCACCACCGGGGGCGGCCTCGGCCTGGGCCTGGGCGGCTCCAGGCGCCTGGTCGACGAGTTCGACATCGAAAGCAGGTTAGGGGAAGGCACGGCCGTGTCGGTGGTCAAATGGAAGCGTTGATCAGTTCGCTGTCACGGCAGCGCGTCATCGGGGTCAATCACGCCAGCGACGTCGCGGCCGCGCGCCGCGCCGGGCAGAAGCTGGCCGATGCGCTCGGCTTCGGCGACACCCGCGGCGGCCAGCTCGCGCTGATCATCACCGAGGCCGCGACCAACATCCTCAAGCACGGCGGCGGAGGCAGGCTCTACCTCGACGTGGCGCAGTCGGCGGCCGGGCCGGGCGTGGACGTGCTGGCGGTCGATGCCGGGCCCGGCATCGCCGACCTGGCGACCAGCCTGCGCGACGGCGTCTCCACCACCGGCACCGCCGGCACCGGGCTGGGCGCGCTGCGGCGCCTGTCCGACCTGTTCGACGTGTACTCGGTGCGCGGCAACGGCGCCGCCTTCTTCATGCGCCTGTGGCGCGATACGCCCGGGCCGCAAGCGTGCGGCGTCGAAGCCGGCGCGCTGTGCGTGCCCTTGGCGGGCGAGGAAGAGTGCGGCGACGGCTGGGCCGTTTCGTGCGATCCGGCCGGCGCCACCTTGCTCGCCGCCGACGGCCTTGGCCACGGCCCCGACGCGGCGCGCGCGTCGGCCGCCGCCATCGCCGCGCTCGAACAGCGGCCCGGCCAGCAGGCCGGCGAGCTGCTCGCCTCATGCCACGAGGCGCTGCGCGCCACGCGCGGCGCGGCGCTGGCGGCCGCGCGCATCGACTTCGGCGCCGACGAACTGCGCTTTGCCGGCATCGGCAACATCGGCGCCGCCGTGTTCGATGGCGCCGGCCGGCGCGCGCTGGTCTCGCACAACGGCATCGTCGGCCACAACATGCGCAAGGTGCAGGAGTTCGCGGTGCCGTTCCCGCCGGGCGCGCTGTGCATCCTGCATTCGGACGGCGTCCAGACCCAGTGGGACCTGGACCGCTATCCGGGCCTGCAGGCGCGCAGCCCGGCGCTGGTCGCGGCGATGCTGATGCGCGACTTCATCCGCCCACGCGACGATGCGATGGTGCTGGCGGTGCGCCGCCCGGGAGTGCCGGCATGAGCGGACAGCAGCGCATCCTGAACGTCGGCCTCGACAGCGAGCAGGACCTGGTGCTGGTGCGCCAGCGCGCGCGCCAGGTGTCGAGCCTGCTCGGCTTTTCGCGCCAGGACCAGGTGCGCATCGCGACCGCGGTATCCGAGGTCGCGCGCGGCGCCGCGCACCAGCGGCGCGGCGCGCTGGCCTCGTTCGGGCTGCGCGAGGTGGACGGGCGCCATCAGCTGGAAGTGACGATCAGCGCCGGCGCGCGCGCAGGCGAGGGCGCGGACCCCGGGCACGACCCGGCCATCGTCAGCGCGCACCGCCTGATGGATGGCTGCAGCGTCGACAATGGCGCGGACGGCGGCGCCACCATCACCATGCGCAAGGCGCTGCCGCCGCAGATGCCGCTCGGCCCCGCCAGGCTGGCCGAGATCGGCGCCCAGCTGGCGGCCAGCCCGGCCGCCAGCTCGCTGCACGAGGTGCAGCAGCAGAACCAGGAACTGCTGGCCACACTGGCCGAACTGCGCGAGCGCCAGGAAGACCTGCTGTCGCTG
This sequence comes from Massilia sp., assembly GCA_045810465.1. GTDB lineage: Bacteria > Pseudomonadota > Gammaproteobacteria > Burkholderiales > Burkholderiaceae_D > Telluria. The sequence goes on along the minus strand of JBJMVW010000148.1, from coordinate 10,855 downwards.
ACGCGCGAACTGGAAGACACCAACCGCGGCATCGTCGCGCTGTACGCCGAGATCGAGGACAAGGCCGAACGCCTGCGCCTGGCCGACGAGATGAAGTCGCGCTTCCTGTCCAACACCAGCCACGAGCTGCGCACGCCGCTGTCGTCCATCCGGGCGCTGGCCAAGCTGCTGCTCGACCGCATGGATGGCGACCTGACCGTGGAGCAGGAGCGCCAGGTCCAGTTCATCGCGGCCGCCGCCAACGACCTGTCCGAACTGGTCAACGACCTGCTCGACCTGGCCAAGATCGAGGCCGGCAAGGTCGAGGTGCACCTGGCCCCGGTGGTGGTGGACAACCTGTTCCGCGCGCTCAAGGGCATGCTGCGCCCGCTGGTGGACGGCGCGCAGGTCGAGCTGGTATTCGAGCCCGGCGGCGTCAGCGAGCCGTTCGACTCGGACGAAGGCAAGCTCTCGCAGGTGCTGCGCAACTTCATTTCGAACGCGCTCAAGTTCACCGAGCAGGGCTCGGTGCGGGTGTCGGCCACGCTCGACGAAGCGGCCGATACGATCGCTTTTGCCGTGGCTGACACCGGCATTGGCATCACTCCCGAGAACCTGCAGCTGATCTTCGAGGAGTTCAGCCAGATCGAGCATCCGCTGCAGCGGCGCAGCAAGGGAACCGGCCTTGGCCTGCCGCTATGCCGCAAGCTGGCCGGCCTGCTCGGCGGGCGGGTCGATGTCGCCAGCACGGTGGGCGCCGGCTCCACCTTCACGCTGACCCTGCCACGCCACTTCAAGCCGCCGCACAGCAAATGATGGAATCAACCATGACAGCCAACTCGACCGTGATCCTCAACGTCGACGACAACGACGGCGCGCGCTATGCCAAGACCCGCATCCTGCAAAGCGCCGGGTTCCGGGTGGAGGAGGCGACCAACGGCATGGACGCGCTGGCGATCGTGAAGCGCGATACGCCGGCACTGGTGCTGCTCGACGTCAAGCTCCCCGACATCAACGGGATCGAGGTATGCCGCCGGATCAAGGCCGACCCCGACACCAACTGCGTGCTGGTGCTGCAGACCTCGGCCGCGCTGACCGGGCGCGCCGACAAGATCCGCGGGCTGGAAGGGGGCGCCGACAACTACCTGGCGGCGCCGATCGAGTCCGACGAACTGATCGCCAACGTCAATGCGCTGCTGCGCATGCGCCAGACCCGCGACGAGCTGCGCGACAGCGATGAACGCTTTCGCCAGCTGACCGACAACATCGAGGACGTATTCTGGATGTTCTCGGTGCCGCAGCGCGCGCTGGTGTACGTCAGCCCGGCCTATGCCGCGATCTGGGGCCGCAGCTGCGAGTCGCTGCACGACAACCACGCCGGCTGGCTCGAGGCGGTCCATCCGGACGACCGCGCGCGCCAGCAGGCGCGCTGGGACGGGCTGGCGGCGCTGCCGCACTACGAGGAGGAATTCCGCGTCGTGCTGCCCGGCGGGTGCACGCGCTGGGTGCGCGACCGCGTGTTCCCGGTGCGCGACGCCAAGGGCGAGGTGTACCGCGTGGCGCGCGTGACCAGCGACATCTCGCCGCGCAAGGAGATGGAAGCGCTGCTGCGCGCGGCCGACAGCAACAAGAACCAGTTCCTGGCCACGCTCGCGCACGAGCTGCGCAACCCGCTCTCGCCGATCCGCAATGCCGCGGCGCTGCTGGGCGCGGGCGGCGACGGTGCGGGCGAGCGCCAGGCCCACGCGCGCGCGGTCATCACGCGCCAGGTCGACCACCTGGCGCACCTGGTCGACGACCTGCTCGACGTGGCGCGTATCTCGGAAGGCAAGATCGCGCTGCGGCGCGAAGAGGTCAACCTCGGCACGGTGATCGGCCAGGCCGTCGAGACCGCCGCCCCGCTGATCGCCGCGCGCGGCCACCAGCTCGAGCTGCGGATGCCGGGCGAAGAAGTGTGGGTGTCCGGCGACCCGGTGCGGCTGGCGCAGTCGATGGGCAACCTGCTGCACAACGCCGCCAAGTTCACGCCCACGGGCGGCAAGATCAGGGTGGCCGCCAGCGTCGTGAACGGCGACACGGTGCGCATCGCGGTGCATGACAACGGCATCGGCATCTCCGCGGACAACCTGCCGCGCATCTTCGACATGTTCACGCAGGCTGCGGTACCGCCGGACCATGCGCCGGAAGGGCTGGGCATCGGCCTGTCGCTGGTGTCGCGCCTGCTCGAGATGCACGGCGGCCACCTGGAGGCGCAGAGCCCGGGGATTGGCCTGGGCAGCACCTTCACCGTCGAACTGCCGGTACTGCGCGTGGCGCCGGCGGCGGTGCGGCAGGCGAGCGCGCCGGCGGCGGGCGCGGGCGGCCGCAGCCTGCGGGTGCTGCTGGTGGACGACAATGTCGACGCCATGGAGATGATGGGCTTCCTGCTCGATTCGATGGGCCACGAAGCGACCACCACGCAAGACGCGCAGCAGATCGTGCCGCTGGCGCTGCGGCACCGGCCGGACGTGATCGTGCTCGACATCGGGCTGCCGGGCGCGGACGGCTACCAGCTGGCGCGCATGATCAAGCAGCATCCCGAGCTGTCGACGATCCGGCTGGTGGCGCACACCGGGTACGGCTCGCCGGAAGACCGCAAGAAGGCGCGCGACGCGGGTTTCGACGCGCACCTGGTCAAGCCGGCCGAGCTCGAGGAACTCGAACAGGCCCTGCGCGGCCAGTAGCGTATCCCACGAACTACGAACACCGCCGGCCATCGTGCGGGTTCTGGACGCGTGGGCGGGAGGACCCGCCCACCCTACAGGAAACCGCGCGGCATCCGGTAGGGTGGGCGGCTTGTCCGCCCACGCGTTCAACCATCGCATGCTCCGTCCGCCCAGCGCGAACGCCCCCAGGCTTGCACCGCCACCCCCGCGATTCGGTATCCTGCCCCGCCAAAATTGCAGTTCATCGCATTTGGCCATCTCGTCCTGCGTGCCGCCGTTATAGTCGGACGATGCCAGCGGTCGGCCCGGATGTTGCCGGAGAAACATATTTTTCTGGAGCCGGACCCGGCTTGCTGTTACTGTTGAGGCAACTCGCACGCGAAAACAAGAACAACTGTATGACGGAGAAGCGATGAACAAGTTATTCAAGCTGGGCCTGGTAGCAGCGGCCTCGTGCACGGTGTGGGGGATCGCGGCCGCCGAGCCCGATGTGGCGAGCGAGACCCGCCAGGTCGACGCCCGGGTCGTGCGCGTCAAGCTCGACGGCATGGTCGACCTGCGCATCAGGCAGGGCAGCGTGCCCAGGCTGGTCCTGACGGGCGACCCGCGCTGGATCGAGCGGACCACCACCCTGCAGAGCGGCGACACGCTCAACATCGGCGCCGAATCGCGCGGTTTCCGGATGCATCGGGCGAGCGGCCTGCATGCCGAACTGACGCTGCCGCGGCTGCGCGAGGTGGTATCCGAAAGCATCGGCTCGACCGAGGTCAGCGGCTTTGCCGGCGACGAACTCGAACTCACGCTCGACGGTGCAGGGTCAATGAAGGTGTGGTGTAATTACAAGATGCTAACGGCAAACATGGGCGGCATCGGCAGCATGCAAATCGGCGGCCTGAGCGCCGAAGGCATCGATGTGCGCCTGCGCGGCGCCGGCAGCGTGGTCCTGAACGGCCGCAGCAAATGGCTGAAGGCGGACCTCGGCGGCCTTGGGGGGCTCGACGCGCAGCAGTTCGCCGCCGACAGCGTCGACCTCGACCTGTCAGGCCTCGGCAACGCGACCGTGACGGCGCACCAGAACGCGACCCTGAACCTGTCGGGCATGGGCTCGGTGACGGTGTATGGCAAGCCGCTCAACCGCAAGGTCAGCGTCGACGGGTTGGGCAAGGTCAGCTGGAAGTAACACCGAAAACGTTAGCCCTGGCACAGGGTGAAGGGTACACAGAAGTCCCGGTTCCAAGCTCGAGACATGAAAAAAATAATTGTTGCGATCGCCTTCGCGCTCGGCCTTTGCGCCAGCGCCCATGCAGGCTTTACCGAAGGCGCCAATGCCTATAATGCGCGCAACTACGCGCAGGCGCTGAAAGAGATCACCCCGCTTGCCAGGGCCGGTAACGCCGACGCCCAGCATTTGCTCGGCCTGATGTATTACATGGGCCGCGGCGTGCAGCGCGACTACAAGCAGGCGTTCCAGTGGCACCAGAAGGCGGCGCTGCAGGGCAAGGCCGACGCCCAGTACGTGATCGGGGCGATGTACTACACCGGCAACGCGGTGCCGCAGGACCAGAAGCAGGCGGTGGCATGGTTTCGCAAGGCGGCCGAGCAGGGCCACGCCGAGGCGCAGCACGCGCTGGGGCTGATGTACCGCTACCACGTGGCCGGGATGCCGCAGGACGTCGTGATTGCCTACATGCTGTGGAACCTGGCGGCGGCCAACGGCAGCGCCAACGCGACCGAGCAGCGCGCGGCGATCGCGCGCCAGATGACCCAGGAGCAGGTCGAGGAAGCGCAGGCGATGTCGCGCAACTGGAAACCGGGGACGCCGTTGCCGACGACGTCGCGCACGGGCGGGAGTTCGTGAGTCTTACTTCGCGCTGGCCCCCGGCCGGAACAATTCCAGCGGCACCGCGTTGCCCATCACCTGGTGCCCGAGGTCGTTCGGGTGCAGGTGGTCGCCGCTGTCGTACGCCGGCAATAAGCGGCTGTTGCGGACCGGATCGCGCATCACGCGGTCGAAGTCGATCACGCCATCGAACTCGTCGGTGCTGCGAATCCAGTTGTTGAGCGCCTGCCTTACCGCTTCTTTTTGCGGCGAGTAGCAGGCCGCGCCCTCGAACGGCGTCAGCGTGGCGCCGAAAATCGCGATGCCCTTGGCGTGCGCGCGCGCGGCCAGTTGCTTGTAGCCGGCGATCACGGCCGCTGCGTGGATCGGGTTGTCGTTGGGGCTGTTGCCGATGTCGTTAATCCCTGACATCACGGCCAGGTAGCGCACGCCGGCCGTCGCGAGCACGTCGCGATTGAAGCGCTCGAACGTGTTGCGGCCGGCCGACACGCCCTCGGGCGGTTTCGCCAGCCGCCGGTTGCCGTCGATGCTGCGGTTCACCACGCCCAGCCGTGCGCCGGCGCCCAATCCTCGATCGCGGCTCGCCTGCAGCCGCCGCGCCAGCCAGTCGGTCCAGCGCTTGTTGGCGTCGCGCGTGCTGCGCGTGCCGTCGCCGATCGAGTCGCCGAGCATGACGATGGCGGCGCCATTGCTGTCGACATCGACTTCGGCCAGGAACGGCAACGACACGATGGTGCGCGCGGTCGGCAGCGTCGCCGCGTCGGCAAAGTTGCCCGGCAGGGAGACGTAACTGGTCTGGCGGGCGTTGGCGTGGATCGTGGTCGCGGCGGCGCTGCCGGGCAGGTACAGGCTGATTGCAAGGTCGGACAGCGCCGGCACGTTCAGCTCCACCGGGTCGGACAGCAGCGGCGCGCCGGGCGGAATCGTGATCGAGGTGGCGCCGCCGAACCTGAGCTGGTGGCCGGTGCCGGGGGAAATGGCGGCGCCGCTGTCGCGTACCGCGATCCAGGCTTCGCCGATGTGGAGCTGGGTGCTGCCCATTTCGTTGGACAGCCGGATGCGCACGCGGTTACCGCCGAGGCTGGTGTGGACGATCAGGCGCAGCGTCTGGTCGGTGAAGACCTGGGTGTCGGCGGGCAGCGGCGGCCGGCCGTGCCCGGCGCCCCACGTGCCGACCCAGTGCTCGTCCCAGGTTTCCGCCTGCGCGGCGGCCAGCGGGAAGGCGAGCGAGGCGGCCAGCACGGCGCCGGCCAGCAGCGGGCGGCGGCGCGGCGTCAGCCAGGCGATCAGTGGCAGCGTCATGTTGTGCTCCTTTTGTGTGCATGAGCCCGACTGAACCAATCTAGCGCTGGCCCCATATCGCGACAAGGACCCTACGGCCGAGTTCGTTGTGCTATCTCTAACCTTGCATGATTTGCCATTCCCGGCGGAATTTGTTTTCGTTTGGGCACGCAGACCAGCCATGCTTTCTCGCGCCGCCGTGAACAAAAACGTGCTTCCTGCGGCTGACGTACAATTTCGTTTTGCTTAATTAACAGAGGGGCCAGAATGCGCGCTATCGAAATCACCCAGCCGGGCAAGCCCGAGGTCCTGCAGCTGTGCGAGCGTCCGCTTCCCACGCTCAGGCAGGGCGAAGTGCTGATCAAGGTGCACGCCGCCGGCATCAACCGTCCCGACGTGCTGCAGCGGCTGGGCAAATATCCGGTGCCGCCGGGCGCGTCGGATTTGCCGGGCCTCGAGGTGGCGGGCGAGATCGTCGACGGCGACCTCGAAGGCAGCCAATTCCGCAAGGGCGACATGGTGTGCGCGCTGGTGCAGGGCGGCGGCTACGCCGAGTACTGCGCGGCGCCGGTCCAGCAGTGCCTGCCGATCCCGCCGGGCCTGACGCCGCTCGAGGCCGCATCCCTGCCGGAGACCTTCTTTACCGTGTGGAGCAATGTGTTCGACCGGGCCGGGCTGGCCGAGGGCGAGAGCCTGCTGGTGCAGGGCGGCACTTCGGGCATCGGCGTGACCGCGATCCAGCTGGCCAGCGCGCTCGGGCACCGGGTGTTCGCGACCGCCGGCAGCGCTGAAAAATGCCGCGCCTGCGAAGCGCTCGGCGCCGAGCGTGGCATCAATTACCGCGACGAGGATTTCGTGGCCGTGCTCAAGGACCTGACCGCCGGGAAGGGCGTCGACGTGGTGCTCGACATGGTGGCCGGCGATTATGTCGGGCGCGAGATCGACTGCCTGGCCGACGACGGGCGCATCGTGCTGATCGCGCTGCTGGGCGGGAGCAGGGCGAGCGTCGACTTGGGACAGGTGCTGCGCCGGCGCCTGACGATCACGGGCTCGACCTTGCGGCCGCGGCCGGTCGGGTTCAAGGCGGCGATTGCCGGCAAGCTGCAGGAACGCGTGTGGCCTCTGTTCGGGCAGGGCAAGATCAAGCCGGTGATTTTCAAAACCTTCCCGCTCGCGCAGGCGGCCGAGGCGCATGCGTTGATGGAAACCAGCACGCACGTGGGCAAGATTGTGTTGCAGGTCATCTGAACGCGCGCACTCGCGCGCGCCGGCCGAACGCCGGCGCGCCGTGCACACTCTCTCAGCCATTGTTTGACCGTCACCCTGACGACCGCTAGAATAGCGGGTTATTTGACTGTGGGGTTCGAATGCGTCCCAAACTCGTTGTAGGTAACTGGAAAATGAACGGCAGCCGCGCGGCGAATGCAGCGCTGCTCTCGGGCATTGCCGCGGGCCTGGATGGTGCGAAGGCCTCTTGCGCAGTGTGCGTGCCGGCTCCATATCTGCAGCAATGCGAAGAGCTGCTCGCCGGCGGCCCGGTCGCCTGGGGCGCCCAGGACGTCTCGAGCCACGCCAGCGGCGCCTTCACCGGCGAAGTGTCGGCCTCGATGCTGCTTGATTTTTCCTGCCGCTACGTTATTGTCGGCCATTCCGAGCGCCGGGCCTACCACGGCGAAAGCAGCGAACTGGTCGCGCAAAAGGCGCTGGCCGCGCTCGATGCGGGCCTGGTCCCGATCGTCTGTGTCGGCGAAACGCTGGAGCAGCGCGAGGCAGGGCAGACCGCGAGCGTGGTCGGTAGCCAGTTGGCCGCGGTGATGGCCTTGCTGGACGATGTCCGGCTTGCAAAGATTGTGGTTGCCTACGAACCAGTGTGGGCGATCGGTACCGGCAAGAACGCCACGCCGGAAATGGCGCAGGAAGTGCATGCCCAGCTGCGCATGCAACTGAAGGAGCGCAGCGCATCGGCCGCGCAAGTGGTGCCGGTCCTGTACGGCGGCAGCATGAAGCCCGACAATGCCGGGGCATTGCTGGCGCAGCCGGACATCGATGGCGGCCTGGTCGGCGGCGCGGCGCTCAAGGCGGCCGATTTCCTCGCGATTTTGCACGCCGCCTGAAAAGAATTTGAAACGTAGTTAAACTAGGAATGGAATTGTAATGAACACCTTGTTCAATCTGATCGTAGTGGTGCAGGTCTTGTCGGCCCTGGTCATCATCGGCCTCGTCCTGCTGCAGCACGGCAAGGGCGCCGACATGGGCGCCGCCTTCGGTTCCGGCGCGTCCGGCAGCCTGTTCGGCGCAACCGGTTCGTCGAACTTCCTGTCGAAGTCGACCGCCGTGGCCGCCGCGGTGTTCTTCGCGTCGACGCTGGGCCTGGCCTACTTCGGCCACAACCGTGCGACCCCAAGCGTGGGTGGCGGCGTGATGGAACGTGTGACCGTGCCGACGACCAAGGCGCCGGCCACGACCGCGCCGGCAAATAACGCCGGCGCCAATGTTCCGGCCACCGCGCCGGCGGCGCCGGCCGCCCCGGCGGTCAACGATGTGCCGGCCGCGCCGGCAGCTCCGGCACCGGCCAACCAGGTTCCGAAGTAATCGGCCCTGCGCCGATTCAACCGGGCGGGCGTTGCAAAGCGCGCGCCGGCAGCACGGCGTGTAATGACGCTGGCAGTAAATCGATGGGGCGACTAGCGCCACATCAAAAAAAGTTGGGAATTTAGGCATTTTCCTTGTTTCAACGCAATTTGTGCATTGAAAAAAGGTGCTAAAGCAGGGTAAAATACTGGTCTCCAGCCGACGTGGTGAAATTGGTAGACACGCTATCTTGAGGGGGTAGTGGCGCAAGCTGTGCGAGTTCGAGTCTCGCCGTCGGCACCAAGAATTGATACAGAAGCCAGCAAGGGCGCATGAGCTTCCGCTCTCCTGCCTGAGCTGGCTTTTTTACGAGGATCAGTCGTACGATCCTGACTGGTAAGCATTCAGCCAGGATTGCGCGATACGGTACTGCATCAAGCAGTGTTCATTAACCGATCGTTCAACAAAGGCTTCATTGTGAACCTCGAGAATTACTTCCCCGTCCTTTTGTTCCTCCTCGTCGGTGTCGGCGTTGGCGTCGCCCCGCAGGTGCTCGGCCGATTGCTGGGCCCGCATCGCCCCGACGCAGCCAAGCTCTCCCCGTATGAATGCGGCTTCGAAGCCTTCGAAGACGCGCGCATGAAGTTCGACGTCCGGTATTACCTGGTCGCGATCCTGTTTATTTTGTTTGATCTGGAAACGGCATTCTTCTTCCCGTGGGGCGTGTCGATGCGCGAACTCGGCTGGCAGGGCTTCGTCACGATGATGGTCTTCATCGCCGAGTTCGTGGTTGGTTTTTGGTACATCTGGAAGAAAGGTGCCCTTGATTGGGAATAAGCCATGTCAATTGAAGGCGTATTAAACGAAGGTTTTATTACCACCACAGCTGATAAGCTGATCAACTGGGCGCGCACCGGGTCGATGTTCCCGATGACGTTTGGCCTGGCCTGCTGCGCGGTCGAGATGATGCACGTGGGCGCCGCCCGCTACGACCTGGACCGCTTCGGCATCGTGTTCCGCCCGTCGCCGCGCCAGTCCGACGTGATGATCGTCGCCGGCACGCTGTGCAACAAAATGGCTCCCGCGCTGCGCAAGGTGTACGACCAGATGGCCGAACCGCGCTGGGTGATTTCGATGGGTTCCTGCGCCAACGGCGGCGGCTACTATCACTACTCGTACTCGGTGGTGCGCGGTTGCGACCGCATCGTGCCGGTCGACGTGTATGTCCCGGGTTGCCCGCCGACTGCCGAAGCCCTTCTGTACGGCATCATGCAGCTGCAGAACAAGATCAAGCGCACCAACACCATCGCGCGTTAAACCCTGCCGATTTTCACCATGACGACAAAACTCGAAGTCCTTGAACTCGCCCTGCAAAAAGCACTGGGCGAGGGCGCCGCCATTACCGTGGCGCTGGGCGAAGTAACGGTGGTGGTCCCGGCCGCCGACTACCTGGCGGCGATGCAGACCCTGCGCGACGATCCGACCCTGCGTTTCGAAGAGCTGATCGACCTGTGCGGCGTCGACTATTCGACCTACGGCGAAGGCGCCTGGGATGGCCCGCGTTTCGCGGCTGTGTCGCACCTGCTGTCGCTGGAACACAACTGGCGCGTCCGCGTGCGCGTGTTCGCGCCCGACGACGACATGCCGCTGGTCCAGTCGATCACCGGCATCTGGCGCGCCGCCAACTGGTACGAGCGCGAGGCGTTCGACCTGTACGGCATCCTGTTCGAAGGCCACGGCGACCTGCGCCGGATCCTGACCGACTATGGCTTCATCGGCCACCCGTTCCGCAAGGACTTCCCGATTTCGGGCTATGTCGAAATGCGCTACGACCCCGAGCAGAAGCGCGTGATCTACCAACCCGTGACGATCGAGCCGCGTGAAAACGTTCCGCGCGTGATCCGCGAAGAAACCTACGGGATGAAATAATGGCTGAGCTTAAGAATTACACCCTGAACTTTGGTCCGCAGCACCCGGCAGCGCACGGCGTGCTGCGCCTCGTGCTGGAACTCGACGGCGAGGTCATCCAGCGCGCCGACCCGCACATCGGCCTGCTGCATCGCGCGACCGAGAAGCTCGCCGAATCCAAGCCCTACAACCAGTCGGTCCCGTACATGGACCGCCTGGACTACGTGTCGATGATGTGCAACGAGCACGCCTACGTGCGTGCGATCGAGACGCTGCTCGGCATCGAAGCTCCGGAACGCGCGCAGTGGATCCGGACGATGTTCGACGAGATCACGCGCATCCTGAACCACCTGATGTGGATCGGGTCGAACGCGCTCGATCTCGGCGCGATGGCGGTCTTCCTCTACGCGTTCCGCGAACGCGAAGAGTTGATGGACGTGTACGAGGCGGTGTCCGGTGCGCGCATGCATGCCGCGTACTACCGTCCGGGTGGCGTGTACCGCGACCTGCCGGATCGCATGTCGAAGTACCGCGAGTCGCCGTGGCGAAAGGGCAACAACCTCAAGCGCTT
>JBJMVW010000147.1:0-11086 GCA_045810465.1 Massilia sp. | reverse complement strand
GGCCCCGGTCGACCGGGCCCGGCTTGCCAGCGCACCTTTCCTGCTGTGGGTCGCGGCGGTGCGCGAGGCGGTCAACCGCTTGCTGCCGGTCGCCGGCGTCGGCGGCGAAATTGTCGGCGTGCGGCTGGCCCGGCTGCGCATTCCGGATACCACCGCGGTCAGCGCCACCGTCATCATGGAAGTGCTGGTCACAATCGTGGTGCAGTACCTGTTCTGCGGCCTCGGCATCGTGCTGATGACCCACATCGCGGCTGGCGCGAGCGAGGTCTGGACCATCCTTGCCGCCTTGCTGCTGTCGCTGCCGCTGCCCGTGCTGGTCTACCTGCTGCTGCGGCACGGCGCCGTGTTCGAACGCCTGGAACGCTGGACCAGGCGGCTGTTCGGCGCACAGGAGCGCTTCACCCTGCGCCTCGACGGCGCCCAGCTCGACGCCGAAATCCACCACCTGTTCAGGCAGCCATGGCGCCTGGCGCGCGCGCTCGGCTGGCAGTATGCCGGCTACCTGGCCGGCACCTTCGAAACCTGGTTCGCGCTGCGCCTGCTCGGGCACCCGGTCGGCATCGACGCCGCCCTCGCCATCGAAGCGTTGACCCAGGCCACGCGCCATGCCACCTTCATCGTCCCGGCCGGACTCGGGGTGCAGGAAGCCGCCGTGCTGCTGTTCGGCTACCTGGCCGGGGTCGGCGGCAACCTTGCGCTGTCGCTGGCACTGGTCAAGCGCATGCGCGAACTCCTGTTCGGGGTGCCGGCGCTGCTGTCGTGGCAATGGGTGGAAGCCCGGCATGCGGCGCGCGCCAAGGCGCCCGATTCGCGGATTTCCGATTCCGCGTGAGGGCGGCGTGCGCTCACTCGCGCGCGTTGTGCGCCGCCAGGAATTTGACCAGGCCGTCGATGCCGCCCTTGGCGATCTGCTGCGCGAACTGTTGCCGGTAGACCTGGATCATCCACGCGCCCATCATGTTGATGTCATAAATTTTCCAGCCCGCCGGCGCCTTTTCGACCCGGTAATCGATGTTCATCGTATCGCCGTTGGTGACGACGAGCGTCTTGACGACCGCGTCGCTCGCGCCCGGAGCGACCTGCGCCATCGGCAGGTACTTGAACTGCATGCCCTGCCCGACCTGGGTCAGCTGCGCGGCGTAGGTGCGTACCAGCAGGGTCTGGAACTGCTCGAACAGGGCTTTTTGCTGGGCCGGCGTGGCTTTGGACCAGGCGCTGCCGACGGCCAGCTGGGTGGTCCGCAAAAAATCGGTATTCGGCAGGAACTTCTGTTCGACGACTTTGGATGTGGCGTCCGGGTCGCCCGCCCTGGCCGCGGGATCGCTCCGGATGCCCGCCATCACATCGTCGATGGTGCGCTGGACCGTGGCGGCCGGGCTGCCGGTGTCGGTTTGCTGTGCGTAGACGTGGGGAGCCGCCGCCAACACGACCAGCGGCGCCCAGATAGCTCGTTTCATCGCAGTCCCCTCCAGAAGTCGGGCCGATCAAGTATACCCCCGCTAGCCGCCTTGTCCCGCAGTCGTACGCGGTATCGTCCGGTCTAACTGGACTCCTCTTGCGCTACGCCGAACTTATGCTGACTGCCATCATTATCAAAACGGTCGACCTGTCCGTCCGCCACGCCTGGTCGGTGATCGCGGCATCGGTCTTGCTGGTGATCGCCAGCGCCATCTACGCCAGCGGCCATTTTGCGCTCAATACCGATGTCAGCCGGCTGATCAACGCCGATGCGCCGGCCGCGCGGCGGGCCGCGGCCGTCGATGCTGCGTTTCCACAACGCGGCGACGCCACGCTGGCTGTCGTCCAGGCGCCCGCGCCCGAGTTCGCCCTGCAGGCGGCCACCGAACTGTCGGCACGCCTGCGCCAGCAGCCAGGCATGTTCCGCACCGTGAATTTTGCCGAGGGCAGCGAGTTGTTCACGCGCGGTGGCTTGCTGTTCCTGTCGACGGCCGAGGTGACCGACGTCAGCCGGCAGTTGAACAAGGCGCGGCCGCTGCTGAACCAACTGGCGCGCGACCCGTCCTTGCGCGGCCTGGCCAACCTGCTGTCGGTTTCGCTGCTGACGCCGCTGCAGACCGGCGAGCTGAAGTTGTCGAGCATGGCGCCGCTGCTCACCCACAGCGCCGACGCGGTCGATGCCGCGCTGGCAGGGCGCCCGGCGGCGCTGTCGTGGCGGGCGCTGGTCGATACCGGCAGCACCGCCGCTAGCCGCAGCCTGATCGAAGTGCGGCCCGTGCTCAATTTCAACGAGCTGGCGCCCGGCGAGGCGTCGTCGCGCGCGATCCGGCAGGCCGCCGCCGACCTGCAGCTGGCCCAGCGCTACGGCGCGAAGGTCGCGTTGACCGGGGCGATACCCTTGTCCGACGAGGAGTTTTTATCGGTGCAGGAAGGCGCGGCCATCAGCGGCGCGGTCACGCTGGTCCTGGTGCTGGTGATCCTGTGGTTCGCGCTGCGTTCGGCCAGCCTGGTGGCGGCGGTGTTCCTGAGCCTGCTCGCCGGGCTGGTCGTGACCGCCGCGCTCGGCTTGCTGCTGGTCGGCACGCTCAACATCATATCGGTCGCCTTCGCCGTGCTGTTCGTCGGGATCGGCGTCGATTTCGGCATCCAGTTCGGTGTCCGCTTCCGCGAAAAGGAAATGACCGCCCCGGGCATCCACGAGGCGCTGGTCGCCGCCGCCCGCTCGATCGCCTTGCCGCTGACACTGGCCGCCGCGGCCTCGACCGCGGGCTTCCTGGCCTTCCTGCCCACCGATTACCGCGGGGTCGCGGAGCTCGGCGAAATCGCGGGCGTCGGCATCCTGTTTGTCGCCTTCCCTTCGTGCCTGACGCTGTTGCCCGCGCTGGTGACGGTTTTCCAGCCGCGCGCCGCCGGGATCATGCCCGGCTACCGCTGGCTGGCGCCGGTCGAGCACCTGTTCCAGCGCCACCGCAAGCTGCTGCTGGGCGGTACGCTGGCCCTGATTGCCGCCGGCTCGCCCTTGCTGTGGCATCTGCGCTTCGACTTCAACCCGCTGCACCTGAAGGACCCCGACAGCGAGTCGATGGCCACCCTGGTGTCGCTCGCCAATTCGCCCGAGGTCGGGCTCAACAACGTGCAGGTGCTGACCCCCTCGCTGGCCCAGGCCCAGGCGCTCGGCGCGCGGCTCGAGCGGCTCCCGCAAGTGGCGCAGGTGATGAGCCTGGCCAGTTTCATCCCCGCGCAGCAAGCAGAAAAACTGCAGGTCATCGGCGCGGGCGCGCGCAGCCTGCTGCCGGTACTGCAGCAAACGCCGGAGCCGCCAGCGCCCGACGTGGTGCGGGTGGCGTCGCTGCGGCGCGCGGCCCAGGCCTTGCGCAATGCGGCGCTCGATCACGAAGGTCCCGGCGCGGCGCAGGCGCGGCGGCTGGGGAAGAGCCTGAGGGCGCTGGCGAACGCCGACGCCGGCGCGCGCGACCGCGCCGAACGCGCGCTCGCCCTGCCGCTGCGACTGTCGTTGGCTGCCCTGCAAAAAGCGCTGCAGCCCGAACCGGTGACGCTGGCCAGGCTGCCGCCCGAACTCAGGCGCGACTGGCTGGCGCCGGACGGCCGCGCGCTGCTCGATATTGCGCCGCGCAAGGCAGCCGGGCCAAGTCCCGCGGACGACACGCGCATGCGCACCTTCAGCCACGCGGTGCTGCAAGTCGCGCCGACGGCGACCGGCGGCCCGATTTCGGTGCTCGAATCGGGCGACATCGTGATCCGCGCCTTTGTCACGGCGGCCGTGCTGGCGGTGGTCACCATTACCTTGCTGCTATGGAGCGCCCTGCGCCGCTTCGATGATGTATTGTTCACCGTGGTTCCGCTGCTGGTGTCCGGGCTGGTCACACTCGAGCTGTGCGTGGTGCTCGGCATTTCGTTGAATTTCGCCAACATCATTGCCCTGCCCCTGCTGCTCGGCGTCGGTGTCGCCTTCAAGATTTATTACGTGATGGCCTGGCGCGGCGGCCAGGCCGAGCTGCTGCCGTCCGGCCTGACGCAGGCGATCATCCTGAGCGCGGCGACGACCGGCACCGCCTTCGGCAGCCTGTGGCTGTCGCATCATCCGGGAACTGCCAGCATGGGCAAGCTGCTGGCGCTGTCGCTGGTCTGCACCCTGATCGGCGCGGTATTTTTCCAGCCTATTCTGATGGGCAAGCCGCGGAGCCCGAGCGGGACCGGACGAAAGTCAGGGGCCCGCGTCGACCGTTGAATGCCCGTGGAGAAAACATGTATCGAACAAATTATCGGTCGCGGATGCACTCCATCCCGGCCTTCGGCCTCTCCATCGCCATCCTCGGCGCCCTCGGCGGCTGCGCTACCGGCCCGGACCGCATTCCCGGCGATCCGCTCGAGCCGCTCAACCGCGCCACCTTCCGTTTCAACGATGCGCTCGACCGCAACGTCGCCAGGCCGCTCGCCGAGCGCTACACCAATGTCACGCCGCGGCCCCTGCGCATCGCGATCGGCAACTTCTTCTCGAACATCAGCGATTTCCCGATCATGGTCAACAATTTTGCGCAGGGCCGCGGCGGCGACGGACTGTCTGACCTGATGCGCATCGCAACCAACACCTTCTTCGGGATCGGCGGCCTGATCGACATCGCGACCCCTGCCGGCATCCCGAAACACGACCAGGATTTCGGGCTGACGCTGGGGCACTGGGGCGTGCCGCCCGGACCGTTCCTGGTGCTGCCGCTGTTCGGCCCGAGCACCTTTCGCGATGCGGCCGGTTTCGGCGTCGACCAGGAGTTCTACCCGGTCAACTATGCCGATTCGGCCTTGCGCAACAGTTTGTGGGGACTCAATTTCGTCAGCACGCGGGCGCGCTACCTGAACGCCACCAACCTGCTCGAGGAAGCCGCGCTCGACAAATACACGTTCACCCGGGACGCCTACCTGGGACGGCGCCGAACCATGGTGAGCGAGGGCCGCGGCGAGGAGTCCTTGCCCAATTACGGCGAGCCGGCGCCGGGCGCCAAGCCTTCCGAAAGCAAGCCGGGCGACGCGGCGCCAGCCGGCAAGCCAGCCGACGACAAGGGCGGCCAACCCGCAACCGGCCAATGACGCAAGGCGTGTGCGGCTAGGGCGGGAGCGCTAACGCGGTTCCCATCCGCGCGCGCGCCATGCGCAAGGCACGACCCGCCACCCGCGCGTCGAGCGCGAGCTGGATCAACGCCGGCAACTGCCAGGGGTCGGCCGCCAGCGCCCGCGCCACCGGCAGCAGCGCCACCGTGCCGTCGCCGCGCAGGCCGGCGCTTGCACCCGATGGCAGGCCCCGATGCGCGGGATCGAGCACCACCCGGCAGGCCGCGAACGGCACGCCGAGCTGCTGCGCGGCCAGCGCGGCGCGATGCGACTCCATGTCCACGGCGCAGGCGCCGCTGCCTTGCCACAGGATTGCCTTGGCGGCGGCGTCGCAAACCGGGTCGTCGACGCCGGCAATCGTGCCGCAAACCGCGTGCGGCAAACAGGCCCGCAAGGCCGCGAGCCACAGGGCATCGACCGGATAGCGCGCCGCAGGGGTGGCAACTGCATCGGCGATCACGCAAGCGCCCGGCGCCAGCGCCGGATCGAGCCCGCCGGCGGTGCCGAAGCTGATGATGCCGCGACAACGGCCAGCTTCCTGCCCGAGCAGTTGTTCGAGCCGGGCCGCCCCCGGTCCGCACAGCACAACAACGCGCGGCCCGGCCGCGATCGCCGCTTCGAAGGCCATGCCGCACACCGCGATCACGGCCTGGCCGCTATCGTCCATCACATGCCGAGGCCGACCGTGCGGCTGCCCTGTTGCCGCAAATTTCGATAACGCGCCAGCGCCCACAAGGGGAAATACCTGCAGTAGCCGTGATAGCGCAGGTAGAACACGCGCGCAAAACCGGTGGCGGTGTAATGCGGCTCGCGCCACAGCCCGTCGCTGCCCTGCCGCTCGAGCAGCCATGCGATGCCGCGCGCAACCGCCGGATGATCGACTTCGCCGGCGGCCATCAGTCCCAGCAAGGCCCAGGCCGTCTGCGACGCCGTGCTGGCCGCCGGCTCGTAGCCCGCGTAGTCGAGCTTGTAGCTGGCGCCGTCCTCGCCCCAGCCGCCGTCGGCGTTCTGGATCGCCACCAGCCATTCCACCGCGCGTCGCACCGCCGGCGCCGCGTTGCGCACCCCGGGCGCATTCAGGGCGCACAGCGCGCTCCAGGTGCCATAGATATAGTTCATGCCCCAGCGCCCGTACCAGCTGCCATCTTGCTCCTGGGCCGCCAGCAGGTAAGCCAGCGCACGGGAGGCGGGCGACGTCTTGCCTGGCGCGACCGCGCGGCCTTCCAGCTGCGCCAGCATCGAAAGGCAACGCGCCGACACATCGGCCGTGGGCGGATCGAGCAAGGCGCCATGGTCGGCAAAAGGAATGTTGTTCAGGTACCCGTGCGTGTTGTCCGCTTCGAACGCACCCCATCCCCCGTTGCGGCTCTGCATGCCGAGCACCCACTCGGTGGCGCGCTCGATGGCGTCGCGGTAATCGGCGGCCGGGTCCAGCGCGGCGGCGCGATGCATGGCCATCACCACCACCGCGGTGTCGTCGACGTCGGGGTAATGCGGATTGGCATACTGGAAGGCCCAGCCGCCCGGGCGCAACCCGGGGCGGCACAGGCTCCAGTCGCCGGCGGTGTCAACGATCTGCAGCGGCCGCAACCAGTCGAGCCCACGTTGGGCGGCCTGCACGGCGGCAGGCTCGCCCGTTTCGAGCAGCGCATGGCACATCAGGGCGGTATCCCAGACCGGCGACAGGCAGGGCTGGCAATACGATTCGTGGTCCTTGACCACCAGCAGCTTGTCGATCGCGCGGCGCGCCGTTACGACCTCCGGGCTATCGCGCGGCACGCCAAGCGCGTCGAACATCTGCACCGCATTCACCATCGCGGGAAAGATGCCGCCCAGCCCTTGTTCGCCATTGAGCCGCGCGCGCACGAAGCCGGCCGCGCGCTCGATCGCGCGCTGGCGCAGGGATTGCGGAAAGCGCTGTTCGAGCGCGCGCAACTGCAGGTCGACGCCGCGGAACAGTGTGTACCAGAAGCGGCTCTGGTGCGGCGACTTCGGCAACAGGCCGACCTCTGCCGGCGGCCCGGCAAACAGCTCGTCGATCGTGGTGCCGCGCGGATTGCGTGCGCGCGGCTTGAGTGCGTTGAGCACCAGCAGGGGCATGACCACCGTGCGCGTCCAGTACGACACCTTCGACAGGTGGAACGGGGACCAGGCCGGCAGCAAGCTGATTTCGACCGGCATCAGCGGGACCGCGCGCCAGGGAATCACGCCGTACAGCGCCAGCAGCGTGCGGGTGAACACGTTGCTGTGTTCGGCCCCGCCGTGCGCGAGGATCGCCGCGCGGGCGGCGACCATGTGCGGCGCATCGGGCGGGTCGCCGATCATCTTCAGCGCAAAATAGGCTTTCACGCTGGCACTGGCATTGAACGCCCCGCCATGGAACAGCGGCCAGCCGCCGTCCGGGTTCTGGTTGCGCCGCAGGTAGTTGGCGATCGACGCTTCCAGCGCCGGGTCGGGCGGCTCGCCCAGGTAGTGCACCATCAGCACGTATTCGGCCGGAATGGTGACGTCGGCTTCCAGCTCATAGACCCAGTGGCCGTCGGGCTTCTGGTCGGCCAGCAGGGCCGCCAGCGTGCGCTCGATGGCCAGCTGCAGCGAAACCGGCGCCCGGCCGGCAGTCGCGGCGGGCGCTTGTGGTGCGAACGAGAAGGCGGAATATCTCATCGCGGCGAGGCCCGTGTCGGTTGGTGGGCGAACATCTCTCCATCAGGCCAGGGCGTAACGCAACAGGATGCCGATGCGCTGCAGCCTGGGCACTTTGACCGGCCGGCGCGGACTGGCCCAGCCGCGCGCGACCAGGCGCCTGAGCACGGCGTGGTAGGCCGCCCCCATGATGCGTGGTGCGCGCGCGGCGTGGCCCGGACTGTAACGCAGCACCGTATCGGCAGCGTGGAAATGCGCTTGCGCCTGTTCGACCAGTTGAGTGCACGCGCCCGGCAGCGCCGGATGCGCAGCGATCGCGGTCGCCGTGCCGAGCTCGACGCCGGCCGCGAGCAAGGCTTCGCGCGGCAGGTAGACGCGGCCGATGCCGGCGTCCTCGTCGATATCGCGCAGGATATTGGTCAGTTGCAGCGCGCGCCCGAGGTGATGGGCGAGCAGGATGCCGTCGTCGTGCGGCATGCCGAACACCCGGACCGACAGCCGCCCGACGGCGCTCGCGACCCTGTCGCAGTACGCATCGAGCAGCGCGGCCTCCGGCGCGCAGATGCTGGCATCGGCGTCCATCAGCATGCCGTCGATCACCGCCTGGAAATCGGCGCGCGCCAACCCGAACGCCGCGATGTGCCGATGCAGGCTGAACAAATGCCCGGGCGGATCGCCGGCATAGCAGGCATCGATGTCGTGCCGCCATTGTTCAAGTTGCGCACGGCGCTCGGGCGCGGGAGCGTCGCCATCGGCAATGTCGTCGACGGCGCGGCAAAACGCGTAAATGTCGAACATGGCCTGCCGCTGCGCCGCGGGCAGGACGCGCATGGCCACGTAAAACGAGCTGCTGGCGGCCGGCAGCGCCGGCGCCCCTTGCTGCTGGGCCAGTGGGGCAGACGCAAAAACCATCGCAAAACCTCGCAAGCGGTCAGACCCTGACTTAGTTGTTCACGACCAGCCGGGGTTCCACGATGCCGAAGCGCTGGCGCACCGACGCCGCGATGCCCTTCGCGTCCAGCCCCGCGCGCGCCAGCAGCATCGCCGGGTCGCCGTGATCGATGAACCTGTCGGGCAGGCCCAGCGCCAGCGGCGGCCTGGCGATGCCGGCGAGCGCCAGCGCCTCGGCCACGGCCGACCCGGCGCCCCCCATCACGCAGCCCTCTTCCACGGTCACCAGGTGCTCGTGCTCCTTCGCCAGGCGCTTGACCAGTTCGACGTCGAGCGGCTTCACGAAGCGCATGTTGGCCACCGTCGCATTCAGTTCGATGCCGGCGGCGACGCTCGGCGCCACCATCGAGCCGAACGCGAGGATCGCGACGCCCTTGCCGTGGCGCTTGACCTCGCCCTTGCCTATCTCGAGCGTGGCCAGGTCCCGGTCGACCGCGGCGCCCACCCCGGCCCCGCGCGGATAGCGCACCGCGGCCGGGCCCGGATAATGGTAGGCCGTGCTCAGCATGCGGCGGCACTCGTTTTCGTCCGACGGCGCCATCACCACGATGTTTGGAATGCAGCGCAGGTAGGCGATGTCGTAGCTGCCGGCGTGCGTCGGGCCGTCGGCGCCGACCAGGCCGGCGCGGTCGAGCGCGAACGTCACGTCGAGGTTCTGCAGCGCCACGTCGTGGATCAGCTGGTCGTAGGCGCGCTGCAGGAAGGTTGAGTAGATTGCCACCACCGGCTTCATCCCCTCCGTTGCCAGGCCCGCGCCAAAGGTTACCGAATGCTGCTCGGCGATGCCGACATCGAAATACCGTTCCGGGAACTCCTGGTTGAAGCGCACCATGCCCGAGCCTTCGCGCATTGCCGGCGTGATGCCGACCAGGCGCTCGTCGCTGGCGGCCATGTCGCACAGCCAGTCGCCGAACACCTCGGTATAGGTGACCTTGCTGGCCGCCGCCGGCTTGATGCCCTCGCTCGGGTTGAACTTGCCGGGGCCGTGATACAGGATCGGATCGGCCTCGGCCAGCTTGTAGCCCTGCCCTTTCTTGGTTACCACGTGCAAGAACTGCGGGCCCTTGAGCTTGCCAATGTTTTCGAGTGTCGGGATCAGCGCGTCGAGGTCGTGGCCATCGATCGGGCCGATGTAATTGAAACCGAATTCCTCGAACATCGTGGCGGGCGCCAGCATGCCCTTCACGTGTTGTTCAAGGCGCTTGGCGAACTGGCGCAGCGGCGCCGGCGCCACCCGCTTGCCGACCTGGTTGGCGGCGGCGTAGAACTGGCCCGACATCAGGCGCGCCAGGTAGCGGTTGAGTGCGCCGACCGGCGGCGAGATCGACATGTCGTTGTCGTTCAGGACCACCAGCAGGTTCAGGTCGTCCTCGACGCCGGCGTTGTTCAGTGCCTCGAACGCCATTCCGGCCGTCATGGCGCCGTCGCCGATCACCGCCACCGTGTGCCACGATTCGCCTTTGAGCCTGGCCGCTTGCGCCATGCCCAGCGCAGCCGAGATCGAGGTCGACGAATGGGCGGTGCCGAAGGTGTCGTAGGTGCTTTCGTGGCGCCGCGGGAAACCCGAGATGCCGTCCAGCTGGCGCAGCGTATGCATCCGTTCGCGGCGGCCGGTCAGGATCTTGTGGCAGTAGGTCTGGTGGCCGACGTCCCACACGATCCGGTCGTGCGGTGTATTGAACACGTAATGCAGCGCGATCGTCAGTTCGACCGTGCCGAGGTTGGACGACAGGTGCCCGCCGGTTTTGGAGACCGAATCGAGCAGGAAATGGCGCAATTCGTGCGCCAGCGGGGTCAGCTGCGAGCGCGCGAGCTTGCGCAGTTCGGCAGGATCGTTGATGGCCTCTAGCAGTTTCATTGCGCCTTCCTCCGCGGGTTCAGGTTTCCGCAAATTCGCGCAGCCGCCGCGCCTGTCTGCCACGTGCTGCTGTGGCGACGCCGGCGGCACAGCCGAATCCAATTCTAGAACGATCGAGCGGATGGGGTGGCGACAGTTCGCTATCCCAAGTTGCCATTTGGCCGCAGCAGGGCCCACCTCTGATACAGCACAATGAAAACGTTTTGGCGGTGTGTTGCGTCCGCGTGCGCTCGGGAGCGCACCCTACAGCACTGGCCCGTCGTGCAAAAAAACGCACCATCCCATCGCCGGGTGGCGCGCTATGGCCCGTCGTTCCCGGGCGTGACGCCGCCCTCGGCACGAACCCATGCTGAGCGTCGGGGCAAGTGGCGTCATTTGTGCCGCGCACCGGGTGGCTCAGCATGGGTTCCCGTTTTCACGGGAACGACGTGCAAAAAAACGCACCATCCCATCGCCGGGTGGCGCGCTAAGGCCCGTCGTTCCCGGGCGTGACGCCGCCCTCGGCACGAACCCATGCCGAGCGTCGGGGCAAGTGGCGTCATTTGTGCCGCG
>JBJMVW010000146.1:0-28005 GCA_045810465.1 Massilia sp. | reverse complement strand
TCAAGCAGGGCTCGGCAGGCGACGTGACCGGCGAGCGCCCGGGCTTCACCGACATGGTCGGCCGCGCCAAGTACGACGCCTGGGAGCGCCTGAAAGGCATTTCGCCGGACGACGCGATGCAGCAATACGTCGACCTGATCGAGGAACTGAAGGGCTGAGCCTTCAGGCGGCAAACACTTTCTTCATGCTTTCGGCCACCTTCGCCTCGACGGCGGAGGCGAAAGCAGCCATCAGGAAACCGAGCTGGATGCGCACGGCGGCGCGTTTCTCCTCCAGCGTGAGTGCGCCCTGCACTCCGCTGCGCTCGAAGCGCAGCACGTCGCCATCCCATTTGCAGGCCAGGCCGTAATCGGCGGCAAGCTTGTCGGCGACCTTCTGCGCGGCGGCGCGCGCCATCGACGGGCTCAGGCTATGTTCCTGGACGATACTGATGTCAGCCATGCTGGCGATTCCTTCGCAATCCGTGAAAACCCGCAATGATGCCATCTGACAAGCGCGCAGGCCAGCCCTCCGCGCCCTGCCGTTTTAGATAATGAGCAATTGATGCCGGTCAATGCCCGAATCGTCGGGCGCGCGACTATTTCCGTTCAGGCAGCACTTTTACGGAGAATGTCACCATGAAACCAGGAGCCAGACTGCCGGACGAGACGGTCGCGCGCGAGCTGCCGCCCGTCAGCTTTGTCCCGACCCCGAGCGCCTCGTACCGCCAGCACCGCAAGGCGGCCCAGCTGATCGACGAGCCGGGCCAACCGCGCGGCGCCGTCGCCGACGGGCCCGAGGCGCCGCCGGTGCCGCTCCCCTACGCGTTCGGTGCGCGCGTGCTGATGTGGAAGCAGGACCCGTCGGTGTCCGAGATCGGCACCCGCAAGGTGTTCCTGCCGGGGATCGTGCTGGCCGGGCCGCGCGACGCCCGCATCGTGTCGGGCGACCCGGGCATCGCGCCGGTGTCGCCAAACGCGTTCGGCGACTTTGTCACCATGCCCGACACGCCGCAGTTCGACGCAGTCCACACCTTCGCCGTGGTGCGCCAGACCCTGACCATGTACCAACGCGCGCTTTCGGCGGCCGCCAGCGAAATGCCGCTGCCATGGCAGTGGAACAGCAGCGTCGACACGGCGCCGATCCAGGTGTTCCCGTACGGCCTGCCGAACGTGATGAACGCCTTCTACAGCCGGGCCCAGGCCTGCCTGAAGTTCGGCGACTTTGTCCCGGCCGGCCAGACCGACCGGGTATTTACCTGCCGCTCGTTCGACATCGTCTCGCACGAGACCGGGCACGCGGTGCTCGACGGCCTCAAGCCGCAGTGGCTGCTGGCCGACAATCCGCCGCAGACCGGCGGCCTGCACGAATCGTTCGGCGACATGACCGCGATCTTCCTGGCGCTGTCCCAGCTCGACCAGTGCGAGGCCATCGTGGCCCAGACCAAGGCGCGCCTGCACGACAAGACCTTCCTGGCCGACATTGCCGAGCAATTCGGCCTCGCGCTCGGCAATGCGAACGGCTTGCGCAATGCCGACAACGACCTGACGCTGTCGCAGGCCGGCACCGAGGTGCACGCGATTTCGCAGGTGTTCACCGGCGCCATCTACGACATCCTGGCCGACCTCTTCGCGTTCGAGCGCAACCCGGCGCTCGAGGACGACGCCGCGGTGCTGCACCGTAGCGGCGCCTACCTGCGCGGCCTGGTGCTGCGCGCGCTGATCGCCGCGCCCGACATCGCCCCCACCTTCGCCGACGTGGTCAACGAGATGCTGCGGATCGTGAACGAGGACGGCAAGCCGGTCGAATACGCAAACGCGGTCCGCAACCGCTTCACGCTGCGCGAGGTGGTCGAGTCGCCGCTGCCGCTGACCGAAGACCACCCGGCGACGCTGCGGCTGGCCGCCAAGGTCAAGGACGCCCCCGGCGCGCTGCAGGACCGGCGCGCCTGCTGCGGCACGATGAACCTGGCCGAGTATTACGACATCGAACACGTACTCGATGCCGAGTCGCAGGCGCTGGCGCGCTGGTGCGCCGAGCACGGCCGCAACGGGCCGGCAGGCGAGGAGCAGCCGACCGACGATGGGCGGTCGCTGCGTTGAGGTTTGCTTCCTATTAGCTTCAGCACGTCGTTCGCGCGCAGGCGGGAACCCCAGCTCTCGTGCTTTGACGGCTGCGCGCGCAACCTGGGTTCCCGCTCACGCGGGAACGACGTGCTTCGGATGACCCAGGAGGGGACGACATGAAAATCACAGCCAAAGCCAGCGGCGGTTTCGCCGGCCGCACCGAATGTTATGAACTTGATACCAGCTGCCGCGCCAACGGCAAGTCGGTCGAGTCGCTGCTGCACCAGCTCGACTTCTTCGGCGCCGCCGCCCCGTCCTGTGGCATCGGCGCCGACATGCAGCGCTGGGAGATCACGGTGGACGACGGCCCGCGCCGCCGCACCGTCACGCTGACCGAGGACCCGGCCACCAGCGCCACCGGTTGGCATGCCTTGCTCGAACACCTGCGCAACAGCGGCTGAACGCCCATCCGCACGGCGCCGGCGGCGGCAAAACGCTTGCTACCGGGCATCATTTTCCTCATCAGCCAAAGGCGATCCGCCACATTTGCTTATGTGTATTGTGTATAAGCCTGATTTGTAGGAAAGACCGAATTGCCCTAAAATACAGTGCTTTGCCACGTCCGGCGAGCCAAGCTGACGCCCGGATGCTGCCGCACTCCACCATTGATAGGATTGTTATGACCCACGTTGTCACCGAATCGTGCATCCGTTGTCGTTACACCGACTGCGTCGATGTATGCCCGGTCGATTGTTTCCGGGAAGGCCCGAATTTCCTCGCTATCGACCCTGACGAGTGCATCGATTGCGCCGTTTGCGTGGCCGAGTGCCCGGTAAATGCGATCTACGCGGAAGAAGACGTGCCGGGCGAACAGCAGCAATTCATCAAGATCAACGCGGACCTGTCGCGCGCATGGCCGTCGATTACCAAGACCAAGCCGGCCCTGCCCGACGCCGACGAGTGGAAAGACGTCAAGAGCAAGATCGACCAGTTGGCCCGCTGAGCGGCCCAGCCGTCACCAGGCGGGCGGCCAGCAGGCTCCCGCCATCCATGGCACACTAGGCGCCATCGCGCCAGCGCAGGTTCGGCGCCCCCCTCATTCAAAAATCAACAGGAAGTAAGCGCATGACAATCAGTGCCACCCACGAAGCGGGCAGCGTCGCTCCCAACAGTTCCTTTGCCGGCGCCATCGACGCCGACGCAGTGATCATCGGCGCGGGCCCGGTTGGCCTGTTCCAGGTGTTCGAGCTGGGCCTGCTTGAGATCAAGGCCCACGTGATCGATTCGCTGCCGGCTGTCGGCGGCCAGTGCGTGGAGCTGTACCCGGACAAGCCGATCTACGACATCCCGGCGGTGCCGGTGTGCACCGGCCAGGAACTGACCGACAACCTGCTCAAGCAGATCGAGCCGTTCGACCCGACCTTCCACCTGGGCCAGGAAGTGACGATCGTGCAGCGCCGCGAAGACGGCCGTTTCAACGTCGAAACCTCGGCCGGCACCCGCTTCATCACCAAGACCATCTTCATCGCCGCCGGCGTCGGTTCGTTCCAGGCGCGCACTATCAAGGTCGACGGCATCGAGCGCTTCGAAGGCAGCCAGCTGCACTACCGCGTCAAGGATCCGGCCATTTTCGAAGGCAAGAACCTGGTCATCTGCGGCGGCGGCGATTCGGCCCTCGACTGGACCCTGAATTTTGTCGGCAAGGCCGAGTCGGTCGTGCTTTTGCACCGCCGCGAGGACTTCCGCGCCGCCCCGGCTTCGGTCGCCAAGATGAAGGCGCTGTGCGACCAGTACGAGATGCAGCTGATCACCGGCCAGGTCACCGGCTTCGATGAAAAGGATGGCAAGCTCGCCGAAGTGAAGGTGACCGGCGCCGACGGCGTGACCCGCCGCGTGCCGCTCGACATGCTGCTGGTGTTCTTCGGCCTGTCGCCGAAGCTCGGCCCGATCGCCGAGTGGGGCCTGGACATCGAGAAGCGCCAGCTCAAGGTGGTCGACACCGAGAAATTCGAAACCAATGTGCCGGGCATCTTCGCGGTGGGTGACATCAACACCTATCCGGGCAAGAAGAAGCTGATCCTGTCGGGCTTCCACGAAGCTGCGCTGGCTGCGTTCGGCGCCGCGCCGTACATCTTCCCGGACAAGAAGATCCACATGCAGTACACCACGACTTCGCCGAAGCTGCACAAGATCCTGGGCGTCGAAACCCCTGTTTTCGACTGATCGCCTGCGGGCGCCGAGCCCGTTCCGTAAGTTGTGCACCACGAATGCCCCGCCTGGTCGGGGCATTCGTTTTTATGTGGTCCGGATAACGAACCGGCGTCAGGGAATCGTGATACAACGGTGACGAAATGCACGACTCTTCCCGGCCAGGGACCGGCCTAGCGGTTTCCACAGGTCAAGCCAAATAACCTATAATTGGTCGGGATTTTTGCGCCACCATTCGCGACGCGCTTCACCCAGAAGGACTTTTTATGCTTTACCAACTGCACGAGATGCAACGTTCCTTCCTGTCCCCACTGATGCAGTGGGCCGATGCGTCTTCCAAGCTGTTCTCGAACCCTATTTCGCCGCTGGCGCACACCCCGTTCGCGCAGCGGATCGCGGCCGGCTACGAGCTGATGTACCGCCTCGGCAAGGATTACCAAAAACCGGCGTTCGGCATCGAGTCGACCACGATCAACGACGCGACGGTCGGCATCGTGGAACACACGGTCGCCACCAAGCCGTTCTGCAAGCTGCTGCATTTCAAGAAAGACCTGAGCGACCGCAAGCTGGAGAAGCTCAAGCAACCCAAGGTGCTGCTGGTCGCCCCGCTGTCGGGCCACCACGCCACGCTGCTGCGCGACACCGTGCGCGGCCTGCTGCCCGGGCACGACGTCTACATCACCGACTGGACCGATGCGCGCATGGTCCCGTTGGCGGAAGGTCCGTTCCATCTCGACAATTACATCTTCTACGTACAGGACTTCATCCGCCAGCTCGGCCCCGACCTGCACGTGATCTCGGTCTGCCAGCCGACCGTGCCGGTGCTGGCCGCCATCGCGCTGATGGCGACCAACAAGGACCCCAAGCTGCCGAAGACGATGACGATGATGGGCGGCCCGATCGACCCGCGCAAGTCGCCGACCGCGGTCAATGACCTGGCGACCGAAAAGCCGTTCTCGTGGTTCGAGAACACCGTGATCTATGCGGTGCCGGGCAATTACCCCGGCTTTGGCCGCAAGGTCTATCCGGGCTTCCTGCAGCACGCCGGCTTCATCGCCATGAACCCGGGCCGCCATGCCCAGAGCCACCGCGAGTTCTACCAGCACCTGGTGCGCGGCGACGACGATTCGGCCGAAAGCCACCGCCAGTTCTACGACGAGTACAACGCGGTGCTCGACATGCCGGCCGAGTACTACCTCGACACGATCAAGACCGTGTTCCAGGAGTTCCGCCTGCCGCGCGGCACGTGGGAAGTCGGCGGCCAGCTGGTGCGTCCGCAGGACATCAAGACCGTCGCGCTGATGACCGTCGAAGGCGAGCTGGACGACATTTCCGGCGCCGGCCAGACCCAGGCCGCGCACGACCTGTGCAGCGGCATCCCGGCTGCCATGCACCATGATTTCGTCGCCGCCAAGTGCGGTCACTACGGTATCTTCTCGGGCCGCCGCTGGCGCGAGATCATCTGCCCGAAGATCGGCGAGTTCATCAAGTCTTACGCCTGATCACCGGCGCGCCGCAACGCGCCCAAAGTAAGGCTGCGGCAAACACGAAGGGCCGGTTCCGTTTGCACGGGCCGGCCCTTTTTTCATCGCAGATCCGCGGCGCGCCGCGTGGGCCGCGCCGGCTGCATCAGTTTCCGAGCATGACCTGGGCAATGATGCCGGTCGCCGCCCCGACCAGCACATAATCGGCCCCGGTCTGCACCCAGTGGTACCCGCGCGGCGGCGCCGACAGCCGGTGCGAACGGTAGTTGTCGACCACGTACTGGTGCGTGCGATAGCGGCTCGGCAGCCGCTGCCCGCGGCGCAGGTCGTGGTTGGGCCCGGCGCCGTCGTAGCCGGCGTTGAAGTCGGCGGTACGGCCCCAGCCGCCACGCGCGCCATCGCCCCGGCGCTCGCGCCGCTCGCTGCGGTCCTGCCAGCCGTTGTCGCGGCCGTCCGCGCGCCGGTCCAGCTGGCGCGCCTCGCGCTCGCCCTGCTGCTGTTGCCAGTTGCTGTCACGGTCGTTACGGTAATCGTGCTGCTGTGCAAATGCCGGGATACCGCTGCCAACAACTGCGGCCACCAGCGCTGAAACAATGGTCTTCTTGTCCATGATCTGCCCTCCCGTTGTGTTCTGGAATCAGTACACCATGAATCCTGTTCATAATCTGTTCGTTAGGACACTTACGCGAAGAAAGCCAGCCCGAGGTCGCGATTGCGCCGCTTTTGGCGGATAATGTCGGCTTTTCCATCGCGCGCACTGCCGTGACCAAGACCCTCGCCGACCAGATCGAAGACCTGCTGCCGCAGACCCAGTGCACCAAGTGCGGCTATGCCGCCTGCCGTCCGTACGCGGAAGCGATCGCCAGCGGCGACGCCGGGATCAACCAGTGCCCGCCGGGCGGCATCGAGGGCGTGCGGCGGCTGGCGTCCCTGCTCGGGCGCGCGGTCATCCCGATCAACCCCGCCAATGGCATCGAGCGCCCGCGCCCGGTCGCCTTCATCGACGAGTCGCTGTGCATCGGCTGCACGCTGTGCATCCAGGCCTGCCCGGTCGATGCGATTACCGGCGCGGCCAAACAGATGCACACCATCCTGCCGAGCCAGTGCACCGGCTGCGACCTGTGCGTCGCGCCCTGCCCGGTCGACTGCATCAGCATGAGCCCGGTGACCGGCGAGCGTACCGGCTGGGACGCCTGGTCGCAGGAAGCGGCCGACGCGGCGCGCGCGCGGCACGACTTCCGCACGCTGCGGCTCAAGCGCGAGCGCGAGGAAAACGACGCGCGGCTGGCGGCCAAGGCGCTCGAAAAGATGCGCGAAGTGACGGCCGAAGCGACCAATACCCCGGAACAACTGGCCGAGAAGGAGCGCAAGCGCGCGATCATCGCGGCGGCCATGGAACGCGCGCGCCTGAAGGCTGCCGGCGCCACGCCAGACAAAAAAGACTGAGCGCATGAACCCTGCCAAACGCCTCGAAATCTTCCGCCGCTTCCACGAAGCCAATCCGAACCCGACCACCGAACTCGAATACTCGACACCGTTCGAACTCCTGATCGCGGTGCTGCTGTCGGCGCAGTCGACCGACGTCGGCGTCAACAAGGCCACGCGCCGGCTGTACCCGGTGGCCAACACGCCGCAGGCGATCCTCGACCTGGGGCTGGATGAACTGAAGAGCTACATCTCGACCATCGGCCTGTACAACACCAAGGCGAAGAACGTGATCGCCACCTGCCAGATCCTGGTCGACCAGTACGGCGGTGAAGTGCCGCACTCGCGCGAGGCGCTCGAGGCGCTGCCGGGGGTCGGGCGCAAGACCGCCAACGTGGTGCTCAACACCGCGTTCGGCGAGCCGACCATGGCGGTCGATACCCATATCTTCCGCGTGTCGAACCGCACCAAAATTGCGCCCGGCAAGGACGTGGACGAGGTCGAGCAGAAGCTGCTGAAATTTGTGCCGAAGGAGTACCTGCACGACGCGCACCATTGGCTGATCTTGCATGGCCGCTACACCTGTGTCGCGCGCACGCCCAAGTGCTGGAACTGCATTATCCAGGACCTGTGCGAGTACAAACAGAAGACGCCGGCGCCGGCTGGGGCTTAGTTTCCGGCCCGTTGTTTGGCAGGGTCAGAGACCGAACTTCTTTAACACTGCAGGCAACATTTGCGCGAGAAAGATCGCGCTTACGACCCAGAGGATAATGCTGGTCTTCGCTTCTGCGATGGCAGTCCTCAATTCCGTTCTCAGTTCCGCAATGTCAGTCTTGGTCGCGCTGGTGGCTTTGAGAATCGCGACGTCAAGCTCGATCGCGGATAGCCGATCAGCCGTCTTCTCGGCCGTAGACTCCAGTCGTTGGACTCGCTCCTCCATCCCGTCCATGCAGCGCTCCCACCGATCATTCAGCCTATATTATCGTCCGGTCGCGCGCGATGTCGAGTCGAACTGGCGCAATAGCTGATCTAGCGGTAGCTTACGATGCCTGCGGAGTCACCAGCGTTTTCTCGCCGGCCACAAACGAAGCGCGCTGAATCCGTCCGTCGCTCACCTCATAGATGCACAACATCTCGAGCGTGCCCAGCCCTTCCGGGAAGTTACGCGTGATCACCTCAAGGTCGGTGACGGTGTTGCCCATTACGATGCGCGACAGCAGGCGCGCATGCAATGCCGGCTCGCTGAAACGCGCGATGTAGCGCGGGCGGAGTTCGTCGTGGCCGTGCGCCAGGCGCTCGCCGTGCAGGGTGAACTGTTCGGCGTCAGGCGCGTACGCGCGCATGAGTGCGTCGATATCTTTGGCGTTGAAGGCGTCGAGCTGGGCCTGGACGACCTCGAGTGGGGAAGGATATTTCATGTTTTTCTTCGCGATTAAAAAAGGTTCACCACGGATTTCCGGTGAACGTTCCGGCGAAGGCGGGAATCCATACAGAGCCGGCTACTCACGTTCAGCATGGATTCCCGCCTTCGCGGGAATGACGTGCTAAATCCAACACTTACACTGGATTAGCGTTTACAGCAGTACCATGTTATCGCGGTGGATCAGCTCCGGCCCTTCCATGTAGCCGAGGATGCCTTCGATCTCCGCCGACGAGCGGCGCATGATCAGGCGCACTTCGCTGCCGGTGTAGTTGGTCAGGCCGCGCGCCACCGCCTCGCCCTGTTCGTCGAGGCAGGTGATCACTTCGCCGCGCCGGAACTGGCCGTTCACCTTGACCACGCCGATCGGCAGCAGCGACTTGCCTTCTTTGGTCAGCTTCTGCACCGCGCCCGCGTCGAGCACCACTTCGCCGGCCGTGTGCAGGTGGTCGACCATCCACTGCCGGCGGGCAGTCAGGCGCGCGGTAGGCGCCGTCAACTGGGTGCCGATCGCCTCGCCCAACGCCAGCCGCACCAGCACGTTCTCCTCGCGGCCCCAGGCGATGATCGTATGCGCACCCGAACGCGCGGCGCGCTTGGCCGCCAGCACCTTGGTCAGCATGCCGCCGCGCCCGATGCTGCTGCCCGCGCCGCCAGCCATCTCCTCGAGCGTCGGCTCGCCCGCCTGCGCTTCCTCGATCAGCCGCGCTTGAGGGTCCTTGCGCGGATCGGCCGAGAACAGACCACGCTGGTCGGTCAGGATCACCAGCGCATCGGCCTCGATCAGGTTGGCGACCAGCGCGCCGAGCGTGTCGTTGTCGCCGAACTTGATCTCGTCGGTGACGACCGTGTCGTTCTCGTTGATGATCGGGACCACGCCCAGGCGCAGCAAAGTGGTGAGGGTCGAGCGCGCGTTCAGGTAGCGTTCACGGTCGGCCAGGTCGGCATGCGTGAGCAGCACCTGCGCGGTGCCCAGGCCGTGCGCGCGGAAGCTGGTCTCGTAGATCTGCGCCAGGCCCATCTGGCCGACGGCGGCGCAGGCCTGCAGTTCGTGGATGTCGGTCGGGCGGGCGGAAAAGTGCAGGCGCAGCATGCCCTCGGCGATCGCGCCGGAAGACACCAGCACGACTTCCTTGCCGAGCGCGCGCAGCGACGCGATTTGCGCGGCCCAGCGCGCGATGGCGGAATGATCGAGGCCGCGCCCCTCGTTGGTGACGAGCGACGAGCCGACCTTGACGATGATGCGGGAGGCTTGCTGTATTGCGGATCCGGATTTCATGACGGCGTGATTTTTCCTCGCGGGCGCAGCGCCAGCAGGAAAAAGCCCGCCAACAGTTCGATCCCGCAGACGACTAATAATATCCCCTTCGGCAGCCCGATCGCGAAGGCCGCGATGAAGCGGCCGGCCGGCTGCGCCAGGAGGAACAATGCTGTGAGGTCGCCGAGGATGGGCTGGTCGCCCTGCCTTGCTGCAAGCAGAGCCAGCCCCGCGGTGGCGAGGCGGACTCCGACATAGATCGCGTAGAACTGGCTGTAGCCGTTCACGCCAACCAGGAACAAGCCCATCGCCCCCGCGACCCGGTCGGGGTCGAGCATGGCCGCCAGCGCGGCCAGCGAACTGACGGTGGCGACCAGCTTGAGCAGCTGCTCGCGCAGTGCGGCACGGGTGATGGGTACTGCCAACTTACTCTTCGAAGATCTTGAAACGTGGATCGTCCGGGTCGATCGACGAGATACCGCGCGCTTCCTCGGTCATCTGCGTCTCTTCGGCGCGGTGTTCGATGTGGCGCTTTTCCTCGAGGTGCTGGTAGATCGCGTTGACCAACTCCTGGCAACCTTCGCGGTTCAGCGCCGAGATCTCGAACACCGGACCCTTCCAGCCGAAGCGCTTGACGAAGTCCTTGACCCGTTTCTTGCGCTCGTCCTCCGGCACCACGTCCAGCTTGTTGAGCACCAGCCAACGCGGCTTGTCGACCAGTTCGGCGTCGTACTTTTCCAGCTCCCTGACCAGCGCCTTGGCTTCCTTGACCGGGTCGACGTCCGCGTCGAACGAGGACAGGTCGACGATGTGCAGCAGCAGGCCGGTGCGCGACAGGTGGCGCAGGAACTGGTGGCCGAGGCCCGCGCCTTCAGCCGCGCCTTCGATCAGGCCTGGAATGTCGGCGACCACGAAACTCTTCGCGTGCGACACGCGCACCACGCCCAGGTTCGGATGCAGCGTCGTGAACGGATAATCGGCGATCTTCGGGCGCGCGTTCGACACGGCGGTGATGAAGGTCGACTTGCCGGCGTTCGGCATGCCCAGCAGGCCAACGTCGGCCAGCACCTTGAGCTCGAGGCGCAGTTCGCGCCGCTCGCCTTCCTTGCCGTCGGTCTTTTGCCGGGGAGCGCGGTTGGTCGAGGATTTGAAGTGGATGTTGCCCCAGCCGCCCTCGCCGCCCTTGGCCAGCAGTTCGGTCTGGCCGTGTTCGGTCAGGTCGGCAATGATCTCGCCGTTGATGTCATCGACGATCAGCGTACCGACCGGCATGCGCAGGAATACGTCTTCCGCGCCCTTGCCGTAGCAATCGGAACCGCGGCCAGGCTCGCCGTTCTTGCCCTTGTGGACTTTGGAGAAACGGAAGTCGACCAGCGTGTTGATATTGCGGTCGGCGACCGCCCAGATCGAACCGCCCTTGCCGCCATCGCCGCCGTCGGGGCCGCCGAACGGACGGAATTTCTCACGACAGAACGAGGCGCAGCCGTTGCCGCCGTCGCCGGCGATGACTTCGATTTTTGCTTCGTCGATGACCTTCATGTTTGGGACCGCCAAAAAACTAAAAAGGCTCTACCGATGGGCAGAGCCTTTCGATTGAAGGCTTGCGCCTTACAAAAATACGCTGCCGGGGCAGCGCAGGTGTTACTTACGCTGCGACCGCTTCGTTCGCAACGACGGTCACGAACTGCTTCGAGCCGACGCCTTGCTTGACGAACTTGACGGTACCGTCGACCAGCGCGAACAGGGTGTGATCCTTGCCGGTGCCGACGTTGGTGCCTGCGCGCACCGGGGTGCCGCGCTGACGGATGATGATGCCGCCGGCGTTGATCGCCTGGCCGCCGTACACTTTAACGCCGAGGCGTTTGCTTTCTGAGTCACGGCCGTTGCGAGTAGTACCGCCGCCTTTTTTGTGTGCCATTTAATGCTCCTTGATGACTGGGGGACCGGACGGCTTAGCCGTTGATCGATACCACTTGAATTTCGGTGAAGTTCTGGCGATGGCCTTGACGCTTCTGGTAGTGCTTACGACGGCGCATCTTGAAGATGCGAACCTTGTCGTGACGACCCTGCGAAACAACAGTCACGCGAACCGAAGCACCTTCCACCAGCGGAGCACCAAACTTGATGCTCTCACCCTCGCCAACTGCGAGAACCTGATCGATAGTGATTTCGGAACCAATGTCTGCCGGTATCTGTTCTATTTTGAGTTTTTCGCCAGCGACAACTTTATATTGCTTGCCACCGGTTTTTATGACCGCGTACATGATTGAAACCTCGTTAAATGTTTAAAGAAGTACCCACGGCGACTTCGCGTCGAGCTGGTCTGGTGCCGGGGAACAGAGGATTATACATGGAACGGCATGCCCCGTCAAAACCGGCGCACGAGCCAGGTTGAGCGTGGTATGGGGGCAACGAGCGCCGCTACGCGGATTTTACCCGCTTTTGGCCGCCCCGGATCATGCCCGGCGCTGGTTTGGCTTGCATGTCGTATAATCGCGGACTTAACGCACTCAACGTCTAACGCAGGTTTGCCTTGTCCGCCGCTACCCCACACGTCCAACAGAACAACATCGCTCACTCGATCGCCGCCGACATGGAGGCCGTCAACACGGTGATCCGCCAGCGCCTGCATTCCGAGGTCAGCCTGGTGAACCAGATCGCCGAGTACATCATCAGCGCCGGCGGCAAGCGTATCCGCCCCGTGCTGGTGCTGCTGCTGGCCAACGCCCACGGCTATCGCGGCGAGGCGCACCACGAACTGGCGGCGGTGGTCGAATTCATCCACACCGCCACCCTGCTGCACGACGATGTGGTCGACGAATCGTCGATGCGGCGCGGGCGCCAGACCGCCAACGCGCTGTTCGGCAACGCGGCCTCGGTACTGGTCGGCGACTTCCTGTATTCACGCTCGTTCCAGATGATGGTCAGCCTGAACAACATGCGTGTGATGCAGATCCTGTCGGACGCCACCAACGTGATCGCCGAAGGTGAAGTGCTGCAGCTGCTCAACATGCACGACCCGGACGTGACCCAGGAAAGCTACCTGAAGGTTATCCGCTCGAAGACGGCCAAGTTGTTCGAAGCGGCGGCGCAGCTGGGCGCGCTGGTGGCTGGCGCCAACGATGCGCAAGTCGAAGCGGCCGGCGAATACGGCCGCTCGCTCGGCACCGCGTTCCAGCTGATCGACGACGTGCTGGACTACGCCGGCGACGCCGCCGAGATCGGCAAGAATGTCGGCGACGACCTGCGCGAAGGCAAGCCGACGCTGCCGCTGATCTACCTGATGGAGCACGGCACGGCCGAGCAGCGCCAGCTGGTGCGCACCTGCATCGAGCAAGGCGACGAGCAGCATTTCGACGCGGTGCTGGCGGCGGTGACCACCAGCGGTGCGCTCGATTTCACGCGCCGCGAGGCCGAGCTTGCGGCGGCGCGCGCGGCCAGCGCAATCGCCGACCTGCCAGAGAGCGCGTACAAGCAAAGCCTGCTCCAGTTATGCAGCTTCGCTGTTGACAGGAACCACTAGGGAAATTATAGTGATGGCTCCCGAGATTCCGGCTCCCGGAGTCTCAAACAGTCGGGGTGTAGCTTAGCCCGGTAGAGCGCTACGTTCGGGACGTAGAGGCCGGAGGTTCGAATCCTCTCACCCCGACCATCTCCTTTCGAAACGGTCGTTTCGATCCAGATTCTCGCCTCCCCTAGTTTCGTAGCCTTCGTGGACAACCGTCTCGCCTGCTAGTTCCTCCCCAGTTCGCTGCCTTTGACCCTGCGCTAGAAATTCACGGCTGACCCCGCTAACGCAAAAGCCGTTATCGGGTTGTCGTTAGCATTAGCCCTGGACTTGATGCCATACTGCGCTTCTCCCACCAGGATTTTGTCAGAATTAGTAGAGCCATCGACAAAAACGCGCCGATCTGTGCAACGAATGGGAACAGATGATGGACCTTACTAAAGCAGAGTTTGCGTCGGCAAACGAGCGAAGCAAAGCAAAGCAAGTTAACTGCCCCCTCGCGACGGCCGTCCGCTACGAGCCACACCCTTTGCGGGTCCTCATCATGTTGTCGTCCGGCGTAGAACTCTCCGTTGCTGCAACCGAGGTTCCGGGCATGGAAGGCGCACGCGCCGAAGATCTGGCGGACGCGGAGATCAGTCCATCTGGCCTCGGAATCCATTTTCCGAAGCTGGACGTCGACCTGTACGTGCCTGCCCTCCTTTAACACCCGGCACCGACCGCTGGGCATGACCCCGCCGCTGGAGAACCGTGCCCAGCGAAGGCATTGTGTTGCTCGCAATATTCATATGATGAATTACGGCAATTAAACGAGTTATGCGCACTGGTTATGGGCGGCATCACGAAACGAAAGTTCACTTATAGCTGCGAGACACTTATACTGCACCGCAACATCACGTGGTTTTGAGAACTTTATTCGGAGACTGATATGTCTACAGCAACGATCACCCAGGCGCAGGACAAGGGACTGCGCCACCAAATTGAAGCCATGACGCGCGCAGTGCAAGATTTTTGCCAAAAGCTGTACGCAGCACATGGTGGCAGCACCGGCCGCCCGGCGACTCCGGCACGCGAAAAGCGCATGAGCGCCCGTGAACTGATGGCCCTGGCCGACCGCTTCGAAGCGTACTCGCCGAGCCTGTCCGCAGAAATCCGTAACCTTGCATCGAGAGGATAATCATGACCGTTATTGAATACGTCACTGTCGGCCTCGCCGCCGCAGCCATGCTTGCTCGTATCGCCATGTTCCTGCCGCGCCCGTCCGGGGTCCAGGACAAATCGGCTGCCTGAACCCAGGCAAAAACAGCGGCCGCACTCGCGGCCGCCTTTGTTCCGCAGGGCGGCTGGTCCGCCCTGCACTCGTCGCTCCCCCTCCTGCATCTGTTGGCGCAACGCCGGTTCCGGGGCTCAGCTCCCGTCGGCGCACCGCATTTCCGCCAGCAGCTTGCGAATCTCCGGCACACACGACCCGCAATTCCCACCGGCCTTGACGCAGGCTGTCACCTCGGCCACGTCGTTCAGGCCGCGCTCGCGCACCGCCGCGCATATCGTATTACGGCCGACGCCGAAGCACGAACACACGGTCGGACCCGCGTCCGGTTCCTGCCCGCGCGCGCGGCCGGCCAGCAAGCTGGCCCGGTCGGCGGCTGACAGCGGGTCCTGCCCGAACAGGCCCGCAAGCCAGTCCCGCGCAGGTAATTCGGGGCGGCGCGAGACGAACAGGCAGGCCTCGAGGCGGCCGTCCTCCAGGTGGGCCGCTCGGAACACTCCGCTGCCCATGTCCTCGTACTCCAGCCAGTCGGCCGCGTCGTCGACGCCGCCGAGCAGTTCGCGTGCCCAGGCGGGGCTGCGCACGATCGGTTCGCGCCCCGCCAGTTCGTAGCGAACGAAGGCGCCGCCCTGGATGCGGGTCCAGTTGGCGACCCGCTCCAGCGCGAGCGCATGACGACTGAGGATGAAACCGTACCAGGCCACGCCGAACGGCTCGACCCGTACCGGCGTATGCTTGAACTCCGGCTCTCCCGAGACCGGGTCGACCGCCGGGTTGACCAGGGCGCCGACGCGCGCGTCGGCAGCGGTCTGGCCGCTCCAGTGGATCGGGATGAATGCGCCGCCGCGGGCAATGCCACCGCCGTGCTGCACGCGCGCCACCATCGAGCCCCACGCGCTCGATATGCGCGCCAGCTCGCCTTCGCGCACGCCGCACAGCAGCGCGTCCTGCGGATGGATGTCGACAAACGGCTCGGGCACGTGGCCGGCCAGGCGCGCCGACTTGCCGGTGCGCGTCATGGTATGCCACTGGTCGCGCACGCGGCCCGTGTTGAGGGCCATCGGATACACCTCGTTCACCGGGTTCGCCGGCCTGCGCGGAGGGGTCGCGACGAAGCGCGCCTTGCCGTCCGCATGGCTGAAGCGGCCGTCACCGAACAGGCGCGCCGTCCCCTGCGGCACTTTGGCCGCGCCACGCGGCAGCGGCCACTGCACCGGCTCGAGTTCGTCGTACTGGCGCCGGGTCATGCCGGCAAGCGCGCCGAGGTCGAACCTGCGTCCGTGCCGTGCCGCGGCCGCACCCAGACGGGCGTGCTCGTCAAATATCTCGTGCACGCCCGCGTAATCGAAACCCTCGAACCCCATCCGCTGCGCGACCTGGCACAGCACCTGCCAGTCCGCGCGGGCGGCGCCCGGCGCCGGCAAAAAGGACCGCTGGCGTGAAATGCAGCGCTCCGAGTTGGTCACCGTGCCGTCCTTCTCGCCCCAGCCGAGCGCCGGCAGCAGCACGTGCGCGAAGGCGTTGGTGTCGGTGTCCGCGACGATGTCTGACACGACGACCAATTCGCACTTCTCCAGGGCGCGCCTGGCCTGGTCCGCATCCGGCAGGCTGACCAGCGGGTTGGTCGCGATGATCCACACCGCCTTGACCTTCCCCTCCTCCATTGCACGGAACAGGTCCACCGCCTTCAGTCCCTCTCGCTGCGCAACGCGCGGCGAGTTCCAGAAGGCCTGCACCGCGGCGCGATGCTCCGGGACGTCCAGCTCCATGTGCGCCGCCAGCATGTTGGCAAGGCCGCCGACTTCGCGGCCACCCATCGCGTTCGGCTGGCCTGTCAGCGAGAACGGCCCCATGCCAGGGCGTCCGATGCGGCCGGTGAGCAGGTGGCAGTTGATGATGCTGTTGACCTTGTCGGTCCCGGCTGAAGACTGGTTCACGCCCTGCGAGAACGCGGTCACGACCCTGGCGGTGGCCGCAAACGACGCGTAGAAGGCGATCAGCTGCTGCGGATCGACGCGGCACACGCTGGCCACCGCGGCCGGATCGGCGCAATCGGCGTCGGCGGCCGCCAGCGCGCTGTCGAGGCCCGCGGTGTGGGCCCCGACGAAGGCGCTATCCGCCGCACCGTGGCGTGCCAGGTAGCTGAGCAGCCCGTTGAACAGCCACACGTCGGTGCCGGGCTTGACCGGCAGGTGCAGGTCGGCCAGTTCGCAGGTCGCGGTGCGGCGCGGGTCGATGACGACCACCTGCATCCGCGGCCGCTGTTCCTTCGCGCGCGCAATCCGCTGGAACAGCGTCGGATGGCACCACGCGGCATTCGAACCCACCAGCACCACCATGTCGGCCAGTTCGAAATCCTCGTAGCAGCCGGGCACCAGGTCTTCGCCGAACGCACGCTTGTGGCCGGCCACCGCCGACGACATGCAAAGGCGCGAGTTGGTGTCGATGTTGGCACTGCCGATGTAGCCCTTCATCAGCTTGTTGGCGACGTAGTAGTCCTCGGTGAGCAGCTGTCCCGACACATACAGCGCCACCGCTTCCGGGCCGTGTTGGGCAATGATGCTGGAGAAGCCGCGCGCAACGCCGTCGAGCGCCTCGTCCCAGCCGGCCTGGCGCAGCCTGCCGTGTTCGCGCAGCGCCGGCTGCAGCAGGCGCCCTTCGAGGCCGACGGTCTCGCCCAGCGCCGCGCCCTTCACGCACAACCTGCCCCGGTTTGCCGCGTGCCGCGGGTCGCCGGCGATGGCCAGCGTGCCGTCGGGTTGCGGGGTTGCGGTCACGCCGCAGCCTACCCCGCAATAAGGACAGGTGGTGCGCACCGCGAGCGGGATCGGGGAAAGATTCATTTGGACTCCTCGTCAGGCCGCCTGCGCACACAGCGCCGGCCCGAACAACAACTGGTTGCGGATGGATGAAATGTCGGTGCCGTCCTGGATCAGCTCGAAGTACCACGGGCCATCCTGCACGTCGCCGTACAGCACCGCGCCGGCCAGCCGGTTCCCGGCCAGCACCAGGCGCTTGTACACGCCGTTGCGGCGGTCGCGCAGCACCAGCTCTTCGCTGCCTGCCGCGCCGACGATGTCGCCCGCCGAATACAGGTCGACGCCGGTCACCTTGAGCTTGGTCGCGGTGGCCTGCTGGACGTAGCGCCGATGGCCCGCGCCCGCCAGGTGTGCGGCGCACACGCGCGCCTGGTCCCAGATCGGCGCCACCAGGCCAAAGGTCGCGCGGCGGTGCTGCACGCACTCGCCGACCGCGTAGATGCGCGGGTCGTAGGTCTGCAAGGTGTCGTCGACGACGATCGCGCGCTCGCAGTGCAGGCCGGCCTCGCGCGCCAGCGCGATGTTCGGGCGTACCCCGGCCGCCATCACGACCATGTCGGCGGCCACCTCGCGCCCATCGGTGAAGCACACCGCCTCGACCCGGCCGCGCCCGGCGATGCCGGAGGTCTGGGTGCCGAGCAGGACGAGCATGCCCTTGCGTTCGAGCGCCTCCTTGAGCAGATGCGCCGCGTGCGCATCGAGCTGCTGGTTCATCAGGCTGTCGGTCACGTGGACCACGGTGACTTCCATCCCGCGCCGCAGCAGGCCGTTGGCGGCCTCCAGCCCGAGCAGGCCGCCGCCGATCACCACCGCCCGACCGCCGCGGCGCGCCGCCGCCAGCATCGTCTCGACGTGATCGAGGTCGCGAAAGCCGATCACGCCGGCCAGGTCGTGTCCCGGCACCGGAATCATGAACGGTGTCGAGCCGGTCGCCAGCAGCAGCCGGTCGTACGGCAGCGCCAGCCCCGAGGCCGAATGCACGACGCGTTTGCGGCGGTCGATGCGCAGCACCGCGTCGCCGGTGTGCAGCGCGATGCCGTGGTCGCGATACCACTCGCGCGGGTGCAGGATGATCTCGCCGGCGCTCTTTTCGCCCGCCAGCACTGGCGAGAGCAGGATGCGGTTGTAGTTCGGATGCGGTTCCGCGCCGAACACGGTGATGTCGTACAGGTCTGGCGCTAACTTGAGCAGTTCTTCGACCGTGCGCATGCCGGCCATGCCGTTGCCGACCACAACCAGGCGTGGTTTCATGCGCCCACCAGCACCTTTCCATCCTCGACCCGCACAGGATAGCTGCCCACCGAATGCTCGGGCGCTTCCAGGCATTCGCCCGTGCGCAGGTCGAAATGGTGCTTGTAGATCGGCGAGGCGACCACGATGCGCTCGCCAAGGCTGCCCACCAGGCCGCGCGAGAGCACGGCGGCCTGCGAGTTAGGATCGTAGTTACCGATCGCGTACACGCGCGGCTCTTCCCCGCCGACGCGGAACACGGCTACCTGCTCGCCATTGAGCAACGCGCACACGCCGGTGTCGGGCACGATCTCGTCCAGCGCACAGACCGCCGTCCAGTTATTCAGTTGAAGGTCGCGATG
This sequence comes from Massilia sp., assembly GCA_045810465.1. GTDB lineage: Bacteria > Pseudomonadota > Gammaproteobacteria > Burkholderiales > Burkholderiaceae_D > Telluria. The sequence continues at coordinate 8,976 of JBJMVW010000146.1, read as the reverse complement.
CATGCTGTTCTCCTTGTTCCAAAAAAGTTTTACTCAGGCGGGCCGCGCCGCGATCGGGATCGTGCGGTGCTGGCGTTCGTCCAGCGTGGCCGGGCGCACTTGGCCGCGCTCGGGCATGAACACCACGTTGGCGTCGGCGTCGCCGCTGTTGACGAAATGGCGGAAGCGCTTGCGTGTCTGCGGGTCGGTGACCGCGTTCTTCCACTCGCAGGCATAGGTGTCGACCACGTGCTGCATCGCCGCTTCCAGCTCGGCCGCGATGTGCAGCCTGTCGTCGACGACCACCTGCTTCAGGTAGTCGAGGCCTCCCTCCAGGCTTTCGCGCCACGTGCTGGTGCGTTGCAGTCGGTCGGCGGTGCGCACGTAGAACATCAGGAAGCGGTCGACCAGGCGCACCACCGCCGCCTCGTCCAGGTTCGACGCCAGCAGTTCCGCGTGGCGCGGCTTCATGCCGCCGTTGCCGCATACGTACAGGTTCCAGCCCTTGTCGGTGGCGATCAGGCCGACGTCCTTGCCCTGCGCCTCGGCGCATTCGCGCGTGCAGCCAGAGACGCCGAACTTGACCTTGTGTGGCGTGCGCAGGCCCTTGTAGCGGTTCTCCAGAGCGATCGCAAAGCCGACGCTGTCGCCGACGCCGTAGCGGCACCAGGTGGAGCCGACGCAGGACTTCACCGTGCGCAGCGACTTGCCGTACGCGTGTCCCGACTCGAAGCCGGCGGCGATCAGTTCCTCCCAGATCAGCGGCAACTGCTCGACGCGGGCGCCGAACAGGTCGACGCGCTGGCCGCCGGTGATCTTGGTGTACAGCCCGTACTTCTTGGCCACCTGGCCGACGGCGATCAGGCCGTCGGCGGTGACCTCGCCGCCGGGCATGCGCGGCACCACCGAATAGGTGCCGTCCTTCTGGATATTCCCGAGGAAGTAGTCGTTCGAATCCTGCAGGCTCGCGTGCTCCGGCTTGAGCACGAAATCGTTCCAGGTCGAGGCCAGGATGTTGGCCGCCACCGGTTTGCAGGTGTCGCAACCGAGTCCGCTGCCGTGCTGCGCCAACAGCTGCGCGAACGTGCGGATCCGGCCCACGCGCACCAGGTGGTGCAGCTCCTGGCGCGAGTACGCGAAGTGTTCGCACAGGTGGTGGCTGACGGCCAGCCCCTGTTTTTTCAGCTCCGCGTTCATCACCTGCGCAACCAGCGGCACGCAGCCGCCGCAGGCGGTGCCGGCGCAGGTAGCCGCCTTGAGCGCGCCGATGGTGGTTGCGCCCGCGGCGACCGCCGCGCACAGGGCGCCCTTCGACACGTCGTTGCAGGAACAGACCTGGGCGCCGGCCGGCAGGGCCTCCACGCCCGGCGCCTGGCGCGCCTTGCCGTCCGCCTGCGGCAGGATCATGAACTCGGGCGCCTCCGGCAGCACGATTTTGTTGAGCATCGTTTGCAGCAGGCTGCCGTACCCGGCGGCGTCGCCAACCAGCACGGCGCCGAGCAGGTGCTTGCCGCAGCCCGAGACCACGATCTTCTTGTACACCTGCTTGCGCTCGTCGGTGAACTGGTAGCTGCGGCTGCCGGCGGTTGCCCCGTGCGCGTCGCCGATGCTGGCGACGTCCACGCCCATCAGCTTGAGCTTGGTGCTCAGGTCGGCGCCCGAGAAGCTCGCCTGGTCGCCCAGCAGGTGGCGCGCGGCCGTGCGCGCCATGTCGTAGCCGGGAGCGACGAGGCCGAACAGCTGGCCGTTCCAGGCGGCGCACTCGCCGATCGCGTAGATGTCGGGGTCGGAGGTGACGCAGCGGTCGTCGATGGCGATGCCGCCGCGAGGGCCCGGCGCAAGGCCAGCGGTGCGCGCCAGCTCGTCGCGTGGGCGGATCCCGGCCGAGAACACGATCATGTCGGTCTCGAGGTGGGTGCCGTCGGCGAACTGCATGCGGTGCGTCGCCGCTTCGCCATCGACGATCGCGAGCGTGTTCTTGCCGGTGTGGACCGTCACGCCCAGTTCCTCGATCCGGGAGCGCAACATGCGCGCGCCCGGATCGTCGACCTGCGCGGCCATCAGGCGCGGTGCGAATTCGACCACGTGGGTGTCCAGCTGCATGTCGCGCAAGGCCTTGGCGCACTCGAGGCCGAGCAGGCCGCCGCCAACCACCACGCCCGAACGCGCGCGCCGGCCGCAGGCCAGCATCGCCTCGAGGTCTTCTATTGTGCGGTAGACGAAGCAGTCGGCGCGGTCGCGGCCCGCCACGGGCGGAACGAACGGCGTCGAGCCGGTGGCGAACACCAGCTTGTCGTAGGCCAGCACTTCGCCGCTTGCCAACATGACGGTGCGGGCGCCGCGGTCGACGGCGACAGCGCGCGCGTTCAGCCTGAGCTCCAGGCCCGCGCGCTCGAAAAAGCCCGGCGCGACCAGCGACAGGTCGTGCGCCGACTTCCCGGCGAAGAAATCGGACAGGTGAACCCGGTCGTAGGCCGGGCGCGGCTCTTCGCACAGCACCGTGACCCGCATGCCGGGGACCGGGGCGGCGGCCAGCGTTTCGACGAACTTGTGGCCAACCATGCCATGGCCGATGACGATGATTTTCATGATGGATTCCTTATGCGCGCGCGGCCGATGCCGTCGTCGCGGTTTCGCCGGCCGCGATGGTGAAGCGCACCGCGATCGCACACAGGCTCGAGGCCACCACCAGCGCGCTCAGGATCAGCAGGGTGTGGCGCAGGTCGCCGGTGCCCTTCATCAAAAAGCCGGCCAGCACCGCGCCGACATTGCCGCCGGCGCCGACGATGCCCGCCACGCCGCCCAGCGCCTTCGGATCGACGAACGGCACCACCGCATAGGTCGCGCCGCAGGCCATGTGCGTGAACAGGCCGAAGCACAGCATCGCGATCACCGCGTAGGCGGCGGTGTGGGCATTGGCGAACCAGAGCAGGCCGAGGCCTTCGCCGATCATCAGTGCGAACAGCAGCGTGACCCGGCTGTTCAGGGTGCCGCGCGCGGCAGCCCGGTCCGACAGCCAGCCGCCGAGCGCGCGGGCAAACAGCGCCAGCAGGCCGAAACTGCCGGCTGCCAGGCCGGCGCTCTTGAGCGACAGGCCGAAATGCTCGACGTAATACACCGCGGCGATGTTGTGGATGAAGATCTCGATCCCGAAGCAGGCGCCGTAGGTGACGAACAGCAGCCAGGCGCGGTAATTGGCGCAGGCCGCCTTGAAGCTGGCCCAGCCGCCCTTGCCGCCGGCCTCGATCGGCACGCCGGCTGCGCGCAGCGCGTCGTAATTACCGTCCGGGCAGTCCTGCGTGAAGCGCCAGTAGGCGGCAGCGACCACCAGCATCAGCACGCCGGGCACCAGCAGCGCGACGCGCCAGCCCAGGCTCTCGCCCACGCCCAGCATCGCCAGCGCGGCCAGCAGCAGCGGCATCAGCGCCTGCGCGGCGCCGCCGCCGCTGTTGCCCCAGCCTGCCGCCGCCGCGTTGGCGGTGCCGACCACCTTCGGCGCGAACATCACCGAAGTGTGGTACTGCGTAATCACGAAGCTGGCGCCGACCGCGCCGATCCCGAGGCGAAGCAGCAGGAAGCTCTCGTAGGTCTGCGCCAGGCCGACGCCCAGCACCGGAATCGCTCCCAGCAGCAACAGGCCGGTATACGTCTTGCGCGGACCGAAGCGGTCGCACAGCGGGCCGACCACGAGCCGCACGAGGATCGTGATCGCCACCGCCGCGATGTTGATGTTGGCGACCTGGTCGAGCGACAGGTGGAGTTCGCCTTTAATGACCGGCATCAGCGGCGCGCATGCGAACCACGCGAAAAAACAGATGAAGAACGCCACCCAGGACAGGTGGAAGGCGCGCATCTGTGGCGTGCTGAAAGATAGAAGCGTGATCTGGTTTGCTTTGGTGGCCATGTTTCGTCCCTTTGAAAAACAAAAAGGCGTCCGCCCCTCGTGGCGAGATGCCAGGAGGTGCGGACGCCGTTGTCCTTGCCGGTCCGTCGTTAGACCAGCGCTGAATTGAAGGGGATCGTCATTGATCCGGTACGACTTGGATCAGCAAGAGCCGTGCCAGATGCGCTGCCGGGGCTTGCCCAGCGCAGGCGGCCGGCGCACGGGCGGTGCGCGCTTCATTGCAGTGCACCATGCGCACAAATGATGCATGCCGATGCACGCCAACGCACCATGAGATCAGGAACAATTGCTTATTTGAAAGGAGCTCGCATAGCCAACCGGGTCGCGCCCGTCCCAGGTGGCGCCGTCGATCAGCGTCGAGTGGCGCAGCACACCGGCCGGCAAAGGCGTGCCGGTCAGCGCGGCGGCCTCGCGGTACAGCCCGACCTGGTTGACCTTGCGCGCCACCGCCAGGTAATCGGGATCGTGTTTCAGCAAGCCCCAGCGCCGGTGCTGCGTCATGAACCACATCCCGTCCGACAGGTAAGGGAAATTGGCGGCGCCGTCGGCGTAAAACCGCAGGCGGTGCGGGTCGTGCCAGCTGTGGCCCAGCCCGTCGGCATATTTGCCGAGCATCCGTTCGCGGATCGCTTCGCGCGCGGCGTTGACGAAGGCCGGGCTGGCGATGGCCTCGGCCGCCGCCTCGCGGTTCGCGGCAGCCGCGTCGATCCAGCGCCCGGCGTCCAGCACCGCCGCCACCAGCGCGCGGCAGGTATTCGGACACTGCTCGACGAACGCCGCGCTGGCGCCCAGCACCTTGCCCGGATGGTCCGGCCAGATTTGCTGGCTGGTGGCCACCGTGGCCCCGACGCCGTCCAGGACCGCCCTGCCACCCCACGGTTCGCCGGCGCAAAAACCGTCCATGTGGCCAGCGCCCAGGTTGCCCGCCATCTGGCTGGGCGGCACCGTGACGATGTTGGCATCGCGCAGCGGGTCGATCCCGGCGGCAGCCAGCCAGTAATACAGGAACATCGCATGGTTCCCGGTCGGGAACGTGTGGGCGAACGTGAAGCGCCGCCGTTCCTGCCGCATCAGCGCCGCCAGCGAGGCCGCGTCGACCGCGCCGCGCAGCGCCAGGCTGCGCGCCAGCGTGATCGACTGGCCGTTCTGGTTCAGGTTCATCAGCACCGCCATGTCGCGCCGCTGCGTGCCGATCCCCATCTGCACCCCGTAGACCAGGCCGTACAGCGCCTGGGCCGCGTCCAGTGCGCCGCTGGCCAAGCGGTCGCGCATGCCGGACCACGACTGTTCCTTGCTGAGCACGATCCGGATGCCATATTTCTCGTCCAACCCGAGCACCGAGGCCATCACCAGCGAGGCGCAGTCGGTCAGCGGCATGAAGCCGATCCTGACGGTGTCCCTCTCCGGTTTGTCCGATCCGGCGACGAATGCGCCGTTGCCTGCCAAGCCTGCCATACCACTCCTCGTCAATCGCCGGGTCAACCCAGCAAGTCTTCCACGTCCAGTATCCGTTGGGCTATTTCAACCAGTTTCAAGTTCTTGTTCATCGCCATGCTGCGCAGCTTTTGGTAGGCCTGCTCCTCCGACAACTTATTGCGTGCCATGAGCAGGCCCTTGGCCCGTTCAACGATTTTGCGGTCGGCCAACTGGCGGCGCGTGTCCGACAGTTCCCCCAGCAGCTTCTGCTCGCGCCGGAAGCGCGCCAGCGCCACGTCGAGCACGGGCTTGACCCGCTCCGGCTGCAACCCGGCGACGATATACGCCGACACCCCGGCCGCCATCGCCGCGTCCACGCTCGATGGGGCCTGGTCGTCCGTGAACAGGACGATCGGGCGCGGCGCATCGCGGGTGGCGATGACGATGTGCTCGAGCACGTCGCGCGCGTCGGACTCGCTGTCGACGATGATCAGGTCCGGCTGGAGTTGCGCGATGCGCTCGGGCAGGAAAATATCGGCCGGCACCGATGCGACGATGTCGTAGCCGGATTCAAGCAGGCCGATGCGCAGGGCGGTCCCGCGCTGCGCCTGGGCGGCGAGCACGGTGTCGTTACCTGCGTCGGGGGCGATAACGGGATTGACGACGACGATGCGCAGCTTGCGTGGAACACGGACAGGCAATTTCATGCCAAGCGTGTACGCAAGATCCGGGCCACCCCCGCAGCCGCTGCCCATCGCGTCATGGCTGAGCTACAATGCTTTCGCGTTTTCTCGCAAGCAAGCCACTCCCGTCCACTCACCACTGACATACGATGCGACTACCTGCATTCACGATCATCGCGGCGCTGCTTGCGCTGCCGGCATCGGCCGCCACGCCGATCACCCTCGACCAGGCCATGGCCCATCCCGACTGGATCGGCACGCCAGTGGAAACCGCATGGTGGAGCTGGGACGGCAAGCAGGTGTTCTACAAGCAGAAGCGGGTCGGCTCGCCGCTGCGCGACACGTACCAGGCCGCGCCGGGCAAGCCGCACCGGGTAGCCGACGCCGAACTGTCGACACTGGACAGCCCCGAGGTGGTCTACAACCGCGAGCGCACACGCGCGGTCATGCTGCGCAACGGCGACCTGTTCGAGCGCGACCTGAAGAGCGGTGCGCTGGTCCAGATCACGCGCAGCACGGCGGCGGTGGCGGCGCCGCAGTATTCGAGCGATGGCCGCAGCGTGCAGTTCCAGATCGGCGGCGACTGGTACAGCTGGAGCCGCGCCGAGCGGCTGGTGTCGCCGCTGGCGCTGCCGCGTGCCGAAAAGGATCCGGCCGCCGCGCCCGACGAGGATGCGATGCGCGCCATGCAGATGCGCCTGATCGCGACGCTCAAGCGCCAGAAGGACGACCGCGACGCCAACCGCGCGCGCGCCGACGAGGAGCGCCGCGCCGACGGCACCCGCGCCCCGTCCCCGATCTACTTCGGCGACAAGGTCTCGATCGCCAGCAGCGCCTTGTCGCCCGGCGGGCGCTGGCTGCTGGTGGTGACCGCGCCCAAGGACGGCGACAAAGGCCGCATCGGCAAACTGCCGCGCTACGTGACCGAGTCCGGCTACGAGGAATTCCAGGACCAGCGCACCCGCGTCGGCCGTAACATGCCGATCGCGCACGCGCTCAAGCTGGTCGACCTGGCCACCAACCAGGTGCGCGACCTGTCGTTCGACGCCTTGCCCGGCATCGCGGTCGACCCGCTGGCCGAGCTGCGCGCGGCGCACAAGCGCGATCCGGTCAAGGGCAACCGTCCGGTGCGCGTGGCCGCAGAGGATGGCGACGCGCTGCACTGGAGCGACAACGGCGCGCAGGCCGCGGTGATGATCCGCTCGGTCGACAACAAGGACCGCTGGATCGCCACCGTCGACCTGGCCAACGCAAAACTCAAGCCGGCGCATCGCCTGACCGACGCCGCGTGGGTCAACTACGACAACAGCGAATTCGGCTGGCTGCCGGATAACAGCACGCTGTGGTTCCTGTCCGAGGAAAGCGGCTACTCGCACCTGTACACGCTGGACGCGGCCGGACGCAAGCAGCAGCTCACAGCGGGCAAGTGGGAAGCATCGGACGTGCAGTGGTCGGCCGACGGCTCGACCGCGTACATGCTCTGCAACCGCAAGAGCCCGGGCCTGTTCGAGGTCTGCGCGGTCACGGCCAAAAACGGCGTCACCCGCGAAGTGACCGCGCTGGAAGGCGTCGAGCGTTTTGCCATGTCGCCGGACCAGCACAAGCTGCTGGTGCGCTACTCGGCGCCGTACGTGCCGGCGCAGATCGCCACCGTCGCGGCCAGCGGCGGCGGCGCCCAGAAGCTGACCGACACCCGCAGCCTTGAATTCAAGGCGCGCGAATGGATCGAGCCGCAGTTCGTGACCGTGCCGTCGACCCACGGCGCCGGCCAGATCTGGGCCAAGTTGTATCGCCCGACCCAACTCGAGCCGGGCCGCAAGTACCCGGTGGTGATGTTCGTGCACGGCGCCGGCTACCTGCAGAACGTGAGCAAGCGCTACCCGAACTACTTCCGCGAGCAGATGTTCCACAACCTGCTGGTCCAGCGCGGCTACATCGTGCTCGACATGGACTACCGCGCGTCGAAGGGCTACGGCAGCCAGTGGCGCAGCGCGATCTACCGCCAGATGGGCCACCCGGAGCTGGACGACTACATCGACGGCGTGAACTGGATGGTGGCCAACCAGCAGGGCGATCCGAAGAACGTCGGCGTCTACGGCGGCAGCTACGGCGGCTTCATGACGCTGATGGCGCTGATGCGCGCGCCCGAGGTGTTCAAGTCGGGCGCGGCGCTGCGCCCGGTCACCGACTGGAGCACGTACAACCACGGCTACACCGCCAATATCCTCAATACGCCGGAACTCGATCCGGAAGCGTACAAGGTATCGTCGCCGATCGAGTACGCCGAAAACCTGCGCGGCAACCTGCTGATCTCGCATGGCATGATCGACGACAACGTGTTCTACCAGGATTCGGTGCGCCTGGCGCAGCGCCTGATCGAACTGAAGAAGGACAACTGGGAACTGGCCAGCTACCCGCTCGAACGCCACAGCTTCGTGCAGCCGGAGGCGTGGTACGACCAGTACCGCCGCATCTACCAGCTGTTCGAACGGACGCTGAAACAGTAAAGCAAAGGCGCCTCGGGCGCCTTTGCTTTTCCAGCTAACCCAACGTCGTTCCCGGCGCTCAGGTTCTATTGCTGCGCCTGCTTTCGCCCGTATCGCGTACCCTTGGCGGCCGATAGACTCGATCGCTACCCGAGGTTCCAATGATTTTGTACCGTACTTTCGCACCCGCCCTTCTTGTTGTTTCGCTGCTGGCCTGCGCCGTCGTCGCTACCGGCGCAGCGCCAGCCAGCGGCCAGTTGGTCGGCCTGCCCGCCACCAGCACGCTCGATGCAAAGTCCGTGATCGCCAACCGCTACGGCTCGATTACCCGACCCGCTAGCCCGGCCACCGCCACCGCCGCAATACCAGGCGCCATCACGCAGGTCAGCCTGGACGCCGCCGGTACGCCGCAGCCGGCGCAGCGCATGGTGCCGGTCACCTTCGGCCGGGTGTTCGCGCGCGGCGCGGGATCGGGCAGCGACTCGCTGAGGGGAAAAATCGCCGACGG
>JBJMVW010000145.1:0-4218 GCA_045810465.1 Massilia sp. | reverse complement strand
TGGGCGCACCTCGTCGCGCGCGAGCATCGTGCAGCCTTGCGCCGGCTCCAGCGCATGCAGCTCGATGGCGCCGACTTCGCCGCGTACCTGCTCCCAGCGCCCGCGCACTGCGCCTGCCGCGATCGGCTCGCCGCCGGTCAGCAGGTAGCCCAGCGCCGATTCGTGCAGCCGGTTCTCGCCCTTCTTGCCGGCGGCGACCGCCGCCACGCCGAGCCACAGGAAATGCCGCGCCCGCGTCAGCGCCACGTACAGAAGGCGCAGGTCTTCCTCGATCCGCGCGCGGTCGACCGCCTCCAGCGCCTCGTCCGACAGCGCGAGGTCGATGCGGCGTACCCCGTCGCCCGCCACGTATTCGAAGAACGCCCGGTTGCGCCGGTCGGTCTTGCGCGCCGTGACTGCAAACGGCAGGTACACCAGTGGATACTCGAGGCCCTTCGATTTGTGGACCGTGACCACCTTCACCAGTTCGGCGTCGCTTTCCAGGCGCAGCACGCGCTCGTCGCCGCCCTCGCCCACGCCCTCGACCTGCTCGGCGAACCAGCGGATCAGCGCCTGTTCGCCGTCCAGTTGGCCGCTGGCCTCCTGCAGCAGCTCGGCCAGGTGCAGCAGGTTGGTCAGGCGCCGTTCGCCGCCAGCCTCGCGCAGCAGCCGCGCCGGCAGTTTGAGCTCGTGGATGAAGCGCCGCAGCATCGCCAGCACGCCCTGGCGCTGCCAGGTCACGTGCAGCGCCTTGAGCTGCTCGACCCGGGTTTCCCACGCCGTCTCGCTGGCCGCCAGGCGCGCCAGTTCCGCCAGCGGCAGGCCGCAGGTGGCGGTGGCGACCGCCGCCCGCGCCAGCGCGCCGTCGAGCGGGTTGGCGACCGCGTGCAGCCAGCGCAGCACGTCGCCCGCCTCCTCGCTCTCGACCACCGAGTCCTTGTCCGACAGATAGACGCTGGCGACCTTGCGCTGGACCAGCGCGCGCCGGATCGCGGTGGCCTCGCGCCGGTCGCGTACCAGGATCGCGATATCGGCCGGCACCAGCCGGGTGAATTCGCCGCCCTCGCTAAAGCCCACCTTTTCGTCATTGAGCAGCGCTACGATATGTTCGGCGCAGTGATGCGCGAAGAACTCGCGGTAGTCGTCGGCCTTCATGTCGTCCCGCTCCGAGCAGCACACTGCGAGCGCCTGGTAAGGGCCTTCGACGCCGACCAGTTCCTGCTTGCGGCCGGCGGCCTTGACCGCTTCGAACGGCAGCGGATTGACCTCGCCTTTGCGGAACCGGAACGCGCCGGCCGCATATCCCGGGTGCTCCCCGTGACCCTCGGCATGCCGGAACAGCTGGTTCACCGCCTCCACCAGCGCGGCGCTCGAGCGGTAGTTGGTGCCGAGCTGGTAGTGGCGGCCCGCGGTGGCGCCGCGCGCGGCCAGGTAGCTGTGGATGTCGGCGCCGCGAAAGCCGTAGATCGACTGCTTCGGGTCGCCGATCAGGAACAGTCCATGCGCCGGGTCGTTGTCGGCCACCCGGTACAGCAGGTCGAAGATGCGGTACTGGTCGGGCGAGGTGTCCTGGAACTCGTCGACCAGCGCGACCGGGAACTGGTCGGTGATACGCTTGCGCAGCGCCTCCCCGTTCGGCCCCTGCAGCGCATCGCGCAGGCGCGCCAGCATGTCGGCAAAGCCGAACTGGCGATTGCGCTGCTTGAGTTCGGCCATCCGGCGCGCAATCTGGCTGGCGGCATGGCGCACCAGCGCATGCGCCATCGGCTCGATCGCCTGCAAGGCTTCGCGCAACTCGTCCGTAGCGCCGAAGCAGTCCGGCACCTCGGCGTGGAAGTCCTTGCTGAAGGCGTCGACGATGCCGTCAAGGGTCAGGCGCCGCCATGCCGTATCGGGCAGCGCCGGCAGTACCAGCGCGGCGTCGAGCGACCAGCTGCGCAGCGCTTCGAACCACTTGACCAGCGAGTCGGCGCGCAGCTTGGTGCCGTTGAAGCACTTGGCGTTGCGTTCGCGCTGGAGCGCGATCCATTGTTCCATCTGGTTGGCGCGGTCCAGCCAGCCTTCCTTCAGCCGCGCCAGCTCGTCCTGCTGGGCGCGCTCCATGCGCGCGACCAGCGCCGCCAGCGACTCGCGCTCCACCGCGCCGAACAGGTCGGCACGGTGCACCAGGTCGCGCACCGAACGCTTGAGTTGCTCGACGTCGCCCCAGCACCTTAGCACCGCGTTCAGCGCGTTGCTGTTCAACGGGTACACGTGCTGGCGCCAGTAGTCGTGGGCGGCGTCCTCGAACAGCGCGCGCTCGTCGCTGACCAGCTCCTCGTCGAACAGGCTGCCGCTGTCGAACGCGTGTTCGCGCAGCATGCGCTGGCACCAGGCGTCGATGGTGAAGATCGCGGCCTCGTCCATCGTCTCGGCCGCCAGCATCAGGCGGTGCGCCGCCACATGGCGCTCGCTCCCGGTCGCATACGATGCGGCCAACGATTCCAGGTACGGATCAATGAGATCGAGCTCGCCGCGGAAGTAGCTGGCCGCCTGCACCAGCCGCTCGCGCACCCGGTTCGACAGCTCGCGGGTAGCGGCGCGGGTGAAGGTCATCACCAGGATTTCGGACGGCAGCAGCGGCCGCGCGAACCCGTGCTCGCCGCCATGGCCGAGCACGAGCCGCAGGTACAGCGCCGCGATGGTCCAGGTCTTGCCGGTGCCGGCACTGGCCTCAATCAGGCGCGAGCCGTGCAGCGGGAACGTGCGCGCTTCAAGAAGCTGGCTCATGCTTCATCTCCTTCCAGCCTGGTGATGCCGATGCCGCTCTCGAGCCATTCGGCCAGCGGGCCGTACACCTGTTCGGCGATGTCACGCCAGGCGCCTGCCGCCGTCAACGCGGCAAAGTCGGGCCACAGGCGCGCGAGGCACCGGTCTTCCACCTCGCCCGCGATCTCGAATCCGCCGTCGTAGGTCGCGCGGGCGTCGCCGTCCTGCAGCTCGGCCAGCGCGCTCTTGCACGCCACCGGCAACGGGCGGTCGAGGTTGCGCCGCCACTGCGCCACCACGTTCGCCAGCGCGGCCAGCGCCGCGCGCTGCTCGAGCGGGGCCATGGTCACGATCGCGTCGCGCGCGACCAGGTAGCCGGTGACGTTGGCGCCCGCCGCCGCCGCGGCCAGCTGGCGTAGCCACGGGCCGATCAGCTTGTCGCCGCGCGCGGCGCCGCGCTTGTCCAGCACCTTCGACGAAATCTGCATCAGCCACGCCGTGCCGGCCTCGCCGGTGCGCAGGCGGTCGATCCAGTCGTCCAGGTGGATGCCGTTAAATTCGAGGCTGACCGCCAGCTTCGGTGCAGCGCCGGGCAACCGCGCGCCCAGCGTGAGCCATGCGCTGCGCACCGGCACCAGGCCCTCGACCAGCTCCTGCTGCCACTGCCTGCCGACCAGGCCGATCGGCAGCACGCCCTCGCGCGCCAGCCGCTGCGCGCGGGCGGCCAGCGTCTGCCGCACTTCGTCGAGCGGCTCGGGCTCGGCGCTGTCGTCGAGCAGGCTGTCTTCCAAAAAGTAGCGGTCCAGCGCGTCGAGCGCAAACGGTTCTTCGTCCTCGCCCACCACGTCCGGTTCGGCGAAAACGACGCCGAGCCGGCGCCGGAAGAAGTGGCGCGCCGGCTGCTTGAGGAAGGTCGCCAGCTCGGCCAGCTTGAGGCGATAGTCCGGTTCGAGCTCGTACGGCGGAAGTTCCTCCGCCTCGCCCTCGCCGTCCGCGCCGTGCGCCGCGCGCCATTCGCCGGCGTAGGTCAGCAGGCCGCCGTCCTCGAAATAGCGTCGGCTGAACGGCTGCAGCGCGTGCTCGGTGGTGAGGCGCTGCACGTCCAGGTCCCAGCCCGCCTTGAGGTAGTCGCGCAGCTGCGACACCAGCACCGACGCCGGCTGTTCGCTGTTGTCGCGCACGTTGCGCCCGACCCAGCTGACGTACAGCTTGTCGCGCGCGGCCAGCACCGCTTCGAGCATCAGGTAGCGGTCGTCGTCGCGCCGCGAGCGGTCGCCCGGGCGAGCCATGCCGGCCATGGCCAGCAGGTCGAAGTCAGCCTGGCGCGCGCGGCGCGGGAAGTCGCCGTCGTTCATGCCGAGCAGGCATACCACGCGGAACGGCACCGCGCGCATCGGCATCAGCGTGCAGAACGTGACGCCACCGGACACGAACTGGTGGTTCAGGGTCGGCTCGTCGAGCTGGCCGAGCCAGGCTTCGCGCAGCACCGCG
>JBJMVW010000144.1:0-33177 GCA_045810465.1 Massilia sp. | reverse complement strand
GAGGCCCTTCTCGCGCATCTCGGACAGGATGAAGTTGGTGGTGCCGTTGATGATGCCGGCCACCGATTCGATCCGGTTCGCTGTCAGCCCTTCGCGCAGCGCCTTGATGATCGGGACGCCGCCCGCCACCGCTGCCTCGAATGCCACCATCACGCCCTTTTCCTGGGCGGCCGCGAAGATCTCGTTGCCGTGCAGCGCCAGCAGCGCCTTGTTGGCGGTGACCACGTGCTTGCCGTTGGCGATCGCGCGCAGCACCAGTTCGCGCGGCAGCTCGTAGCCGCCGATCAGTTCGACGACGATCTCGATCTCGGGATCGTCCACGACCTCGAACGGATCGGACACCACACGCACGCCGGCGCCGACGATGCGCGCCGCGCGCTCGGTGTTGCGCGCCGCGACCATCGCGATCTCGATGCCGCGGCCGGCGCGGCGGCGGATGTCTTCCTGGTTACGTTGAAGGACGTTGAAGGTTCCCGCGCCGACGGTACCGATGCCGAGCAGGCCTGCTTTGATGGGTTTCATAGTTCGTGTTTCGTCAGTGGTTCTAGCGCGCGTGGCGGCGGCGGTAGCCGTCGAGGAAGCGCGCAAGGCGGCCGCAGGCGTCCTGCAGGTCGTCGGCATTGGGCAGGAACACCAGCCGGAAGTGGTCCGGTGCGATCCAGTTGAATCCGGTGCCCTGCACCAGCAGGACTTTTTCCTCGGCCAGGAATTCGCAGATGAACTGCTGGTCGTCGGCAATCGGGTACATCTTGGGGTCGAGGCGCGGGAACATGTACAGCGCCGCTTTCGGCTTGACGCAGGTAACGCCCGGGATCTCGGTCAGCAGCCGGTGCGCCAGGTCGCGCTGTTTCAGCAGGCGCCCGCCGGGGCCGACCAGGTCGGCGATGCTCTGGTAGCCGCCGAGCGCGGTCTGGATCGCGAACTGGCCCGGCGCGTTGGCGCACAGGCGCATCGAGGCCAGCATGTTCAGGCCTTCGATATAGTCCCTGGCGTGGCGCTTCTCGCCCGACACCACCATCCAGCCGGCGCGGTAGCCGCACGAGCGGTAGTTCTTCGACAGCCCGTTGAGGGTCACGAACATCACGTCGTCGGCCAGCGACGCCAGCGACACGTGCTGCTCGCCGTCGTACAGCGTCTTGTCGTAGATCTCGTCGGCGTAGACGATCAGCTGGTGCTGGCGCGCCAGCTCGATAATCTCGAGCAGCACGTCGCGCGAGTACAGCGCGCCGGTCGGGTTGTTCGGGTTGATGACCACGATCGCGCGCGTGTTCGGCGTGATCTTGCGGCGCATGTCGTCGAGGTCCGGCATCCAGCCGGCCTGCTCGTCGCAGATGTAGTGCACCGGGGCGCCGCCGGCCAGGCTGACCGCCGCGGTCCACAGCGGATAGTCGGGCGCCGGCACCAGCACCTCGTCGCCGCTGTTGAGCAGGCCCTGCATCGCCATCACGATCAGCTCCGACGCGCCGTTGCCGAGGTAGATGTCGTCGATGCCGACGCCGGCGATGTTCTTCTCCTGCGTGTAGTGCATGACCGCCTTGCGCGGCGCGAACATGCCCTTGGAGTCGGTATAGCCGGCCGCGCCGTGCATGTTGCGGATCATGTCGCGCACGATCTCGTCGGGCGGATCGAAGCCGAACACGGCCAGGTTGCCGATGTTGAGCTTGAGGATCTTGTGGCCGTCGTCTTCCATCTGGCGCGCCTGCTGCAGCGCCGGACCACGGATCTCGTAGCACACCTCGTCCAGCTTGTTCGATTTCAGAATCGGTCGCACTATGTCACCCTGCTAAGTAATACCGCATTGTTGCAATGCGAAAAATCCCATTCTGCCGAAAGCGCCCGATTTAAGCAACCTTGGGCGCCCCCCTGCTCCCTGGCGGCGGCAAGAACGATGCCTGGCGGCAGGTACAGGACGGCCCGGAAGGGGTACAATTCGAGGCTGTGCCGTCTTAACCCAGCTGAACTACGATGAAGCTCCATTCCAGCAGCACCCAACAATACCAGACCGTGACCGGCTACGACGCGTCCGGCGTCGAAATCAACGCACAACGCTTCAATTTCAGCCTGATCGTGATGCCCGAGACGCCGCCCCGGCCCTGGGAGGTGGCGCGTTTCGAAGACCTGACCGCCGAGCATTTCGAACAGATTGCCGCCGACGTCCCGGACGTGGTGATCCTCGGCACCGGCGAGCGCCAGCGCTTCGTGCACCCGCGCCTGGTCGCCAGCCTGTCGGCGCGGCGCATCGGCGTCGAATGCATGGACAGCCATGCCGCCTGCCGCACCTACAATATCCTGATGGGAGAAGGCCGCAAGGTCACCCTCGCCCTGATCATCGAAGGCGCGAAGGCTGGCCAATGATCGACCTGCACACGAACAAAAAACTCCTCTGGTCCCTCGCAATCGGCTTCATCCTGGCCTCGCTCTACGTGCTGCGGGTGCGCACCCTGGTGCCGCCCGACGAAGGCCGCTACGCCGAAATGGCGCGCGAGATGTTCGCCAGCGGCGACTGGATCACGACCCGCCTGAACGGCATCAAGTACTTCGAGAAGCCGCCGCTGCAGACCTGGATGAACGCGCTGTCGTTCGCCGTGTTCGGCCTGGGCGAATGGCAGGCGCGCCTGTGGACCGGCGTGTGCGGCATCTTCGGCGTGCTGCTGACCGGGTATGCGGGATGGCGCGTGTTCGTCGCGCGCATCGGCTTTTACGCCGCGCTGGTGCTCGGCTCCTGCTTCTACTGGGTCGCCTGCAGCCAGATCAATTCGCTCGACATGAGCCTGTCGTCCATGATGACGCTGGCGCTGTGCGCGCTGCTGCTCGCCCAGCGCAACGACGCCGGCGAAGCCGAACGGCGCAACTGGATGCTGGCCTGCTGGGCCGGGATGGCGCTGGCGGTGCTGGGCAAGGGCCTGATCGGCCTGGTGCTGCCGGGCCTGGTGCTGGTGTTCTACACGATCTTCGCGCGCGACTGGAACATCTGGACCCGCCTGCACCTCGGTAAAGGACTGCTGCTGTTCGCCGCGATCGCCGCGCCATGGTTCGTGCTGGTCGGGCTCCACAACCCCGAGCAGCCGCACTTCTTCTTCGTGCACGAGCACTTCGACCGCTTCCTGCTGAAAGAACACCACCGCGAAGCCGCCTGGTGGATCTTCTTCGCCCTGCTGGCCGCCGGCAGCGTGCCGTGGATCGGCGTGCTGGTGCAAAGCCTGGTGCTGGGCGCCAAGCGCGAGCCGTCCGGCGCCGCCGGCCCGTTCCGCGCGCGCCTGATGCTGCTGGTGTGGGTGGTCGTGATCACCCTGTTCTTCACCAAGTCCAGCTCCAAGCTGCCGGGCTACATCCTGCCGGTGTTCCCGGCGGTCGCGCTGCTGGTCGCGAACTACCTCGACGCCGGCACCCGCCGCAGCCGCATGGTCACGGCGGCCCTGACCGCCCTGCTCGGCGTCGCGCTGCTGGCGACGGTGCCGTTCATGACCCACCTCGCCAAGCGCAGTGGCGAAGCCGTGTTGTACCAGGCCTACCAGCCGTGGGTGCTGGCGGCCGGCTTCGTGGCGCTGGCCGGCGGCGCGCTGGCGATGCTGTATGCGCGCCAGATGCAGCGCGACCTGATGGTGGTGGTGCTCGCGCTGGCCGGCTTCACCAGCACCGAACTGATGCTGTCGGGCTTCGAGCCGATCGCCCAGGCCCGCGCCGGCGCCAACATGCTGCCGGCGATCCAGCGCGAACTGAAGGCCGACACGACGATCTATTCGGTCGGCGCCTACGAGCAGTCGCTGACCTTCTACCTGCGCCGCCCGGTGACGCTGGTCGACTACACGGACGAATTCACCTTCGGCCTGGAGCAGGAGCCGCACCTGTCGATCCCGAGCCTGGCCACCTTCAACGAACAGTGGAAGCAGGCGGCCGAGCGTGGCGTGCGTGCGCTCGCCATCACCCGCGCCGACATCGTCGAGGCGATGCGCGCGAAGGGACTGCCGCTGCGCGTGGTCGCGGCCGACGCGCGCCGGGTCGTCATCGCCAATTTCTAGGACCGCCATGAATCTTTCGACTTTTGCCTTCATCATCACCGGCGTGCTGCTCAACGCGGCCGCGCAGCTGTTCCTCAAGGCCGGCACCAACCGGCTCGGTGGCGCCATCCACCTGACGATGGAGAACTGGTTCACCACTGGCGTCAAGGTCGCGACCCAGCTGCCGATCCTGGCCGGCCTGGCCTGTTACGCGATCTCGCTGGTGGTCTGGATTATCGGCCTGTCGCGCACCGACGTGACCATCGCCTATCCGATGTTGTCGCTCGGCTACGTGGTCAGCGCGGCCGGCGCCTGGCTGTTCCTCGGCGAAGTGATTTCGCCGCAGCGCCTGCTGGCGATCGGCGTCATCATGGTTGGCGTCGCCTTGCTCGCGCGATCCTGATTGATAGACTGATAAAATGCGCGCGTGGCCGGGCCGTGCCGGACTCAACACCGGCCGACTTGATGACATTGCCGATGCGAACGAATGTTAAAACCGCATAAACAACGAGAAACAAATGACTGCTGAGCTGCCCTTCCTGCCCTTTTCCCGGCCGAGTATCGACGAGGACACCATCGCCGCCGTGAGCGAGGTACTGCGCTCCGGCTGGATCACCACCGGCCCCAAGAACCAGGCTTTCGAAGCCCAGCTGTCCGAGTACTTCGGCGGGCGCCCGGTGCGCACCTTCAATTCCGGCACCTGCACAATGGAAATCGCGCTGCGCATCGCCGGCATCGGCCCGGGCGACGAAGTGATCACCACGCCGGTCTCGTGGGTGGCCACCGCCAACGTCATCATCGAAGTCGGCGCCACCCCGGTGTTCGCCGATATCGACCCGCTGACCCGCAACATCGACCTCGACCAGGTCGAAGCGGCGATCACCCCGCGCACCCGGGCCATCATCCCGGTCTACCTGTCTGGCTTGCCAGTCGACATGGACCGCCTGTACGCGATTGCCGACAAGTACAAGCTGCGCGTGATCGAAGACGCGGCCCAGGCCATCGGCTCGATGTGGAAAGGCAAGCGCATCGGCGCGTTCGGCGACTTCGCCTCGTTCAGCTTCCAGGCCAACAAGAACCTCACCACTGGCGAAGGCGGCTGCCTGGTCCTCAACAATGCCGAGGAAGCGCGGCTGGCCGAAAAATACCGGCTGCAGGGCGTGACCCGCAGCGGCGTGGACGGCATCGACGTCGACGTGCTGGGCGGCAAGTACAACATGAGCGACATCATGGCGGCCATCGGCCTCGGCCAGATGAAGAACCTGGACAAGGTCAACGCGCACCGGCGCGAACTGGCCGAACATTACTTCCAGTGCTTCGGCCCCGAGTTCGAGGCCCAGACCGGCGCCCAGCTGCCGCAGCAGGCTTTCGAGACCTCGAACTGGCACTTGTTCCAGATCATCCTGTCCGACAACGGCCCGGGCACCCGCGCCGATTTCATGAACCACCTGCAGAAAGAACACAACGTGGGCACCGGCTACCACTACGCGCCGATCCACCTGTTCACGATGTACCGCGAGCGCGGCTTTAAGGAAGGCATGTTCCCGGTCGCCGAGAAGATCGGCCGCCTGACCGTGACCTTGCCGATGTTCTATGCAATGACCAAGGCCGACGTCGAGCGCGCGGTCAAGGCAGTCAAGGCGGTGCTGGCAAAATGAACGTCGTTGCAATGAAAACCGAGCTGTCGATCGTCATTCCTATCTACAACGAGGAAGCCGGCCTCGCCAACCTGTTCGCGCGCCTGTACCCGGCGCTGGACAAGCTGCACCTGCCGTACGAGATCATTTTCGTCAATGACGGCAGCCGCGACAATTCGGTGTCGATCCTGGCCGAGCAGTACCGCAAGCGCCCGGACGTCACGCGCGTGATCCTGTTCAACGGCAATTACGGCCAGCACATGGCGATCCTGGCCGGCTTCGAGCAGACCCGCGGCGAGATCGTCATCACGCTCGACGCCGACCTGCAGAACCCGCCGGAAGAGATCCACAAGCTGGTCGCCAAGATGCGCGAGGGCTACGACTACGTTGGCTCGATCCGCCGCAAACGCCAGGATTCGGCGTGGCGCACGGTGGCGTCCAAGATGATGAACCGGGTGCGCGAGAAGATCACCAACATCCACATTACCGACCAGGGCAACATGCTGCGCGCGTACGGGCGCAACGTGATCGACCTGGTCAACCAGTGCGGCGAGGTCAACACCTTCGTGCCGGCGCTGGCGTACAAGTTCGCGCGCCGCCCGACCGAAATCGTGGTCGAGCACGAGGAGCGCGCGGCGGGCGAATCGAAGTATTCGCTGTACAGCCTGATCCGCCTGAACTTCGACCTGATGACCGGTTTTTCGCTGGTGCCGCTGCAGGTGTTCTCGATGCTGGGCATGATCCTGTCGCTGCTGTCGGCGCTGCTGGTGCTGGTGCTGCTGGTGCGCCGCTTCCTGCTGGGCGCCGAAGCCGAAGGCGTGTTCACGCTGTTTGCCATCGCCTTCTTCTTCATGGGCGTGATCCTGTTCGGGATCGGGCTGGTGGGCGAATACGTGGGCCGTATCTTCCAGCAGGTGCGCGCACGGCCGCGGTACGTGGTGCAGACCATCCTGCAGCAGACGCCGGGGCTGGACGAGCAGGCCGAGGTGGGCGCCGCGATCGAGAAACGCCAGGTGATCCGTTAATTGCTCCCGCAACCCGCTAGATTGGCACGTCGTTCCCGTGAAAACGGGAACCCATGCTGACTGGGAGGGAACCGGGCGCAGTAACTTGACGCAAAATCAGCATGGGTTCCCGTTTTCACGGGAACGACGTATCGATAATGATGAACATGAACAAACGCGCAGTCGTCTTTGCCTACCACAACGTGGGCGTGCGCTGCCTGAAAGTCCTGCTGGCCGGCGGCGTCGACGTCGCGCTGGTGGTCACCCACCAGGACAGCGCCAGCGAGAACATCTGGTTCGAGTCGGTCATCTCGGTCTGCGAGTCCGAGGGCATCCCCTACGTCACGCCCGACGACGCCAGCTCGCCCGAGCTGCTGGCCCGGGTCGCCGGCGCCAGGCCGGACCTGATGTTCAGCTTCTACTACCGCCACATGCTGCCAAGCGCGCTGCTCGACATCGCACCGGCATTCAACATGCACGGCTCGCTGCTGCCCGAGTATCGCGGCCGCGCACCGGTCAACTGGGCAGTGCTGCACGGCGCCACCCAGACCGGCGCCACCTTGCATGAAATGACCGTCAAGCCCGACGCCGGCGCGATCGTGTACCAGACCGCGGTGCCGATCCTGCCCGACGATACCGCACACGAAGTGTTCGGCAAGGTTACCGTTGCCGCCGAGCAGACCCTGTGGCGCATCCTGCCGTGCCTGCTGGCCGGCACCGCGCCGCGCAGCGTCAACGACCTGAAACAAGGCGGCTATTTCGGCGGCCGCAAGCCGGAAGACGGCCGCATCGACTGGACCCAGCCGGCCCAGCAGGTGTACAACCTGCACCGCGCCGTCGCCCCGCCCTACCCGGGCGCGTTCAGCGAGATAAACGGCCGCCGCTATGTTATCGAACGTGCAAGGCTGCACAAAGGCGCCTTAGCAACAAGTTTGCCACCGGGCTTGACCGTGGTGGATAATGCGGTCTTTGGCGTTTGCGGCGATGGCCGCGCGCTTGCCATCCACAGCCTGCTGGCCGATGGCGCCCCGGTCACGCCGGCCGAGCTCAAGGCCCAACTGGCTGCCCGCGCCGCGTAACGAATTCCTGAAAGAGATCACGTATGAAAAAAGTCCTCATCCTCGGCGTCAACGGCTTCATCGGCCACCACCTCTCCAAGCGCATCCTCGAAACCACCGACTGGCATGTGTACGGGATGGACATGCAGGCCGACCGCATCGAAGACCTGCTGGCCAACGAAGACTACAAGTCGCGGATGCACTATTTCGAGGGCGACATCACGATCAACAAGGAGTGGGTCGAGTACCACGTCAAGAAGTGCGACGTGATCCTGCCGCTGGTGGCGATCGCCACCCCGTCGACCTACGTCAAGCAGCCGCTGCGCGTGTTCGAACTGGACTTCGAGGCCAACCTGCCGATCGTGCGTTCGGCCGCCAAGTACGGCAAGCACCTGGTGTTCCCGTCGACCTCGGAAGTGTACGGCATGTGCCACGACGAGGAATTCGACCCGGAAGCGTCGGAACTGATCTGCGGCCCGATCAACAAGCCGCGCTGGATCTACTCGTGCGCCAAGCAGCTGATGGACCGCGTGATCTGGGGCTACGGCATGGAAGGCCTGAACTTCACGCTGTTCCGTCCGTTTAACTGGATCGGCGCCGGCCTCGACTCGATCCACACCCCGAAGGAAGGCTCGTCGCGCGTCGTGACCCAGTTCTTCGGGCACATCGTGCGCGGCGAATCGATCTCGCTGGTCGACGGCGGCCACCAGAAGCGTGCCTTCACCTACATCGACGACGGCATCGACGCGCTGATGAAGATCATCGATAACAAGGACGGCAAGGCCTCGGGCAAGATCTACAATATCGGCAACCCGCGCAACAACTTCTCGATTCGCGAACTGGCCGGCATGATGATGGACCTGGCCAAGGAATATCCGGAATACGCCGAAGGCGCGAAGAAGGTCACGATCACCGAGACCACCTCGGGCGCCTACTACGGCCAGGGTTACCAGGACGTGCAGAACCGCGTGCCGAAGATCACCAACACCTGCGAAGAGCTGGGCTGGGCCCCGACCACCACCATGGCCGACGCGCTGCGCGGCATCTTCGACGCCTACCGCGGCCAGGTTACCGCCGCCAAAGCCCTGATGGATTAAACGCTTGGGTCCACTGCTCGTCCTCAAGATCGACGTCGACACCTATCGCGGAACGAAGGAAGGCGTCCCCAACCTGGTGCGCATGCTGCAACGCCACCAGGCCCAGGCCACCTTCCTGTTCTCGCTCGGGCCCGACCACACCGGATGGGCGCTGCGCCGCGCGCTGCGCCCCGGTTTCTTCCAGAAAGTCTCGCGCACCTCGGTGGTCGAGCACTACGGTGTCAAAACCCTGATGTACGGCACCTTGCTGCCGGGGCCAGACATCGGCGTCAAGGCCGCCGCCGAGATGCGCGCGGTGCGCGACGCCGGTTTCGAATGCGGCATCCACACCTGGGACCATGTGCTGTGGCAGGACAATGTGCGCACGCGCGACGCCAACTGGACCACGCGCATGATGGCGCAGGCCGAAAGCCGCTACCGCGACGTGTTCGCCAAGCCGCCGCGCACCCACGGCGCCGCCGGCTGGCAGATGAACCAGCACGCGCTGGCGCGCCACGACGCCGCCGGCTACCGCTTCGCCTCCGACGGCCGGGCCCAGCTGCGCGACGATGGCGCCCTGCTCGACCCGGCTGCCGGCCCCTACCGCCTGCCCGGCGCGCAGTGCATCCAGATGCCGACCACGCTGCCCACGCTCGACGAGCTGCTCGGGCGCGAGATCGGCGGCCGCACGATCACGACCGCCAACATCGCCGACCACCTGCTGGCGCTGACGCAAGACCGGCGCGACCACGTCTATACCTTGCACGCCGAGCTTGAAGGCCAGAAGCTCGCCCCCATATTCGAACAGCTATTGGCAGGTTGGAAAGCCCAGGGCTATCAACTCGCCTCAATGGCGGACTATTATGAGAAGATAAAGGATGTCCCGCTGCCCGAATATCCGGCCAGCTGGGGCGAAGTGCCGGGCCGGTCAGGCGAACTGATCGTGCTCGATACGACCCAGTGACGCCGGGCCCGTGCCCGCGTTACCCAAGACCAGGAGAAACCCGTGGCCGAGAGCCGATCCGCAGCACCCGTCGCCGACGCGCATGTCGCCAACGCGCATGTCGCCAATTTCACCGCGCCGATGACCGGCGACCAGACCTTCGAACTGCACGGGCGGCCGGCCAAGTACACAGTCGTGTATTTCTACCCGAAGGACAACACGCCAGGGTGCACGACCGAAGCGATGGCCTTTCGCGACCGCTACCCGGAGTTCCAGGCCGCCAATACGGCCGTCTACGGCATCAGCCGCGACTCGCTCAAGTCGCACGAGAACTTCAAGTCGAAGTTCGGCCTGCCGTTCGACCTGATCTCCGACCCGGACGAAGCCGTCTGCAACCAGTTTGCCGTGATGAAAATGAAGAATATGTACGGCAAACAAGTGCGCGGGATCGAGCGGAGCACGTTTGTATTTGACGCTGACGGGAAAATAGTGAAAGAATGGCGTGGCGTGAAAGTTAACGATCACGTTGACGAAGTGCTGGAATTTGTGAAGAGCCAGCCCTGAAAACGGATGGCTCCAGTCGATCAACCTGCTGGTATGAACCATCCATTTTGAGTCAAAGTTTTACGTCTCCGCATCATTCCAATCTGGCTGCCTGCCAGTCCGCCCAGCTTTCGGTGCTGGCGGGCACCCCCTTAAACATCCAAGTAGCATCGCTCCCATCCGGCGCCGCCCCTGGCGCGCGCCCGGTATGCCCTTCTGACTTTTTTCTGGATTGAGAACCTGATGCCACTGCCAAAAATGCCAACCAAGCCGGCAACCATCCTGCTGGCAAAAGATTACCCGAAAGCCGAACCCGGCAAGTCGCCGGTGCGCCCAGCTGCCGCCAAGGCCGAAAACGATCCGGTCGAAGACCTGATCAGCGGCGAGGCCGTGCCTGCCAAGGCCACGCGTGCGCGCAAGAGCAAGGCGGCACTGCTGGCTGGAGGCCCGGCCCCGGCGCCGGCCGCCACCCCGACCAATCCGCCTGTGCCCGAGCACCAGGACAAGGGCCGCGTGAGCGCGAAGCTGAAAGAAAACGAGACCGAAGTGTTGCACCCGCCCAAGCACAAGCCGGGCGAAATCAACGTCAAATCGTCGACCAGCCGCAAGGCCGACAAATCGGGCGCCACCAAGGTGTTCGTGCTCGATACCAACGTCCTGATGCATGACCCGACCTGCCTGTTCCGCTTCGAGGAACACGACGTCTACCTGCCGATGATGACGCTGGAAGAACTGGACAACCACAAGAAAGGCATGTCCGAGGTTGCCCGTAACGCGCGCCAGGTGTCGCGCACGCTCGACGCGCTGATCGCGAACGTCGACGACGATGCGATCGAGTCCGGCATCCCGCTGGCCAAACTGGGCAACAAGGACGCCAAGGGCCGCCTGTACTTCCAGACCAGGCTGAACGGCATCACCGCGCCGGAAGGCCTGCCGATGGGCAAGGCCGACAACCAGATTTTGGGCGTGGTGCAGGCGCTGGAAAACGAAACCCCGGGCCGCGCGGTGGTGCTGGTGTCGAAAGACATCAACATGCGCATCAAGGCGCGCGCGCTGGGCCTGCCGGCGGAAGACTACTTCAACGACCATGTGCTGGAAGACACTGACCTGCTGTACTCGGGCATCGTCCAGCTGCCGGACGACTTCTGGGACAAGCACGGCAAGGACATGGAGTCGTGGCAGGAGAACAAGAACGGCACCTCGGCCACCTACTACCGCCTGACCGGCCCGTTCATCGCCAGCCTGCTGGTCAACCAGTTCGTCTACCTCGAGCCGAGGGACGGCGAGGCGGCTTTCTACGCCCAGGTCAGGCAGATCAACGGCAAGACCGCCGTGCTCCAGACCCTGCGCGACTACAGCCACGCCAAGAACAACGTGTGGGGCATCACGGCGCGCAACCGCGAGCAGAACTTCGCGCTGAACCTGCTGATGAACCCGGAAGTCGACTTCGTCACCCTGCTCGGCCAGGCCGGCACCGGCAAAACCTTGCTCGCGCTGGCCGCCGGCCTCGCGCAGGTGCTCGAGACCAAGGTCTACAACGAAATCATCGTCACCCGCGTGACGGTGCCCGTCGGCGAGGACATCGGCTTCCTGCCGGGTACCGAGGAAGAAAAGATGTCGCCGTGGATGGGCGCGTTCGACGACAACCTCGAGGTGCTCAACAAGTCCGACAACGATGCCGGCGACTGGGGCCGCGCGGCGACGCAGGACCTGATCCGTTCGCGCATCAAGATCAAGTCGCTCAACTTCATGCGCGGGCGCACCTTCGTCAACAAGTTCCTGATCATCGACGAAGCACAGAACCTGACGCCCAAGCAGATGAAGACGCTGGTCACGCGCGCAGGTCCTGGCACCAAGATCCTGTGCCTTGGCAACATCGCGCAGATCGACACGCCGTACCTGACCGAAGGCTCGAGCGGCCTGACCTACGTGGTCGACCGCTTCAAGGGCTGGGGCCACAGCGGCCATGTGACGCTGGCGCGCGGCGAGCGTTCGCGCCTGGCGGACCACGCGAGCGACGTGCTGTAACAAACTGCCGCTGCAAACAAAAAGCCTGTGCGCCTCGCGGCCCACAGGCTTTTTCTTTGGCACTGTTGGAATAAAGTGTGCACGCTACCCGTCGTTCCCGCGTAGGCGGGAACCCCATTTCGCCTGCGATGCCGATGCTATTTGCCGAAGCGAGCGCTGACCCGCCTGCCGGCGCTGCCCAATAGCCGCGTCAGGGAATTGCTGCCGCATCACTGGATATCGGCCGACTATTCTTTGCCATCATGGGAAGGTCAAGTCCAAACCGAGCATCCTGGCAAGGACGAAGGTGACGAGCCCCATGCCCAGGAGCGACAGCACGAAGACTGCGGCCACCTTGCCGCCCGCGAGTAGCACCGCGCGCTTCTCCTTCTCCTTCTTCCCTTGATCGTAATGCCACTTGATGGCGAAGAACATGCCCGTGCCTAACACGAGAACCTTGAACGTAACGAAGACTATAGGGACCCAATCCATCATTTTAAGTATTTCCAGGCTATTACTTGACACTGTCTATCGTGAGGAGCACTACCTCAAAACGCTGCTTCAGCAGCTTCATTTTTTGTTCAAACCATCGAAGCCACGCCTGAGTATTTTGCTCATTAACATCGGTTGTCATTTTTGAGCAAAGGGCAAGTCCATGACGAACGAGGTCAGAACTAAGTTCTGTTATGTGTATGGCGTAGGTGCAGACGCGCTTTACCAGACCAATATGGTCGAGTGCCATCGCGCGTTCCAGATCAGCCGGTAGGGCGAAGCCCCCGGCATCCTGTTTGAATCTTTCATTACATCTACCTATGAAATAACAATGGAATCCAGCGGAGTGATTTGCCGAATGCAGATGAGAGAGGAGAAAACGTCAGCGACTGCCATGTTGCTGCACGTTCTGAGGCATTCTACTTAAAAGCAACTTCCATACATTGAGACAAAATGTCCCAGTTGAAAACCATACAAGATGAAAATTTGCCAATCTGGTTGCCGCGATTGGCCGTGCACGGCGGGCCACGTTTTTTGCAGATTGCGGATGCGTTGCAGGCGGCGGTGGTAGACGGATCGCTGAAACCGGGTGACCGTCTACCTCCGCAGCGCCAGTTGTCCAGCATCGCGAAGCGCTGCAATGTACGCATCGTCGAGGACGATCCCTACTGGCTCCTTGCCGATGCCCCGCCACCACCTATTGCCACGTTTGCGGGCAAATGCGCCTGAAAAAGCCAGACTTACGCAGCTTTCAACAGCCACACGCGTGAGCGCTCACCTTGCGCTGGGACGAAGGATCACGATGCAGTCAGGATTGTTTTAAATAAAACAACACAATGATTATAAAAAATAAATATGTTGACTCATTTATCACGAGTGGCGCATGATTTACATGCACCGAGGGAAATATTTTAGACCTTGACCACATGTCATGGTCCGGTTACGCGGCGCGACGGCAAGACTGCGGTCGCGCATTCCCCCGGCCCCCTACTGATCCGCCCACTGCCGGGCCGCACCAACCAGGTTTAACCGAGCTTGCCGTTCACGCGGCAGCCTCAACGCGCTCGTACGCCGCTTCGCCGCTTGCAGTTCCAATCGACAATAAGACATCAGGGAGACATCATGGCCAGCATCGACTTCAAATTCAAGCTTTCCGACTTCCGCATACTGAAGAAGAACGAAAGCTCCGCCGACGAACCGTATCTATGGACCTTCTTCATCCGGCTCGACGGCAGCACGGTAGACCTGCTCGAGACCAAACCCTCCACCGTCACCGTTTTCTCGCCCAAGGCCAGTCCATCAGATCTCGGCCCCAAGGCGGTGGCCGGTCTGGAAATCACCAGCGGCGCGATCCCGGTGCCGCCAGCCATTGGCGAGTTCAACAGCACACTAAGCTCGGACAATTTCCGCAAGGTCAGTCCGGCCCTGTCGATGCTGGAGCCCTTCTGCTCGGTCGCCGCGCTGGTCATTGCCCTGGAGGCGGATTCCACCAGCGAAAGTGATCTAGAGGTGGCCCGGATCAAGGTCCGGGACGAGTTGCAGAAGCAGCTCAACGCGAACCTCCAGTTGATCATCACTGACGTCAAGGCCGCACTGAGCAAGGGCAATCAACTGCCGACCCAGGCCCAGATCGAGGCCAAGTTAAGTACGGTCGACATCCAGCGTTTCGTCGATCTGGTGAAAAAATCGGTGTTCGGCTCCGTCATAAACGACGGCGTCGGTGGGCTCGTGGGCCTGTTGACCGGCTTGTTCCCGCCTTTCGGGCTGGCGCAGGTGATCGACCCGGACGACTTCATCGGCCATGCCATCATCGGTCCCATCCAGTTGTCGGCATTGATCAGCGCGGGTCCGGCGGGCGTGCCGTTCACGCGGGACTTGGGATCGACGGCCGGATCATCCGAAGGCGACTACCGGATCACCGGCAACGTCCACCGTAGCGATTCGACCGAGTTCGCCAATCTGGCGTTAAACTTGGCGACCCCGTCGCCCGCCGCCGCGCATCTGGATGTGGTGGTCCGCAGTTCCCTGCGCAAATTCTCGACCGCTCGGCAGGTGCCACCGACGGCTGCGGTCTGGACCGGATCATGGGCCGACCTGCCAGACGGCACCTTTCTGTCGGCGCCTGCGGTCGCCGCCTCGACCGACGGCAAGCGGCTGCACGTCTGCGGGCTGGGCCTGGACCACAAGATCTGGCGCGGTCTTTCGCTCGATGCTGGGGCGAGCTGGACGCTGGCCTGGGCGCCGATCGGATCGGGCACGTTTGTGTCGTCGCCGGCTGCGGCCGTGTCGGCGGACGGCATGCACCTGCACGTTTTCGGGCGCGGCATGGACGGCAGAATCTGGCGTGCTTATTCGCCTGACAGCGGCCAGTCCTGGCCGGTGGCCTGGGTGCCCATTGGCACTGGCGTGTTCAACTCCGCGCCCGCGGCAGCGGTTTCCGACGATGGCAAGAGTCTGCATGTCTTTGCCCGCGGCATGGACAACAGGATATGGCGCGCGTTTTCCTCCAGCGGCGGCAGCCAATGGAACCTCGCCTGGGCGCCTATCGGGGCGGGTACCTTCCTGTCCGACCCGGCAGCGGCGCTCTCGGGCGACGGTCAGCATCTGCATGTCTTCGGCCGAGGCCTCGACAACCGGATGTGGCGTGCGTATTCACCCAACGGTGGCAGCGCCTGGGAGGTAGCATGGGTCGCGATACCCGGCGGCTCGTTTGCCTCCAGCCCGGCGGCCACTATATCGCCCGACGGTCAGCAGGTCCACGTGGCGGGCATCGGCAACGATCTGCACGTCTGGCGCAACCTGTCGAGCAATTCTGGCGTGGCCTGGTCGCTCGGTTGGAAGCAAGTTCCGGGATCAATTGCCTTCTAGACTAGCGGCTGTCGCCCACGGTGACAGCCGAGCGGTTCGACGGGGCCGCCACTGGCCCCGCTCGAATCAAATAATATTACTTGCCAAATAAATTCCTGAACGATACGTTTATCGACTAACTGCCCTCGGGCGTTGTCGGCCTAGTCACTGGACCAGTTCCAACTCGACATCGCCAAGTCCAAAAGCCATTAACCACTGAGTAACGCCGCAACCGTCACTGCACTCCAGCTCGTAACCAGGGGGCTCTAAATAAATCTCCACGATGGTTGCCACATCACCCTGAATTCATCGACGCCGCAAACGTTGATCGTCCACTCTTGCGATCGTCTGCGATGGGTCGAAAGCGGATGGCAGCTTGCCTTCACCACTCGGCGGTGAGCACACTGGTCCGAACCCAAGGGATTGTGGCAAAACTGTGAACCGCCGGGGTGCACAGGCTTCGTTATTTGTGAGCGCCCTTCCAAACGGCGGACTTACCTCACAATGCAATCGACAGCGTTCTGGTCCTGGGTCCGCGACGACGCCACCGGCCCGGTCGTGGTGCCGCTGTTGAACGACGGCGGCGGCACGAACTGCAGCCCCGGGTTCGGCGGCACGATCACCGGAGGCTGGGCCGGGCCCGGCACATAGCCGAACTGCCCGGCCTGGAAGCCCAGCGAGCCGCCGTTGTTGGTCACCACGATCATCCCATCGGTCACCTGCACGTGCAGGCCCGGCGGCAGCTGCGGCCCGCTCGGCGCCGCCGGCGATTTGCCCTGCGCCAGCGGAATTGCCGCATCCAGCGGCGCCACGTACTGCGCGATGAAGGTCGTGCCGCGGATGCCGATCGTCGCCGTCGGCGTCTTCAGCGCGAACTTTTCCTTGTTGCGCTTGCCCAGCAGCCCGGTGATCGAGCGCAGCCCGCCCTTGACCAGGCTGAAGGCGGCGCTGTCGGCGTCCGGCTTGCCGGCCTCGAACGCGAAGTTCTCGATACGGAAGGTGGTGCCTGGCTTGAGCGTGATCTCGCTGTTGTCGATGAACTTGATTTGCGCGTAGGTGTTCTTTTCGGACACCAGCGTATCGCCGCTCTCGACTTCGGATTTGAGCGCCAGCACCTTGACCGTGCCGTCGCTTTTCTGGGCCAGCAGCGGGCCGGACAGGTGAACCACCGTTCCGGCGACCTGGGCCGCCCACGCCAGGCTGCCGACCAGCAGCAGCGCGGCGAACAGCAGGCCGTTAATTACAGTATGTTTTTGTCGCTGGTTTTTCATTCTTTGCTCCACTGTTCTCGCTTGGCGCCGGTCCCGATTTCTTGTCGCCGGGCTTGGCCGGGCCGCTGTTGTCGCTGCCTGCGCCGCCACCGCCGGTCCCGCTCGACGCCTTGCCCGCTGTACTGGTGTTGATCAGGTTCACGCTGGTCTTGACCGCTTGCGCGACCGGGGCGCCCTGTCCGTCCTGCCCGCCGCCCGGGGTCGGGTTGAACACCTGGCAGGTCGGATCAAGCGGATGCGCGCCGCAGAAAGATGGGTTGGGCAAGACCGCCGAGCAGCCTTCCAGCGCCGGCGTCGCGGCGCATTGCGCGAGCGGCGGCAGCATCACCGAGCAGCCCTGCAAGGTGGGGCTGCCGATGCATTGCGCCAGGGTTGGCAGCACTACACCGCACCCGGCCTGCGACTTGTCGGCCACGCACTGCGACAGCGTCGGCAGGATCCCGTTGCAGCTCGCATCGGTCGGATGGACGAGGCAGAAGTTAAACGCGAGCCGCAGCACCTGCGGGCAGCCTTCCGCCGCGCCGCTGGCCTTGCACGACGCAAGCGTTGGCAGCACCGTGGTGCAGCCGGCGCCGGCGGGGTTCGCAAGACAGGTCTCGAACTCCGCGCGCGCCAGCACCGGCGCACAACCGAACACACCGCCGTCGGCGCGGCAGGTGGCCAGCGGCGGCAGGACTGCGGCGCAGCCGGGGCCTTTGGGGTCGGCGACGCAGGCTTCGAGCTCGCGGCGCGCCTTGATCACCGGGTCGCAACCGGGCGCCGACGGATTGGCGGCGCAGGTGTCGTAGGTGGGCAGGATCTTGTCGCAACCAGCCGCTTTCGGATTGGCGATGCACTGCGCCAGCGCGTCGCGCTGGAGCACGGCGCTGCAACCCGGCGCGCCCGGACTGAGCTTGCATGACGCGACGCTCGGCATCACCTCGCCGCAGTGCGGTGCGTCGGGATTGGCGACGCAGGCCTGGATGGCGCCGCCGAGGATGGCCGCGCAGCCGGCCCTGGATGGCGTCGCAATGCACGCCTCGAGCGTCGGCGCCGGCGCCGGCGGCGGTGCGGTCCCGGGCAGGTGCAGCCTGGACGGATCGGACACCGAGATGACGCCGGGCGCGATCTCGGTCGAGCCGGCGACGACAGTCACGTCGCCCGAGGCCGAGGCGATGTGCGCGCCGCTGCTGGCAATGAACGCGCCGTTCCTGCCCGCGTCCATGCGGATGCTGCCGCTGCCGGTGCTGACCTGGCCGTTGATGGTCATCCGGTTTTGCGAAGTCAGCTTGATGCTGCCACCACGCGTACTCACCACGCCTTGCCCAAAGTCGGAGACCGTCTCCTCCTCTCCGCTGGACGGTACGAGCAGGGTGCCGGCGTTGTCGATCGTGATCGCGCCGCCATTTCCAGAACCGTCCTGCACTGCGTATTCGAGTGTCAGGTCGCCCTGGTTGTGGATGTTGATCGGGAGGTTGCCCTCGCCGTCGTTGTAAGCGATCAGCCTGTGCGCCTGGGTGCGTAGCGCCAGGGTGCCGGTGCCGATGCCGGCGCTCGAGCGCAGGGTCAACACGTCGCCAGTGACTGTGCCGCCGCCACTGATACCTGCCGCGTGCAGCGTGACTTCCGGGGCCGCCACGCTGCCGTTGACGATCACCGGGCCGCTGCGCAGCAGGACCGACTGCCCGGCCGAGACCGCACCGCCGGCGCTGACCACGATCGCGTTCGAGGCGGCGCCGTACGTGCTCGCTGCGAAGCTGCTCGAAGCCGCAGTCAGCCTGATCGGCGCGTTGATGTCGATGCGGTTGGCGTTATCGAACACCATGTTCGCCGACTGCGTAATCGGCGCATTGATCGCCAGTGTGCCGGTGTGGTCGCTGCTGCCGATATTGATTTCGGCGGCGGCGATCTGCGTGGACAACGCTGCCGCGTCGAGCCAAAGAGAACTGTACGAATCCGGCGCGCCGGTGCGGACTTCAATCGCGAGGCCCGGACTGAAGCTGGTCAACGAAACGATCGGCTTATCGGTTCCGGAACTGCCCACCTTGCCGTCAAACCTGATGCCGTCCGCCTCCAGGTCGATATGCTGCGTGCCAAGCAGCGTGCCGGCCGCGCCAATCACGATCCCGTGGGCGGCGCGGAGGTCCAGATTGCCGCCGGTGGTCGTAACGGGAGCATTGACCAGGATATCGTGGCCGGCCTGGGCGGTGATGCTGTGCGACGTTTCCAGTGCATCGAGAATGGTCAGGTTGTGCTCAGCCTCCAGGACGATGTCGGTGTTATTGGCGCGCAGGGTCTCGGGTGAGATGCTGCTCACCTCGGTCCCCGTGCCACTCGGAGTCACCGCCACTTCCAGGTCATATGGGTCGAGCAGCCATTTGCCCGCCTTGCCACTCACCGCGCCGGCGTTCACCGCCAGCCCGGCCACGTCGAGGTAGTGACCCGAGGTTTCAACCAGCCCGCCGTTGCCGGCGCCGGCGCCGCGCGCCGAGACGCTGCCGTAGGCGCCGGTCGCGCCATCGGACCACAGCACCACCATGCCGCCGTCGCCATTGTCCAGCGCATCGGCGCGGATGCTCGCGTCCTTGCCCAGCCAGGCCTGCTGCGCGTTTCGCAGCAGCGGGTTCTTGCCCTGGTAGCCGCCGCCCAGCAGCACACTGCCGCCTCCAAGCGCGCCGCTGGCGTCGACCCTGGCGTTGCCGGTCAGGCCGACGCGTTCGCCCAGCAAATGGATCTCGCCGCCGGTGCCGGGGCCGGTGGCGCTGGTGACGCTGCCCTGCTCGAGCAGCGTGTCGCGGCTCGCCTTGAGCACGATCTTGCCGTTTTCGCCGACGCTAGCGCTGTTCGCGTTGACCAGCCCGCGCTGGTTCACCAGCGCGCCGTAGATGCCAATTTTGCCGCCCTGCGCAATCACCTGGCCGAGGTTGACCGCCTGGCTGGCTGGAGCCGAGACCACCACGTGAAGGTCGGGGTCGCGCGAGTCGACCAGCTGCACGCTGTAGCCGGCCGCCAGCACCACGTCACCCTTCGGCGAGGTGATCACGCCGTTGTTC
This sequence comes from Massilia sp., assembly GCA_045810465.1. Lineage (GTDB taxonomy): Bacteria > Pseudomonadota > Gammaproteobacteria > Burkholderiales > Burkholderiaceae_D > Telluria. The sequence goes on along the minus strand of JBJMVW010000144.1, from coordinate 13,269 downwards.
TCGACGCCAGCCGCGATCAGGAAAACCTGGCCGCCGTTGGGGGTCGTGATCGCGCCGTCGTTCCTGACGCTGCCGGCTGCCTGGCCCGCCGCAAAGTTCTTTTTCCCGGCCACGAAGTCGGCGTTCGAGATGTTCAGCGTCGACGCCACCAGGCCGTTGACGTCCACTCGCGAATCGCGCCCGAACAGGATGCCGTTCGGGTTGATCAGGAAGACCTTGCCGTTCGACTGCAGCGCGCCCATGATCCGGCTCGGGTCCTGGCCCACGATGCGGTTCAGCACCGCGCTGTCGGCGCCTTGCTGAATGAAGCGCGTGACCTCGCCCGGGTTCACGGAGAAGCCCTGCCAGTTGATGATCGTGTTGGGCGTGTTCGTGATCGAGAACACGTTGCCCTGCTGGGAGAACGAAGCCTGGCCAGCCACCACCTGCGGCAGCGTCGGCGCGGCGTTGGCGGCGCCAAAGCAGGCCACGGCCAGCAGCGCGGCGTAGCTGCGCTTGAGATTTTTCATCGTCATTTCCTTATCCCCTAGTAGGCCAGGCCCACACGGACGTGAAGCTTGTTCTTGCCGGTGACCGGCAGTTGGCCGGCCCGCAGCACATGGCCGTAATCGAGCTGCACGCTGGCCGCGCTGCCTGCCGCGAAGCGCAGGCCCAGGCCGGCGCTGCCGATCGTGGTCCCCGACAGTTCGCCCGCCAGCGCGTGATTGCGCTTGCCGTAGGCGGCGTCGTGGAACGCCAGCGCGCGGCACTGCCAGGTGGCGTTGCTGCACAGGTTGGGCGTGTACAGTTCGAGGTTCGCGAACAGGCCCGAATCGGTCGACAGGTCGCGCTCGCCGAAGCCGCGCACCGAGGTGCTGCCGCCGGCGCCGAACTGCTCGCCCGGCACCAGCGCATCGCGTGTGTACTGGCCGTTGGCAAGCAGGCGCACCTGCCACTCGCCCAGCGCGCGCGTGTAGGCGCCCGACAGGCGCAAGGCCTTCCAGTTGGCGCTGGCGCCGCTGCGCGCGCGCTCGAAGTCTTCGGCTCGGCCGCGCGGGCCGCCGGCGATGTTCGCGACCAGGGTCAGTGCAAAATCGGCCTGTGCATTGGCCAGGGCCAGCGTGCCGGCGTAGCCGACCGACAGTGGCCGCACCGTGACGTCGTTGCCGAACTCCTGGCCGGCGAACTGCACGCTGTTCTTGTAGGCCTTGTAGTCGAGGCCAGCCACGAGGCGCGAATCGAACTCGCCGCGCCGTGCGAACGGATGGTTCAGGCGCGCGCCATACACTGCACCGCGGCCGCTCACGGCCAGGTTGAACAGTCCGGCGTTGACGGTGCCGGAATCGACGTTCGAATAGCTGGCGAACAGGTCGACCGAGTCGCCCAGTGCATACAGCGGGACGTGATAGCCCGCGCCCCATACCGCGACCTGGTCGGGATGCTCGGCGGTGGTGGTGTACTGCAGGCTGCCGACATGGTCGCGGCCCCACAGGTTCGCGTGCTGCAGCACCACGCCGGCGTGCGTCTTGCCGGTCGCGTCGGTGCCGCTGTTGTCGAGGTTGAGCATCGCTTTCCACGCGCGTTCGTCGGCCACGTCGAGGCGCGCATTGACTTCGTCGTCGCTCTCGCCGTTCTCGAGGCTCAGGCTGGCCTTCCTGGCCGGATTCTCGTTGGCGAGCTTCAGGTTGGCCGAGACCTGCTTCAGGTTGGGAGTGCTGCCCGGCTGCAGGGTCGGCATGCTGCGCCGGATGTTCGCTTCGCTGAAGACCCGGTTGCCGCTGACGGTGACCTTGCCGATCTTCGTTTGCACGACGTTCAGGCGTACCACGCCGCCGTTCAGTTCCTGCTCGGGCAACTGCACCGTGACCACGTTGAAACCGCGCTCGTGGTACAGCGCCTCGAGCGCCTCCAGCGCGCGCTGGACGTCGCCGAAATCGCGGTCCTTGCCGGCGAACGGCGCCAGCGCGCGTTCGACCTCGCCTTGTGACAGCAGGGTATTGCCGGCCACGGCGAACCGGCTGATCTCGAACCGGACCGGCGCGTCGGCCGCAGGCACGGCCTGGCCGGCGGCCCACGCGGCGCTGACGGCAGCGGCAAGCAGCGAGCCTGCAAGCAGGCGTGCAAAGCGTTGATTCATGTTTTGGCTCGAAATTATTTTATTGTTGGGGTGTCTTCAGGCGCGGTAGCCGAACGCCGCTGGCGCGAACGCTGGGGACAGGAAGTCGGTCGTCTGGCAAGTTTAACCAGCTTTATATTGCAGAAGAGAAAATACTTGAACGACAAGATCGCTTCCCCCTTCACAGCGGAGGAAACAGCAACATCGGTGTTGCATTACCGACACACGCTTACTTGGTGTCGAAGGTGGTCACCCCGTCCCATGCCGGGCCAGGGGGATGCTCCCGATAATGGGCGATGCGGTCGAGGTAAAGCGCATACAGGCGGCGCCCGGGGTGCGCGGCATGCAGCAACCCGATGCGCTCCGCGGCCTCGCTCCAGCGCTGCGCGCGAACCAGCGCCAGCGCCTGCTCCCACTGCCCTATCTCGGCAATCGCCGCCGCGTCCACATCACCCGGCGTACCGGCCGGTTCGAAGATCGCCACCGGCTCGTTCTTGCCCTTGACCCGCACCAGGTCCAGTTCGCGGTACACGAACCCGGGTGCGGCCAGCCGCGTCGCCTGGCCGACCACGATGCCGACCCCATACACCTTGGTGATGCCTTCCAGCCGCGCGCCCAGGTTCACGGCGTCGCCCATCACGGTGTAGGCGCGCCGGATCGCCGAGCCCATGTCGCCCACGTGCATCACGCCGCTGTTCAGGCCGATGCCGATCTTCAGGCCCGGCCAGCCGCGCGCCTGGAACTCGCGGTCGAGCCGCGCGGCGCTGGCCTGCATCAGCAGCGCGGTCGCGACCGCGCGGCTGGCGTGGTCGGGGAACGCGACCGGGGCGCCCCAGAACGCCATCACCGCGTCGCCGATGTATTTGTCGAGCGTGCCCTGGTGGCTGGCGCGGATATCCTCCGACATGGCGGTCAGGTAGATGTTGATGTACTCGCGCAGCTCCTTCGGCGCCAGCCCTTCGGAGATCGTGGTGAAGCCGCGCACGTCGACGAACATCACGCTGAGCTCGCGGCTCTCGCCATCCATGTTGTAGGCCGCAGGGTTCTCGGCCATGCGGGCGACCAGCTCCGGCGCCACGTATTGGCCGAAGCGCGACACCAGCGCCCTGCCCTTGCGGAACTCGAAGAGGTAGCCCCACACGAGGTTCAGCACGAACAGCGTGGCGACCAGCAGCAGGCACACGAATACATTGAGTACCACGTCCTGCTGGCTGTACATGTAGTAGTTGAAGCCGGCGGCAGCGGCGAACGCGGCGGCCGCCAGCAGTACCGAATACAGCGGCGTGAGCACCGCCAGCGCAAAGCTCAGTACCAGGCCGGTGGCGAGCACCTGCAGCATTTCGACCGCGGCGGCGTAATAAGGCCGAACCTTGAAGCGGCCGTCGAGGATCGACTTGATCACATTGGCATGGACCTCGACGCCGGGATACTCGCTGTTGACCGGGGTGGCGCGCAGGTCGACCAGCCCGGACGCCGTGGTGCCGACCAGGACGATCGCGTTTTTGAGCACGCTTTGCGGCGCCGTCCCCGCCAGCACGTCGGCCGCCGACACGTAGCGAAACGCCCCGCCCTTCGGCCCGCCGCGCCCGCGGTACTGGACCACCGTGGTCATTCCGTAGCCGACCGGTAGCAGGCGCTGGCCGGCCGGCAGGAACATCGAGATGTAATCGACGCCGCCGCTTTCAAGCTGGTTTGCCGACAGCGCATCCGCAGCCTCGCCGAAGTACGGGCGGATCGCGCGCGCCTTCAGGAAGCTCGCGGCGGTGGCCAGCGACAGCGTCGGATAGAAGCCGTCGCCGATCCGCTGCAGCAGCGAGACCGAACGCACCACGCCATCGGCGTCGGCTTCCACGTTGAAGATGCCGGCGCCTTGCGCGGCGCTTTGCAGGCGCTCGATGTTCGCTTCGTAGCCGGTGGGGTGATAGGCGGCCAGCGCGCGGCCGTTCAGGTCTTCGACGGTAAAGGCTGGCTTCGGCAGCACGCCCTTGACGTGCTGGTCGGCGACGTTATAGCCGAGGATCACCGGCTGGCCCGCCATGGCGCGCGCGAACTGGCCGTCGTAATCGAGCGCGGGTTTCAGCTCGACGAGCTGGCGGCGCAGGCCGGGCACGTCCTTCAGTTCGCGCTGCGCGAGCTGCTCCAGCACGTCGTAGCCGGAGCTCTTGTCCGGTTCGGGGAACGAGATGTCGAAGCCGACCGCGCCGGCCTGGTAGCGGCGGGTGAGCTGGTCGACCAGCCTGGCGAGGATGTTGCGGCTCCAGGGGAAGCGGCCGATCTCGGACAGGCTGCGGCTGTCGATGTCGACGATGACCACGCGCGGGTCGAGCACCGCGGGTTCGAGGCGCATGCGCAGGTCGGAGATGATGGTGTCCTGGCGCTCGATGGTGTCGCTGGACCAGAAGCCGAAGGCGTACAGGGAGGCCGCGATGGTGAGCGCGATGCCGAGGGCCCAGCGGGGGCCGTACCTGGAGATGGCTTGCTTAAGGTTTTTCAACGCCGGCCCCAAAACCGTCGTTCCCGGGCAGGCGGGAACCCATGCTGAAGTACCGGATTCGCGAACGCTGGCAAGCCTGCGAACTCAGCATGGGTTCCCGCCTGCGCGGGAACGACGTTGGACGGGGGGCGTGGGGATGAGGGCATCGCGGTTTCTGTTCGCGATTACGGCCGATAACCAGGAATCCGCGACTCGTCGACGGCATCGACCTGCCGCGCGTCCATGTTCTTCCTGGCGAATTCCAGATACACCTTGCTGCGGATGAAAATGTCGAACAAGTCCGGATCGATGTGTCCGTTGACCGCGAAATTGCCGAGGATGCGCAGCGACTCCGACAACTGCTTGCCCTTCTTGTACGGCCGGTCGCGCGCTGTCAGCGCCTCGAAGATGTCGGCGATCGCCATGATCCGCGCCTGCACCGGCATCTGCTCGCGCGTGAGCCCGCGCGGGTAGCCCTTGCCGTCCACCCGTTCGTGATGGCCGCCGGCGTACGCGGGCACGTTCTTCAGGTGCTTCGGCCACGGCAGCGATTCGAGCATCCGGATCGTGACCACGATGTGGTTGTTGATGATCTTGCGCTCCGCGTCGGTCAAGGTCCCGAAGCGCACCGTCAGGTTGACCACTTCGTCATCGTCGAGGAAGTCGCGCTCGACGCCGTCCGGCCCGGTCCAGCGGTAGCGCGCGATCCGCGCCACGCGCTGCTGGTCGGCCAGCGCCATGCCCTCGCCGCCGACATTCGCCTGGCGCAGGAAGTCGCGGTCGGCGCGCAGGCGCGCCTGCCCGGACGCCAGGCGTTCGTCGATCGCGGCGATATCCGCGCCCGGCTCGCACTTCGCCCGCAGCGCGCCGATTTCGGCGTCGCGCAGCAGCACCTCGAAACGCATGTCGACCAGGTGGATGCGGTCGAAGATGGTTTCGAGCTTGGTCGCCTTGTCGACCACGTGCACTGGCGTCGTGATCTTGCCGCAGTCGTGCAGCAGGCCCGCCAGCCACAATTCCTTGCGGTCGGCTTCGGTCATCCGGAACGCCGCCATCGGGCCGCTGCCGGTGGCGTGCGCCGCCTCGGCCAGCATCATGGTCAGCTGCGGCACGAACTGGCAGTGGCGCCCGGTGTACGGCGACTTCTCGTCGATGCCGATGTTGATCAGGTTGACCAGCGCTTCGAGCAGTTCTTCCAGCTGCGCGATCAGCTTCTGGTTGGTGATCGCCACCGCAGCCTGGGCCGCCAGCGCCTCGATGAAGCGCTGGTCGGTCTGGCTGAAGGCGCAGGTTGCGCCGCTGCCGGGGTCGCGCGCGTTGACCAGCTGGAGTACCCCCACCAGTTCGCCCTCGTGGTCGGTCATCGGCACCGTCAGGAACGACTGCGAGTGGTAGCCGTAGGCCGCGTCGAACGAGCGCATGCCCGAAAAATTGAAGACGCCGGCCTTGTACACGTCCTCGATATTGACCGACTGGTTGCAGTTGGCGGCGTAGGCCGCGACCGAGGACAAATTCTTGCTGCCGTTGCTGTCGTACAGCGGCACCGGCGCGATGTCGATCGGGTGGCCGCTGGCGCCGCCCTGGTAGAGCTGGAGCGTGTCGTTGACCGAGATGTGGAAGCACAGGCTCTGGCGGTCGTCGCTGGGCCGGTACAAGGTGCCGCCGTCGGCGCCGGTCATGCTTTTCGCGACGTGCAGGATGCGCTCGAGCAGTGCGCCGGTGTCATGGCCGCCCCCAAGCGCCACGCCGACCTCGGTCAGCTGGTGCAGGCGTTGCGCGACTTGGGTAGGGGACAGCTCTTGCATGGTATCGGCCTGAAAAATGACAAGGGCAGCGTCGCCGCCGAAATCGTTGCTGCAATGTAATTTTCAAAGTGTAGCCCCGTTGCGTCGCCCTGTACATCGGGCCGACGCAAAAACGCACATTCAGGGCCATCGGCGCACAAAAAACCGCTATCATCGGGCCTTTCAAAATGATAACTATCGCTGCGGCGAGGGAGTGATCCATGAAATTCCGTTTCTGGGGGGTGCGCGGTTCGATTCCCTCCCCTGGTCCGCGTACCGTTCGCTATGGTGGGAATACCACCTGCATCGAGGTGCGCACCGACGACGGCACCCTGGTCATCCTCGACGGCGGCACCGGCCTGTTCCCGCTGGCCCAGCACCTGCTGGCGCAGCAGCCGGTCCACGCCAACATCTTCATCACCCACAGCCACTGGGACCACATCCACGGCCTGCCCTTCTTTTCGCCGCTGTTCGTGAAGGGCAGCCGGGTGCGCCTGCACGGCGCGCACGACCCGGTTACCGGCCACGGCATCGAGCACGTGATGGCGGTGCAGCTGCAGAACAGCTACTTCCCGGTCAGCGAAACCCAGATGGACGCGACCATCGACTACCGGACCCTCGAGCGCGGCGTCGCGATCGAAGTGGGCGACGCCCAGGTCGGCAACGTGGTGATGAACCACCCGGTCACCAACCTCGGCTACCGCATCAGCTGCAACGGCAGGTCCTTGTTCTTCACTGGCGACCACGAGCCGGGCTACAACCCGCATACGCAGGGCGACGCGCAGCATGCGCCGTACCAGGCACAGCTCGAAGCGCGCCAGCGCGAGATCGACGCCGCGATGGAAGGCGTGGACGCCCTGGTCGTCGACTGCTCGTACACCGTCGAGGAATACCCGTCCAAGCGCGGCTGGGGCCATGGCACCTTCGACGGCGCGCTCGACATGGCGCTACGCGTGCGCGCGAAGGCGCTGTACTGCACCCACCACGAACCGACCCGCAGCGACGACGAACTGGAAGCGGCGTTCACCGAAGCGCTGGCGCGGTTCCAGCCACGGCTCGGCGAGCTCAAGGTCGTCCTCGCCTGGGAAGGGCTCGAGGTGGAGCTGGCATGAACGCCAGCGGCTACTCGATCGCGGCGCCGTCACGCCTGCCGCAGACCACCCGCGCGACGTCGGCGGCAGGCACCGGCCGGCTGCACAGGTAACCCTGGTAGGCTTCACAGCCATGCTTGAACAGGAAATCGCGCTGGGCTTCGGTTTCGACGCCTTCGGCCACCACTTTCAGCCCCAGGTTGCGGCCGAGCGCGATGATCGTGCGGGCGATCACGGCGTCGTTAGGATCGGTCAGCAGGTCGCGCACGAACGAGCGGTCGATCTTGAGCATGTCGAGCGGCAGGCGCTTCAGGTACGCCAATGACGAATAGCCGGTGCCGAAATCGTCCAGCGCGAAGCTCAGGCCACGCGTTTTCAGCAGGTGCATTTTTTCGATCGTATCGTCCACGTTGTCGAGCAGCGAGGTCTCGGTCAGTTCCAGCTTCAGCCGGGACGGATCGGCCCCGGCCGGACCCAGCACGCCCAGCACCTGTGCGACAAAGCCCGGGTGGTGGAACTGGCGCGCGCTGACGTTCACCGCGACCTCGAGATGCGCGGTTTCCGGACGCCGGGCCCAGGCCGCGAGCTGGCGGCAGGCCGAGTCGAGCACCCATTCGCCCAGCGGCAGCACCAGGCCCGTCTCCTCGGCCAGCGGAATGAATTCGTCGGGCGGCACCACCCCGCGCGCCGGATGGAGCCAACGCACCAGTGCCTCGACGCCCGTGATGTGGCCATGCTTGTCGACCTGGGGCTGGTAGTGCAGGAAGAAAGCGTGATCACGCAAGGCCTGGCGCAAGTCGCCCTCGAGCGTCATCCGGGCCGACAGCGCCGCCTGCATGCGTGGATCGAAAAAGCGCAGCGTATTGCGGCCGGCTGCCTTGGCCTGGTACATCGCCAGGTCGGCCCGCTTCAACAGCTCGCCCAGGTCATCCTTGTCGCTGTCGAACACGGCGATGCCGAGGCTGGCTGCGGTGGTATGGCTGAAGCTCTCGATCTGATAGGGCTGGTTCACCGCGTGCAGGATCCGCTCGCCGACCGCCTTGGCGCGGGCGCATGCTTCGTCGAGATCGGCGCCCAGGTCCTGCAGCAGCACGACATATTCGTCGCCGCCAAAACGCGCGACCGTATCGGTGCCGCTCACGCAGCCGGTGAGGCGGTGCGCGACCTGCTGCAGCAACAGGTCGCCGCGCGCGTGGCCAAGCGTGTCGTTGAGGGTTTTGAAATGGTCGAGATCGACAAACACCAGCGCATTCAGGGCGCCGGTGCGGCCGCTGGCCGCGATCGCCTGCTGCACCCGGTCCATCAGCAACTGGCGGTTCGGTAGCCGGGTCAAGGGATCGTAGTAGGCCAGGTCCTGGATCCTGCGCTCGGCCTCCTTGCGCCGACTGATATCGGTTTTGATCGCGAAGATCGATTGCGGCCGGCCGGCGTCGTCGCGCATCAGGGTCCATTGCACCTCGACCGGCAGCGCGGTGCCATCCTTGCGGCGCTCGATGATTTCGCCACTCCATTCGCCCGCCTCGAGCACCGCGCGGGTCGCTTCCTCGAGCTGGGCCGGGTTGGCGTACAGGAGCTCCCCTGCTGCATGGCCGATCGCCTCCTCCGCGCTCCAGCCGTAAAGCCGTTCGGCCCCCTTGTTCCAGTAACGGATGCGGTTGTCGATGCCGCGCACCACGATGGCGTCCTTGGCCTTGTCGAGCAGCGACGCTTGTTCGCGGATGCGGGCGTCGGCTTCGCGCCGCTCGGTCAGGTCGACCATGGCGCCGACCATCCGTATGGCCTGGCCATCGCGGTCACGGATGATGAAACCGCGGTCCAGCACATAGGCCACCGTACCGTTCTTGCGCATTACCCGGTATTCGTCGATCCACAAGCCGTCGCGGCCGTTCAGGGCGGCGTCGACATGATCGAGCACGCGGCGCCGGTCATCGTCGTGGATGCGCGCGGCCCACAACCGGAGCGATCTCGCAAACTCCGCCGGCGTGTACCCGAACAGGTCATGGATGCTCTCGCTCTGCCACAGCGTGTCGGTTTTGATGTCCCAATCCCAGACCACATCGGTGGTCGACCTGGCGATGATCCGGAACCGCTCTTCGCTGATGCGCAGCGACTCCTCGGTATTGCGGGCCTGGGTGATATCGCGAAAATAAACTGCCAGCCCCTCGTCGGAAGGATAAGCCCGCACCTCGCACAACATCTCGTACTGGGCATAGTATTCCTCGAACACGACGGTGCGGTTTTCCCGGAGCGCCCGGTGGAATTCGCAGTAGCCGATCTGCCCTTTCAGCGCGCCGAACTCGTCCCACAAGACCTTGCCCAGCAATTCGGCGCGCGGCCGCTGGAACAGCCGTTCGGCCTCCTTGTTCAGATAGGTGAAGCGCCACTCCCGGTCGAGCGTATAAAACGCATCGGTAATGCTCTCCAGGGTCGCCGTCATGCGCGCGGCGAGCCGTTCGGCATTGAGTTCGGCATGCCGCCGCCTGCTGATGTCCTGCATCGCTCCCTGCACGCTGCTGACCGCATCGGCGCGATTCCACACCGGTTCACCGATCGCACGAACCCAGACCCGGCGTCCGCGTGCGGTGATGACTTGCAGTTCCTCGTCGTACGGCACGCCCTTGCGCAGGCAGTCCGCGAGCAACACCCCGATTCTCGCCCGCCACTCCGGCGCATAGAAGGCGAGCGCCTGCTCCATGGTCGGCGAGGTTCCGCTCGGCACCTCGTGGATCTTGCAGACTTCGTCAGACCATTCGACCCGCCCGGCCGACAGGTCCAATTTCCAGCCGCCCATGTGCGCGATGCGGCCGGCGATTTGCAGCAGCACCGCATTCTGCTCGGCTTCGACGCGGCGCTGGACCCATTCGGTGACATCCTGCAGGATGCCGAAATACAGTCGCGTGCGATCCCCTTCGCGAATCAGTTCGGCGCGCGCATGCACATGCCGCACGGCGCCCGATGGCTGGACAATCCGGTGCTCGATATCGAGCCGGACTTCACCCCGCAGCGACGCCTCGATCGCGGCGCGCAGCCGGTCGCGCTCGGCCGGATGCACCAACAATAAAAACTCCGCGAACGTTTGCTGCCGATTTTCTGGCGGGATGCCGAGGATGGTGCAGGCTTCGGCCGAAAACAGCAGGCGCCTGTCGTCGGCGCGCATTTCCCAAAACCCCAGCTGGGCAATCCGCTGAACCGTTCGCAACCGGTCATCCAAGCGTGTGGTGAACGGTGAAGCGCTGTGAGAGGACATTGGCGCGTTAGGACGCTTGGCTGGTCATGGGGAAACTGGAAGGTTCGTCGAGATAAGATCGACCGGCAAGGCCAAGGTTCCGCGCTGGCAGTACTGTATTCGGTAGCCGTCGCAGAATTAAAAAAAGCCAGGGCGAACCCTGGCTTTTCGATGCGCGACCGGCGCGGGTGTTACATGATGTGCTTGCCGACCCACCAGGCGATCGCGGCCATGAATGCCGAGGCCGGGATGGTGAAGATCCAGGCCCACACGATGTTGCCCGCCACGCCCCAGCGCACCGCCGACGCCTTCTGCGCCGAACCGACGCCGACGATCGCGCCGGTGATGGTGTGGGTGGTCGACACCGGCACGCCCATGGCGGTGGCGGCGAACAAGGTGATGGCCCCGCCCGCCTCGGCGCAGAAGCCGCCGACCGGCTTGAGCTTGGTGATCTTCTGGCCCATGGTCTTGACGATGCGCCAGCCGCCGAACAGCGTACCGGCGCTGATCGCCGTGTAGCACGAGATGATGACCCACATCGGCGGCGCCGCGTCGCTGCTCTTGGAGATACCGGCGACGATCAGCAGCATCCAGATGATGCCGATGGTTTTCTGCGCGTCGTTGCCGCCGTGGCCAAGGCTATAGGCCGCGGCCGAGAACAGCTGCATGCGGCGGAACCAGGTATCGATCTTGCGCGGCGTCGACCGGACGAATATCCACGACACGAGCAACATCACGGCCGAGCCGAGGACAAAGCCCATCAGCGGCGACACGACAATGAAGATCACGGTCTTGATCAGGCCGTCGGCAACCAGCGCGCCGGTGCCCGCCTTGGCGACCGTCGCCCCGACCAGGCCGCCGATCAGCGCGTGCGACGACGACGACGGGATGCCGTAATACCAGGTGATGATGTTCCAGATGATGGCGCCGACCAGCGCGCCGAACACCACGTAATGGTCGACCACGTGCGGGTCGATGGTCCCCTTGCCGACGGTGGCGGCCACGTGCAGGCCCACCGTGAAAATCGCGACGAAGTTGAACAGCGCGGACATCGCGACCGCGGTCTGGGGCTTGAGCACCCCGGTCGACACCACCGTCGCGATCGCGTTGGCGGCGTCGTGGAAGCCGTTCATGAAGTCGAAAATAAGCGCAAGGCCGACCAGTAGCACGAGCACGTAAATGCTCAGTTGGAGTGTTTCCATTCTTGTTCTTTGCGGTGACGTTCAGGCGTTTTCGACGATGATGCCTTCGATGATATTCGCCACGTCTTCGCAGCGGTCGGTCACGGTCTCCAGGATTTCGTAGATCGCTTTCATCTTGATCAGGTTGCGCACGTCCGGCTCGTCGCGGAACAGCTTGGACATCGCGGCGCGCATCACGTGGTCGGCGTCCGATTCGAGGCGGTCGATCTCTTCGCACAGGGCGATGATCTTCTGCGCGTTGTCCATGTTGTGCAGCATGCCGACCGCGCCCTGCACCTTCTCGCAGCAGGCCAGGCACAGCTCGGCCAGGCGCTTGGCTTCCGGGGTCACGGCCTGCAGGTCGTACAGCGACACGGTCTGGGCGGCGTCTTCCATCATGTCGAGGATGTCGTCCATGCGCGTGATCAGCTTGTGGATGTCGTCGCGGTCGATCGGCGTGATGAAAGTCTTGTGCAGCAGGTCGACGGTGGCATAGGTGATCTTGTCCGCCTGCTTTTCGATGCTTTCGACCGCGTGCGTGCGATTTTCCAGGTCGTCGAAGTTGGTCATCAGGCCGACCATTTCATGCGCACCCTTCACGCACAACGCCGCGTGCTGGTTGAACAAGTCGAAAAATTTGCCCTCAGTGGGCATCAAGCGTCCAAACATTTTGCTCTCCGTGTGTAAATCTCTTGGGACTTCAAGGCCGCCGGGGTTGCCAGCGGCCAGATACCGGCTTAGTCGCCCTGGTAGACGGCGAGGTTGCCGCTGTAATTACCGAACTTGGTGTACTGGCCAATCCAGGTCAGGCGTATCGCGCCGATCGGGCCGTTACGCTGCTTGCCGATGATGATTTCGGCGGTTCCTTTATCAGGCGAGTCGGGGTTGTAAACCTCGTCGCGATACAGGAAGATAATAACGTCGGCGTCCTGTTCGATAGCGCCCGATTCGCGCAGGTCGGACATGACAGGCCGTTTGTTGGGACGCTGCTCGAGCGAGCGGTTCAGCTGGGACAGCGCGATGACCGGGCAGTGCAGCTCCTTGGCCAGGCCCTTGAGCGAGCGCGAGATCTCCGAGATCTCGGCGGTCCGGTTGTCGCCCGCCTTGCTGCCCTGCATCAGCTGCAGGTAGTCGACGATGATCAGGCCCAGCTTGCCGCACTGGCGCGCGAGGCGGCGCGCGCGGGCCCGCATCTCGATCGGGTTCAGCGCCGGCGTCTCGTCGATGTAGAGCTGGGCGTCGTTCATTTTCTGGATCGCATGCGTCAGGCGCGGCCAGTCCTCGTCGTTGAGGCGGCCGGTCCGCAGGCGGTGCTGGTCGAGCTGGCCGACCGAGCCGAGCATACGCATGGCCAGCTGGGCGCCGCCCATCTCCATCGAGAACACGGCCACCGGCAGGCCGGCTTCGATCGCGACGTTC
>JBJMVW010000143.1:0-5388 GCA_045810465.1 Massilia sp. | reverse complement strand
GGACGACTACTACGCCGCGGACGACGTGCTGGCCACGGTGGCCGAGCGCTTCGACCGCGAGCAGGTCGACTGGGTGTTCGGCACCGTGCAGGTGCTCAAGGACGGGCGCCTGGTGCCGCCCAACCGGCTGCAGCCGTACAGCTACCGTTCGTTCGCCGCCGGGCGCGCCTGGGTGGCGCATCCGGCCGTGTTCGTGCGCAAGGCCGCGTTCGAGCGTGTCGGCCTGTTCGACGAAAAGCTCAAATACGCGATGGACATCGACCTCTGGCTGCGCCTCGGCAAGGTCGCGCGCCCGGCCACGCTCGACCGTCCGCTGACGATCTTCCGCGACCACGCGGGCAGCGTCTCGTCGGCCAACAAGATCAAGGCGCGCCAGGAGGAATTCCAGGTGCGGCGCCGCTACCTGAAACAGGCGCCGCTGGCCTTCGGCATTTACTGCCTGCGCTACCTGAAGCGGATGCGGGCGCTGCGTGCCGAAACAAACGCGTGAGCAAAACGGCACTGTTATTCGATTGTCTTTTCAGTTCCAAAACAGGCCTTAATGAACTGAAAATATTGCTGTTATCAAGTTAGTTTTTTTGCGTTGGATTTCTGCGATGTATGTGAAAAATCTTTGATTTCTCGGGGGAATTTTCTTCGGCTCAACTTAGATTGCGGTACCATAATCTTCGATTGAACAGCGCCGCGACTCAGGCGCCTAGCCAGAACTTCCCGCCGTGCCGCTGCGTGCGGCCACCAAAGATTCCAGTCACATTTCTCGGAGCACCAACATGAAATTTCAACGGAAAGGACTAGCCGCCATGGCTGCCCTGGCGTCGCTGCTGTCATGCGTCGACGCGCGCGCCGACTGGGCCCAGTCGACCGATCCGCTCGTCGTCCAGCCCAGCCCGGCCAACAGCCAGGTCCAGGCGCAGAACCCGCCCGGCTTCACGTGGGCGCGCTACCCAAGCGGCACCGCCAGCTACGAAATCGAAATCACGCCGGCCGGCGGCAGCCCGGCCAAGGCCGTGGTCGACCGTAACTGGTACCTGCCGACCAAGGCCCTGGCACTGGGCAACTACACCTGGCGCGTGCGCCCGACGAGCTCGAGCGACTGGAGCGCGCCGCGCCCGTTCTCGATCACCAGCCGCTCGACCGTGTTCGAGGTGCCCGACAACGCCACGCTGCGCGCGCGCATCAGCGCCAAGGCCCGACCGCGTTCGCTGCCGTCCTCGTTCACGCTGTTCTCGAGCTGGAACGCGGCCAAGCATGCGGAGATGGATCCGTACATCAGCCGCATGACCAACGAGATCAAGCTGCAGATGACCGCGCTGCCCGACCTGTCCGACGCGCGCTGGCCGATCGTGATCACCACGCCGCTGACCGCGGCCATGAACGCGCAGCAGACCGATATCCGCCAGCGCATCAACGAAGCCAGCCGCCAGCTCGAAGCGGCGGCCGTGATGTGGCGTTACAAGCGCGACCCGATGTTCCTGAACGAAGCGTTCAAGCGCGGCGACCAGATGGCGGCGCTGACCCCGAGCGGCCCGACCAGCTACGCCAACCAGGACCAGGCGACGCGCCAGATTTCGCTGTCGCTGATCAAGGCGGTCGACATCCTGGCCGGCGACCTCGACGCCACCCGCAAGGCCAAGTGGCTGGACTCCGTGCGTATCCGCACCAATGAAATCTATGGCAACCTGGCTGGCGACAACGGCCGCCTCGACCAGTTCCCGTTCGACTCGCACGGCAACACCAGCCTGGTATTCCTGGTCCTGATCTCGAGCCTGTCGCTGGGCGACATCACCGACGCCCAGAAGTGGTTCGACTTTGCGTTCCGCGCCTACGCCAACGCGCCGGCCCCATGGTCCGGCGCGGAAGGCGGCTACGCCAACGGCACCGCCTACGCCGAATACGCGGCCGGCTACCTGGTCGCGCTGTGGGACCCGCTGTCGCAGGCCACCGGGGTCAACTTCTACGCCAAGCCGTGGTCGCTCGGCTTCCTCGACTTCGCGACCGAGTTCACGCCGCCGGGGTCGAAAGTGCATGCCTTCGGCGACGGCTCCGAGACCAAGCCCGACACCCGCGTGTTCCACGCCTTTGCCGCGCGCATGGTGTCGCCGCGCGCCGCCTGGTATGTCGCCAACCTTGGCGGCACCGAGGACACGCTGTCGCTGCTGCAGGCGCCGTACCCGCTGCCGGTGGCCTCCACCACCCTCAAGAGCCCGCCGTCGAACTCGGCCTACTTCCCGAGTACCGGCTGGGTCGCGATGCACAGCGATATCGGCTCGACCGGCCGCACCTCGTACTACTTCAAGTCCAGCCCGTACGGCTCGTTCAACCACAGCCACGGCGACCAGAACGGCCTGCTGCTGTCGGTGGCGGGGCAGCCGCTGCTGGTCAAGGCCGGCTGGTACGACTGGTACGGTTCGCCCTACTGGACCGACTGGTACCACCAGACCCGTTCCCAGAACGCGGTCACCTTCGACGGCGGCAAGGGCCAGGTGGTGACCGGCTACCGCGAACAGCTGCAGCGTAACGGCAAGATCACCGGCTTTGCGGCGCAGCCGAGCTACGACTACGCCGAAGGCGACGCCACCCCGTCGTACGGCGGCCAGCTGACCACCGCCAAGCGCCAGGTCTGGCACCTGCGCAATGCGGGCAACTCGCTGCTGGTGCGCGACAAACTGTCGGCGACGGTGCCGCACACCTACGAATGGAACGTGCACGCGCCGGTCATCATGACGGTCGAGAGCCCGACCAGCGTCAAGATTGCGGTCAACGGCCAGTCGGTATGCCTGCGTTCGCTGAACCCGAGCGCGACCTTCGCCAAGTGGATCGGCCCGGGCGCCAAGGTCAACGTGGTGGAAGACCACGGCGCGTTCTACCTGGCCAACGACGGCAAGTCGGTGGCCGAGTTCCTGACCTTGCTCGACGTCGGCTGCCAGCGTCCGAACGTGACCATCAGCAGCGCCAACGGCGTACGCACCGTCACCGTCGGCAGCCAGTCCGTGACGCTCAATTAACTGAACGTCAGCCTTGCGCGCGCCGTGCTAGACTCGGCGCGAGCGCAACATGTCCTTCGCGGCTTAGCGCCCTGGAGGACATTTTTTTTGGGGGCGCGGGCCGGCCGGCGTGGGTTGAACGCGTGGGCGGACGAGCCGCCCACCCTACGTGGCGTCGCCACACTCCAGCTTATTTTTGCCGGCAATGATGAAACAGGTTTTCCTGATCCACGCGCACAAGGACCTCGACCAGCTCAACACGCTGGTCGGGCAACTGCACGACGACGACTTCGTCATCTACGTCAACCTCGACCGCAAATCGTCGATCGACCCGACGCAGCTGCATCCGGCCGCGCGCCTGGTCGCCACCCGCATCGACGTGCGCTGGGGCGGCTTCAGCCAGGTCGAGGCGACCATCAATTCGCTGCGCGAAATCATCCGCGACGTGCCGCAGTTCGACAAGGTCGTGTTCCTGAGCGCCCAGGACTTCCCGCTGTTGCCCAACGACCGCCTGAAACAGGAACTGGCGCTGGTCGAGGACCGCGAACTGATCGACACGATGCCGATCGGGCCCGGGGGCTGGCCGGTCGCGTTCCGCTACCAGTACTTCTACCGCGAGGGCGGCGGCAAGCCCGAACGCCTGGCCTGCGCGCTCGCCAACCGGCTGCTGCGCCTGTGCAAGACCACGCGCCGCCCACCGCCCGGCCTGCAACCCTATGGCGGCTCGTCGTGGTGGGCCTTGTCGCGCCCTTGCTTGCAGGACCTGCTCGAACGCGTGGCGCGGGAACCGGCCAGCCTGCGGTTCTTCCGCACCGTTCTGTGCCCGGACGAAATGTTCTTCCAGACCATGGTGATGAACTCGCGCTTTCGCGAGCGTGTGCTGTCGGAAAATTTCCGCTACATCCAGTGGCCGGAGCAGGGCGCGCGCAACCCCAAGGTGCTGGTCGACGCCGACTTCGAGCGCATCGGCGCGTCGCGCGCCCACTTCTGCCGCAAGCTCGACAGCAAACTGAGCGCCGCACTGCTGCCGCGCCTGGTCCAGCTTCGCCAAAGCCGCGCCGGCTGGCAGGCGCACAGCTTGATGCAGCGTGAACCGCGCGTCCAGCGCGGCAGTTAGCATCGAGGGGGCCGCCCCTGGCCCGGCTGGCGCCACGGGCGCCGCGCCCCAACCGTGTCGCGCGCGAACCGACGAGTACGCTATCATCGCCAGGCACCCGTTGCTGAATCGACAAGGTTACCAATGCGCAGCAAGCCGCTTTCCATCGCCTTCATCATCCGCGATCCGCTCCCGCCGATCCGCGCCGACGTGCTGACCCTGTTCGGCGCCGAAATGCCGCGCTACGGCGTGAATACCGAGCTGGTCGGGCAGGCGGGCGCGGACGCGCCGGCGCCATGGCAGGCTGGCGGCATGCACGTGGTTGGCAGCCTGCGCAGCAAGTTCGCGGCCGTGCTGTCGCCGCTGTGGGACACGCTCGGCCTGCTGCGCGCATGGCGCCGCGCAAGGCCCGACTGCATCCAGGTGCGCGACAAGATCGCCAGCGGCCTGGTCGGCCGCATCGCCGCCGCCGCGCTTGGCGTGCCGTTCGTATACTGGATGTCGTTCCCGATCGTCGAGGGTTTCGAGGTGCGGCGCGACGAGATCGGGCAGCGCCGCAAAGGCCTCAAGTGGCTGGCGCACCACCTGCGCGCGCGCGCCTCGCGCTTTGTCATCTACCGGATGGTGCTGCCGCATGCGCGCCACATCTTCGTGCAGAGCGACGCAATGGCCGACTGGCTGGCCGCCAAGGGCTTCGACCGGGCCCGCCTGACCGCCGTGCCGATGGGCGTCGACGCCGCGCTGTTCGACCGCGCCACCGTGACGCCCGCGCAGGATGCACGCCTCGACGGCCGCCGCGTGGTGCTCTACCTGGGCCGCATCGCGCAGTCGCGCCGTTCCGACTTCCTGCTCGACGTCGCCGAGCGCCTGCGCACGGCCATGCCCGAGGTGCTGCTGGTGATTGCCGGCGACGCCCCGTCCGACGACGAGATGCACTGGATGCGCAGCCAGATCGCCGCGCGCGGCCTCGAGCGCCATGTGCTGCTGACCGGCTGGCTGCCGCAGGCGGCCGCGCTCGGCTACGCGGTGCGGGCCGAGGTCGGGCTGTCGCCGATTCCGCGCGGCGCCTTGTTCGACGTGTCCTCGCCGACCAAGCTGGTCGAGTACCTGGCGCTCGGCATCCCGAGCGTCGCCAACGATATTCCCGACCAGAAACTCGTGATCGAGCAAAGCCGGGCAGGGCTGTGCGTACCGATGGAAGCGCAACAGTTTGCCGCTGCGACACTCGAATTATTGAACAATCCGGCGCTTTCGGCAGAGTTCTCGCAACGTGGTCCAGCGTACGTAAAAACCCATCGGACCTATGAT
>JBJMVW010000142.1:0-2149 GCA_045810465.1 Massilia sp. | reverse complement strand
GTGGCCCGCTTCACCGCCCAGCGCTTCCGCTTCCCGGGCGTCGAGGTGCAGGCGCGCCTGTTCCGCCAGTATCCGCAGGGCGAAGTGGCGTCGCACGTGATCGGCTACATCGGCCGCATCAACCAGGCCGAGGCCAAGGCGATCGAGACCGACGAGGATACCGCGGTGTCGGCCAACTACAACGGCACCGACCACATCGGCAAGGAAGGGCTGGAGAAGAGCTACGAGCGCCAGCTGCACGGGATCACCGGCTACGAAGAAGTCGAGCGCTCCGCCGGCGGGCGCGCGATCCGCACGCTGGCGCGCAAGGCGCCGACCCCCGGCAGCAACCTGATCCTGTCGATCGACATCGAACTGCAGAAGGTGATCGAGGAGGCGTTCGGCGACTTCCGCGGCGCGCTGGTGGCGATCGAGCCGGAGACCGGCGACGTGCTGGCCTACGTGTCGCGGCCGGGCTTCGACCCCAACCTGTTCGTGGACGGCATCGACGCCCAGAGCTGGAACGACCTGAACACCTCGCTCGACCGGCCGCTGATGAACCGCCCGCTGTCGGGCACCTATCCGCCCGGCTCGACCTTCAAGCCGTACATGGCGCTGGCCGCGCTCGAACTGGGCAAGCGCCGGCCGGAGCAGGGCATCAGCGACGCCGGCTTCTTCGTGCTCGGCGGGCACCGCTTCAACGACGACAAGCCGGGCGGCCACGGCTACATCGACATGTACCGTTCGATCGTGATGTCGTGCGACACCTACTACTACCAGCTCGGCAACGACATGGGGATCGACGCGATCCACGATTTCATGAAGCCGTTCGGCTTCGGGCAGCTGACCGGCATCGACCTGGAGCACGAAAAGACCGGCATCCTGCCGTCGCAGGAATGGAAACGCGATCGCTTCAAGCGCAACCGCGCGGCGCAGAAGTGGGTCGGCGGCGACACCATCTCGATCAGCATCGGCAACGGCTTTAACAGTTTCACGCCGCTGCAGATGGCGCACGCGGTGGCCACGCTGGCCAACAATGGCGTGCTGATGAAGCCGCACCTGGTCAAGATCGTCGAGGCCGGCGACACCCGCGCCCGCACGCTGACGGTGGCGAAGGAAAGCGGCCGCATCCCGCTCAAGCAGGAGAACATCGACATCATCAAGCGCGCGATGGTGGGCGTGACCTCGGACCAGAGCGGCACCGGCTTCCTGGCCTTCCGCAACGCGGGCTACACGGTCGGCGGCAAGACCGGTACCGCACAGGTGGTCGGCCTGAAAGGCGCCAAGTACAACGCCCACGCGACGCCGGAGCGGCTGCGCGACAACGCGCTGTTCACCGCGTTCGCGCCTGCCGACAAGCCGCGCATCGCGATCGCGGTCGTGGTCGAGAACGCCGGTTTCGGCGCCACCATCGCGGCACCGATCGTGCGCAAGGCGCTCGACTACTACCTGCTCGGCAAGCGCCCCGGCGAGAAGGACAAGCCGGCGCCGGCGCCGAAAGAGGACCAGCTGCAGACACCGGTGGAGGCGTTCGCGCCGGATGCCGGCGCCGACCACAAGCCGGGCGGCGAAACGCCCGGCAACAAGGAATAAGCCATGCCTGCCCATATCCCTGAACGCCGCTCACTGAGCCGCCGGCTGCGGCCGTACTTCACCGTGTTCGACGCTCCGCTGGCGCTGATCCTGTTCCTGCTGCTGTGTACCGGGATGCTGACGCTGTCGTCGGCCGGCCACGATTTCCCCGGCCGGGTCGAAGGCCAGATGCGCAATATCCTGCTCGCGTTCGTGATCCTGTGGGCGGCCGCCAACGTGCCGCCGCAGACGCTGCTGCGGCTCGCGGTGCCGATCTACACGGTGGGGGTGGCGCTGCTGGTCGCGGTCGCGGTGGCCGGCGTGGTGAAGAAGGGCGCGCGGCGCTGGCTGCATGTCGGCGTCGACATCCAGCCGTCCGAGATCATGAAGATCGCGATGCCGCTGATGCTGGCGTGGTACTTCCAGCAGCGCGCCGGGCTGCTGCGCTGGCATTCGTTCGTGGTGGCGGCGGTGCTGCTGCTGATCCCGGTCGGGCTGATCGGCAAGCAGCCCGACCTGGGGACCGCGCTGCTGGTGGCGGCATCGGGCTTCTACGTGATTTTCCTGGCCGGGCTGTCGTGGAAGGCGCTGGTCGGCC
>JBJMVW010000141.1:0-7659 GCA_045810465.1 Massilia sp. | reverse complement strand
GCCCACGCGAATGCCAGCCATGAGTCATTCGCTATTCAGACGCTAGCCTCCGCGTGGGCACGGGGTGCCCACCCTACCTAAGCGGCATCCTCGCCCTGGAACGCGCCGGCGCGCCAGGTCAGCACCAGGGTATCCCGATGCCCGTTCTCGCCAGTGGGCTGGATCGGCGTCGATTCGTGGATCACGGCCGCGTCGTCGAGCAGCAGCATGGTCCATGGCTCGAGCATGGTGAAGCGCTTGCCTTCCGGCCCGTTGGCTTCGAACACGCGTGTTTCGCCGCCCTTGATGTTGACCCGCTCAACCAGGATCACCGCGACGAAATCGACGCCGTCGCGGTGCGCGCCTTCGGGCGTCGGGCGTCCGATGCCGTTCTCGGTATCGATCCGGAACTGGTGCGCCTCGACGTACCACGGCTGCGGGCCTTTCACCTGCGAGCAGACCTGGCCTATCGCGCCCAGCAGGGCGTTCCATGCCGGCTGCGCGATCGTCGACGCTTCGATCGGCTCGAACAGGCGATGCATCCCGCCGTGCAGCGCGTTGTACTCGACCGGCTGCCAGTGCGCGCGGTGCGCGGTCTGCACGATGTCCTCGCCGCTGTCCATGAAACAGGAGTGGCGGCGCCGCCGATAGCGGCCGCCGTCTTTCAGGTAGTTGTCGAGCTCGAGGTGGTCCCAGCTCGGGGTGAGGGCCTTCAGCTCATCGAGGCTGCAGCCGGCCAGCCGCGCGACGTCGGCAGGTCGCAGCAGCGCGTAGCCTTCGGTGCGCAGCGCATCGGCCAGGCGGGATGGGTCGGTGTAGGGTGTTTCGGGGACGGTCATTTCGTGAGCGTAGCACCTTTTTCCTCGAATCGTGCACCGGCCGTTCAACCAGCGTTACCAATTCTTGATCAGGGTAACGCGCACCGACCGCGGCTCGATCGGATGGAAATGCACATCCTCGCGCGCCGCGCTCTCGCCCTTCAGTCGAGAGGCATAAAAATAATCGATGGCCGACGCCTCCCGGTTGGCGAGGTTGAACCCTTCGACCTCGACGCGCATGTCCTTGCCGATCCGGTACCCGACGCGGCCGTTCAGCGTCAGGCTGGCATGTGAGCGCACGCTGTCGTCCTCCACCAGCGGCCGCGGCCCGAAGTAACGCAGGCGCAGGGCGCCCGACCACGGGCCAAGCCGGTCGACGGTAAGCGCCAGCTGGCCCACGCCTTCGACCGCGCCAGGAATGCTGCCGCCCCCGCGCGAGCGCGCGTGCGCGAACGCCGCGTCAAAATCGACCGACAGCCACTTGAGCGGCTTGTAGTAGTTCGAGAACTCGATCCCGTAGCGCCGGCTCGGCGGCCCCGCTTCGGTCGTGCCTTCGTCACCGACAAAGGTCAGCTCCGAATCGAAGTCGAGCCGGTACAGCGACAGCGAGGTCTGCATCTTCGGTATCGCCTCGGTGCGCACGCCCAGTTCGAGTCCGCGCGAGCGCACCAGCCCGGGCGCGCGCCCGATCGCGTCGCCCGACCTTGGGTCGACCGCCGCCACCGTGCCGCGCGCATCGTTGCTGTGGAAACCGTTGCCGGCGTTCGCGTAGAACTCGGTCAGCGCCCACGGCCCGAACACCAGGTTGAGCGACGGGCTCACCAGCCGGGCCGACGTGCGCCCCGAGTTCTCCTGGCGGTCGCTGCGCACATCGAACCGGTAGCTGTCGGCGCGCAGGCCCGCAACGGTGCGGAAGGTGTCACTCCAGCGCGTCGCGCTTTCGACGAACAGGCCAAGGCTCGACTCGAGCACGTGGTCCTCGCGCGTTGTCGAGAGCCGCTCGCGGGCACGGGTCGCGTACAGGCCATTGAACACGTTATCGTTCTGCAGCTGCGCGCCGACCGTCAGGCTCGAGGCCATCGTGTCGCCCCGGTGTACGTACCAGGTGTGCGTCGCGTCCGCGCCGCTCGTCACGCGCCGGTCGGGCTGGCTGAACTGGTCGCCGTTAACCGGATCGTTGAGGAAGTAGGTGAAGTTGGAATACAGGTCGAGCTGGTTGCGGATCAGGTAAGCGCTGACCCTGGAGGCCGAGTCGGCCACGGTGCGGCGCCACACGCCCGACAGGCTGTAGCGCCGGGCCTGGCCGCCGTCGGTAGGATCGAGCGCATCGAACCGGCCCAGCGTTCCGGCATCGGCCGCGCGCTGTGGAATCTGGTCGGTCGCGTTCCAGCGCCCAGTGTAGGCCATCGCGGTGACGCTCCAGCCGTTGTTGGCGTAACCGCGGCTGTAGCGCAGCACGCCGTTCACCTTGCGGTAGTCGTCGGGATGCGTGAACGGCCCGTCGTTATGCAGCAGTTCGAGCGCGTACAGCAGGTTGCCGCCGGCGGCCGCCGGGGAGCCCGCGAGCGCCGTGCGCACGAAGCCGTCCTGGCCGATGCTGATCGTCGCCACATCCTGCACCAAGCGGTTGGCATAGGTGATCGAGGCGCTGCCGGCCGACGCGAAATCGCCTTCGCGCGCCGAGTACGGGCCCTTCTTGTAGTCCAGCCGCGTGGCCAGTTCGGGAATCAGGAAGTTAAGGTCGGTCCAGCCCTGGCCGTGCGCATGGCTGCGCTGGTTGACGGGCATGCCGTCGACATAGGTGGCGAGATCCGTGCCGTGGTCGAGGTTGAAGCCGCGCAGGTAGAACTGGTTGGCCTTGCCCTCGCCACTGTGCTGGCTGACGATCACGCCAGGCGCCGCTTCGAGCAGTTCGCCGGGACGGTACACCGTGCGTAGCGCCAGCTCCTTCTGGCTGATGCTGCCGGCGCTGGCGGAATCGGCGATGCCCAGCTGGCTGGCGCGTGAGCCTTCCACCAGCACGCGCTGGATCACGAAGTCGTCGGCGTGGCACGAAGCATGGGCAAGCAGCGCGGCCAGCGCGCAGGGCAGGGGGCGAAGCGTGGGCATGTCAGCGGACCGGCTGTTCGGTGGTTTTGCTCTCGAACGTGAAGGTGCGTACCTTGCCGCCGTCGTCCAGGTTGACGGTGTTGACCTGGTCGGGCAGGAAGTCGGTCATCACTTCGTCGTGGATTGCCGCCGCTCTGGACACAGGAGTTTTGGCCACTTCCTGGTAGATCACCACGCTCTGGGCGTCGATCGTCATCCCGACCCAGCGCGCCGGCAGGCGGGCCTTGTCCGCGCCCTGCAGCCAGAACTGTTTTTCGACGTACTTGCGCAGCACGTCCTGGTCCTCGGGCTGGGTCAGGTCGAACTGGCGCTGGTACAGGTTGGCCAGCAGCGCTTCCACGTCGTGCGCCATATAGGTGTGCACGATTTCGGTGCTGCCGGTGCGCTCGTTGAACGAGATATCGGTGATCCCGGCGTGGAAGCGGTGGGCGGAGGCGGTGGCGGTGATTGACAGCAGCGCGGCGGCCAGCACGCGTGCGCACGCTGTGAATTTGCCGCTCCGGCGCTTTTCCTCGTAGGGTGGGCACCCTGTGCCCACGCCCAAGCGTACGTGTTCGCCAGCGGCGCTTGCATCGGGAACGTGCGTAACGCGTGGGCACGGGGTGCCCACCCTACGGGCCTGCGCGGGAATGACGTTTTTGGAGGTCATTCTGCTGCCTTTGTCTTGTCGCTGTTTTTCTTCAGCGGCGCATTGAAGTCTTTCATCATGTCGTCTTCGGGACGCTGCGACTTGAACAGCTCGAGACGCGATGGCGCCACCCTGCGCGGCCACGCGTTGTTGCTGGTGTCGATGTCGGCGGTCTCCAGGTACGGGTCCTGCGTCAGGCTCACCATCGGCTCGTCGGTGATGATCAGCTTCGTGATCTTTTTGGGCGAGTAGCGCCACACTTCGGCAGGAACCCGCTCGACGTACTTCTTGCCTCCCTGGAGCTCGATCTCGAGCACCAGCGGCGTCACCAGCCCGCCCAGGTTCGAGAAGTCGACCAGGTACATGTGCTTGCCCTCTTTGAGCAGCGCCTTTTCCCAGTCCTCCAGCCCTTCGAGCGTTTCATTGTACTTGTTGCGGTCCTTGTTGGTCACCGTGAAGTCGTCGTGCTCGTTGTAGAAATCCTTCAGTTCCGGATGCGCATCGACGCGACGCGGCAGCGTGCCTTTGTTGCGCTGGTCGGTGATCGAAATCGGCTGCGCATCGTGTTGCGCCTTTTTCCATTTCTTCTCGATTTCCGGATCCTTGCTGGCGACCTGGTACTCGCTGATGCCGTCCACGCTGACGTCGACCGCATCGGTGGTGTAGAACCAGCCGCGCCAGAACCAGTCGAGGTCCGTTCCCGACGCATCTTCCATCGTGCGGAAGAAGTCGGCCGGCGTCGGGCGCTTGAACTTCCAGCGGCGCGCGTACTCGCGGAACGCGAAGTCGAACAGCTCGCGGCCCAGCACCGTCTCGCGCAGCACGTTGAGCGCGGTGGCCGGCTTGGCGTAGGCGTTGTTCCCGCGCTGGAGCACCGACTCCGAGTTGGTCATGATCGGCACCTGGTTCTTGCTGCGCATGTAGTCGACGATCGCGCGCGGTTCGCCGCGGGTTTCGGGATAGTCCTCCTCCCACGCCTGCTCGGCCAGGAACTGCAGGAAGGTGTTCAGGCCTTCGTCCATCCAGGTCCACTGGCGCTCGTCGGAGTTGACGATCATCGGGAAGTAGTTGTGGCCCACCTCGTGGATGATCACGCTGATCAGGCCATACTTGCTGCGCTTCGAATAGGTGATCTCGCCAGTCTTCTTGTCCTTTGCCGGACGCGGTCCGTTAAACGAGATCATCGGGTATTCCATGCCGCCGACCGGGCCGTTCACCGAGATCGCGACCGGGTAGGGGTAGTCGAACGAGTACTTGTTATAGCTGTCGATCGTGTGGATGATCGCTTGCGTCGAATACTTCTCCCACAGCGGGTTGCCTTCCTTCGGGTAGTACGACATCGCCATCACGTCGGTACCGCCCTTCCTGAAGCCCTGCGCGTCCCAGATGAACTTCCGGCTGGTCGCAAACGCGAAGTCGCGCACGTTGCTGGCCTTGAAGCGCCAGGTCCTGGTGGTGCTCGCGCGGCCTTTTTCGGCGGCCGTGGCCTCCGCCTGCGTGACGATGGCCACCGGTTTGGCGGCGCTGCGCGCCTGCTCCAGGCGCTCGCGCTGGGCCGGCGTGAGCACCGCGTCCGCATTCTGCAGCACGCCGGTGGCGGCCACGATGTGGTCGGCCGGGACGGTCAGCTCGACGTCGTAGTCGCCGAATTCGAGCGTGAACTCGCCGTCGCCGAGGTACTGCTTGTTCTGCCAGCCCGCGACGTCGTAGTAGGCTGCCATGCGCGGGTACCACTGCGCGATCTCGAACAGGTCGTTCTTGTCTTCCTTGTCGAAGCGCTCGAAGCCCATGCGGCGGCCCAGCACGTTCGTCTCCGGCACGTTGAAGCTCCACTCCATGCTGAACGACATGCGCGAGCCCGGCTTCAACGGCTGCGGCAGGTCGATCCGCATCATGGTCTTGTTGATCACGTACTTGAGCGGGCGGCCATCCGCGTCCTTCACGCCTTTTACCTTGAAGCCGCCGTCGAAGGCACGGCTTGCAAAGGTGAAGCGCGCCGCTTCGAACTGCATCCCGCCCTTGCCGTCGCTACCGGTCTTCCATGCGTCGCGCGACGGGATGGTCGAGATGTTGCGGTTGTCGGAGTCGGCGCGGAACATGTTCTGGTCGAGCTGCACCCACAGGTAGGACAGCGTGTCCGGCGAGTTGTTGTGGTAAGTGATGGTGCCGGCGCCGCTGATCGAGCGGTTGGCCTCGTCGAGCGTGGCGCGCAGTTTGTAGTCGGCGCGCTGCTGCCAGTACGCGTGGCCGGGCGCGCCGGACGCGGTGCGGGTCGGGGAGGGCGTGGTCAGCAGTTCGTCGAGCTGGCGGAATTTGTCGTCGAAGGGCTCGGCGGCGAGGCTGGAGGCAGCGACCGCGGCCAGCAGGGACAGGGTGGCGAGGCGTTTGAGGTTCATCGTGTACGGGTTGATTCGGGGCTGGATGTGAGAACCGGCAGCGGCGCAAAATGCGCGGCTGCCGGTTTGGTAGGGCGGGCGGCCTGGCGCCCACCCCAACGAACGGCGACTACTCGGCCTTCGCCTCGTCCTTCGCGTCTTTGGCCGCCTTGTCGTCCTTGGTTTTGAGCTTCGTGTTGAAGTCCCTCATCATGTCGTCGCCGCCTTCGCCGCGCTGCGACTTGAACAGCTCCAGGCGCGACGGGTTCACCTTGCGCGGCCATGCGTTGTTGCTGATGTCGGTGTCTGCCGTCTCCCAGTACGGGTCCTGGGTCAGGCTCACCATCGGCTCGTCGGTGATGATCAGCTTCGTGATCTTCTTCGGCGAGTAGCGCCAGATTTCGGCCGGGACGCGTTCGATGTACTTCTTGCCGCTCGCGAGCTGGATCTCGAGCACCAGCGGCGACACCAGCCCGCCCACGTTCGAGAAATCGACCAGGTACAGGTGCTTGCCTTCCCTGAGCAGACCCTTTTCCCAGTCCTCCAGGCCTTCGACGGTCTCGTTGTACTTGTTGCGGTCCTTGTTGGTGACCGTGAAGTCGTCGTGCTCGTTGTAGAAGTCCTTCAGTTCGGGATGCGCTTCCACGCGGCGCGGCAGGGTGCCCTTGTTGCGCTGGTCGGTGATCGAAACCGGCTCGGCGTCCTTCTGCGCCTTCTTCCATTTCTTCTCGACTTCCGGATCCTTGCTGCTGATCTGGTACTCGCTGATGCCGTCCACGCTCACGTCCACATGGTCGATTGTGTAGAACCAGCCGCGCCAGAACCAGTCGAGGTCCGTGCCCGATGCATCTTCCATCGTGCGGAAGAAATCGGACGGCGTCGGGCGCTTGAACTTCCAGCGGCGCGCGTATTCCTGGAACGCGAAATCGAACAGCTCGCGGCCCAGCACGGTCTCGCGCAGCACGATCAGCGCGGCGGTCGGCTTGGCGTAGGCGTTGTAGCCGAGTGCGGCGATCGATTCCGAGTTGGTCATGATCGGCACCTGGTTCGTCGTGCGCATGTAGTCGACGATCGCACGCGGCTCGCCGCGCGACTGCGGGAAGTGCTCTTCCCATGCCTGCTCGGCCAGGTACTGGACGAAGCTGTTCAGGCCCTCGTCCATCCAGGTCCACTGGCGCTCGTCCGAGTTGACGATCATCGGGAAGTAGTTGTGGCCGACTTCGTGGATGATCACGCCGATCAGGCCGTACTTGGCGCGCTTGGACCAGGTGATCTCGCCGGTCTTCTTGTCCTTGGTCGGACGCGGGCCGTTAAACGAAATCATCGGGTATTCCATGCCGCCCACCGGGCCGTTCACCGAAATCGCGGTCGGGTACGGGTAGTCGAACGAGTATTTGTTGTACTGGTCGATGGTGTGGATGATGGCCTGGGTCGAATACTTCTCCCACAGCGGGTTGCCTTCCTTCGGGTAGTAGGACATCGCCATGACATTGCTGCTGTCCTTCTTGTAGCCCTGCGCGTCCCAGATGAACTTGCGGCTGCTCGCAAACGCGAAGTCGCGCACGTTCTTCGCCTTGAAGTGCCAGGTTTTGGTGCCGGGGGCGCGCACCTTCTCCTTGGCTTCGGCTTCGGCCTGGGTCACGATGACGACTGGTTTGCTGGCGCTGCGCGCCAGCATCAGGCGGTCGCGCTGGGCGGCGGTGAGCACGGCGTCCGGGTTCTGCAGTTCGCCGGTCGATGCCACGATGTG
>JBJMVW010000140.1:0-10216 GCA_045810465.1 Massilia sp. | reverse complement strand
TAAGGAGTTGTAGAGATAGACTGCATCATTGTCTTTTCTTTTGCCTGTGATTTATGCGTGCCAGAACGGGAAGAAGTACAGCAGGGTTGCCAGCACGCCCACGATCATCACGAATGCATAGTGGTAGATGTAACCGGTCTGGAACGTCCGCGTGATCGCCGAGAACCAGCCGATCAGCTTCGCGCTGCCATTGACCAGCAGGCCGTCGATCAGCGCACGGTCGCCCACCCTCCACAGGCCGCCGCCGACCAGGCGTGCGCCGCCGCTGAAGACCACATCGTTGAACTTGTCCATGTAGTACTTGTTGTCCAGCAGCGTGTGCAGGGCATGGAATTTGGCGTAGAACCACGCCGGCACCTTGCGGTTGACCATGTAGCAGTAGTAAGCCGTCACCACGCCCAGCAGCGCCAGGATGAACGGCGCCGAGGTGAACGCGTGCACGCCCATCGCGGCGGCGCCGTGGAACTCGTGCGCCAGCTCTTCCAGCGCCTTGTGGTTCTCGCCGACGACGATGACGTTCTTGAAGAAGTCGCCGAACAGCATCGGGCCGATCGCCAGGTAGCCGATCACCACCGACGGGATCGCCAGCAGCACCAGCGGCAGGGTCACCACCCATGGCGACTCGTGCGGCTTCTGGCCCGGGGCCAGGCCGTGGTGGCCGTGCGCATCTTCCTCTTCTTCGTTGTGGGCGTCGGAATCGTGGCCGTGGCTGTGGGCATGCTCGTGCCCCTTGCCGAAGCGTTCTTCACCGTGGAACACGAGGAAGTACATGCGGAACGAATAGAAGGCGGTCACGAACACGCCGGCCAGCACCGCGAAGTAGGCAAAGCCCGAGCCGGCGATTTCCGAGGCCTTGACCGCTTCGATGATCGAGTCCTTCGAGTAGAAACCGGCGAAGAACGGGGTGCCGATCAGGGCCAGCGAGCCGAGCAGCGAGGTGATCCAGGTGATCGGCATGTACTTGCGCAGGCCGCCCATGTTGCGCATGTCCTGGTCGTGGTGCATGCCGATGATGACCGAACCGGCGCCAAGGAACAGCAGCGCCTTGAAGAACGCGTGGGTCATCAGGTGGAACACGGCGACCGAGTAGGCCGAGGCGCCGAGCGCGACGGTCATGTAGCCCAGTTGCGACAGGGTCGAGTAGGCAACCACGCGCTTGATGTCGTTCTGGATGATGCCGAGGAAGCCCATGAACAGCGCGGTGATGGCGCCGATCACGATCACGAACGACAGCGCGGTGTCCGACAGCTCGAACAGCGGCGACATGCGCGACACCATGAAGATGCCGGCGGTAACCATGGTCGCGGCGTGGATCAGTGCCGAGATCGGGGTCGGGCCTTCCATCGAGTCAGGCAGCCAGACGTGCAGCGGGAACTGGGCCGACTTGCCCATCGCGCCGATGAACAGGCAGATGCAGGCCGCAGTCAGCAGTGGCCAGCCGGTGGCCGGCACGAACTGCGCCACCAGGTCGGCGCGCTGGGC
This sequence comes from Massilia sp., assembly GCA_045810465.1. GTDB lineage: Bacteria > Pseudomonadota > Gammaproteobacteria > Burkholderiales > Burkholderiaceae_D > Telluria. The sequence continues at coordinate 8,734 of JBJMVW010000140.1, read as the reverse complement.
GAACACTTCCTGGTAGTTCATGCTGCCGGTGGCGGCCACCAGCAGGCCGATGCCGAGGATGAAGCCGAAGTCGCCGACGCGGTTCACCAGGAACGCCTTCATGTTCGCGAAGATCGCGGTCGGGCGGGTGTACCAGAAACCGATCAAGAGGTACGAGACCAGGCCCACCGCTTCCCAGCCGAAGAACAGCTGCAGGAAGTTGTTGGACATGACCAGCATCAGCATCGAGAACGTGAACAGCGAGATGTACGAGAAGAAGCGGTTGTAGCCTTCATCCTCGGCCATGTAGCCGATCGTGTAGATGTGCACCATCAGCGACACGAAGGTCACCACGCACATCATCATTGCGGTCAGCGCGTCGACCTGGAAGCCGACCGTCATTTTCAGCGTGCCGACCGTCATCCAGGTGTAGATGTCGCCGTTGAAGCCGGCGCCGTCCAGCACCGCCAGCAGCGTTTGCACCGAGATGATCAGTGCGATCAAAACGCCCAGGATCGTGGCCGTATGCGACACCTTGCGGCCGACCACGTTACCCAGGAACTTCGTGCCCAGCAGGCCGGCGATCGCAGAGCCGGCGAGCGGCGCCAGCGGAACCGCCAGCAGGAGGTTAGGGTTAAGAATTTGCCCCGCCATGTTGAACCTTAATCGTTTATTTATCGAGGATGTTTATCTAGCCGAACCGCTTAGCCCTTGAGGCTGTCGAGGTCTTCCACGTTGATCGTGTCCAGGTTACGGAACAGGACCACCAGGATGGCCAGGCCAATCGCCGATTCGGCGGCCGCCACGGTGAGGATGAAGAACACGAAGATCTGCCCTGCCGCATCGCCGAGGTAATGCGAGAAGGCCACGAAGTTCAGGTTCACCGCCAGCAGCATCAGTTCGATGGCCATCAGCAGGATGATGATGTTCTTCCGGTTCAGGAAAATACCGACGATCGAGATCGCGAACAGGATCGCGCCCAGGACCAGGTAGTGTGCGAGCGATAAAGTCATGGTGCCTCCTTGGTTGCGGCCGGCGCTGCTGCCGCGGCCGGCGCTGCTGCTGCTGCCGCCGCGGCTGCCTCGGCTGCGGCCGAAGCCGCGTCGATGGCGCGCTGGTTGACCGACTCCATCTTGACGATGCGCAGGCGGTCGTTACGCTTGACGCGGACGGCGAGGCCCGGGTCGATTGCTTTGGTGTCCTTGCGCTTGCGCAGGGTCAGCGCAACCGCGGCGATGATCGCCACCAGCAGGATCGCGGCCGCGATTTCGAAGCCGTAGATGTAGTCGGTGTAGATCAGCCTGCCCAGCTCGCGGGTGCCGCCGATGTTGCCGGCGCTGCCAGCCTTCGACTCGAAGCCGAGGTAGCCGCGCCACAGCACCGCCGCCATCTCGAGCACGATCAGGGCGCCGATGCTCGAGGCGATCGGCAGGTAGCCCCAGAAGCCTTCGCGCATCCGGTCGATGTTGATGTCGAGCATCATCACGACGAACAGGAACAGCACCATCACGGCGCCGACATACACCAGCACCAGCACGATGGCGAGGAACTCGGCCTGCAGCAGCATCCAGATGCCGGCCGCGTTGAAGAACGCCAGCACCAGGAACAGCGCGGCGTGCACCGGGTTCCTGGCGGTGATAACGCGCAGCGCGGCCAATACCATCACGGCCGCGAACACGTAGAACAAAGCAGTTTTAAATTCCATGACTAACCCCGAAGCCTTTTCTTGTTAGCGGTACTTCGCATCCGCCGCGCGGGCGGCAGCAATATCGGCCTCGTAGCGGTCGCCCACGGCGAGCAGCATCTCTTTGGTGTAGTAGAGATCGCCGCGTTTCTCGCCGTGGTACTCCAGCACGTGGGTCTCGACGATCGAATCGACCGGGCACGACTCTTCGCAGAAGCCGCAGAAGATGCACTTGGTCAGGTCGATGTCGTAGCGCGTGGTACGGCGGGTGCCGTCCTCGCGCTGCGCCGATTCGATCGTGATCGCCAGCGCCGGGCACACCGCCTCGCACAGCTTGCAGGCGATGCAGCGCTCTTCCCCGTTCGGGTAGCGGCGCAGGGCGTGCAGGCCGCGGAAGCGACTCGACATCGGGGTCTTCTCTTCCGGGTACTGCACGGTAATCTTGCGCGAGAACGCATAGCGTCCGGTCAGCGCCAGGCCCTTGATCAGTTCGGTCAGCATCAGGCTGCCGAAAAACTCTTTTACTCGTTCCATGATTTGGCTTTCTCGACTTCTTACTTCCAAATGTTCCACGGCGTCTGCATCACGCCGGCGACCAGCACCAGCCACACCAGCGTCAGCGGGATGAAGACTTTCCAGCCCAGGCGCATGATCTGGTCATAGCGGTAACGCGGGAAGGTACCGCGCACCCAGATGAACAGCGAGACGATCAGGAACATCTTCGCGAACAGCCAGAAGAAGCCGCCGAACGCACCGCCGAATTCCAGGAACGAGAACGGCGCCGCCCAGCCGCCCAGGAACATGATCGATGCCAGCGTGGCCACCAGGATCATGTTGGCGTACTCGGCCAGCATGAACATCGCGTACGACATGCCCGAGTACTCGACCATGTGGCCGGCCACGATTTCCGATTCGCCTTCCACCACGTCGAACGGGTGGCGGTTGCACTCGGCCAGGCCGGAGGTGATGTAGATCACGAACAGCGGCAGCAGCGGCAGCCAGTTCCACGACAGGATGTTGGCGCCGTGGTCGACGAACATGCCGCGGGTCTGGCCGGCAACGATGTCGGAGAAGTTCAGGCTGCCCGACACCATCAGCACCACGACCATCACGAAGCCCATCGGGATTTCGTACGAGATCATCTGGGCCGAGGCGCGCATCGCGCCCATGAACGAGTACTTCGAGTTCGACGACCAGCCGGCGATGATGATGCCGTACACTTCCATCGAGGTAATCGCCAGCAACAGCAGCAGGCCGGCGTTGACGTTCGCCAGTGCCGCCTCCGGGCCGAACGGGATCACCACCCAGGCGGCCAGCGCCGGCATGATGGTCATGATCGGGCCGATCACGAACAGGCTGGTGGTGGCCTTGGCCGGGATCACGATTTCCTTGAACAGCAGCTTGATCGCGTCGGCGATCGGCTGCAGCAGGCCCAGCGGGCCGACACGGTTGGGGCCGACGCGGATCTGGATCCAGCCGATCAGCTTGCGCTCCCACAGCGTCAGGTAGGCGACCAGGCCCATCAGCGGCAGCAGCACCGCGACGATCTTCATCATGGTCCAGGCCAGCGGCCAGACCGGGCCGAGCAGGTCAGCGCCGCCGGCATTCAAAGTTGTAATGAAATCGGGCGTTGCCATTATTTGCCCTCCCCTGCTTTTTCAACATTGATTGCGCCAAACATCGCGCCGAGGGTGGCGGTCGCCGGGTGCGCCGCGGCAACGCGCACTGCGTTCGCCGGCAGGCGTGGGTCGATGCCCGCCACCAGGATTGCGCTACCCGAACCTTGGGTCACCTTGACCGTGTCGCCGGCCTTCACGCCCAGCTTTTCGGCCAGGGCCAGCGGCAGGTGCGCCAGTGGCTCCTGCGCGTCGGCCGTGCGCAGCAGCGGCTCGGAACGGCGCGCGATCGCGTCGGCGAAGTAGATCGGCACGTCGGTGACGCGCTCGAGCTGGCCGCCATTGCTGTAGCTTGCTGCCTGCGGCGCCAGCCTGGCGACGTTGTTCAGCTTGCCAGAGAAGTCGGTGACGCCCTTGCCCAGCGCCTCGTCGCGGATCGCTTCCGAGGTGTCGTAGTTGAAGCCTTCCAGGCCCAGCAGGTTGCCGAGCACGCGCAGCACCTTCCATGCCGGACGGGTTTCGCCGAGCGGCTTGACGGTGCCGTTGAAGCTTTGCGCGCGGCCTTCGCAGTTCACGAACGTGCCGGCGGTCTCGCTGAACGGCGCGATCGGCAGCAGCACGTCGGCGTAATCCATGCCGTGCTTGAAGGCGGACATCGCGACCACCATTTCGGCGCCGTTCAGGGCGGCCAGCGCTTGCTGCGGGTTGGCAGCGTCCAGCTCCGGCTCGGCGTTGAGCAGCACGTAGGCCTTCTTCGGCGAGGCGAAGGCAGCTTCGCCCTTGTTCGCCGTTGCGCCGACCAGGTAGCCGCCGACGGTGTTGGCCGCTTCGACGAAGTAGCCGAATTTGGCGCCGGTCTGTTCGGCGATCCATTGCGCGGCCGCGTGGATCTGCGAGGCTTGCGGGTGGTGGGCAGCCGAGTTGCCGAGCAGGATGGCGCCCGGCAGGTCGGCGCCTGCGTTGATGCTTGCGGCGATCGCCTTGGCAATGTCGCCAGCCTGCACGTTATCGTAGCCACTTGGGGCAGCGATGCCCTTGGCGCCCGCCACGGCGACCACGATTTCCGACAGCGCGGCGAGCCAGTCGCCCGGCGCCGCGATCATGCGGTTGGCGGTCGGGATCAGGTTGTCGTCATGCGCCGAGTGCAGGATCGACAGCTTGGCGCCGCCCTTCACTGCCGCGCGCAGGCGGGTTGCCGCCAGCGGGTGGTCCTTGCGCAGGAACGAGCCGATCACCAGCACGCGTTTGAGGGTCGACAGGTCGGCAATCGGCATGCCCAGCCATGGCGTGACCTGGCCGTCCAGCGCGAAGTCGCCCTGGCGCAGGCGGAAGTCGACGTTGTCGACGCCGAAGCCGCGCATGGCTTTTTGCAGCAGGTACAGTTCTTCAACCGTCGAGTGGGCGGTGGCGACAGCGGCAATCGCGTCGGCGCCGTGCTCGTGGCGGATGTTGCGCAGGCCGTGGGCGACGTATTCGAGCGCGGTCTGCCAGTCGGTTTCCTGCCACTGGCCGCCCTGCTTGATCATCGGGTTGACCAGGCGCGAGGCGTTGTCCAGCGCTTCGTACGAGAAGCGGTCCTTGTCCGACAGCCAGCATTCGTTGATCGCTTCGTTCTCCAGCGGCAGCACGCGCATGACCTTGCCGCCCTTGACCTGGACGATCAGGTTGGTGCCGAGCGAGTCGTGCGGCGACACCGACTTGCGGCGCGACAGTTCCCACGGACGCGCCGAGTAGCGGAACGGCTTGGAGGTCAGCGCGCCAACCGGGCACAGGTCGATCATGTTGCCCGACACTTCCGAGTCGACGGTCTTGCCGACGAAAGTCGAGATTTCCGAGTGCTCGCCGCGCCCGACCATGCCGAATTCCATCACGCCGGCCACTTCCTGGCCGAAGCGCACGCAACGGGTGCACTGGATGCAGCGGCTCATCTCTTCCATCGAGATCAGCGGGCCCGCCTCTTTCGGCGCGACCACGCGCTTTTCTTCCTGGTAGCGCGACTCGCCCTTGCCGTAACCGACGGCCAGGTCTTGCAGCTGGCATTCGCCGCCCTGGTCGCAGATCGGGCAATCGAGCGGGTGGTTAATCAGCAGGAATTCCATCACCGATTTCTGCGCCTGCACCGCCTTGTCGCTGTGCGAGCGCACGATCATGCCAGGCGAGACCGGCGTGGCGCAGGCCGGCAGCGGCTTGGGCGCCTTTTCGACTTCCACCAGGCACATGCGGCAGTTGGCCGCGATCGACAATTTCTTGTGATAGCAGAAGTGCGGGATGTAAGTCCCAAGTTTGTTTGCGGCGTCCATCACCATGGAACCTGGCGGGACTTCGACTTTCTTGCCGTCTAATTCGATTTCAACCATTTGATCGTTACCTGACCTGGCTTAGATGTAAGCGGGCACCAAGCAATGCTTGTGCTCGATGTGATATTCAAACTCTTCACGGAAGTTCTTGATCATTGCGCGAACCGGCATCGCGGCGGCATCGCCCAGCGCGCAGATGGTGCGGCCCTGGATGTTGTCGGCGATCGAGTTCAGCAGATCCATGTCTTCCGGACGGCCCTGGCCGTGTTCGATCCGGTGCACCATGCGGTACATCCAGCCGGTACCCTCACGGCACGGCGTGCACTGGCCGCACGATTCCTCAAAATAGAAGTACGACAGGCGCAGCAGCGACTTGACCATGCAGCGCGTCTCGTCCATCACGATCACCGCGCCGGAACCGAGCATCGAGCCGGCTTTCGCGATCGCGTCGTAATCGAGGTCGGTGTTCATCATGACGTCGCCGCGCACCACCGGCGCCGACGAGCCGCCAGGAATCACGGCCTTGATCTTCTTGCCGCCGCGCATGCCACCGGCCAGCTCCATCAGCTTGGCGAACGGGGTACCCAGCGGGACTTCGTAGTTGCCCGGACGTTCGACGTCGCCGGAGATCGAAAAGATCTTGGTGCCGCCGTTGTTCGGCTTGCCCATGCCGAGGTAGTTTTCGGCGCCGACGTTCAAAATGAACGGCACGGCGGCGAAGGTCTCGGTGTTGTTGATCGTGGTCGGCTTGCCGTACAGGCCGAACGAGGCCGGGAACGGCGGCTTGAAGCGCGGCTGGCCCTTCTTGCCTTCGAGCGACTCGAGCAGCGCGGTTTCTTCCCCGCAGATGTAGGCGCCGTAGCCGTGGTGCGCGTGCAGCTGGAAGCTGAAGTCGCTGCCCAGGATCTTGTCGCCGAGGAAGCCGGCGGCGCGCGCCTCTTCCAGCGCTTCTTCAAAGCGCAGGTATTCCTCGAAGATCTCGCCGTGGATATAGTTGTAGCCGACGGTGATCCCCATCGCGTAGGCGCCGATGGCCATGCCTTCGATCAGCGAGTGCGGGTTGTAGCGGATGATGTCGCGGTCCTTGAACGTGCCCGGCTCGCCTTCGTCGCTATTGCAGACGAGGTATTTCTGGCCCGGGTACTGGCGCGGCATGAAGCTCCACTTGAGGCCGGTCGGGAAACCGGCGCCGCCGCGGCCGCGCAGGCCCGAGGCTTTCAGGTCGGCGATGATCTGTTCCGGCGTGATCTTCTCTTCGATGATACGGCGCAGCGCGCTGTAGCCGCCGCGCTTGACGTACTCGGCCAGGCGCCAGTTGTCGCCGTCCAGGTCTTTCAGGATCAGCGGGTTGATGTGACGGTTGTGCAGGCTGGTCATTTGTTCAGCTCCTCCAGCAGGGCGTCGATCTTGTCGTCGCTCATGAACGAACACATCCGGTGGTTGTTCACCAGCATGACCGGCGCGTCGCCGCAGGCGCCCATGCACTCGCCTTCGAGCAGCGTGAACTGGCCGTCGGCGGTGGTGTCGCGGTAGCCGATGCCCAGGATTTCCTGCAGGCGCTTGCCGGCGCGTTCGCCACCCGACAGCGCGCATGGCAGGTTGGTGCAGACGGTGATCTTGTTCTTGCCAGCCGGCTTCAGGTTGTACATGTTGTAGAAGGTCGCCACTTCCTGCACGGCGATCGCAGGCATGCCGATATAGTCGGCGATTTCCTGCATCGTCTCGGGCGACAGCCATCCCAGTTCGACTTGCGCGTGAGCCAGCGCCGCCATCACGGCGGACTGGCGCTGGTCGGCCGGATACTTTGCAAGCTCGCGGTCGATTTTTTTGTAGCACTGCTCAGATAACATAATCTTTCCTGCCTTTTGGACAAACAGACTTATCGGTCGATACTGCCGAAAACGATGTCTTGGGTACCGATGATGGTGACGGCGTCGGCGATCATGTGGCCACGTGCCATTTCGTCGAGGCTTTGCAGGTGCGCATAGTCCGGCGCGCGGATTTTCAGGCGGTACGGCTTGTTGGCGCCATCGGAAACGATGTAGATGCCGAACTCGCCCTTCGGGTGCTCGACCGCGGCATAGGCCTCGCCCGGCGGGACGTGGAAGCCTTCGGTGAACAGCTTGAAGTGGTGGATCAGCGATTCCATGTTGGTCTTCATGTCCAGGCGCGACGGCGGCGCAATCTTGTGATTGCTGGTCATCACCGGACCGGGGTTCGCGCGCAGCCAGGCCACGCACTGCTTGACGATGCGGTTCGACTGGCGCAGTTCCTCGATGCGGACCAGGTAGCGGTCGTACGAGTCGCCGTTGGTGCCCACCGGGATGTCGAAATCCATCTTGTCGTAGACCGCGTACGGCTGGGTCTTGCGCAGGTCCCAGGCGACGCCCGAGCCGCGCAGCATGGCGCCGGTAAAGCCCATCGCCTTGGCGTCTTCCGGCGAGACCACGCCGATGCCGACGGTACGCTGTTTCCAGATCCGGTTGTCGGTCAGCAGGGTCTCGTACTCGTCGACGTAGCCGTCGAAGCGGCCGGTGAAGGCCTCGATGAAGTCGAGCACCGAGCCCTGGCGGGTTTCGTTCAGTTCGGCGATCGCCTTCTGGCTGCGGATCATCGACGGCTTGTGCTGCGGCATCGTATCCGGCAGGTCGCGGTACACGCCGCCCGGGCGGTAGTAGGCCGCGTGCATGCGCGCGCCCGACACTGCCTCATAGACGTCGAACAGGTCTTCGCGGTCGCGGAACGCATACAGGAACGGGCCCATCGCGCCGATGTCGAGCGCGTGCGCGCCCAGCCACATCAGGTGGTTCAGGATGCGGGTGATCTCGTCGAACATCACGCGGATGTACTGCGCGCGCTCGGGCACTTCGAGGCCGAGCAGTTTCTCGATCGCCAGCACGTAGCCGTGCTCGTTGCACATCATCGACACGTAGTCGAGGCGATCCATGTACGGCACCGACTGCAGGTAGGTGCGGGTTTCCGCCAGCTTCTCGGTTGCCCGGTGCAGCAGGCCAATGTGCGGGTCGGCGCGCTGGATCACCTCGCCGTCGAGTTCCAGCACCAGGCGCAGCACGCCGTGCGCTGCCGGGTGCTGCGGACCAAAGTTCAGGGTGTAATTCTTAAGCTCAGCCATTATTTCATCCCGTAGGTTTCTTCGC
>JBJMVW010000139.1:0-3851 GCA_045810465.1 Massilia sp. | reverse complement strand
TGCTCGAGTACCGGCTGCGCGACCCTGGCGTCGAACGCGAGGTAGCCGAGCATGGTCGCCATGTTCGGCTTGATCATGCCGGCGCCCTTGCTGATGCCGGTCATCGTCACGCTGTGGCCGTTGATGACGACGGTGCGCGAGGCTGCCTTCGGCTGGGTGTCGGTGGTCATGATCGACTCGGCCGCGTTGAACCAGTTGTCCTGCTTCAGGCCGGCGATCGCGGCCGGCAGCGCGGCGACGATCTTCTGCACCGGCAGCGGCTCGAGGATCACGCCGGTCGAGAACGGCAGCACCTGCTGCGCGTCGCAGCCGAGCAGGCGCGCGACCTCGGCGCAGGTGTCCTGCGCCTTGGCCAGGCCCGGTTCGCCGGTACCCGCGTTGGCGTTGCCGGTGTTGACCACCAGCGCACGGATCGGCTTGCCGGAGGCGAGGTTGGCCTTGCAGACCTGGACCGGCGCCGCGCAGAAGCGGTTCTTGGTAAACACGCCAGCCACTCTCGCGCCTTCGGCAAGCCGCATCACCAGTACGTCCTTGCGGTTCGGCTTCTTGATGCCGGCTTCGGCATAACCGATCTCGATGCCGTTCACGGGTTTCAGGTCGGCTGCGACAGGCAGCGGGGAATTGACGGCCATGGCGATCTCTAGCGTAAGAATTGGAAGGCGGTATTGTACCCCCAGACCAATTTAAAGAGAGCCGGGCTGGTTCGTCCAACCGATGCCTTTTAGTCGGGGACACTTAACCCTGGCTAATGGCCGCGCTGTGGCGGGACGCGGCGTCCCGGGTAGTGTGGTCCGGTTCTTATCTCGGTGATAAGCTGTCACAGTTAAACAACCGATCCCGGAGCCGTGAATGAGTGAGACCCAACGCGATTTGCTGAGTGCCGCCTTTTCGCTGCTGATCATCGTCGCCGCAGCGCTCATCACCCAGCGCTTCGTGCTGCCGCTGCTGTGGGCGGCGATCCTGTGCATCGCAACCTGGCCGCTGTACCAGCGCGTGCGCCGCACGACCGGCGCGAACCCGATACCGGCGGCGGCGCTGGTGACGGTGGTGTCGGCGCTGGTCTTCATCACCCCGCTGGTGCTTGGCATCATGCAGGCGGCGCGGCAGGCGCCGGCGCTGGCGGGGCTGGTTGCCGACGCCAATAACCAGGGACTGGCGGCGCCCGGCTGGCTGCATCGGATCCCGCTCGCCGGCGCCGCCATCTACGACTGGTGGACCGCCACGCTTGGCCAGCCACGCGGCCTCGCGCACCTGCTGCAGGACGGCTCGGTCGGGCAGATCCACTCGGCCAGCGAAATGCTCAAGCGCCTCGGCAGCGGGGTCATGCACCGGCTGATCGATATCGCGTTCGCCTTCCTGTGCCTGTTCTTCTTTTACAAGGATGGCGACGCCCTGCAGCGCCAGATGGACGCGATCGGCCACCACCTGATCGGGCCGAAACGCTGGATTTTGTATGCGACCAAGGTGCCGACGGCGATCCGGGCCACAGTGAACGGGCTGGTGCTGGTTGGGCTGGCGGAAGGCGTGCTGCTTGGGATCGGCTACGAAATCGCGGAGGTGCCGTCGGCGGTGCTGTGGGCGGCCGCAACCGGCGTGCTGGCGATCATCCCGTTCGGTGCGCCGCTCGCGTTCGGCGCGGTGGCGGCGCTGCTGTTCTTCAATGGCGACGCGGTTGCGGCGGGCGCGATCGTCGCCTGGGGCACCGTGGTGCTGTTCGTGGCCGACCACTTCGTGCGGCCGACGATCATCGGCAACGCCACCAAGCTGCCGTTCCTGGCGGTGCTGCTCGGGATACTCGGCGGCGTCGAGACGCTGGGCCTGATTGGCCTGTTCGTCGGCCCGGTGGTGATGACGCTGTTCGTGACGCTGTGGCAGGAGGAGAAGATCTATCGGCGGACGGTGCCGCAATAATTAAACGCGGAGTAAGGTTGTTCAGGTCGCTCGCTATTTGATATGCAGCTTCGTCGTGCGGAAGATCCGCCCACCCTACACCTGGATGCGATCCGGTTGCCTTGTAGATCGCTTCCAGCTGCCGCCACACATGCTGCGCAAGCAGGCCAAGAGGCGAACCAGGAAGCGCAGGAGCACATTGGTGTCGAGCCCGATCACCGTTAAAAAGAAACGGGCGGCAGAATTTGCATCCCGCCGCCCGTTTTCATGCACTAAAGCGCCTTACGCCAGCTTGCCGTGGCACTGCTTGAACTTCTTGCCGCTGCCGCAAGGGCACGGGTCGTTGCGGCCGACCTTCATGCCCATGTAGCTGTTGTGATCCTCCGCCGCAAGCTGGGCCGGGGCCGCGGTCGGGGCCAGCAGCTCTTCGGGAGCGGCGGCCGGGTCGAAGGCGGCGTGCTGGTAGTTCAGGTTCTCCAGCTGCGCGGCCTGCGCCGCCATCGCCGCTTCAGCCGCTTCGACTTCCTCGCGGCTCTGGATGCGCACCGTCATGACCATGCGGATCACTTCGTTCTTGATCATGTCCAGCATGGCGCCGAACAGTTCGAACGCCTCGCGCTTGTACTCCTGCTTCGGGTTCTTCTGCGCATAGCCGCGCAGGTGGATACCCTGGCGCAGGTGGTCCAACGCCGCCAGGTGCTCGCGCCAGTGCGTGTCCACGCTCTGCAGCATCACGTTGCGCTCGAAGCCGGCGAAGGCCTCCTTGCCGACCACCCCGATCTTGGCGTTGTACGACGCGTCGGCGGCGTCCAGCACGCGCTCGAGGATGTCGTCGTCGTTCAGGTTCGGCTCGTCCTGCAGCATGTGCGACAACGGCACGTCGAGCGCCCAGTCGTTGGCCAGCGCCTGCTCCAGCGCCTTGATGTCCCACTGCTCTTCGACCGATTCGGCCGGCACATGGGTGCGCACCACGTCGGTGAACACCCCCACGCGCAGCGATGCGATCAGCTCCGAGATGTCGGCCGCTTCCAGCAGTTCGTTACGCTGGGTGTAGATCACCTTGCGCTGGTCGTTGGCGACGTCGTCGTACTCGAGCAGCTGCTTGCGGATGTCGAAGTTGCGGGCCTCGACCTTGCGCTGCGCCGATTCGATCGAGCGGCTCACGATGCCGGCCTCGATCGGTTCGCCTTCCGGCATCTTCAGGCGATCCATGATCGCGCGCACGCGGTCGCCGGCGAAGATGCGCAGCAGCGGGTCGTCGAGCGACAGGTAGAAGCGCGACGAGCCCGGGTCGCCCTGGCGGCCGGCACGGCCGCGCAGCTGGTTGTCGACCCGGCGCGATTCGTGGCGCTCGGTACCGATGATGTGCAGGCCGCCCTGCGCCACCACGTGGTCGTGCAGCGACTGCCATTCGTCGCTCAGGGTCTGGGCCTGCGCGGCCTTGTCGGCGTCCGACAGCGCCTCGTTCGCTTCGATGAACTGGATCTGCTTTTCGACGTTACCGCCCAGGACGATGTCGGTACCGCGGCCGGCCATGTTGGTCGCGATCGTGATCATCTTCGGACGGCCTGCCTGCGCGATGATTTCCGCCTCGCGCGCGTGCTGCTTCGCGTTGAGCACGTTGTGCGGCAGGCCGGCCTTGGCCAGGATCCCGGACAGCAGTTCGGAATTCTCGATCGAGGTGGTACCGACCAGCACCGGCTGGCCACGCTCGTAGCAGTCGCGGATGTCGTTCAACATCGCCTGGTACTTTTCCTCGGCCGACTTGTAGACCTGGTCCTGGCGGTCCTTGCGCTGCGACGGACGGTTAGGCGGCACCACCACGGTTTCGAGGCCGTAGATTTCCTGGAATTCGTAGGCTTCCGTGTCGGCGGTACCGGTCATGCCGGACAGCTTGGAGTACATGCGGAAGTAGTTCTGGAAGGTGATCGAGGCCAGGGTCTGGTTCTCGTTCTGGATGC
>JBJMVW010000138.1:0-14362 GCA_045810465.1 Massilia sp. | reverse complement strand
CCCGCGAAGGCGGGAACCTAAGTTCGCAGCGTATCCGTGAAGCATAACTATTACCTATGCAGGAGAACTGGGGTTCCCGCCTCCGCGGGAACGACGGTCCTGAGGCCTCCGCGGGAACGACGGTCCTGAGGCCTCCGCGGGAACCGACGGTCAACAAAAAAGCGCCCGCAGGCGCTTTGTTGCGGCGACGCGGACATGATGCCCGACCGCCTGAATGGGGAGAGCGAACACCAGGTATCTCCTGGTGTCGCCTCTTGCCGGTTGCATCCGGCGTCCGCAGCACACTGTAGGCATGCGGACCGCTTCCGTACACAGGCGTTTCCTCAACGTTCGTCTGCTTTCCGCGCCACGCTATCGGTGGTGGCTGCGCGAGACCCTGGGCCGTTTGTTCGTGATCTATGTAACCACGAAACCAGTATAACTGAATACTTGAAGTTGTGTAGACGAATTCGTGCGCACCCACGTCGAGCGCGTTTTCGGCGCCACAATCAGTTCGGCATCAGCCGGCTTTTGATGTCGCCGCGGGGCACGGACAGCTTCGCTTGCGCGGCCTTCCGGCGCCTCGCGAAGAGCACCGCGCCGCCAGCAAGCGCCAGCAGCGCAGCGCCGCCTGCCGCTATCAGCCGCCATGGATAAGCGGCATCCGCTGGCCCGGTGTTTTTTCGCGCCGTCCGCTTGGGCACAGCCGGACCCGGCGGGATTGGCTGCGCGGACTTCGAGCTCGGCTGTGCTGGCGCAGGCGCCATCGCCAACCGCAGGGCCTTGACCTTGCCCTCCACGCGGCCGAGCTTGTCGCGCAGCTCGGCATTTTTGACGCCGAGCGCCATGCATGCCCTGGCCTCCTCCGACACCTGCGGCACGCAGGCGGCCGGCTTTTGCGGCGGAACCGGCGCGCGGGCGGGCTTCGCCAGCACTGGCGGCACGGCAGGACGGGCGGCCGGACGCAGGCGGGGCGGCGCCTCCGCCGGCGCTGCCCAGGCCATTGGCTCGTCCGCGGCGGGCGCGGGCGCGGGCGCGCGGACCGGGGCAGCAGGCGGCGGCGCAGGGTTGGGGTCGGGCGCCAGCCAGATGGTCGCCAGCCGCACCGAGCGGCGTCCGCCATCGGCCAGTTCGAGGTACAGGTGCAAGTGGTCACTATCGACCGGCTTGAGCGAGGTCACGTGCAGGAACTGGCGGCCGTCCCGCTGCATCACAGACATGGTCAGGCTCGACAGGATCGGCGGCAGCGCCAGGTCCGCGCCACGATAAACGTCCGGATTGGCCAGCCGTACCTGCACCGGCGCGGCGGCGTCGTCGAGCATGGTGAGCTCGATGTCGGCCACCAGCTGCTGGCCGATGTGGGAACTGACGCGCGGCTCGCCCAGCTCGGCTGCATGCGCGCCAGTGAGCGCCAGTCCGGCAAGCACAACAGTGGGAAGGAATCGGGAAAGGTGGCGCGCCATGAGGGAGTAAATTCGTAGCCTGAGCGTATATAACGGGTGTTGAGATAAACTCTTTAGCCCCGGTCTTGCAAAAAAGGACATATCAATGGAAAACAGGATTGAGAAGGACAGCTTCGGCCCGATCGAGGTCCCGGCCGATCATCTGTGGGGCGCGCAAACCCAGCGTTCGCTGCACCACTTCCACATCTCGACCGAGCGCATGGCGCCGGAGCTGACTGCGGCGCTGGCGCAGGTCAAGCGCGCGGCGGCGGCGGTCAACCGCTCGCTCGGCAAGCTGCCAGCCGACAGGGCCGATGCGATCATCAAGGCTGCCGACGAGGTGCTCGAAGGCGCTCATCCCGACGAATTTCCGCTGGCGGTATGGCAGACCGGGTCAGGCACGCAGAGCAACATGAACATGAACGAGGTGCTGGCCAACCGCGCTTCGGAACTGATGGGCGGCGAGCGTGGCGAAGGCCGGCTGCTGCATCCGAACGACCACGTCAACATGGGCCAGTCGTCGAACGACATCTTCCCGACCGCGATGCACGTGGCGGCGGCGCTGGCGGTGTCGCAGCAGGTGCTGCCGGCGCTGGCGCGGCTGCGCGGCACGCTGGAGGTCAAGTCGCGCGATTTTGCCGCGATCGTCAAGATCGGCCGCACCCACCTGCAGGATGCGACGCCGCTGACGCTGGGCCAGGAGTTCTCGGGCTACGTGGCGCAGCTCGAGTTCTCCGAGCATGCGATCCGCGCCGCCCTGCCCGGCCTGCTGCAACTGGCGGCCGGCGGCACCGCGGTCGGCACCGGCCTGAACGCGCATCCTGAATTCGCCGCGCGCATCGCCGCCGAACTGGCGTCGCGCACCGGCCTGGGCTTCAAGAGCGCGCCCAACAAGTTCGCGGCGCTGGCCGGGCATGACGCGCTGGTCGCCGCGCACGGCGCGCTCAAGACGCTCGCCACCGCCCTGATGAAGATCGCCAACGACGTGCGCTGGATGGCCTCGGGGCCGCGTTCGGGACTGGGTGAAATCACGATCCCCGAGAACGAGCCGGGCAGCTCGATCATGCCGGGCAAGGTCAACCCGACCCAGTGCGAGGCGCTGACCATGCTGTGCTGCCAGGTATTCGGCAACGACGTGGCGATCACGCTGGGCGGCTCGCAGGGCAACTTCGAGCTCAACGTATTCAAGCCGATGATCGCGCATAACTTCCTGCAAAGCGCGCGCCTGCTGGCCGACGGCATGCGTTCGTTCGACGAGCACTGCGCGCAAGGCATCGAGCCGAACCGCGCGCGCATCGGGCAGCTGATGGAGCAGTCGCTGATGCTGGTGACCGCGCTGGCGCCGCACATCGGGTATGATCGCGCCGCGCAAATTGCGAAGAAGGCGCAGCAGGACGGCATCACGCTGCGCAATGCGGCGCTGCAGTCGGGCTATGTCAGCGAGCAGCAATTCAACGCGTGGATCGTGCCAATCGAGATGACGCGGCCCGAGCCCGCCTAGCGCGGCGCGGTGGCCAAGGTGCGTCACCGAACAGTAATCTGACTTCCTGGAAAATAGAATGCAAACAACAACTTTCGAACTGACATCCGAATTCGTCGAGCTCAACCAGCTGCTGAAGCTGGTCGGGCTGGTCGACAGCGGCGGCGCCGGCAAGAACATGGTGGCCAGCGGCGTGGTGTCGGTCGATGGCAAGAAGGAATTGCGCAAGACCGCCAAGATTCGCAGCGGCCAGATAGTGACCGTGGGCGACCTTAAGGTTCTTGTGAAATAAGGGCTTCCGGACTGAGCCGCACGCGTTTGCGCCCAGACAAACTCAACCGGTGGCCCTTGTTTATATTTTAAGTGTAATCAATCGGCTAAAGGTGAAGGCGATGGATACCCCGGAAGAAAGTTTTAGGCCGCAGGAGCGGCTCATTGATGATTTGCGTCTGGTTATTGAAAATGCGGAGGAACTGCTAAGGAATACCGACCACTACACCAGTGTCCTGTACCAGAGCGCGCGCGAAAAACTGGCCATGGCGCTCGATGCCGCCAACGAGGAACTGGCGCGTTTCGAGGATGCGCAGCTGGGCCGCATGATCGATGCGACACGTGCCGCCAACGAGCTGTACGCCGACAAGACCGGCGAGGAGCGCATTTTGCGCGCGTTCCAGTACCATTGATGCCCTGCTGCGGCGCCTTCCCGGGCGCCGCTTTCTGTTTACCTCATTCGACGGCCGTCATTTCCGAGAACACCCCCAGGTCCAGCCACCGCTGCAGGTGCGCCGCGACGTCGAAGTCCTCATCCACAGCAAATGCCGCATCGAGCGCGGCGCCAAATGGCGCGCCCCGGGCCAGGGCCGACAGCACCGCATGGGCGGCCTGCGACAGCGGCACCACGGTCGCTTGCCAGGCCGGGCGCGCCACCAGGGCAAAGCTGCTCGCTTGCATCTGGTCCGGGAAGGCCGGCCCGTCCGCCTGGTGCGCGAGCCATAGCCCTGCCGTGGCCCATGGCGACGCATGGAGCCGGCACGCCGGGTGCAGGGTGAAATGGCTCGCCTCCAGCTCCGCAGGCGACAGCCGGGTGAACTCGGTCCTGGCGAGCGGCGCGGCATCGGGCGCGTAATACGCCTCGTGCACGGCCCATTCGAGGTCGGCCAGCGCCGGCAGCCAGGGATAGGCGGCCACAGGTTCGAAGCCGTCGAGAAAGCCTGCCAGGTGCCGGCCGAACCGGTTCAGGTCCGGATCCTGCGACGGCTGGGCCCTGCCGTAGGCACGGGCCAGCGCCGCGAAGAACTCGTCGCCCACCAGCTGGCGGATCACCGGATACGCCGACGACAGCGCCTTGTCCCAGCTCGCAGCCAGGTTGCCGCGATAAATCGCAAGCCGCTGGCTGCTGAGCTCTTGCGCGCCCTGCATATGGCGGCTGGCGGCGGCGCCCTTCGCCGTATCGAACAGCGCCGCGCCGAATGCTTGCTGGGTATCGGCCAGCACCGCGGCAGGGCGCGCCGGGCCGGGCGCGCCCGCGCGCAACCCCGGGTCGCGTGCCGCCGGGCGAGGACTGGCTTCGCAGGAGGTTGCTATGGCGCGTGCCGTGGCGACCTCCCCCAACAACACTTGCAACGGCGGAATGCCGGTGTCCCACTCGACCAGCGTCGGCACCTGGCCGAAGCGCGCCAGCGCGGCCTTGTACAGTTCCCATACCGGCGGCGCGACGGCAGCGCCATGGTGGTCGATGACCGCGCCAGGCGTCACCAGGTGACCGCCGAGGTGGATCTCGCCGACACTGCCCGGCGGCAGCGCGGCCATCGCCGCCAACGCGTCTTCGCCGTGGTTGCACTGGTTGACGTACAGGTTGTTCACGTCCAGCAGCACGGCGCAGCCGGTGCGCCGTACCAGTTCGGCCAGCAACTGCGCCTCGCTCATCGTGTCGTCGCGAAAGCGCACGTAGGTCGAGACGTTTTCGACGAGGAGCTGGCGCTGCAGCACATCCTGCACCCGCCCGACCCGCTCGCCCAGCAAGCCGAGGGCCTCGCGCGACAGCGGCAATGGCAGCAGGTCGTTCAACTGGCGATCGTGCAGCGCGCTCCAGCTCAGATGCTCGGAAACCAGCGCCGGCTCGACGCGCTCGACCAGCGCACGCACCCGTTCGAGGTGGCCTTCCGGGAAGCCGCGCGCCGAGCCCAGGCCAAGCCCGACGCCATGCAGGCTGACCGGATAGTCGCGCCGCAGCTGGCACAGCACGTGCCAGTCCCAGCCCGACTGCGAAATGAAGTTTTCGGTGTGGACCTCGAGCCAGCCGACCGGCTGCCGTTGTTCGAGGAATTGACGGTAGTGCGGGGCCCGCAGCCCGACGCCGACGCCAGGCGCGCTGTTCGACACCCCTCGGGCCTTACTTGCCCTCGCCCGGCTTGCCGCCGAGCTTTTTGCAGGTGCCTTTTGCCACGAACTGCCATTCGGCCGGCTCGTTGTCGGCCTGGGCCTGTCCGGCGCAGCCGTGGGTGGCGGTGCCGCAGTCGTTCTGGCCGGCCTTGACGACGCCAAAACATTTTTCCTGGTCCGGCTTGACCGCCGGCATCTGATCGTCGGCGGCCGACACGGCGCTGGTAGCGCAGACGCTGGCGAGCGCGGCGGCCAGCATGGCATGACGTTTATTCATGGGCGAGGCTCCTGTAGAAATCTGGCACAAATGCTGTGCGCCGGCAATTCTACTATGGCCCGCCGCTGGCGGACGCTCAGGCCGTCGTGTTGATCTTGCTGCCCAGGTGAGCCGGCAGGTTCTGCACAGTCGGGGACGGCTGGATTGCCTCGATCAGTTGGGTGGCGGTTGCGCTTTCGATGTCCTGGGCACGCTTGAGGACGGCAATATCCACTTCCTGCCTGGTACCAGTTTCGGCGATGCTCGTGGCTAGTTTGGCAATACCGGTGATGTCCATGCTCTGCTCCTAAAGAGGGTCATCCCCCGATAACGGCAGGTTTTGGAGAAACTTTAGGCTCATGGCCCAGCGTGCAAAAGCAACTGGGGAAAAGTAGGGTCAGAGTTAAATTGTTCAGCAACTAATTGCGGAACAGCAAAAGTAGGGTCAGAGTCAAATTGTTGAGCAACTAGTTGCCAAACAATTTGACTCTGACCCCATTTTGTTGGTTCAGCAACTAGTTGCCGAACAATTCGACTCTGGACCATCGGTCCAGCCAACCCAGTACCTCTTCTGGCGCGTTCAGGTCGAGCCAGGCGACACTGTCAGGCAGGCCGGCGGGCCGCGGCGCGTCGGATGCCACTGCCACGATGTGCTGGTCGTCCAGGTACATCGGCGCCTGCCCCAGCGACGGCCGGTGTATCTCGAGCTTGGGAATCGGCTCCCATTTATAGCCCTCGACCAGCGTCAGGTCGGCGCTCGACAGGCGCGCCAGGTGCTCGGCCAGCGCCGGCTCCTGCGTCCCGCGCAGTTCGCGCATGATGGCCACGCGGTATGGCGACGCCAGCATCACCTCGGCCGCACCGGCCGCGCGCAGGCGTGCGCTATCCTTGCGCGGCGGCTCGAGGACGACGTCGTGGTGGCTGTGTTTGATGACGTTCACGCGCAGCCCGCGTGCGGCCAGGCGTGCAACCAGAAATTCGAGCAGCGTGGTCTTGCCGCTGCCGGACCAGCCAACCACGCCCAGCACGCGCTGCCCGTGGGCGGCGTTATCAGTACGCGACACGATAGCGGTGGCCCCGGTAGTTCATCACGGCCGCCGTCGGCATCAGCTTTTCGAGCACCAGTCCCGGCGCCACTTCCTCGCCTTCGTGGCGCAGGGTCTTGTCGATCAGGAGCAGGCGGTCGGCCGGATTCGGCGAGTAGATATAACCGCCGAAGGCGACTTTCGGCACTTCGCGCTGGACCGCCTCGGGCAGCTCGCCCAAGGTGCGGACACTGTCGAGGGCGGGAGCTGCCGGCGCGGCCGGCTCGCGGCGGGCTTCATGCGGCGTCGGTGCGGCATCGGCCGGCCGTGGGGCCGCAGCGACCTTCGCATGGGCGCGGGCCGGGGCCTTCGATGCTGGCGCGGCCGTTTCGGCGGGCGCCGCCGGCTGGGCCGGAGCCGGAGCCGGAGCCGGAGCCGGAGCCGGAGCCGGAGCCGGAGCCGCCGCTGCTGGCACGGCCGGCGCTACGGCTGGCACGGCCGGCGCTACGGCTGGCGCCGGCGCCTGCGCCAGCGTGGCCACTTGCGCGGGCGCCTGGTGGCGCCATGCCACGACAGCCGCGGCCGACGCCACCAGCACGCCGGCCGCCACGCCGACCAGCAGCGGCTTGCGGCTCGCCCCTGCGCGCGCTGGCGCAACGTGCGCCGGCTGCGGCGCATGGATCGTCGGCGCGCTGCCAAGCTGGCGTTCGGCCTGCGCCTTTTTGAGTGCTTCGAGGATGTACGACATGTTATTTTCCCGTCCCGGCAGCTGCCATCAGGCGCGGTTCGTCGACGCCGGACAGCTGGTTGAGGCGCATGTAGGTTCGCGGACCGGCTACGCCGTCCGCCTTCAGGCTCTGCTTCGACTGGAAAGTGCGCAGCAGTTCCTGCGTGCGCTGGCCCAGCGGCTGGTCGACCGGCGGCGCCGCCACCTTGTTCAACTCGGCGAGGCGCTCCGCGATCCAGTCGACATCCGGCCCGTGGTCGCCCGCCGCCACCTGGTCGCGGAACCCGCGCGGCATCTTCCACAGCGTCGTGAACTCGCCGCCGAAGCGCGCCACGAACGCAGCCAGGTCGAGCGTCTGGCGCTTGCCGTTGGCACTGAGCGTGACGCTGCGCTCGTCCACCTTCGTGAGCACAGCGTAGCCGACGTGCGCGCCGTCGTGCAGCGCTACCACGGCCGGGCGATCGAGCAGGCGCAGCTCGTACAGCCCGCCCCTGCCCTGGTGGCAGCGCAGGTTGGCCTTCAACACCGCCTGGCATGGCTCGCCGCTCGCCAGCGGTTCGCCCCACAGCGCGGCCAGTTCGCGCATGGCCTCGGGTTCGCGCACTCCCGCCAGCGGCGCCGCGGCCACTGGCGCTTTGGCGGGAGCCCCGACACTGTGGGCCATCACCGGCCGCGCCACGGCCAGCGCAGGCGCAGCCCGGTGCGGCATCGCCTGCCACGCGGCCGCGGCGCTTAACGCGGCGCCTGCCAGCACGCCGCCGGCGACCAGCGGCCAGCGCGAGCGCACCGCCGACGGGACTTCACCCGCAAATACTTCATCGGCCGCGCGGCGCAGGATCTTGCGCGTGACCTCGCGGCTGTTTTCGACATAGGCGCCCAGCAGCGCGCGGTCGCACAGCAGGTTGATGCGGCGCGGCACGCCGTGCGTGATCTGGTGGATCAGCGGCGCCAGCGAGGCCGGGATCGGCATCGACGCCGTCGCGCCTGCGACCGCCAGCCGGTGCGCAACATACGCGCCGGTCTCCGCTTCCGACAGCGGCCCGAGGTGATAGCGTGCGATCACGCGCTGCGCGAGCTGCTCCAGTTCCGGCCGCGCCAGCATGGTGCGCAATTCCGGCTGGCCGATCAGGATGATCTGCAGCAGCTTGCGTTCGCTGGTTTCCAGGTTGGTGAGCAGGCGCAGTTGCTCCAGCACTTCCGGCGCCAGGTTCTGCGCCTCGTCGATCACCAGCAGGTTGTTGTTGCCCTGCGCGTGGGACGCGAGCAGGTAGCCGTTGATCGTGTCGACGTAACCCTTCACGCCAGCCGCAGCCGGCGGTTCGATATGGAACTCGTCGCAGATGGTCTGCAGCAGCTCCTCGACCGTCAGTTTGGGATTGAAGATGTAGGCCAGCCGGGAGTTGTCGGGGACCTGCTCGATGAAGCAGCGGCACACGGTGGTCTTGCCGGCGCCGATCTCGCCTGTGAGCAAGACGAAGCCGCCGCCGCTGTTGATTCCGTACAGCAGGTGCGCGAGCGCCTCCCGATGGCGTTCGCTCATGAAGAGGTAGCGCGGATCGGGCGCGATCGAGAACGGCTGTTGCTTCAAGCTAAAGTAATTGGTGTACATGGGGTTAGCGGCCTGGCGGCAGCGGTTTGAACCTCGCACAGTATATTTTGGATTTGGCATTGAAGTAGGCGATCGTGCTGCCCGGGTTCGACACCCTCAAGGGATAGCGCGATCCATCGGCCGCCAGGTAACGCATGCCGGCGGCGGCGTGGATCGATTGTTCCAGCTGTTCCGGCGTGCTCTCGGCCACCGCGCCAACGAAGACCAGCGGGCTGGTGTCGTCGCTGACGATGATCTCCGACACCGGGGTGCCCCACAGCGTCGCGTCGGGCGCCTTGAACCAGTAGGCGCCGCCCTCGTGCTTGTACGACGGCCCGAACGCGGCTTCCAGCCACGAATGGAAATAAGCGTTGTCGAGATGGCTACGGCACAGTAGCGCGCTGCCGATCACCGGGCCGAAGGTCGATGGCAGCGCCTGCGCCGGCGCCAGCGGCAGGCACAAGGCGAGCGCGGCCAGCAGCGCACGGGACCGGTTGCTCGCGGGTCGGCTCACGGCGCGCA
Organism: Massilia sp.; assembly: GCA_045810465.1. Taxonomy (GTDB): domain Bacteria; phylum Pseudomonadota; class Gammaproteobacteria; order Burkholderiales; family Burkholderiaceae_D; genus Telluria. Next base: position 4,961 of record JBJMVW010000138.1, on the reverse strand, counting down.
GCGCCTCACAGCTTGGACAACCACGCGCGATTGGCGGCGATTTGCGCCTTGGCCGACTCGGGCAGCGCCTCGTAGCAGCCGGGGTGCTGCTTGAGGGCGTGTTCGCGGACTTCCTTCTGCATACCGTTCACTATGAACACGTAGATGTTGGCACCGTCCGCATTCTTGCGTGTGCCCATATAACGAATCACCGATTGTCTCCTTCGTCGAGTCGCTCATTATGACACTTCGCCCCCGGCCTCCGCCACCGCCCGGCCGGCCGCCGCCTCAGGATGGGGTGCTGTTGACCGCGCGGAAGGCCGAGCTGTTGCCGTCAAGCCACATCGAGACCAGGCGCCTGTTGTCGTGCTGCCAAGGATGGAACGATGGCGACAGATAGCGCAGCGCCTGCGGCAGGATGTGCCACGCCATGCCGCGCCGGCCGAACCAGGTGCGCGCCGCACTGATCCAGGTTCCCGCCTTGTACAGCTGGCCGTCGTTGCGCAGGTTGTGCACGGTCTGGCGGAACGTATCGGTCCAGAAAATACTGCTCACTTGCAGGTACCACAGCACGCGTGGCCAGTATTTGCCGCCGGCCGCAAGATAGGCGTCGAACGCGACCGCCTTGTGCTCGGTCTCCTCCACCGCGTGCCACGACCACAGCGTGCGCATGGCCGGCTCGGCGTCGCCCAGCCATTCCGGATGGAGCAGCGCGCCGTCGGCCAGGATCGCGGTGTAGTGCTCGAGCGCGCAGGTTATCGCGAGGCGCGCATGCAGCGGCAGCTTGTAAATGTGCTCCACCCGGCGCAGGATCGACGGGCCGAGCGTGAAATCGAGCCCCTGGCGCGCCAGCTGGGCGTTGTACTGGATGTGCACGAAACGGTGGCTCGCTTCCTGGCCGATGAAGTCCTTGACGTCCGCGCGCAGCCCCGGGTCGGCCAGCTGTTCCGGCGGCACCGCGCGCACACTGTCGATGAACATCTGCTCGCCGACGGGAAACGTCATCGACAAGGCATTGAACAGCTGGGTGCGGTAGGCGTCGCCGCCCAGCCAGTGGCGGCCAAAGCCGTCGGACAGGTCGATCTCGAGCTTGCGGACGGTGAGCGAGGACATGATTGCCCTTTCGGCGAAAAGGTGATCAATATTTTAACGTTCTCAATATACACCCGGTCGGGCCTGCGCGGTTCACCCCGCGTGTTCTGCAGTTGGCGCCGGTTTTTTGCTCGTCTGTCGTTTGGGCGGGGCGCGCGGCCCGGTTTTGCCATATTGTCCAGGCTACCGGCACGCCGCCGTTCCCAACTACGACAACCAATGAAAACTGTCCTCAGGTACACCGCCTTCGCCGCCACCATCGCCGCCGGCGCCATCGCCAGCCAGGCCAGCCACGCCGATTCCGGGCGCGCCGATATCGTCACCGAACAGCGCCAGGTCGGCGCCTTCTCGGCCATCGAGCTGGCCGGTCCCTACCATGTGCTGGTGCGCGCGCACGGCAAGGGCGGCGTCGAACTGTCGGGCGAGCGCAAGCAGCTCGACGAGGTCGAGGTGCTGGTGCGCGGCGACACGCTCATCGTGCGCCCTGTCGCGCGCAACGGCTTCTACTTCGGGATCGGCAAGCGGCGCGATACGGTCACGGTGAACATCACCGCGCCAACCTTGACCAGCCTGCGCAACGCCGGCAGCGGCGACGTCGAACTCGACCAGATCGCGGGCGACCGCTTCACGTTGAACAACGATGGCCCCGGCGACGTGCACGCCAATGGCGCGGTGCGCGAACTGGTGGTCAAGAGCAGCGGCAGCGGCGACGTCGACCTGCACCAGCTGAAGGCCGCCAACGTGAACCTGGCGATGTCGGGGCCCGGCGACGTGCAGCTGGCGGGCGTCGGCAACGAACTGGTGGCGGCCGTGAGCGGTTCCGGCGACCTGACGGCCGATGGGCTGCGCGTGGCGCGCGTCACGGCCCAGATGCGCGGGCCAGGCAGCATCAGGCTGGCCGGCAGCAGCCGCGAACTGCGTGCCGAGATCAGCGGTTCGGGTGATTTCGAAGGCTGCGCCCTGCTGGTGGAAAATGTGCGCACGGTCCAGCACGGACCGGGCAATGCGTGCGTGGGCGGCGCGATCCGCAAGCTCGACGCCGAGGTCCACGGTTCGGGCGACCTGGCCGCCAGCGGCCTGCAGGCGCAGTCGGCGCAGGTACGCATCAGCGGTCCGGGCAAGGTAACGCTGGCCGGAAGCGCCGCCGACCTGAACGCGGAACTGAGCGGATCGGGCGACCTCGATGCGCGCGGACTGAAAGTAGGCAAGGCGGTGGTCAACAGCCGGGGGCCCGGCGACGTCGAACTGTCGACCGTGTCCGACACCCTCGACGCGGGCCTGCACAGCTCCGGCGGCTTGAGCGCCACCATGGCCGGCAAGCGCCTGCTGCTGCAGATGAGCGGGCCGGGCAATGCCTCGATCGACGGCGCGGTGGACCAGGTGAATGCGCGGCTGAGCGGTTCGGGCACGCTGTCGGCAAGGCGCCTGCTGGCCGGCCATGCCGATATCGAGGTGCGCGGGCCGGGCAGCGCGGCGGTCAATGTCGCGGGACGTGGCGGCGCAGCGCGCGAGCGCGCGGGCCTGCTCGTCGTCGATCGCAGCGGCAGCCGCCAGACAGTCGAGTAAACGCCCGTCGTTCCCGCGGAGGCGGGAATCCATGCTGAGCCAATGACCAGGTGACGCATGGGTTCCCGCCTCCGCGGGAAGGACGTCGGAATGCTTTCGGGCCACCCAACTTCCTTGTGCTACTGTAACGCCGCAGCTGTCCCAGCCGCACCGGCGTTGTATTTACCAGCAAGCTCACACAAGGAAGCCCATGAAGTCAACCATCGCCCGCTTTGCGCCGCTTGCCGGCGCGCTGCTCCTCGCCGGCCTCGCGCACGCACAGACCGCGCCGCTCTACCCGGCCCTGCCATCCGAAACCCCAACCGAATTCGCCGGCCCGACCGCCAGCTTCAACTACGTCAAGCGCACCGTGATGATCCCGATGCGCGACGGCGTGAAGCTCAACACCGTGATCATCGTGCCGCGCAACGCGAAGAACGCGCCGGTCCTGCTGACCCGCACGCCGTACGACGCGGCCAGCCTGACCGGCCACGCCGAGAGCTCCGACCTGGGCGCGATCCTGCAGGGCTACGACAACGCGTCCGACGTGATCGTCGAGGGTGGCTACATCCGGGTGGTGCAGGACGTGCGCGGCAAGCACGGCTCGGAGGGCGACTACGTGATGAACCGGCCGCTGCACGGGTCCCTCAACCCGACCCCGGTCGACCACTCGACCGATACCTGGGACACCATCGAGTGGCTGACGAAGAACCTCCCCGAGTCCAACGGCAAGGTCGGCATCATCGGCATTTCGTACGACGGCTTCCTGCCGCTCATGGCGCTGGTGAACCCGCACCCGGCGTTGAAGGCCGCCGTGCCGATGAACCCGATGGTCGATGGCTGGAAGGGCGATGACTGGTTCCACAACGGCGCGTTCAGGCAGATCAACCTGTCGTACGTGATGGAGCAGGTCGCCACGCGCAAGAACGAGGCCAAGTGGTTCACCTCGAACTACGACGACTACGACATGTACATGCGCGCCGGTTCGGTCGGCGAACTGGGTCGCCAGCGCGGCGTCGAGCAGAGCGGCTTCTGGCGCAAGATCCTGGCGCACCCGAGCTACGACAGCTTCTGGCAGCAGCAGGCGATGGACAAGATCCTGGCCGGGCAGCCGGTCACGGTGCCGACGCTGCTGGTGCACAGCCTGTGGGACGCGGAAGACATCTACGGCGCGGTTGCGGTGTACAAGGCGATCAAACCGAACGACAAGGGCAACGACAAGGTGTTCCTGGCGATGGGTCCGTGGGCGCACGGCGGCGCGATCGGCGACGGCAGCAGCCTTGGCGCGATCAGGTTCGGGGCCGACACGGCCGAGCACTTCCGCCAGGAGGTACTGCGGCCCTTCCTCGACCGCTACCTGAAAGACGACGCGAGCCAGCCGCCAATCGCCCCGGTGACGGCGTTCGAGACCGGCACCAACAAGTGGCGCCAGCTGAACGCGTGGCCGAGCGGCTGCACCAGCGGCTGCGCGATCAGGCCCGCCGCGCTGCGGCTGGGCGGTGGCCAGAAGGCCAGCTTCGGCGCTGCGGCCGACGAACGCGCCTACGACGAATATGTGTCCGACCCGGGCAAGCCGGTGCCGTTCCGCCAGCGCCCGATCCCGCCGCAAGGCTACGACGAAGCCAAGGGCCAGAGCTGGCCGCGCTGGCTGGTGGACGACCAGCGCGAAGCGTCGGGCCGCACCGACGTGGTGACGTTTACGTCGGACGTGCTGACCGCGCCGGTGAAGATCAGCGGCGAGCCGGTCGCGAACCTGGTCGCGTCGACCAGCGGCAGCGATTCGGACTGGGTGGTCAAGCTGATCGACGTGTATCCGGACCAGGTGGGCAGCCAGCCGAAGATGGGCGGCTATCAGCTGATGGTCTCGGGCGACATCTTCCGCGGGCGCTACCGCGAAGGCTTCGAGACCGCGAAGCCGATCGCGCCGAACAAGCCGCTGCCGTACCGCTTCGCGCTGCCGACCGCGAACCACGTGTTCCTGCCGGGGCACCGGATCATGGTGCAGGTGCAGTCCAGCTGGTTCCCGCTGTACGACCGCAACCCGCAGACGTTCGTGGAGAACATCTTCTGGGCCAAGCCGGGCGATTACAAGAAGGCGACGCAGCGGGTGTATCACAGCAGCTTTATCGAGCTGCCGGTGGTGGAAGCGGCGGCGAAGTAAAACCCTGTCGTTCCCGCGCAGGCGGGAACCCCAGTTTTCACCCGCACCACTTTCGCCCGCTTCGCGCCATGCACGCAAACTGGGATCCCCGCCTTCGCGGGGATGACGTTTTGCCGCCAACGGCATGGGCGAAAGTGGCGGAAAAATAAACCTACGTCGTTCCCGCGAAGGCGGGAACCCCAGT